>NZ_CAJYBT010000043.1 GCF_913064665.1 uncultured Thioclava sp.
CCGTCTCGGGAAACCCTCAGGCGGCGCGTCGTTCGAAGCACCTTCTGAGCGGCTTGCTGGTCTGCGACTGCTGCGGTGCGCCCTATATCAAAGTGGGTCGGAAACGCTTTCAGTGTCGCGAGGCCCGCAAGGGCGCCTGCAACAACAAATACACGATCCGTCAAGACCGGATCGAGGCCCGTGTCTTTGATACGCTGCGCGCCGAGCTTCGCAATGCGGATCTGATGGCGCAATTCGAGGCTGCGTTTCAAGCTGAGCTGCGCGCGCTCGAAAGCACAGATTTCGGCGCTGCGATCAAGGCTGCAAAAGCGCAACTTGCGTTGGCTCGCAAGGCGCGCGACGGCATCATGCGCGCGATCGAAAAGAGCGCTGACTTTGCGGATTACAGTGCGCGCGACAAGGAACTCAAAGCCGAGATCACGGCACTCGAAGATCGGATCGCGCATTTGGAGGCCCAGCAGGCCGAGAAAGACGCCACACCGCCCGACATTCCCGCGATCTTCGAGCAGGCGCTACACGATCTCGAAGCGCTGCTCGGCGATCCAGATCTCGTCGCCCGCGCCAACGAAGAACTCGCGGCCCTGGTCCGATGTATCACCCTCCTACCGGCCCCCGAGTCCAAAGACGGTCTGGCTGCCGAGATCCACATGGATCTCGGCAGTTTGCGTTCCAGGGTATGGGATCGGGATGAGGCGCAAGAGCAGGCGCTGTGAGACGGGGCATCGCTGGGGAACTGGGCGACACTACAAGCGCGCTGGACGATTGAGCAATTTGAGGCTCCGCGCCCGGTGTGATTGCCCAAACCAAAACCCATGATTATCATAACCAAACCCGTAGCATCTCGCTATGAACAATGGGCCACTCGGGGGCCGGTCAATGGATTGGCGCTAAATACGACGGCGCGGAGCCAACTCCATATTATGCCTCACCGTCGGCGCTGAATGCACCGGCGCACTCAAAGGCCGAACATCCATTTTTAATCCCAAGGATTTGATATGACCAAGCCGACTTCCAGCACCCAAGCATTCGATGCAGACGTCTTGTTTAACAAGGGCGGCTGGCCTGATTTCATCCAATCCCAGGAAAAGCTCTTTTCCAAAGAGAGCCTGACGCGTGTGTCAGACGGACTTCGGGAGGAATTCCATTGTGGCCACGCCGAAGGCCGACAGATGCCGAGCTTTCAAAGGTCGGACTGGTCAAGCGATGTCCTCGAGCCATTCACCGGCTATCCCATTGGCTATGACCTGCCTTGCCTGATCTCTCGCGATCGTCCTACGCGTGGGCGGATCATGTTCTGCGCCCAGGATCCACTACGAAAAGAGGGCACACCTGGCGTAGTAACCATCGGAACTTTCTTCGGAATCGACAGCGAGCGATATCGCCACTACATCAACCCGGGCAGACAGGTCAAAGCACACCATCCAGCGATGTGGGATGTCATCCGCGCTTGTCTCGATGCCAGCTATGATGTGTGGCTGACAGATGCGGTGAAGGTTTTCGCCGGCCCCGGCAACTTGCTGTTGAAGGATAAGCGAGGCAGGCAGCTCTGTAGTGAGATTCTCGCGGATGAGATCGCGCAAGTCCAACCCGTTCGTGTCGTCGCACTCGGCGGCAAAGCTGCAAACGAATTACACAAAGTTGCTGTTAAGCAGGGGGGCATTGATGGAGACCGCATCATGGCATTGCCACATCCGGCATATTACAAGACGAAATGGTATCTCGAAGGCGCTCCGCGCGACTATCCGTCCGGAGTTGAAGGACTGCGCGCTGCGAAGCGCGATTTCTACTGCCGCGCTCTCGGTCTCTGATTTAGTTCCGCCATTTAGCCTACGAATAGCCACCATGGAAAAGAAAGTGCCGGCTTGCCGCGGTCGCCGGCTAAACGACAATCAACGGTCGGGCAAGGGGCTCTGCCCCCGTCGCCGGATGGCGACAATCAACGGATAGGAAGGGGGCTCTGCCCCCTTGGCCTGCGGCCAATTCCCCCGGGATATTTCAAGAATTTGGACGCGGGCGAAAAGCGGCTTGTCATAGATGTGCAGCATGCAATATGTTCACTAAAACATATCGGCTTTGCAAAAGGTCTGCGCCCATGATCCGACTCCTCGCTCTGTTGTTGTTCTCCCTCGGTTTTGCCCTGCCCGCGCGCGCTGGTGAGGTAACGGTGTTTGCCGCCGCCTCGATGAAGACGGCGCTGGATGCGTTGGCGCAAGGCTGGGAGGCGCAGACTGGCAATGTCGCCCATATCTCTTACGCTGGATCGGGGGCGCTGGCGCGCCAGATCGCGGCCGGGGCGCCCGTCGATATCTTTATCTCCGCCAATCCCGGCTGGATGGAGGTCGTGGCCAAGACGGGCGATATCAAGGCGCGCGAGGATTTGCTGGCCAATCATCTGGTGGTGATCGCGCATGATGAAAACGCCCCCCCCGTCACGCTGTCCTCCGAGCTCGATCTGAAAGCCTTGTTAAAGGGCGGCAAGTTGGCGATGGCGCTGGTCGATGCGGTGCCTGCAGGTCAATATGGCAAGGCAGCGCTCGCGCATTTCGGGCTCTGGCAGGGCATCGCCCCCGATGTGGCGCAGGGCGACAATGTGCGCGCCACGTTGATGATGGTGGCGCTCGGGGCCGCGCCCTATGGCATCACCTATGAAAGCGATGCGGTGGCCGAACCGCGCGTGCATGTGGTGGCGACCTTCCCCGAGGGCAGCCACCCACCGATCCGCTACCCCGCCGCGCGCCTGAGCGACAGCGCAGCGGCACACAGTTTTTATGCCGCGCTGCGCACCCCCCAAGCCGCCAAAATCTTTCGCGCCCAAGGGTTCGTGGTTCTGCCGTGAGTTGGCTCTCGCCACAGGATTGGCAGGCGGTGACGCTATCGCTCAAGGTGGCGGGGGTGGCCACGGCTTGTTCGCTGCCGCTGGGCGTCGCGGTGGCCTATGCTTTGGCACGCGGGCGCTTTGTGGGGCATGGATTGCTTAACGGGATCGTACATCTGCCGCTGATATTGCCCCCCGTTGTGACGGGCTATCTGCTGTTGATGGGCTTTGCGCCCAATGGGGTGATCGGGGCGGCGCTGGCGCGCATTGGTATCCGGCTGGCCTTTGACTGGAAGGGGGCGGCGCTGGCGGCGGGGGTGATGGCATTCCCGCTGATGGTGCGCGCGATCCGCTTGGCGATTGAGGCGGTGGACCCTAAGCTCGAGGCTGCGGCCTCTACGCTGGGAGCGTCGCGGTTTTGGGTCTTTGTGAGCGTTACGCTGCCGCTGATCGTGCCCGGCATTATTGCCGGGGCGATCACCGCTTTTGCCAAGGCGATGGGCGAATTTGGCGCAACGATCACCTTCGTGTCCAACATTCCCGGCCAGACCCAGACCCTGCCGCTGGCGATCTATAGCGCGTTGCAGGTGCCCGGTGGCGAAAGCTCTGCGGTAAAGCTGGTGGTGATCTCGATCACGCTGGCCTTGGGTGCGCTTTTGGTCTCAGAGGTTTTGGCCAAACGGGTTGCCGCCCGGATTGCGGGGCGCGATGCTTGAGATTGCGCTGAAACATCGGTTCGCGGGCTTCACGCTGGATCTTGCACTGAACGCGCCGGGCGGAATCACCGCGCTGTTTGGCCATTCGGGCGCGGGCAAAAGCACGGTGGTGAATGCGGTTTCGGGGCTACTGCGCCCCGATTTGGGGCGCATTGCGGTGGGGGGCGATGTGGTGCTGGACACAGAGGCGGGCATCAACCTTGCCCCCCATCGCCGCCGCATCGGCTATGTCTTTCAAGAGGCGCGGCTGTTTCCCCATCTCGACGTGCGCGCGAACCTGAATTATGGCGCGCGCTTTGCCGCCCCCGGCCCCGGCGTGATCCGCTTTGATCGCGCGGTCGAGATGCTTGGGCTTGGCGCGCTGCTGGATCGGCGTCCCGGCGCGCTGTCGGGGGGCGAGGCCGCGCGGGTGGCTTTGGGGCGCGCGCTGTTGTCCAAGCCGCGCATGTTGCTGATGGACGAGCCGCTGGCAGCGCTTGACAGTGCGCGCAAAGCCGAGATCCTGCCCTATTTCGAGACCCTGCGCGATGAGGTCAAGCTACCGATCCTCTATGTCAGCCATGCCCCGGCTGAGGTCGCGCGGCTGGCCAGTTCTGTCGCGCTGCTTGAGGACGGGCACCTGCGCGCCTTTGGTCCGGCGCGCGATGTGCTGGCCGATCCGGGCGCGGCGGGGGGCTTTGGCGGACGCGCGGCGGGGGCGCTGATTTCGGGGCGGGTCGTGGCGCAAGACAGCGATGGTCTGGCGCGGGTCGAGACGGCGGGCGGGGCGATTTTCCTTGAAGCGCCGAGCGCCCCGATCGGTGCGCAATTGGGGCTGCAAATTCACGGCGCGGATGTGACGCTGGCGCTGGCGCGGCCCGAGCAGGTCTCGGCGCTCAATATCTTGCGCGTCACGGTGCTGGAGATCGGCGCGCCCGACGGCCCCTCGGTTTTCGTGCAGCTGGCGCTGGGGGAGGAACGGCTGTTGGCGCGCCTCACCACGCGCTCGGTTGCCGCGCTTGGGTTGCGCGCGGGTCTGGAGTGTCATGCGATGATCAAGGCGGTGTCGCTCGCCTCGCAAGACGTCACGCAGCGCGCATGAAAAAGGGCGACCCGAGGGCCGCCCTTTCCTGATCTGTTCGAGGTCTGGCTCTTAATTGGAGCCCGACATCTCCTTCATCCCCGTCGCAGGGGCCTGCGTAGCAGGCGTGCCCATATCGGTGACCATCGGCGTAGACATCTTGCTCATGTCGCCCATGCCCATCCGGCTTGCCAGATCGGCCAGCACCCAGACCGTGCCTCCCGCCAAAATGATCACGATCAGGAACGAGAACATCACCAGATACAGATCGCGGCGCGATTCCATCGAGAAATCGAGGTGCATGAAGGCCCAGAACTGAATCACAAGCTGGGCGATGCCCAACAGGCCAACCGTGCCCCAGGCGACGCCGGGAAACAGCCCGCCCGCGACGATGACCAGAGAGGCCAGCGTCAACACCACCGACAGGCCAAAGCCCCAGCCATAGCGCGCGATATCGCGTTTATATTCGGCGCTATCCATGCCGAGATCAGAAGAAACCGCACTCATGACAGCACCCCCATCAGATAGATTTTCGTAAACAGCGCGATCCACACGATATCAAGCATGTGCCAGAACAGGCCCAGACGCATCAGACGGGTTTTGACCAGCTCGGTCATGCCCATCGTTTTCATCTGAACGATCAACAGAAGGCCCCAGATGATGCCGCTGGTGACGTGCAGCCCGTGCATCCCGACCAACGCGTAATAGGCGCTCAGAAAGCCCGAGACCTGCGGCGTGTTCCCCTCGATCCAGAACTCGTGGAATTCATAGAGTTCAATCCCAAGGAAGATCGCGCCGAAGATCAGCGTCACCACAAGCCAGCCGATCGTGCGGCGCATGGTGGCATTGTATTTCATGCCCAGCGTGCAAATCCCGAAGGTGAAGGTCGAGATCAACAGCGCCATCGTCTCCACCGTCGGCAGCCCAAGGCTGAACAACTGATGCGGGCTGGGGCCGCTGGCGATGCCATGCCATTCGGCATCGGCATAGGTTGCGATGAACAGCGAGAACGCGATGAGGTCGGACATCAGGAAAATCCAGAAGCCGAAGATCACCGTCCCCGATTTGTCATGACCATGGGCGTGGCCGTGGTCGTGACCCTGATCGCTGGGGGCATGTGCCCCCAGATTGGTGGTTGTCGCACTCATACTGCTTTCTCCATATCGAAGACCAAGCCACGGTTCTTAGTGGTGAATTCGTCATCAAGGCTGACTTTGGGGGTCGTCTCGACGACATGCTTGTGACGCTCGTAATCGGCACGCAGCTCCTCGGCGGTGACGGTTTTTTCCCAATCCGTGTCATAGGAGCGGATCAGCACCAGCACGAACATCGCGATCCAGCACAGCGCACCAAGCCACCACATTTCAAAGATCAGGCCAAAGGCGCCAACGGTTGCCACCATCGCGACCAAGAACCCCATGGAGGTGTTTTTGGGCAGGTGGATGTCGACGAATTCGGTCGGCTCCATGACGCGCAAACCGCGCTCTTTCGCCTCGACCCAGGGCTCACGCGAGGTGATGTTGGGGATCGTGGTGAAGTCATGTTCAGGCACCGGGCAACCCAGCGACCATTCCAGACCCCGGCCATCCCACGGATCGCCCGCGGGCACCATCAGGCTTTCGCGATTCTTGATCGACACCCAGACCTGAATGACCTGCGAGGTCAAACCGCCCAGCACCGCAAGCGCACCAACCATCGAGACCAACAGCCACGGCAGATAGGCCGGGTCGGTAAAGAAGGCCATCCGGCGCGGCGCCCCCATCAGACCGATCGCATAGAGCGGCATGAAGGTGAGGTAAAAGCCAACCATCCACAGCCAGAAGCTGCGACGTCCCCAAGTTTCGTCCAGACGGAAGCCGAACGCGAGCGGGAACCAGTAGTTGATACCCGCGAACATCCCAAACAGCAGGCCCGGAATAAGCATGTTGTGGAAGTGCGCCACCAAGAACAGCGAGTTATGGGCTGCAAACGAGATCACCGGGTTGGCGAGCATGACGCCCGTAATCCCGCCGATCACGAAGGTGAACATGAAGCCCGCCGAGAACAGCATCGCCGTCGAGAAGCGCAGCTTGCCGCGCCACATCGTGAGCATCCAGTTATAGACTTTCACACCCGTGGGCACGCCAATCGTCATCGTGGCGATGCCGAAAATTGCGTTGAGATGCGCGGTCTGACCCATCGTGAAGAAGTGGTGAACCCAAACCGTAAAGGACAGCACCGCAATCGCGACTGTCGCCCAGACCAGCGAGGTGTAACCATACAGCTTCTTGCCCGAGAAGGTCGGGATGACATGGCTGAACACACCAAAGGCCGGCAGGATCAGGATGTAAACTTCGGGGTGACCGAACAGCCAGAACAGGTTGGCAAAGTTCATCATGTTGCCGCCCTGCGTGGCGGTGAAGAAGTGGAAGCCCGCGTGGCGATCCAGCGCCAGCATCACCGAGGCGACTGCCAGCGGCACCATTGCATAGATCATCAGGATCGCGGTGCACAGCGTCGTCCAGGCAAAGATCGGCATCTTCATCAGCGTCATGCCGGGGGCACGTTGCTTGTAGATCGTAACGGCAAAGTTGATGCCCGACAGCGTGGTGCCGATACCGGTCAGCATCAGCGACCAGATCCAGTAATCCACCCCCTCATTGGGCGACAGTTTGATGCCCGTGTAGGGCGGATAGGCCGTCCAGCCACCGGTCTCAAAATGGCCAACGACCAGCGAGGCCATGACCAGCGCCGCGCCGCCAACCGACAGCCACAGCGAGATCGCGTTCATGAACGGGAACTCCATATCGCGCGCGCCGATTTGCAGCGGCATCACCACGTTGATCAAGCCGATCAACAGCGGCATCGCGACAAAGAAGATCATGATCGTGCCATGGGTCGAGAACAGCTCGGCATGGTGTTCGACCGACAGAAAACCCGGCGCAGGCGCAACCTGCTGGGCGCGCATCACGACCGCCTCCAGGATACCCCGGATCAGCATGATCGCCGCCAGCACGATATAGATCACACCGATTTTCTTGTGATCGAGCGTGGTGATCCAATGCGTCCAAAGCGGCTTCCACCAGCCCTTGACGGTCAGCAATACCAGCACCGCCAACGCGCCCAGCACCACGATCCCGCCTGCAGCGGCCGCGATACCGGTCGAGAGCGACGGCTCCTTAAAGAAGGGAACGATAAAAATATCGTCCCATTTTAGGCTACCAAGAATACTCATTGCGCGTCCCCTTGGGATTGATTTTGGGAAATATGAAGCTCGTTGCGAATGGCATCGTCGATCTTCTTTTGCTCGGGCGCGGCGTCGGGCAGAATTGCAGCCCCCCCCTCATTCGCGAGGTCCGGGTTCATCGACGCCTTGTCCCACCAGCCTTTGGGCGGAGCGTCAAAAATCTGCGGACCGTCCCAGGTCGCGACCTTTTTGAACTGGGTCAACAGATCGGCCCAAGGCTTGCGCGGCTCTTGCAAGAAGGCGTCATATTGAGCCTTGGTCACGACGTCGACTTCGAACTTGTCCAGCGGGAAAGCGGCGCCGTTGAACTGGCTGTTGAAGCCTTCAAGTTGGGCCAGTTCGCCGGTGGTCATGTTCATCTTGGTCTGCATGCCCGGCATGGCATAGATCTGCCCGGCCAGACGCGGAATCCAGAAGCTTTGCATCGCGCCTGTCGCGGTGATGTCAAACTCAACCGGAGTATTTTCAGGCAGCACGACCTTGTTCACACTCGCCATCTTGCCGGGGTAAATGAACATCCATTTCCACTCGGACCCGACAACCTGCACCTTGATCGGGTTTGCACCCGTATGCTTGTAGGGGTCCTCAGAGATCGTGTTCATCCAGACAAGAACGCCCAGAATGACAACGGCCACACTGGAGCCGCCCCAGATCACGGCCTCAGCCAAGGTCGAGTGCGACCATTCCGGATGATAAGCCCCGGTGCCGCCCTTGCGGCGATATTTAATCAGGATCCACGGCAGGCCGATCAGGATCGGCAGGCACACCGGAAGCATCCAGAGAAAGAACACAATCATATGCGACTTTTCAGCCGCCGCGATGGGGCCGAGCGGTGACATGACCCCATTCTCTGCGCACCCCGACAACCACACAGCCGAACCCGCCAAAAGGGCGGGAAGGGTCAGGTGGCGCGAGCGCTGGTACAAGTTTTTAAACACCCTGGAATACCTTTCTATTCCCCATTCCGTCACACGTATCTGAAGGCGGTCTTACAGCCGTCTTACGCGCGATGAAATGTCACCTAGGGCAGGTTGTCGCAGGTCAATCAAACTTGACAAAATGTCGCACCTGAGCGTGGAACATTTTGTTTTTAAACAACAAATCCTATCACGCGCCTGCGACACTCAATTTTTTTATCAACAAATTCAGGGGCGAAAGGTTGAAATCAGGGGTAAAAATACAGGCCATTGCGGCGAAACTCTCTGCCTTGTGATCGCGGCGTGATCATTCCGTGAAGATTTGAGCGTTCTCAAAGGGATGAAGGAGCAAAGTGACGCAGATTTCCCGCCTGCACCGTTTCACGCCGCGTCCACGCGAAAACAGGCACAAAGCCCGCATATTCAGGGGCTCATCTGCGATGACAGACAAGCCTTTGCACCGGGCGTTTACCGTTACAGGTAGATGCGTTTTCTGATGACAGTTTCGTCAACCAAACCGACGCGAGCCAGTGCGTCGCGATCCGGCAGGCGCAACACGCCGTCGCGCCACTTGACCAGATTTTCGGCGCGCAGCCGCGAAAGCGTTTTATTGGTGTGCACAAGTGACAGCCCCAGCGCATCGGCCAGATCCTGTTGGCGCACGGGAAAGGGCATTTGCCCCCCTTTGACCAAGCCAGACTGCCCGGCGCGGTCCCAAACCGACACAAACGCCCAAGCCAGGGATTCGCGCGCCGAGCGCTGCCCGACCGAGATCAGAGCCTCGCCCAGAAAATGCTCTTCGCGTGCCACCTGCCATGTCAGCATGAAGGCGCGTTCGGGCATTTGCGAAAACATTTTCCAAACCTGAGCGCGATCAAAGACGCACAGGGTCACCGGGCTCAGCGCCTCAACCGCGTGGCTTGAGGCCCCCAGCATGATCGGCTCCAGCCCGATCAAATCCCCCGGAAACAGGAAATTCAGCACCTGACGGCGACCATCTTCCAACGTGTGATAGCGCAGCGCCTGCCCTTCCAGCAAAGTGAAAAACTGCTGCGGATCGCTGCCCTCCTCCAAGATCGGCCGCCCCGCCTCAACTTGCAATTCACCGACCCGGTGCATCTTGACGACGGCGCAGTCTTCTTTGGACGGAGCTTGAAAGCCGGGGTTTTCGGCAAAGGGGCAGATGTCACATTTGCGGGCCATTTGAACCTCATTGTATGTCAAATGTTAAACGTCAGGATCGCTCAGGCGGTTCCCTGCCTAAATACCGCGCCACTTTCGTGAGGGATTTGGCCTACCTAGGCGGAATCGCGACGCGGATCGGCGGAAATCCGCAGATTGTGCAACCCAAACAGGCGTTTGTCGCTTTTGCGAGACGTTCATGTCATAGATTAACGACACGGGCCGAGAAGTTGGCCACTGTGCGGAAATCATTTCCCAAATTGGGGCGTGCTGCTGTCTTGGGGGTTTGTGATGACGTCTTCATGTGCTGAGACTTTTTATGTTCGCTCAGCCCTTGGCTGGGCGGCGTGCCTGTGCGGGGTCGTGTTATGAATGATTGCACGCCTGAATTAAGCCATGCCGCGCGCCACCTAGATGGCACGGCGCTGATTCTTGAGGATGCGCTGATCGTGGCCTATGACGCGGCAGAGATGCTTAATGAGTTGGGCGCGCATCAGGTGCAAACCTGTGGCACACTGGATGAGGCCTTGCGCCTGATCGAGGGCGGGCTGGTGCCGACATTGGCGCTGCTTGATATTGATCTGGGGGGCGAGACCTCGCTGGATGCCGCACTGGCGCTGGCGCGGCTGCAAGTGCCGATCCTGTATTCGACCGGCTATGACGAGGTCGAAGGCGCGATTGCCGATTTCCCCAGCGGCGCGATGCTGCGCAAGCCCTACACCGCCGAGGATATGTCAAAAGCCCTGTGTGGCATGGGGTTTTCACGGCGCCGTGGCTGAGGGCGCCCCATGCGAACGGGCGTTAACGGCCAGTCTCTGCGCCGTAGCCATAACCATATTGCGGCCCTGAAAAGCGGAACTTGTTGACCACGACGCCCATCACATTGGTGCGCTCAGCCAATTCGCGTTCGCAAATGTCGATCTCTTTGATCGTCGTCTCTTCGGTGGCTGCGATGATCAGTACGCAATCCACATGCGCCGCCAGCGCCAACGTGTCGTCGCTGACCAGAACGGGCGCGGTGTCAAACACCATCAGATCGGGCTGATACAGCGCCTCGATCCGGTCAAGCACCTGCGCACAGGTCTGCGCCTGGATCAGCTCGGAGGGGTTTTCGACCGCCCGCGCATTCGTCGCAATCGCAAGGTTTGACCCGTAGCGACACGCGTGCTCGCGCAGATCGGCACAGCCATCCAGAACCTCAGACACCTGCGCGCCACTGTCTAGCTGCAACATCCGTGCCAAAGAGGGGCGGCGCAGATCGGCCTCAATCAGCACGCTGAACAGCTCTTCCTGACGGGCCAGCGAAAACGCCAGATTGAGCGCAATCGTCGATTTCCCGCAGCTTGCCGAGGGCGAGGTGATCGCCAGACGTTTCCAGCCATTAGCGCGCATCTGCTGCAAGATCTTGGTGCGCATCAGATCAAACGGCGCGGCTTCGGCGCGCGGCTCGGTGGTGACGATCCGCGCCGCCTCCATCAGCCGTGGCGAGGGCGCCCAAGGATCAAACGCTTGCCACGCCGCCCCCGACACGCCCGGGCGCAACGTCATCGTGGCACGTTCGCTGGCGCGTGGGCGCAGCTCGCTCAGAGGTTTGCTCTCGCGGCTTGCGCGGGCTTGGGCGATCGCATCGCGCAGTCGTTCTACCATGGCTCAGCCCCCTCTCTTAAAATACCAGATCGAGCGGCTTGTAGAGCACGCCCACCAACACCACCACCGCGATCAGCGCCAATCCTACCGCCCCCGAGGACAGCACCAGACGACGCCGTTTCAACGCCTTATCCGCCGCCGTGCTGACATAGGGCAGCGTTGCAAACGCTGTGATGCCCAGTTTGGAGGTCAGGTCTTCGGGGCGGCGAATTCCGGGATTGAGCAGTTCAAACGCCACGATCACCAACAGCCCTAGCACAAAGCCCGCACCAAAGCCCGCCAGCATGATCGTCTTGCGATTGGGCTTGACCGGCGCGCTTGGCGCAACCGCCTGATTGATCACCGTCAGCCGCTCGCCTTTGGACAGCGATTCAATCGTGTCGCCGGTCGTGGCCATAGCACGCGCGCTGATCGCTTTGTCGTATTGATCGCGTAGATTGTCGTGATCAAGTTGAAGCGCATCCAGCGTCGCGGCATTCGCGGGCACGCGCAGAATATCGCTTTGGATGCGGCTATAGAGTTCGCGATTGGCCTGCATCTGCGCATCGGCGGTAAAAATATCGTCTTCCAACTCACGCAACCGCGCGTCAAAGGCATCGCCATTTTTCGGCATGGCGGGCAGCCCCTTGGAGCGCAGGCTGGCAATTTGTGCCCCCAGCGCGGCCAGTTTCGGGTCGTCTTGCGCCAAGACGGCTTGCAGCGCCAGTTGCTGCGCGCTCAACTGCGCCAGATTGCGCAGCTGCGGCGGGTAGATCGCATCCAGATTGACCTTGTCGCCCGACAGTTCATGGCGTCGGATCAGCTTGTCGCGCTGATCTTCCAGCGCGGTTTTCTGCGCGGTGATCTTGGCCCGCTCGCTCTGCAATTCCGTCGCCTGATCGCGCATGATATTCAGCCGTTCGGGCAGGGCTTCGCCGTTCTCCTGCTTGAATTTCAAGATCGCAGACGAGGATTTCGATAACTCCCCCGACAGCCGATCAGCCTCGCGGGTGAAAAAATCAAGCGTGTCACGCGCCGATTTCGTGCGAATATCGCTGTCTTCTTTCAGCACGCGGGTCACCAACTCATTGGCAACTTGCGCCGCCTGCGCGGGGCGTCCCGACAGATAGGCGATTGTCAGAAAGGTCGCCTGTTCGGGCGCACGGCGGTCTTTGGTCTGACCGGTGATCTCGATCTTGATCGAATTGGACAGCGCGGCAAAGACAGCATCAGCATCGCGCGCGCCAGAATCGAGGCGCAGGTTCGAATAAAGGTTCATCCGCTTGGCGATATCAAGCAGGCTTTCGCGCGACATCACGCGCTTGCGGATCACCTGAAGTTTGGCGTTGGTGTCGGTCTGTACCGTGCTCGTCGCCAGCTTGTCGGGAATGCTATCGCCCTCAACCACCAAAAGTGCATCGGCCTCATAGATCGGGTTGATGGAGCGCGCCACCAGCAGCCCCGCTGCCGTGCCCAAAAGCGTCAGCAGGATCAGCCAGTGAATGCGGCGCAGCAGCATGTTGAGATAGAAACGCGCGCCTTGCATCACGCCCCTCCCTGCACCGCCGCACGCCCGGATCGGAATGTGCTTGCACCTGTTACCACGCGGGGTTTGCCCTGCGCCTCGACGGGCAGATAAAAGACGTTGTCTTCGATCACCTTGTCGATGATCTCTGTGCTGACCTGATCAGAGCGCGCCGAATAGGCATAGACCATCCCCAGATCGCAAAGTTGGTTCATCAGCCGCGGGATGCCGCCGGTATAGGCATGCACTTTTTGCGCGGCCTCTGGGGTGAAAATCTCATGCGTGGCACCGGCCACCTCAAGGCGGTGGGCAACATAGGGCTGGGCGCAATCCGCCCCGATCGGCCCCAGATGGAACCCTGCCCCGACACGCTGCGCGAACTGGCGCAATTGTGGCTGGGCAATCAAATCGCGCAGCTCGGGCTGCCCCATCAGGATCAGCTGCACCAGCTCATCCTTGTCAGCATTGATATTGGTGATCATGCGCAGCTCTTCCAGAACACCTGCATCTAGGTTTTGCGCCTCGTCGATCACCACGACCACGCGCCGCCCCGCCGCATATTCCGAGATCAGAAACTGCTGGAACCGGTCAAAGATCAGCACGTAATCCTCGCCCGGCGCGACCCGCTCACCCAAGGCCAGCATGATCCAGCGGATCAGATCCTCGCGCGTGCCGCGCGCATTGGAGACCAGCGCGATCGTGACGTTTTCGGTGATCGTGGCCATCAGATGACGCAGCAAGGTGGTCTTGCCCGCCCCCACTTCGCCCGTGATCAGCGTGATCGGCGCGCGCGAAAATAGCCCATATTCGAGCATCGTCGCCGCGTGCTTATGCTCGGGCGACCAGTAGAGGAACTCGGGATCTGGCAGCAGCGAAAACGGTCGCTCCTTCAGCCCGAAAAAATCGGTGTAAATCTCATCCATGCCTGTATCCGGGCCTTTGGCCTCGTTATCGTTCGCGCTTAATGAAGCGTAAATCGGTGGATTTCGCAACAAATGCTTGCATGAGCGGCGAAATATGCGGCGCAATGGCCTCAGTTTTCGTACCAAACGGGTCTCAAAGGGGCTCCGTGTCACCCTGTGCCCCGAGAATGTCTTTATTGATCACCCATTTGTGGCTAATCTGTCGCAAAGCGCCACTCAGAGCGCATAAGTAAATATTGAGGCAAGGGCAGATGGCGCGACACATCGGGGCAAAACCCGCCGTGATCTTGCTTTGTGCAGCACTCGCATTGGCAGGCTGCAAGAGCAAACAGGAAAAAGCGGACGACTATTACCAGTCGGCGATGGCGCTTGTTGCAAAAGGCGACGTGCCCCGCGCCATGATCGAGTTGCGCAACGTGTTTCAATACGACGTCTCTCATAAGGCGGCGCGACGCGAATATGGCGATCTGCTTTTGGCAACCGGGCGCGTGCAAGAGGCCTATGGCCAATATCTGCGCCTGAGCGAGCAATATCCCGATCTGGTCGATCCCCATCGCTTGCTGGCGGAACTGTCGCTGCGCTCGGGCAATATGGATGAGGCGCGCCGCCAGATGAACACCACGCTGGATTTGGCCCCCGATGATCCGGGCGCGCTGGCGGTGGGGCTGGCCTTGCAACTGCGCGCGGCAATGGCAAGCAACGAGACCTCGGCCTACGCCGATATCGGCACCAAGGCCCGCGCTCTGACGCAACGCGCGCCCGATGTCGCGACCGCGTGGCATGTGCTGATTGACACGTTGAATGCGCAGGGCGATCAAGAGGGCGCGCTCAGCGCAATTAAGACGGCGCTGCTTCAAAAGCCTGCGCAATATCGGTTGCAGGTGATGCGGCTCGAACTGCTGGCCGCGCTCAAGCGCAACGATCAGATCGGCGCACAGCTCAAGCGGATGCAAGAGCTGTTTCCCGACGATCCCAAGACCCGCACCGCCCTGATCGCGTGGTATGTGCTGCGCGATGACCCCGATGGCGCGGCCAATTTCCTACGCAAACTGGCGGGCGATCCAGCCTCGGAAAGCGATGGCTATGTGCAACTGGTGCAGTTCCTGGCGCAAAGCCGGGGCGCGCAGGCCGCGGCAACCGAATTGGACACGCTGATCGCGCAGGCCAAGGGCACGCCCAATGCGCGGCTGTTTGGCGCGATGCGGGCCGATCTGGATTTCACCGCAGGCCAACAAGATAAAGCGCTCGCACGGATGAAAGCGCTGCTCCAAGACGCACCTGAAAGCGAGCAGACCGACCGTCTGCGTGTGAGCTATGCGCAGATGCTTGATCGCGCCGGACAGCGCAACGCAGCGCAAGCCCAGCTTGACGCCGCTCTCAAAGTTGCGCCCGATCTGGTGCCAGCCTTGCGCCTGCGCGCCCAGTGGTTGATCGATGCCGACAATCCCGAGGATGCGCTCGTGGCGCTGCGCCGTGCCTTGCAACAGGCCCCCCAAGATGCGCCCACCCTGACGCTGATGGCGCAAGCCAACATGCGCGAGGGTGCGCCCGATCTGGCCGGCACACTGCTGGCCCAAGCCTATGAGGCAAGCAATCGTCGCGCCGCCGAGGCCCGCAACTACGCTGATTTCCTACTGGATCAGAAACGTCCTACCGCCGCTGCGGCGCTGCTTTCTGAGGCGATTCAGCACAATCCCGATGATCCGGGGCTGTTGCATCGCCAAGCCGATCTGGCGCTGAGCCAGACCGATTGGGCGCAAGCCCAGCGCATCGCCGAGCATCTGGATACGCTGCAACGCCCCGAAGCATCAGCCTTGGCGCAATCCATTCGTGCCGCGATCTTGCTGGGGCGCGGGCAAAGCGATGCGGCGATCGATACGCTGAAATCGCTGGCCGACAGCACCAGCAATAATGGCGCGATTGCCGCCGTCATACAGGCCCAGCTTGCCGCTGGACGGACGGATGCCGCGCGCAGCTACCTTGCCGATCAGCTTGCCGCCGCCCCGAAAGATCGCGGATTGCGTCTGCTAAGCGCCAATCTTGACTCGCTCACCGGGCACGGGTCCGAAGCCGAGGCAGGCCTGCGCGCGCTTTGCTCTGAGCGCCCCGCCGACAGCCAGCCCGCACGCCAACTTTACCGCCTGCTTGCCGCGGCCGGGCGCGACGCAGAGGCTAGGCAGATCATCGACGCGACCCTGAAAGCGCAAGGCGACGCCCCCGATCCGCTGCTGTTGCTCTATCGCGCGCGCTCGCAGAACAAAGCGGGCGATTATGAGGCCGCCATCGCCACTTATGACGCGCTATATCAACGCAATTCCGACAATGCCGTCTTGGCCAATAACCTTGCCAGCCTGCTTAGCCAGCACCGCGACGATCCCGCCAGCCTTGCGCGCGCCGCCGCCATTGCCCAGCGCTTTCGTGAAAGCCCCGAGCCTGCCTTCAAAGACACCTATGGCTGGGCGGAATATCGTTTGGGCAATTTCGCGCAGGCCGAGCCGCTTTTAGCCGCCGCCGCTGCCGGTTTGCCCGACACGGCCCTGGCGCAATATCACTATGCGATGGTGCTGCTGGCCAACGGCGACGACACCACCGCCGCAGCGCAGTTGCAAAAGGCGCTTGATCTGGCCGGAGCTGTTCTGCCCGCGCAAATGCAAGACGCCCCTGCCCAATTGGCAAAGCTGCGCGCCAGCGCAAAGCGCGGGAATTAGGGCACAGATCGGCAGGCTTGCCCTGTCTTGGCCACGGTTTTGTCTTTGGCTGAGCCCGGTTGCGCGGTATGATCACATCAAAGGGGCGCATCAGACACCCCGTCAACGAGAGCAGTCATGAGCATTGCAAGCACCAATCTGCGCGCCGCGCGCAGCCTGCCGTGGGGCATTCTTGGGCTGGGCGCGCTGACGCTGGCCTGCGCGCCATTCTTTGCGTTGGGCTTGCAAAGCCTCGGCGCGGCTTGGTCCACGCCGGAATATAGCCACGGCCCGCTGATCCCCTTGATTTCGCTTTATCTTTTCGCACGCGAACTGCGCCACGCCCCGGCACATTCCAGCCCGCAACACACCCGCTGGCAAGGGGTCGTCGTGATCATCGCCGCGCTGGCTGTGGCGGCGTTTGGCGACCTTGCGCAGATCCCCGATATCGTGACCTATGCGCTGATCGGCTGGCTGATGGGCGTGGTGTTACTGGTCATGGGCTGGCAGGCGGGGCGGCATCACTGGAAGCCGGTGCTGCATCTGATCTTCATGCTGCCGCTGCCCCAAATCCTGTATTGGAAGCTGACGATTGCGTTGCAACTGATCTCGTCGGAACTGGGCGTGGCGCTGGTACGCGCCTTTGACATTCCGGTCTATCTGTCGGGCAATGTGATTGATCTGGGCGTCTATAAATTGCAGGTCGCCGAGGCCTGTTCTGGCCTGCGCTACCTGTTCCCGATCCTCAGTTTTTCCTACCTGTTCGGTATCCTTTATCGTGGCCCGTTCTGGCATAAGGCGGTGCTGTTTGCGATGGCCGCGCCGCTGACGGTGGGGCTGAACAGCTTACGCATCGGCGTGGTGGCGATCTTGGTCAACAGCTACGGGATCGGGCAGGCCGAAGGGTTTTTGCATGTGTTCGAGGGTTGGGTGATTTTCGGCGCGGCGATTGCGATCCTCAGCTTCACGGCCGTCGGGCTGCAGCGCCTGACGCCCAACCCGCGCCCGCTATCAGAGGCGCTTGATCTGAACTACACCCGCTTCGCCCCCGAGCTACGTCGCCTGACCCAGATCGCTCCGTCGCGGGCGCTGATGGTGGCGCTTGGGCTGGCGGCGCTGGCCAGTGCCGCTTGGCTTGCCCTGCCCCGCCCCGAGGCCCTACCCCCCGCGCGCAGCGACTTTTCGACCTTTCCGCGCAGCATCGAGGGCTGGCAGGGCGAGATGCGCGCGCTTGAGCCGCAAACCGTTCAGGTGTTGGGCGCAACCGACTATCTGAACGCCGTTTATGCCAGTCCCGATCGCAGCGCAGCGGTCAATCTGTTCGTGGCGTGGTATGCCGATCAGACCGGGGGCGCGGGCATCCATTCGCCCGAGGTCTGTCTACCCGTCGGGGGCTGGGAGGTGAGCAATTTCGGGCCGCGCAGCCTCACCCTGCCCCATCGCGCGTCCTTTGCGGTCAATCGCGCGGTGATCACCAAAGGGCTGAACCGCCAGCTTGTCTATTACTGGTTTGACGAGCGTGGAGTGGCAATGATCAACGATTGGCGCGCGAAACTATCGGTGATTGTCGATGGTGTGACGCGCGGGCGCACCGATGGCGCGCTGATCCGCTATGTCACGCCGATTGGCCCGGGCGAAAACGTGTCGGTGGCCGATGCGCGGTTGACGAAGTTCATCGCGCACAGCCTGCCCCGGCTAGGGGCTTACGTTCCAGATTGAGTTACGAGCCAGCCCCGCTTGGCGCCTCCCAGCAATTCGCGATCGACTGCTGGGTGTCAAAGACCAGCGGGCAGCTTTGTGCCACTTTCATCGCCTGATCCACCAGCGCATCGGCGCGCTCAGGCGTCAGCCCGATGGCCAGCGCATGGGCCACCGGATCATAGGCGGCGCGCCCCGTCATCTCTTCCGTGATCTGGTTTAAGGCCGTATCCGCGACCTCGACGGGGGCAATCTGGCGCAGATCGCCCGCCCCCGCCGTGCCTGCCACAATGACACCCAACAGCAAGGCAACAGCCCCGAAGCCCATATGTCTGTTTCGCGTCATATCAGCCCCCCAGCGGATAAATGCCCCGGCAAGCTGGGGCACGTTGGGAATATTTGTGTCTAGATTGCGGCACCTATCAAGCACAAATGCGTCAATATTTGGCTAATTTCTCGCGCGTTATGAAACAATCACCCCAGAAACGGGCGCATTATTTCCCAAACTTGGAAAATATCCGATCATAGGCCGCCAAAAGCTGCTTGGCCGAGAAATCCCAAGCCAGCGATTCCAGCACCCGCTTGCGCCCCGCCTGCCCGATTTCTCGCGCCGCCTCGGGCGCATCAATCAGCGCCGCGATCTGGGCGGCGAAATCACGCGGATCATTGGCGCGGGCATAGCGCGCCGCCTCGCCCGCCGAGGCCCGCCCCTCGGTCAGATCGAACTGCACGAGCGGCTTTTCCAGCGTCATATATTCCATGACCTTGTTCATGGTCGAAATGTCATTCATCGCGTTCTTCGGATCGGGGGCGACGCCGATATCAATCGCATTCATCGCCGCCAGCATCTCATCGCCATAAAGCGGCCCGGTGAAAGTGACGTGATCAGACAGCCCACGCGCGGCGACATCGGCCTGCACCATCGGCACTTCGGGGCCAAACCCCACGATCACCAGATGCACGTCCGAATGGCCCAGATCCCGGATCAGGATCTGCAGAGCCTCGATCAGAAGATCCATCCCCTCTTGCTGACCGATCACCCCGATATAGCCGAGCACCGTTTTCGCGCCGTGGCGATAGCGAACATCGCCCGGACCGGGCAGAAAGGTTTCAACACGCGGGGCAGAGCGCACAACGAACACATCCTCGGGCGCCATTTTGCCACGCGCGATGGCGATCTTGCGAAAGCTCTCATTGGTGGCCATCGACACGGACGCGCAGGCGAATGTGATACGCTCCCAAATCCGCATCACGCCCCAAAGCAGGCCCTTTTTGTTAAATTTCGCCTCGAACAATTCGGGGCAGACATCGTGGTGATCAAACATATAGCGCACGCCCGCGAGCCGATAGCGCAGTGCGAGCAGCCAGATCAGATCGGGCGGGTTGCAGCCCTGAATGACGTCAAAACCACGCTCGCGCCGCACCACCCGCGCCAGCGCAAACCAGTGCCAGATCGCGTGGCCATATTCGCGCGCATAGGCCACCGCGCCCGAATGCGCCTCGGGCGGGGCGGGATGGCGATAAATATGGATGCCCTCGATCACCTCATAAGGCGCATCCCACCCCCGTCCCATCGGGCAGATCACCGACACCTGATAGCCCGCGCCCGCCAGGGTCGTCGCCTCCAGCCAGACGCGTCGGTCCAGCGGCACGGGGAGGTTTTCCACCACGATCAAAACGCGCCTGCCCGCTGTTTCGTGTGCCATTGCTCGCCCCTTGCTTGCAGCGGTTTGTTTCCCACCTTTGCGTGAGCCCCTTCCGCTTTGTCCTGAACATGGTTATGTCGCCAAAACACACGGGATTCCAGCCCTGCGCGAGAGACCCTTTCAGACATGTTCACCACATTGCTCAATAAGTTCGCGCGCCCCGCCAAAAGCACCGCGCCCCCCGGCCTGCCCCACCCGCAAGACCCGGTTTGCGTGATCGGCGACTTGCATGGGCGTGCCGATTTGCTGGACGCGATGTTCGAGCTGATCAGCGACCAGCCCGGATCAGAGCGCGCGCGTGTCATCACGGTGGGCGATATGATTGATCGGGGGCCTGAGAGCGCGCGGGTGCTGTCGACGTTGCAGGCCGCGCAACGGGCCGCGCCTCAGCGCATGATCTGCCTGATGGGCAATCATGAACGCATGATGTTGGATTTTCTGATCAGCCCCGATGCGCAGACAGTGCGTTGGCTGAAGCTGGGCGGGGCGGCGACCCTGCGCAGTTACGGCCTGAGCCTGCCGGATATGACACGTCCCGACACGGATGCACTGGACGCGTTGCGCATGGATCTGGCGCGCGCACTTGGTCCCAACCTGCTTAGCTGGCTCGATTCCCGCCCGCTCTATTGGCGGGAAGGCGGGCTTGCAGTGACCCATGCGGGGGCCGATCCCTATCACCCGTTGGAACGCCAAAACCCCGATGCGTTGCTTTGGGGGCATGCGCGGTTTGGCACAGCTCCGCGGCGCGACGGGCTATGGATCGCGCATGGTCACTGGGTGGTAGCCGAGCCCTTTGTCGATCGCGGACGTGTGGCGCTTGATACCGGGGCCAGCAAATCGGGGCGGTTGAGCGCGGCATGGTTTGACCGCAATGGACTGAAGTTTCTAACCATTCAGGGATGACATGCAAAAGCGCCCCAATATCGGGACGCTTGCAGATCGCTTGAAAGGGAAAATCACGCCGGAAGACCGTGATCCTGTGGAAGCCCTGTGATCACTTGCCAGTTTGTTTGAACACCACCGCGACGGTCATCAGGCACAACATCACATCATTCAGCAGCGACATTTTCGCGTAATAGCGCTCGTCAAAGCGGACACGATCCACGAAGGCGCTGGAGGAACGACCCACCACCTGCCACAGCCCGGTGATGCCCGGACGCATCCGGTAATAGGCGCGGCCCATCGCATCCTGATAGGTCGCTTCTTGCGAGGCCAAGAAGGGGCGCGGGCCGACAAGGCTCATCGAGCCAAACAGTACGTTGAAGAATTGCGGCAGCTCATCAAGGCTGGTGCGGCGCAAAAACGCTCCGATACGGGTAATGCGCGGATCATGGGCGAGCTTCTGGTTCACGGCCCATTCTTGGGCAATCGCGGGGTCAGAATCGCACAGCGCTTTCAGCTTGGCCTCGGCATCCACCACCATCGTGCGCAGTTTCCACATTTTGAAACTCCGCCCGTCACGCCCGATCCGGGGTTGGGCGAAAAACGCAGGCCCGCCATCAAGCCAGACCAAAGCCGCCAGCACCAAGATCAGTGGCAACAACACCGGTATCACAGCCAAAACCATCGCGATATCAAACATCCGCTTGCCAACAGCACGGTAGGGCGCAGCACCTGCAAAAGGCGCATGCACAACCGTCTGGCTTTTCAGCGCGATATTGGTGGTGAATTCGCTCATGGCCTGTGTCCCAATCCTAACCTCAGCGGGGGCTATTCCTGCCACCCTTCACCGATGCGTTATGGTTAGAGAATCGTTCAAATCTGTGGCCAAAGCGGACAGATGTTGCGCCTCTTTCGCGGCAAATATGGTTAAGGAAGCCCTGATTTTTGCGATTTTCTTACGCTAATATCGTTTTGAATCAACAATATAGATCATTTCACGCAATTGTGGCACGACAGTGAACGCACTAAGGCCGCGCCCCGCTTGCCCGAGTTTTTTTCCACGTCTCTTGCACACTCATTCGCCCGCGTAGTGCGACTCCATCACGTAATCTTTGCGCGGGCCATGCACGCGCCACACGGTCTGCCATTGGGGCCAGTGATCAAAGCCATAGGATACATGATAGGTGTCAGGATCACACCAATGCTGAGCCTCTGGGCGGGCCGGGTCGACGTGATGAAATGCGCGGCCATCTTCAAAACTGACGGCAATCCCAGCCCCATCGGCGTGCCAGAGATAGCAGCGCTCTGCGTGAAACCGCGTGCCCTCGGGCAAAATCAGATCGCCGCTCTCGCGATAATGCAGCCCGCCCGTGCGCGGCGTGAACACCGCCCTACCCTGAAAGCGCGCGACACGGCCATCGCTGTGACGGATCTGGCGCCGCAACACCCACGCGCCTTCAAAATCGCACAGCTTGATCATCACCGCTCCCTTGCCCCAAAGGCAGGCACAGTCTAACAAGCCGCCTAAACCACCTGCAATCGAAAGGCCGCGCCCATGATCCCGCGTTATTCCCGCAAAGAGATGGTCGATATCTGGGAACCTGCCAGCAAGTTCAAGATCTGGTACGAGATCGAGGCCCATGCCTGCGACGCTCAGGCCGATCTGGGCGTGATCCCGCGCGAATCTGCACAGGCTGTCTGGAAGGCCAAGGATGTGGAATTCGACGTCGCGCGCATCGACGAAATCGAGTCCGTGACCAAGCATGATGTGATCGCCTTTCTGACCCATCTGGCTGAACATATCGGCTCGACCGAGGCGCGATTTGTCCATCAGGGCATGACCAGCTCGGATGTTCTGGACACGACCTTCAACGTGCAGCTGGTGCGCGCCACCGATATCCTGCTCGCCGATATGGACCGCCTGCTTGCCGCGCTGAAAAAGCGCGCGTTTGAGCATAAAGACACCGTGCGCATTGGGCGCAGCCACGGCATTCACGCCGAACCGACCACGATGGGGCTGACCTTCGCGCGCTTTTACGCCGAAATGGATCGCAACAAGAACCGTCTGGAAAAGGCCCGCTGGGAAGTGGCCACCGGCGCGATTTCCGGCGCGGTCGGCACATTCGCCAATATCGACCCGGCGGTTGAGGAACATGTCTGCGAGAAACTCGGCCTGCGCGTTGAGCCGATTTCAACCCAAGTGATCCCGCGCGACCGGCACGCGATGTTCTTTGCCACCCTAGGTGTGATTGCCTCGAGCATCGAAAACGTCGCCATCGAAATTCGCCACATGCAGCGCACCGAGGTGCTTGAGGCCGAGGAGTTCTTCTCCAAGGGCCAAAAGGGCAGCTCGGCGATGCCGCATAAACGCAACCCGGTGCTGACGGAAAACCTCACCGGGCTGGCGCGTTTGGTGCGCATGGCCGTGGTGCCCGCGATGGAGAACGTGGCGCTTTGGCATGAACGCGACATCTCGCATTCCTCGGTCGAGCGCGCGATCGGCCCTGACGCCACCGTGACGCTCGATTTTGCGCTCAACCGTCTGGCAGGCGTGATCGAAAACCTCGTGATCTATCCTGACAACATGCTGGCGAACATGAACAAATTCAAAGGCTTGGTGATGAGCCAGCGGGTCTTGCTGGCGCTGACGCAGGCGGGTGTGTCGCGCGAGGACAGCTACAAGCTGGTGCAGCGCAACGCGATGAAGGTTTGGGAAAAGGGTGCGGATTTCCGCGAGGAATTGCTGGCCGATGCAGATGTGCGCGCCGCGCTAAGCGAGGATGAGATCAACGAAAAATTCGATCTCGGCTATCACACCAAACACGTGGACACGATTTTCAAGCGCGTTTTCGGGGAATAATCGCGACTACGTGATCTGACACTGGTCTCAAGGCGGTGATTCGGCTTACGCTGGGTCATCAGCCAAGGGAGATCCGTGATGACTAGAACGATTCTTGCCGCCGCCGTCCTTATCCTTGCACCGCTTGCGGCCAGCGCCGATTGCATGCGCGAACATCAAGCCTCGATGTCGTGCCCGCAAGGCCATGTCTGGGACAAAGACGCCAAGTCCTGCGTGTTGCAAGCCAGCTAATTCCGGTTTCGCTAAGCTGGCATTAACCGACCCTGTGCCACCTTGATCGAAAGGTTCAAGGGAATCGGAGAACGTTGGTGAACGCAGTCGCAAAATTGCAGCCTCTTGGCCAATTGGCCGGGATGGGAGGGGCACCCGGACTTATGGCTCCAAGCGCTCCAGCCACTCTGACACGCAAGCAAAAGGCCGCCATCGTGGTGCGCCTTTTGGCCACTGAGGGGCTGAAACTGCCGCTCAGCGATCTGAGCGATGATCACCAAACCGAACTGACCGAGGCGGTTGGCAGGTTGCGCCTGATTGATCGCGACACGCTCAGCGCCGTGGTGGATGAATTCTGCGCCGAACTGGAAGCGGTTGGGTTTGCCTTTCCCGGCGGTCTTGATGGTGCGCTGACCCTGCTGGACGGACAGCTTTCCCCATCGGCCTCGACACGTCTGCGCCGTCTCGCCTCTGGCAGTTCACGCGCCG
Organism: uncultured Thioclava sp.; assembly: GCF_913064665.1. Classification (GTDB taxonomy): domain Bacteria; phylum Pseudomonadota; class Alphaproteobacteria; order Rhodobacterales; family Rhodobacteraceae; genus Thioclava; species Thioclava arctica. The sequence continues at coordinate 24,523 of NZ_CAJYBT010000043.1, forward strand.
ACCCGTGGGAGCGTATCACAGGCCTCTCCGCCGAACTGCTCCGCCCCGTTCTCGAAGAGGAAAGCGTTGAGGTTGGCGCGGTCATGCTGTCCAAGCTGTCTGTCGCGAAAGCTGCGGAATTGCTGGGGCTTTTGCCCGGCGACAAGGCACGGCGCGTGGCCTATGCGGTCTCTCTCACCGGCAATGTCGCGCCAGAAACTGTGCACCGGATCGGGCAGGCGCTATCGGCACAGCTGGACGCGCAACCCGCCAAGGCGTTTGATACTGGACCAGTGGAGCGCGTCGGCGCGATCCTGAACTATTCCGCATCCAGCACCCGCGATTCGGTGCTCAAAGGGCTTGACGAGGAAGATCAGCTGTTTGCCGATCAAGTGCGCAAGGCGATCTTCACATTCGCCAATATTCCCGCGCGGATTGATCCGCGCGACGTGCCAAAAATCTTGCGCAATGTCGATCAGGCCCGTTTGGTCACCGCATTGGCAGGGGCCAAGGGCGCACTCGAAGCATCGGCGGAGTTCATCCTGACCAATATGTCCCAACGCATGGCGCAATCCTTGCGCGACGAGATGACTAATCTGGGCAAGGTGAAGGAAAAGGAGTCCGAAGAGGCGATGGGCGAAATCGTGGCGGCGATCCGCGAAATGGAATCTGCTGGCGAAATCTTCCTTGTCGCCGAGGACGAGGCCTAGACACACGCATCCGCCTACCCCTTCTCTCGCTGGCCGCAATCTATTAACGTCACATCAGAACAGACTGATTTGCTTGGTTGATTGCTGCGCACGCGTCTGCTCTTACAGAGAGAAAGACCCACCCCGCACAGCGCCTCCTTGGCGCAACAGACGGGGCGGGCATAGGGGACGCTTCGGCAATCGGGGCGCGAAGGGACAGTGATGACCGATCGGATTGCGCTTTGGCTGGGGGCCATCCTGATAGTGCTGATATTGGCGGATATATTCCTTAACCAAGGGCAGGCTTTGCTGTTTTTGGGCCGGAGAATCGCTGATCTCGTTCAATATGTCGCATTCTGGCGCTAGCATACACGTCTGACCGGTTGACCTTTCGCCTTAAAGGCGTTTGTTAACCGCAACGGGATTTCTGCCCGCGCAACTCCTTGCAGGGCAGCCAGCCAGAGGAGAAGGACATGACCGTCAAAGTTGCCATTAACGGCTTTGGGCGCATTGGGCGCAACGTGTTGCGCGCGATCATTGAATCGGGGCGCACCGATATCGAGGTGGTCGCGATCAACGATCTCGGCCCGGTGGAGACCA
>NZ_CAJYBT010000044.1 GCF_913064665.1 uncultured Thioclava sp.
TGGCAGGAGGACTACAATTGGCGCAGACCACATTCAGCCCTAGGCAACCTGACACCCATGGAATTCTTGCAGAGAACGACGATGGACAAAATGGCCGCCTGAGGCCACAGATTTAACTGCTCTGCCCCCCGAGAATTGGACCGCCTGAAACTGGAGTTTTCCGCTACGTTTCCCTGGCTGGGAGAGGAGCGGAATCGCATGAAGGCATCGAAGTTCACGGAGGCGCAGAAGGCGTTCATCTTGAAGCAGGGCGAGGAAGGCACGCCGGTCGCAGAGATCTGCCGCAAGGCCGGGATCAGTCAGGCGACCTACTTCAACTGGAAGAAGCGATACGGCGGGTTACTGCCGGACGAGATGCGGCGGCTGAAGCCGCTCGAGGACGAGAATGCCCGGCTGAAGAAGATCGTGGCCGACCTGACGCTCGACCGCGAGATGTTGCAGGACGTCATCCGCCGAAAGCTCTGAGGCCTGTCCGGAAGCGACAGCTGGTCGACGGGATGTTGGTCGATTGGGGCGTGTCGATCCGCCGGGCCTGCCGGGCTCTGCGGTTCGACACCTCGACCTACCATTACAAATCCCGCCGCACCGGACAGGCCGGCCTCGAACGACGGATCAAGGAGATTTGCGAGACCCGTATTCGCTACGGCTATCGACGGGTGCATGTGCTGCTGCGCCGGGAGGGTTGGCAGGTGAGCATCAAGAAGACCCGCAGGATTTACAACGAATTGAGGCTTCAGCTCCGCAACAAGCACCCCAAGCGGCGGGTGAAGGCAAAGCTGCGCGAGGACCGTCAGGAAGCCGTCGGCCCGAACGATGTCTGGGCGATGGATTTCGTCCACGACCAACTCGCCATGGGCAAGAAGCTCCGCATCCTGACCATTGTCGACACCCATTCGAGGTTCAGTCCGGCGACCGATCCCCGCTTCGCCTACCGCGGCGAGGACGTTGTCCAGACCCTGGAACGCGTCTGTGCCCGCACCGGCTATCCCAGGACGATCCGGGTCGACAACGGCAGCGAGTTCATCTCCCGCGACCTCGATCTCTGGGCCTATGCCAACGACGTCATTCTGGACTTCTCGCGGCCCGGCAAACCCACCGACAACGGGTTCATCGAGGCATTCAACAGCAAGCTCAGGGCGGAGTGCCTGAATGCCCACTGGTTCATGAGCCTTGCCGACGCCCGCGAAAAGCTGGAGGATTGGCGTCGACACTACAACGAGGACCGACCTCACAGCGCGATCGGATACAACGTCCCGATCGCCATGCATTTTCCCGATGGCGCAGCCAGCCCGCCATCGTGATCAGAGCCGGAAAATTCTAGCTTCCGGTGATCCAACCTTGGGGAGCGGTGCAATAACCCCAAGGACTCCGCGCAAACCTGGAGAGAACTTGGGGCGCAGGTCAATCACCCCGTGGGGGCGCTCGAGAATTCTTAACATTTCGTTCGAGAATCACGAGGAGTTTCAATCAGCCTCAACATCGCTGTTCTACAACCCAAACCTGCATTTTCAGACCTCCCGCGAAATCTCGAAGTGACCGTTGAGAGGTATCACCCGATGATCAGTCCGCAACCTGAAGGTGAGATTGGCACCAAGAACATGGTCAATTTATCCTTATTTCATAGGATAGTTTAGAATTTTACGCGGATCCAGAGAGGGTTCCGATACTCTTTCTGTCGGCCGTTGGGGGCGCTTAACTATCCTGTAATTATTTCACCACGCGCTCAGGTTGTGATGTGTTTGCCTAAATTCGAACAAGATTCAATCTTAACAAAGATTTGAAGAACGTGAGCGAGAGCGAAAAGACGTGCGTGAAGGTCAAGCATATTTTCGCACCAGAAGTGGCAATGGAATCGATAGCGGGAGAGGAAGAATGATTTTGGTATATATGATCGCAGGGGCTGCCGTTGGCCTCCTTGTCACCATCATCTCAAAATTATTGCGCGGTAACTCAATGTTGTCGTCGCTGTGTTTGCTGACGGTCGCCCGCGTGAAGCGACTGTTTGGTTGGGGTGGAAAGCCTGAAACACTGCTCATGAATGACAGTCAGAGTTCAGCGGCGACCTTTGCCCAGGATGCGTTTCCGGCAGATGTTCTCGATCAAGGACCGTTGCGCATTCTCGCGGTGGACGATGACCCGTTCATCCTTGGCCTTATCCCTATCATTGCGGGCAATGCCGGTTTTGCGGATATCACGGTCGCTTCTTCCGCGGAGGCCGCGCTTGATCTTATCATCACGAGAAAAACTCCGTTCGACTGTCTCGTGCTGGATATTCGGATGCCGGGAATGGACGGTATTGATCTATGTGCTCATGTTCGTGAACGTTCTGCCTACAAGGATGTTCCGATCATCATGCTGACCGGCATGAGAGATATGGATCATCTAGAGCGGGCTTTCAAAGCAGGCGCTACCGACTTTGCGACCAAGCCGTTTGAGATCGCTGAGTTCGAAACTCGCCTGTCTGCCCTGTCCCAACTTTGCCAAGCTCGTCGAACCGATCATCTGGACGTTGTGCCCGACACTCCGCAACTGCAAGACGATGCGATCAAACCCGAACTGTTCTATGATATCGCTCTTGGGTCAGTGACGAACCTGATCTCACACCTGTCCATTCGCAACTATCTGCAGCAGCTGTCGGTCTTCTCCGCCACTGATGCGCGCGTCAGAGCCGTCAAGCTTGATCAGTTTGATCTGATATCCCAACGCACGTCGGCGACGAAATGCTTTTCGTTCCTGTCAGATATGGCTGATACGATTGGCGAGGTCTTTTCGTCCGGCAAATTTGCAATGGCGTATTCTGGAAACGGGGTTTTTGTTTTGGTGTCGAACCAAGATGATGACTTGGCACCTGTTGACCTGGAAGGTGAGACTCAGGCCCTCTTGAACAGCCGCGCGTCGGAGTTGGGGGTTGAACTTGACGTCAAGTTCAGTGTTTCGGTTGGTGCGTCGGTGCAGCCGCAAGTCCGTGTATCCGATCGCGCCGATAAAGCGATCTTTTATGCCATCTGCAATGCGGAAGCGCGGCTTGCATCAAAAGGGCAGTATCACGCAACTCACGCCTGAAGGGGGATTGGTCCAGCTCGCCCGGGTGCGGACAGAGGTGGACCAATCGATTTGGACAGGCTTACAGCGTTTTTAAGATGCGTCAGGACTAAGTATCTTACTACGTTTTGTTGCTTCTGGCCTGCCTGAAACGCGTGTTCTGGTGTGTGCCGATCAAGCACAGAATCCAGGCGTTTGCGGCGCAGAAGACGGTCCCATCATTGATAAAACGCTAAGTCTGAAAGCCATTGATGGTTTCTCAAGATCGACAGCATTCTGCTTCAGTAAGCGCCACATCGTTCAAAGAAGATATGGTCGAGAGACGGCATCTCGCTCGACCTCTCTCATCTACGTAAATATGCCCTTCCGGGCTGAGGATGCTGGAGTGGCTGTGTCTATGGCCAGATGGGCCTTGCCCCCCCTCTCGGCGACTGCTGGCATTCGCTTGCCAGGCAGTGACTGACTACGCCCCTGAACGCCATTCTTTCGGGCATGCAACGTGTCATCCGACAGGCGCTTGCATAGCAATCGGCCGAGAGGGCGTTATCGTCGAAAAACCAGTTGCCGGCGCTGTTCATGAGAAAGTTGATCGCATCTTCACACCATAAGACCGGCCCCCTAGATCGTATCGGCTTCACCCTCGAGCATTTCTTCTAGGGCAAGCTCAAAATAGAATGTGGTTCCACGAATGGAATTCTTCGAGTAATCGATGTTTCCATCGTGCGCCTGAATGATCTGCTTAGAGATGTTCATACCCAAACCGGTGCCGCCGATCTTGCGGGTATCGGAGGAGTCAACTTGGCTGAACTTGTCGAAAACCCGATCGCGATCATCTTCGGATAGCCCGGAACCTTCGTCGATCACCGAAACGCGGACAGAGTTTTCAATTGGTTCCACACGGATACGCACGCTACTTCCCTCAGGAGAGAACTTGGCGGCGTTGGAAATCATGTTGGTCAGAACCTGCTCTATTCGTGCTGGATCACCATTCACCACCATCGGTTGATCGGAGTCTTCGAAAATGAGCTGGACTCCAAGCCGCCCAGCAAAGGGCGCACTTGAAGTCACAGCCTGATCGATCACTTTCAAGACATTAAACTTTGTCATTGAAAAGTGCATTCGACCGGCCTCAATCTTCTGGAGATCCAGAATTTCATCGATAAGTTTGATCAGCCGGGTGCAATTTCGCTGGGCGATTGTCATAACTTGCTCGGCCCGTTCCGAGAGTGGGCCGAGGTGCCCGGCACAGGCGAGGTCGATCGACCCCTTAATAGATGTCAGTGGCGTACGAAGCTCGTGGCTCATCGTCGAGACAAACTCTGTTTTTGCTTTGTAAGCTTCCTGTGATTTGCGGTTCTCGACCCTGAGCGCTTCCATTTGCTCTAAGCTGCCGCGGTAGAACGAAAGATAAATCCGCGAACAATCGATCACGAAGTACAACACGAACAGACTGGTGAACATCTGCGCCCAAGCTTCAGAATCGAATGGGGCGCTGGTGATATAGATGTCCCAGAATGGGATAAAGATGAAGGCAACGCCGTACACCACCAGTCGCATGAACAGGATGAGCAAGAGCTGATGATTGTTCATGGCGGCAAAGAGGGCGGCCGCCAATAGGAAGAACAATGACATGAAATGCGTGCCGGACCCTTGGTCGATAGCGAGGGCGACCGCATAAAAAACGATAACCGAAGCGCTGAGGGCGGTTCCTACATAAAGACCGTTAAGAAGCTTTCGGGTGACAGCCGCATCGCGACCGTCCCAAGCAAGGATTCGGTTGAAAATGAAAGAATCGTAGATCTCCGAGAGCGCAATCAGGACCGCTGTGGTAAGGGCGAGGATGAGGTTATAGTAATACCCTGCGAGCACTAGCGCGGCGGTAAAAATAATCCGCCGCTGCCAGGCGAGGTTCTTTCCCACAGCCGCATAGTCTTTCATCTGCTGCACCAGCAGAAACGTATTTTTGGTGACAAAGGCCCTGCGAAGGCGAGTGATCATGACGCGTCTCCATATCGTCTATACCTCCGGGAGGCGGCCGCCAGCCACTAAACCGATGCGCGCAAAGCACACCCTGTGCCAGTTTGCGCCCAAGATGTGGCAACAATATGGCGTATTCGCGCAACTAGGGCATTATCAAGAAACAATATTTTCTACCGAGGGTTGGGGCTGCACATGGAGCAAGTTAGAGAATCGAGTCTGGCCAAGGCGAAGCGTGTGTTTCCAGAACTGACATCGCCCGGCAGAGTTAAGCATTACGCTCCACGCCCGTCCACTACAGAAAGGCAAGCCCCAAATCCACTCGAAAATCTAATCGGGTCTTCCGACCAGATTCGCACAACGACCCTTTCGATGCAGAACATGCATCACTACGGCAGCCTTCTCGTCAAGTATCTCAAGGCGCGCCGCGAAGTTTTTATCGTCGCCAAAGGCTGGCAACTGCCCGAGACCGACGGAATGGAATTCGACCAATACGATACGCCCGAAGCCCGCTGGATCGTCGTTCATGAGAACGGAGAAGTACTCGCAGGTATCCGCATCGCCCCGACAACAGCGCGTTGCGGCCTGCACAGCTACATGATCCGCGACGCGCAATTGGGTTTGCTTCAAGGTTTGCCTCTCGACCCTCTGTTTTTCGAAGCGCCGGTGACCGACAAGATATGGGAAGCGACTCGACTATTCGTGGTTGATGGCGTCCCCGCCCAAAAGCGGGCCGCGGTGCAACGACTACTGATGCTTCACATGGCGGCCTCTGCCCGGAAGCTGGGCGCGGACCAAGTCATCGGAATTGTCCCCGCAGTGTTTAAGCGCTGGCTGAAAAGGATCGGTATGGCCGCAGTGGCCGTTGGCCCAATATTCGAACTGGACGGCGACAGGTCGCAAGCTGCACTGTTCAACGTTATTGAAGCGCCAAATCCTGATTCTATCCCATAAATTCATATAACCTAGTGGTCGAATATCATTGCCAATTTGCAACCTTAAGGTTAGAAACGAACCATGGAAGGTCGATAAATTCACTTCAGTAAAAAGCTTGGAGCTACGAAATGACTCAGGTCGAGCTCAATACGCCGCGTATCCTCCATGTAGATGATGACGACGATATTCGTGCGATTACGCAAATCGCGCTAGAGGTCGTAGGTAAATTGGAAGTTCACCAGTGTGCTAGTGGGCAAGAGGCACTCTTGGTTGCCGCTGAATTTACTCCCGACCTGTTTCTCCTCGATGTTATGATGCCCGGAATGACTGGCGAAGACACCTTGGCGGCACTGCGGCGCATGCCTGGCATGGAGAACACCCCTGTGATCTTTATGACGGCAAAGGCGCAGGCAGATGACGTGGCGCGCCTGATGAGTCTGGGCTCAGCAAAAGTGATTACCAAGCCATTTGACCCGCTAACTCTGGCTACGAAAGTTGTTGAAATTTGGCAGCAGCAGCAGATTACTGCTGCCCCATGAAAACAGCAAAATAGTATCGACTTATGAGCGGCCCTGAAAAAGGGTAGATCACTCTGAATAGCCCCTAGATTTGTAGACGCCTTGCTTGGGAATATTGAAAGCAAGGCCGACGCGATGTCCGGCGCGAAATTCACATCCGAGTTCAAGCGCGAGCTGATCGGTCCCGCCAGACCTGCTTCAGTCTGCTTCAGTTATTGGCCCTTAGATCACGATGTGTCCTGTCGAGTTCGCACTGCGTTCACAGCAACGAAAAACGCGCAACCCATCGAGCTGCGCGTCATTTCATTAGGCAACTTCAAGTAATTACCCAATCCGATAGTTCGGACTTTCGCGGGTGATTTGAACGTCATGCACGTGGCTTTCCTTTAGCCCTGCGCCGGTGATGCGCACAAAATTGCACCCGCCGCGCATGTCAGCGACCGTGGCCGAGCCGGTATAGCCCATAGCGGCGCGCAGGCCGCCCACGAGTTGGTGGATCACCGCGCCCGCCGGGCCTTTATAGGGCACCTGCCCTTCGATGCCCTCGGGGACCAGCTTGTCGGAGGCGGCGTCTTTCTGGAAATAGCGATCTGCCGAGCCGCGCGCCATGGCGCCAAGGCTGCCCATGCCACGATAGGATTTGTACGAGCGGCCCTGATACAAGATCACCTCGCCAGGGGATTCATCTGTGCCCGCGATTGCCGAGCCGACCATTGCGCAGGACGCGCCCGCCGCGATTGCCTTGGCGAAATCGCCCGAGAACTTGATGCCGCCATCGGCGATGATCGGAATGTCGCCCGCCGCGCCCGCGGCATCCATGATCGCGGTCAGTTGCGGCACGCCCACGCCTGCGACGATCCGCGTGGTGCAGATCGAGCCCGGGCCGATCCCGACCTTGACCGCATCCGCGCCCGCCCCGATCAACGCCTTCGTGGCCTCGGCCGTGGCGACATTGCCCGCCACCACCTGCACGCCCTCGCGGAAGGATTTCACGCGCTCAACCGCACGCGCCACGCCCTCGGAATGGCCGTGAGCGGTGTCGATCACGATCAAATCGCAGCCCGCCTCGATCAGCGCACAGGAACGCTCATAGCCCGCATCGCCCACTGTCGAGGCCGCAGCGACCCGCAAACGGCCCTTGTCATCTTTGCACGCCAACGGGTGCAGCACCGATTTCTCGGTATCTTTCAGCGTCAGAAGCCCGGTCAGCTTGCCCGCCCCATCGGTGACCAGCAGCTTCTCGATCCGGCGCTCTTTCATCAACTCGCGCGCCTGATCGCGATCCGCCGGTTCGGTCAGGATCGCCAGATTATCATGGCTCATCATCGCCGAAACCGGGGTCTTGTCGTCGCTCGCAAAGCGCATGTCGCGATTGGTCACGATGCCAACCACCCGCTTATCGCCATCCACCACAGGGAAACCGGTGATATTGTAGCGCTCCATCAGGGCCTTGGCATCGGCCAGCGTCTGATCGGGGCGCAAGGTGATCGGGTTGTAAACGATCCCGCTTTCAAAGCGCTTCACCCGGCTCACATCATTGGCTTGCTGCTCAATCGTGAGGTTGCGGTGGATCACGCCCATGCCGCCCGCCTGCGCCATCGCAATCGCCATGCGCGCCTCGGTGACGGTATCCATCGCTGAACTCAGCAACGGGATATTGAGATGGATCGAACGGGTCACATAGGTGGCGACGTCTGCGTCCGAGGGCAGCACGGAAGAAGCTGCGGGAACAAGAAGGACATCGTCAAAGGTGAGTGCCTCGCGAATCTGCATGGGGGGATCTCCGGGTCCAGATGCGTTTGGCAGTTTCCTGTTTCACGCAATCACCACAAAGGCAACCCCCCCGAGCAAGCAGCTTAGACACGCTAGGCAATCGCGGCGTTGGTCTTGAGCGCAAGCTGCCCCTTCATCCAAAGCTGGATCACCTTGATCGCAATCGGGATAATAATGATCGTGTCCAGCACCAAAAGCAACGCGCCCGGCAGGGCCCAAGCGCCCCCAACGGCCAGCCAGCACCCTGCCGTCGCAGCAAGCGGAAAGGTGAGCGCGCCCCAAAGCGGCGTAAAGCCCGAGGCCAAAAGCCAGCGCGAAGACGCCACCAGCCCTGCCAGATAGACGGCGCACAGCAATGCCATCGCCTGCGCGATACCCTCGGCATGAAACCCTGCCCCTGCCGTGCCAAGCAGCGCCGCCGGGGCCAAATGGATCGCCAGTAAGGGCCGCAATGGGGCCGGCACGCTTTCGCGCGAAAACTGCTGCAGCGAGACCACCCAGATGCTGACCGCAGAAAGCAGCGAAATCCAGAACAGCACGACCGCCACAAAATCCAGTTTCAGAATTTGCGCAGCCACCGCGCCCACGATCCAGCCCGAAAAGATCAACTGCCACACCGGAGTGACACGGCGCTGCTCGGCCGGACTGCGGAACAAATCCCAGATGACCACCAAGGTGAAGACCAGATGCAGCGCGATCACGCCCCAAAACACGGCAATCGCCACCCCCAAATAGGGCGACAACGCTGCGGCCACAAAATAAAGCGACAGCACGATCGCTGCGAGTCCCGCGCGCCCGGGCAAAACGCGTAAATCTTCACGCAGCACGCCGGGACGGCGCAGGAATTTCACCAAATAGCCGACAAAGGCGAACAGCGTGAGCAAGGTCACCGCCCCCAAGAACGCCTCGGCCAAAGCGGGCGGCAAGGCGAATTGATCCACGCCGCGCCGCCATGCGATCCCCAGCCCCATCAAGCCCAGGATGGGCGGGAATGCCGCCGGTGGCGTGCGTCGGAACAAGCCCTTGGGCGTTATCTTGGCGGGGGCGATTGTCATTCTTGGGCCTCTCTCGGCATGTCAGTCTCTTCCTGAAATCGGGCGTTGCGGATCAAAATGACCGATTTCAACGCCAGGGCAAAGCGCTAGCGCGTTCTTTTGGCGAAATTTAGGCAAGCGACCCTGAATTTGGGACAACCCAATACGTCGCACCCAAGGCCTGCGGCTGTGCCCCGGTGCCAAGTTTGAAATGCATCCGGCCCGCCCCTTCCTCGGAGTTCACATCCCCCAGATCGAACCGGGTAACGCCTTGATCGCGCAACCAAAGAGCCGCCTGCCACAGGCCGACATTATGCGCCCCGACGCGTCGCCCCTGCGCTCCGCTCCAGCCGATATGATAGCTCGCGCCCGCGCCGTGGCGCAAAACAATCACCCCCGCAAGCCGCTGCCTGGCGTCGTCCTCAATGCGCCACGCGCGCAGGTCCACGCACGCCTGCGCCGCCCAGGCCCGCGTGAACCCCGCAGGCAACGCCCGATAGCCGCGCGCCGTTTGTTGGGCCTGATCGGCGCGCAAGATCCAGTCAATGTCGCGCTCAACATGCAGGCGCAGCCCGACACGCTCTGCCCCCGCCAATCGATTGCGCCATTTCCCCGCCAGCCCCGCGCGCAACTCCGCAGGCGTTCGATCAAGCGACCAGATCGCGTGATGGCGCGCCGAGATCAACGGGATCAGGCCAAACCCCGACATGTCTGCACCCGGCGTGGCAATCACGACCCCGACCCGGCGCGCCAAAGCACGCAAAGCGGCGCGCTGGATATCGGGCGCAACACCGGGCGCAAAGACCGGGCCGCGCGAGATCAGCCACAGGCGCTTGCGCGCGATCATCTGCACCAGACCGATACACGCCCCGGCTGCGCGAATCTCGATCTGCGCGACCTGACGCCCCAGCGCGCGCGCCACTGCTCCATAGGTCGCCGATTGCTGCATCCCACCCGCGCCCAGTCCCGCAAGCGCCTCAATCGCGCTTTGCCAATCGGGCCCCGCAAAGGGGTGCAAGGTAATCTTTCGCGTGCTCATGCCCTCGTTAAGACAGGATTCACCTAACGATGGCTTAATAGGCCCTGCCCCCAGCGCAAAAAGGAAAGCGATGCGCCACAAACCTCATATTCCGGCCCCTCGCCTGACCCTTTGGGCCGCTGTTTTGATTGCGACCGCCTTGGGCACGTTCTGGTTGATCGCGCTGGCTGCGGCCCGATTCTTCGGGATTTTCTAAACTTGTCAGTTCGAAAGGTGACGTAGACGTCAAAAAGCGTGGCCTGCACGCCACAAACTGCGCTGCAGCATGATATTTGGACGTAGCGTCAGCTATCAAGCCGAATTGATCTACGCCATCTGGATGATAGAATTTTAGTTAGGGAACCAAGACATACGTTAGGGAAGAGGAACATCATGAAACGTGTTATGACGACGGCTGCGGTCGTGGCGCTGAGCGCCGGGATGGCACAGGCTGGCGGCGTGGAGCGGTCCACGCAATCGACCGGCATTCTGTTTGAAAAAGGTAATTACGCAGAATTCAACATCGGTGGGTTCAACCCCGATGTGTCAGGTACTGTTGGCGGTGGTGCGGTGTCATCGGGTGACATGGCTCCGGGCTACGGGACCTACAGTTTGGGCTATAAGCAGGCGCTAAACGACAAGATCGACCTAGCGATCGTTCTGGACCAGCCGATCGGCGCGAATGTCAGCTATTCGGCTGGTACCGGCTATCCGTTGGCCGGCTCCACCGCGACGATCAGTTCAAACGCCATCACGATGATGATGCGCTACAAGCTGCCGAACAACTTCTCGGTTATCGGGGGCCTGCGCGCCGAGCAAGCCTCGGGCAAGGTAAGCCTACCCTTCATCGGCTATTCGATGAAAACGTCGACCGAGACGGATCTGGGCTATCTCATCGGTGTGGCATGGGAAAAACCCGAGATCGCCGCACGCGTCTCGCTAACCTATAACTCGAAGATCACGCACGCCTTCAGTGCGACCGAAAACACCGTCGGGGGCACATTTAATACCGCGTTTGACACGACGGTGCCGGAATCAGTCAATCTGGAATTCCAAACCGGTATCGCCAAGGATACGCTGCTGATGGGGTCGGTGCGTTGGGTACATTGGACTCAGTTTGACATCTCGCCGCCCGCCTATACTTTGGCACCGCCCGCAGGTGTCTACGGTCAAGGTGCCTTGGTCAGCTATGCCAACAACTCCACCTCTTGGAGCCTCGGCGTCGGACGTCGCTTTAACGACCAGTGGTCGGGTGCGGTCATGCTCGGCTATGAGAAAACCCAACCGGGCACCACAGGCAACCTCGGGCCGACCGATGGCTATAAGTCGATCTCGTTCGCGGCGAGCTATCAGGCGAGTGACAATGTAAAGATCACCGGTGGCGTACGCTATGTCGATATCGGCAATGCGATCTCCAATCCCCCTGTTAGCGGCAGCTTCACCGGCAACTCCGGTTGGGGTGCGGGCGTGCGTGTCGGGATCAATTTCTGATCGCGTTAGCTAATGCAAGACCTTGAAAAGCCCCGCCCTTAACGCGGGGCTTTTCTTTGTTGCAACTTCCGGGTGGCGCGCGCCGCGATTGCGCCCTATCGCTTGGCCCATGAAACATCACCCCGTCCCCACCCCGATCTCGCTCTCCCCGCTCGTTTGGGCCTTGCTGGCCGCGCTTGCGCTGATCTGGGGCTCATCGTTCCTGTCCAATCGCGCAGCCCTCGCGGGGGCGGATGTGTTCACCGTGGTGTTTATTCGCGTCTCCATTGGTGCGGTTCTGCTTTGGCTGTGGGTGGCGTTTCGCGCCATCCCGGTGGGGCGCGATGCGCGCATGATCGTGCATTTCGCGGTGATGGGTCTGCTCAATAACGCCATTCCCTTCACGCTGATCGTCTGGGGACAGAAACATATCGATAGCGGTTTGGCGTCGATCCTGAACGCCTCGACCGCGATATTTGGGGCGCTGATTGCGGCCTTGGTGTTTCGCGATGAACGTCTGAGCGCACGCAAGGCACTTGGCATTGCGATCGGTTTCGCCGGGGTCATCGTGGCGATTGGGCCCGGCGCACTTGGCGGGTTTGATCTGACCTCGGCGGGCCAGATCGCCATTCTGGGCGCGGCCACCAGCTATGGCTTTGCGGGCGCTTATGCGCGCTTTGCGACCCGCAAGATGCGCCCCGAGGTCGCCGCGGCAGGCATGCTGACAGGCGGGGCGCTTTGGACCTTGCCGCTGATGTTGGTGTTTGAGGGCGTGCCGCAACTGGATTTTGCGCCCTCGGTCTGGGCGGCGATGATCTGGCTGGCGGTGGGCTGCTCGGCGTTGGCCTATCTGCTCTATTACCGCATTCTGGCGCTGGCAGGCGCGGCTAATCTGGCGCTGGTGACACTGCTGATCCCGCCGGTGGCGATCGTCGCGGGCTGGGCAGTTTACGGCGAGCGACTGGGCTGGGCGGAGATGCTGGGCTTCATCCTGCTTGCAATCGGCCTTGCCATCCTCAACGCCAAACCCGCGCAACGCCCGCCTGCCCCCAAAACTCCGTGACGCGCCCGGCCGCGCACGCTAAGGAAGGGCAAAGACACGGACGGGTATGAGGGGCCGGGCATGATCTATTCCAATCGCCACGAGTGGCTGGCGGCCAAAGACAAACGCGTGCTGTTATTTGGCATGTCGGGCTTGGGCAAGACTTGGGCTGCAGATTTGCTGCGCGATGCGGGCTGGTTTCACTACTCGGTCGATTACCGGATCGGCACGCGCTATATGGGCGAGCGGATCGCGGATAATTTCAAACGCGAGGCGATGAAAAACCCGTTTTTAGCAGAGCTTTTGCGCACGGATTCGGTCTATATCGCCTCCAACATCACCTTTGACAATCTTGCGCCGCTCTCGACCTATCTGGGCAAACCGGGTGATCCGACCAAGGGTGGCCTGCCCTTCGAGGACTACATGTATCGCCAAAGCGAGCATCGCGAGGCCGAGAAATTCGCCCTGCTCGACACCGCGCATTTCATCCATCGCGCGCAAGATATTTACGGGATCGAGAATTTCATCTGCGACAGTGGCGGCTCGATCTGCGAGGTGGTCGAGCCCGACGACCCGAACGATCCGATCTTGCAGGCGCTGTCGCAAAACCTGCTGCTGGTCTGGATCGAAGGGTCAGACGCGCATACCGCCGAACTGGTGGAGCGGTTCGATCGCGCCCCCAAGCCGATGTATTATCTGCCCGCGTTTCTGGCCAGCAAATGGGCCGAGTATCGCGCGCTCAAGGGCGTGGCCGAGGACAAGGTCGACCCCGATGACTTCGTGCGCTGGACCTATGCGCAGGCCCTCGCGCATCGCCAGCCGCGCTATGCGGCGATGGCACGAAATTGGGGCGTGAAAATTCGTGCGCAAGATCTATATCGTGTGCGCGACGCCAAAGGGTTTACCGCCCTGATCGCGGATGCGCTGCCAGAGTGATCCGAAACGGGCCGCAATCCGTAGCAACTTAAAACGATAAGAGACTGAAAAAAATGCCTATCACGCTTCCAGAAAATCTCCCCGCCTTTGACGTTTTGTCGCGGGAAGGCGTGATGGTGATGTCGCCTACGCGCGCACAGTCCCAGGAAATTCGACCGATCCGGATTGGCTTACTCAATCTGATGCCGAAGAAAATCCAGACCGAGAACCAGTTCGCCCGGCTGATCGGCGCGACGCCGTTGCAGATCGACTTTCAGTTGATCAAGATGTCCGATCACGTCACGCGCAACACTGCCGCCGAGCATATGGAGGAATTCTACCGCTCCTTCGGCGAGGTCGCGGCGACGGGCGAGAAATTCGACGGGCTGATTATCACCGGCGCGCCGATTGAACAAATCCCCTTTGAGGAGGTCGATTACTGGAGCGAATTGCAACAGGTCTTCGAATGGACGCAAAGCCATGTGTTTTCCACCTTCGGCGTGTGCTGGGGCGGCATGGCGATGGCGCATCATTTCCATGGCGTCGCGAAACATCCGCTTGATCACAAGGCCTTTGGCTGTTTTCGCCATCGCAACTGCGCACCCGCCTCGCCTTACTTGCGCGGCTTTTCGGACGATCTGCTGATCCCGGTTAGCCGCTGGACCGAGATGAAGCGCTCCGAGTTGGAAGCGGCGGGCATGCTTACGCTGCTGCATTCCGACGACACTGGCCCCTGCCTCGTCGAAGACCGTGCCCATCGCGCGCTCTATGTCTTCAACCATCTGGAATATGACAGCACCACGCTGAAGGAAGAATATGACCGCGATATAGCGTCAGGGAAACCAATCAACGTGCCGGCGAATTATTACCCCCAGAACGACCCGAGCCAGACGCCCACGAACCGCTGGAAAAGCCACGCCCACCTGCTTTACGGCAACTGGATAAACGAGATCTATCAGGGGACTCCGTATGACATGGCTGAGATTGGTCTCTAGTGCGATCCTTGTGACGCTCGTGCTGAGCGGGGCCACTTGGGGCCTTGATATCTGGCGCGCGCGCACCGCCGAAGCGCGCTATCCGCCTGATGGCGAATTCGTCACTGTGGGCGGCCGGCGCGTGCATATGGTGATACTGGGCGATCAAGGCCCGGATCTGGTGCTGATCCATGGAGCGTCGGGCTCGGCGCGGGATTTGACCTTTGCCTTGGCACCTGAACTGGCCAAGCGCTACCGGGTTTTCGTGCCAGATCGTCCCGGATTTGGCTGGTCCGATCCGCTTCCTGCCGATCACGACACGATCTTTGACCAGGCGGAGCTGCTGCAACAAGCCAGCTACGCGGCCGGGGCGCGCAAACCGATCGTGCTAGGGCATTCCTATGGCGGCGCGGTAGCGATTGCCTGGGCGGTCACCCTGCCCGATACGCTGTCCGGCCTTGTGCCGGTCTCGTCCCCCTCGCAAATGTGGTCCACGCCGCTGCCGATGCTCTATCAAATCACGGCCCCACCCTTGGGTCAGGCGCTTGCCGTGCCGCTGATTTCTGCCTGGACGCCCCCTGCGGTGCTGACCTCGGAGGTTGAGGCGGTCTTTGCGCCCCAAGAGATGCCACAAGGCTATGCGCGCTGGTTTGGCCCCGGCATGACCCTGCGCGAGGGCACGATGCGCGTGAACGCACGCCAGCGCGCCGAATTAAAGGCCCAGATCAAACGGATGATCCCCGATTACGCCGATCTGAAATTGCCCGTCGTGTCGGTGCATGGCGATGCCGACACGATTGTGGGCGAGCAAATCCACGCCATCCCCTTTACCCGTGAGGTGCCTGGTGCGGAGTTGATTTCGCTGCCCGGTATCGGCCATATGACGCCCCAAGTCGCAACCGATCAGGTGATTGCCGCGGTCGACCGGGTCGAGGCGCGCGCCACACGACGCTAGCGCGCCAGACAGAGTGCCTCCGGCGGGCGTATTTGGCGCTAGATGAAAGCAAAGACCGCGCACATTTCTTGCGCCCGACAGACGCGAAGCGCGGCCTATGGCCCTGCGCGCACCTCCTGTGTCTTGCACCGGTCCCAGCCTCGCCCCATACTGCGCCAAACGAGGAGGCTGACATGGCCAAGGACAAGCCCAAAGATCCGCTCGACATCCCCTTTGTCGGCGAAATTACAGACTATCTGCGCAACGAGGCCCCAGAGGCTGTGCGCAAAGCGATCGAACAGGCCGGCAAAGATGATATTCTTGCAAAGTCATATCCTTACAAGGAAGAGTTAAAGCGAAAAGACTATGATCGCCAGATGGAGGCCTTGCAGGTAGAACTGGTGAAAATGCTTTGGGATATGAAAGAGACCGGCAAGCGATTGGCGGTGGTGTTTGAGGGGCGCGACGCGGCGGGCAAAGGCGGCACGATCGGACGTTTGCGCCAGAACCTCAATCCGCGCTCGGCCTATGTGGTGGCGCTGCCCAAGCCCACCGAGACCGAAGCGACGCAATGGTATTTTCAGCGCTATGTCGACTGGCTGCCCGCCGCCGGAGAAATCGCGATGTTTGACCGCTCGTGGTACAATCGCGGTGTGGTGGAGCATGTTTTTGGCTTTTGCTCCCCGCAACAACGCATGCACTTCTTTGCGCAACTCCCTGATTTTGAAAAGATGTTGGTCGATGACGGGATCATTCTCGTCAAGCTGTGGCTGAATGTGGATCGCGCCGAACAGTTGCGCCGGTTTCTGGCGCGCGAGGGTGATTTGCTCAAACAATGGAAACTGAGCTGGATCGATGTTGAGGGGCTAAAGCGCTGGGACGCCTATAGTGACGCCATTCAGGACACGCTGGAGCGTTCCGATACCAAGCACGCGCCGTGGACGGTGATCCGCTCGGATGACAAAAAACGCGCTCGTATCGCAGCAATCCAGACCATTCTGAACGCGGTAGATTACGCCAAGAAAGACCCGCAAGCGATTGGTAAGGTTGATACATCCATCTGCGGTGGCATCGATATACTGAATGTCTAAGCAAGGGTATCACCACGGCAATTTGCGTCAGGCGCTGGTGGCATCGGCGCTGGCGCTGATCGAGGAAAAAGGCCCGACCGGCTTTACCCTGTCTGAGGCGGCCAAACGCGCAGGCGTCACCCCCGCAGCCGTCTATCGCCACTTCGAGGGGCGCGAAGACCTGATCGTGGAATGCGCGCGCCAAGGCTATCTGATTTTCGGCGATGTACTGGAAAATGCGTGGAACGATGGCAAACCCACGGCGCTGGCGGCGTTTTCGGCCACCGGGCGAGCTTATCTTGCATTTGCGCGCCAATATCCCGGTCACTACATGGCGATGTTTGAAAGCGGCATCTCCCCCAATCGCTCGACGGAGTTGTCAAAGGTCGCTGAGCGCGCAGATCGCGTGATGGAGCACGCCACCGGGGCCTTGATGGCGCATTTGCCCCGCGATCGCCGCCCTCCTGTGGCGATGGTTTCGGCCCATATCTGGGCGATGAGCCATGGCGTGGTGGAGCTATATGCCCGCGAGGGCAACCGCGCGCCCTATGCCCCCGAGGACCTGCTGGAAAGTGGGATCGGCGTATATCTGCGCGGACTGGGCCTGATCCGTCCCGATTATTGATATGCAAAAGGGGCGCAGGCCATAGCCCACGCCCCCAATTTTGCGCGTTGCGACAGATCGCTTAGAACTGGAACGAGGTCGACAGCGACACGGTGGTCAGGCTCAGATCCTGATTGGTGCCGTCAAAGTTGTTCCCTTTGCGATAATCAATCGCACCACCCACGGTCATGTTCGGACGCACTTGGTAGCGCACGCCCAGCGTGGCCATCGGAACCGTATCGCTGGCCGAAATACCGCCTGCGAGATCACCCTTGATATGCGAAGCACCAAGGCCACCGTAGAACAGGAAGTTGTCCTGTTTCACGCCGCCGATCAGTTTGAGATCGGTGAAGTTGTCGATCTTGCTGTTGTTCGCGGTGTCTTTGAGATCGGCACCGGAATATGCCAGCTCGGTGCCAGCAACATATTTGCCAAAGTCATACAAATAGCCACCATGAAGACCGCCGGTGACACCGCTCGCTTTCACGCCGTCATCCGCATTGCCATATCCCAATTGCGCACCAGCATAGAAGCCGGTCCAATCTGCGGTCGGCATCACCGGTGCGGGGGCCGCCATCACAACGGGTGCGGCTGCGGGGGCGGTGTAGCCGCCGGCGAATGCCGCGCCACCGATAACTGCAAGGACGCTCGAGCTCATAAGAATGCGTTTCATTTTTCTCTCCTTTGAAGGGATGTATCCCCAACACTTGGCTTTCGGATAGATCCGTCTCGTTGATCTACTCGGATAGATCCGTTTCGCTGATCTACGCCTGTTTAAGTGTTCTACAATAGCTTTGGTTCCACGCCTCAGCGGGAACTTGCCAAGACGTGATCGGCCGCCGATTTCTGCGCCTGCACAATGATCTGACAAGGCTGGACAAAAGTGCCTTCTCCACCGATTATTGAACATACGTTCATTTCGAGGAGACTCACATGGAGTTGACAGACTTACGCGTTGTAGTGACCGGGGGCGCATCCGGTTTGGGCGCGGCAACGGCGCAATTCTTGGCGCAATCAGGTGCGCAGGTGGTAATTTTTGACCGTGATCTGGATGGGGCAAAGACTCACGGCGCGCAGATCGGGGCGCAGGCTGTCGCGGTGGATGTCACCTCCGAGCAAAGCGTGGCCGACGGAGTCGCTGCCGCCATGCAGGCGATGGGCGGGATCGATGCGCTGGTGAATTGCGCAGGCATTGCGACGGGCGAACGCGTGGTCGGTCGTGAAGGCCCTCATCAGCTTGCCAGCTTTGAGCGCACGATCGACATCAACCTGATCGGCACCTTCAACGTGCTTCGTCTGGTCGCCGCCGAGATGGCAAAAAACCCAGGGCCTGAGCGCGGCGTCATCGTCAATACCGCCTCGATCGCGGCCTTTGACGGCCAGAAAGGCCAAGCCGCCTATGCCGCCTCAAAGGCGGGCATTGCCGGCATGACCCTGCCGCTCGCACGCGATTTGGCCAGTCAGGCGGTGCGCGTCTGCGCCATCGCACCGGGGATATTTTCCACCCCGATGCTCAAAGGCCTGCCCTCTGAGGTCCAAGAAAGCCTCGCCGCAGAAGTCACATTTCCAAAGCGCCTCGGCGATCCCGTAGAATATGCACGGCTTGTCGGTTTCATCATTGAAAACGGCTACTTGAACGGCGAAGTGATCCGTTTGGACGGCGCCTTACGGATGCGCTGAGCCAGGCATTTCCGCGCGCGTCCCGCTTAGTTTTCGAATTGTGCGAAAAACGGGTTGCAAGGGCGCGCGCGGACCGCTAAATCCGCCCCACAGGAAGACCCCTGACGCGGAGAGGTGGCAGAGTGGTCGAATGCGGCGGTCTCGAAAACCGTTGTCGGTGAGAGCCGACCCAGGGTTCGAATCCCTGTCTCTCCGCCACAACTTCCATGTAAACATATGATTTTAAACGGAAATTAGAGATGCGGGAAATCCTGCACCCCCTCCTGTTCCCCCATGCTGAATAAGTGCCTGAGTAGGCATTTCGCAAGAAAACGCGCCGAACACATGGCCATGTGACGGCGCGCTGAGATTCTAAATCCTTGGGTCGTGAGAGTTTGCAAGATCAAGTTACAGGCGCGACTATCAAGAGTTCGCCCCCGAAGACAAAACCGACTTAACTGACAAAACCGACTGCGTTGATCTTGGTTCTGTCAGTTTTGTCGGTTTTGTCAGCGACCTAAAGGCGCGCAAAGCCACCTTCGGCCAGACACCTACGCAACAGTTGCCAGTATTGCTGGATTAACCGCAAAGAGCCGTGAAGATCGCCCGCCCTGCGGTTTCGACGGAACTTCGATGGGACGGATCGCGTCACCGTCTTCCAGAACTACGAGAGCAGCGTTGAGCTGCGCCGCTGTCCCAAGCCCAGCAAGATCCAACCGCAAAGCCTCCCTGCTTGTGAAGCGCGGCCACCCTCTTGCGCGCACGGCATCGAGCAAGCGACGTGCGCCGCGCTCAGCCTTGGAAGCCGAAGCGTCGGCATAGGCCCGGCGCGCCATAGGGAGCGCGTAGAATTCTATGAAATGGGTCGCCCGCCCTAAAGCCTCATGCGTGACCTCTTGCGGTTCGGATGCGTCGCTCATCGCCCAATCAAGATAAGATAGGATTAACGATAAACGCACAGCCAAGCCGGGTAGTTTGCCAATGAAGGACAAAAGCAATCCGTCCGCCCCATGCTCCCACGCTCTTACAGATACACGAAATTCATCCATCAAATTACGCGCGGATTCTGAGAACGGTAAAATCCAAGGTTTCCTTGTATCGTTTTCATCGCAATACATGGAAAGACCGTAGAGGCGGCGCAGCGCCCGCCCGCAACGCTCGGCCCCCATCTGCGCTTTTGGCCTATGTAAAGAAACTGGGTCAGGCCAGATCGGGATGAACCTAGCCAGCAGCCCGTCATCATCAAGACGGAACAAAAGGGATTTGAGGCGGTCAGGCTGAATGCCGCCCGTCACTCCGATTGAAAGGCGGTCGATATGCACCGGCTCGCGCCCCATGCGTTCGACCGAGTAGGCCCGTCCCCCGTAAGCCTCCCAACAGAATGGTCGATCTGATCCACCCCCAGAGTATCGCGTCATTCCCTGCAACCATCCCGCCGATTCATCGCGCGCCAGCAAGGTGCCACGCGGCTGCTTTGATACAATCACGGCCAAACGTTCTACGGTTCCATCCGCAATGGACAGCCGGGGCGGGAATGGCTCAGATCCTATGCGGAGCACGTCGGGACGTTCGGGCGGGTCTCCCCCATCCTTAAGCGCGGCCTTCGCGGCCTCCTTCCATGCGCTCTCTGCCAGCTTCGCCAGTTCGGCTTTTTCTCGCCAATCGGACAGATCACCTTCCATTGCTTGGCGATGTTCGCGCTCCACCTCCTTAATCAGACTAAGCACGGCATCTAGGCCCGGCGATTTGTTTGACGATGGAGAGCCAATCGCCATGGTCCAAAGGATCGGCGGTTCTGCCCAGCCGCCCCATGGGGCGGCCCAACGCGTGTTGCCAATTGCAGAGCCAGCCGTAGCAAGAAGCCCGGCAACAACGTAGTCGGGCGGCGCTGACTTGGCTTCTGCCGCACTAGCGATCCAATCCGCCCAAAGCGGCCCGAACACATCGACCAGAGGTAGCTCTGGTGCAGCTAGGGTTTCACCTCGGATCAGACGCGGAGCTGGCACGGGCCAATCTCCCATGAACGGAATTTCTTGAGGCACCATATTCACAGCCCCCTTTCCCGTTCACGCAGCACGTCATTCCAGTCCATGCCCTCCGGCGCTTGCAGCATGGAAACACACCACCCCAAGTCCACGGCGCGCCTTGCCAAGCAATCCGCCGCCTCGCGCCCCACTTTGTCACCGTCGGCTGCGATAGTGAGGGTGCCCGGTTGCTTCGGAAGACGTAGCGCGGCCAATCCGGGCGCACTCAAAGCCGCCCATATCGCGGGACGGTCTTGAACGAGGCCCGATGCAAGCGACAGAGCGGTCTCAATCCCTTCGGCGACCACCAATCGGCTTTGGCCCAGCGTTAAGCCAACCGCCCCGCCCTTGGTTTGGCCTAACATAGCTTTTGCAGGCATGACGGAGGCTTTTCCGCTTCCATCCCGCTTAAGATATGTGCGGTGCAGCGCGAAACCATCTCCGCCCTCTACATAGCCTATCATAGCAGGAAGCCGCTTGGCAGTCGGGTGCCAACAATCCCCTAGATCGCGTAAGGTATCAGGGAGCGCACAGCGAACCCCACGATTTCTAAGGTAAGTTTCGGTTATGGTTTGATCGATCGGCTTCGCAACCTCCCAGATACGTTTGGCCTGCATAGAGCGCTTGCGGTTTTCGGATTCCGCTTTCGTGCGTTGCTGGGCCTCTCGCTCTGGCGAGCCGCAGCCCGCGCCACGGAATACGCCACTCTCAATCCTATCCGCTCCTAACGCGGCACGAATGTCGACGTATGAGCACCCGGCATGGCATTTCAACAAAACCAGACCATCATTTCCATTGGAAATACTTAGACTTGGGGCGTGATCTTCATGCGCCGGACAGCAGGCAGTGCCGTAATATCCTTGCCAACGCCCCCCTAACTTGCGCGTTAAGTTTTCTGCCGGGCTCATTCCTGTCCCTCCCCGGTGAAACGGGCAGGCAGAGCTGCCAAGCTGGGCCAATGCGCGCCCGTTGCCCTGTGCTGGAGTGCGATCAGTGCCTCTCGGGTGACGAAGCACCCAACAGTTTTCCAACGCGCCCCGGCACAGCTTTTTTCATGGGTACACTTCTGAAAAAGCCACTGCGTGCCATTACGGCAAATAGCGACCCTGTATCGGCCATGGGTGACAATGACGCGGCGATAGGTTGCAGCGGTTTCGCGGTGGCTCGGCTCTGCCAAGGCTGTGGCGTTAGTTGTTTGTGCTTCCTTCACAGTTCAAACCTCCCGACTTTCAAGCCAGCGGCGCAAATCTGCTTCGCGCCAACCGACCGCACGACGCCCCAAGCGCACGGGCTTCGGGAAGCATCCCTCGGCCATCATCGCGTAAAGGGTTGAGCGGGACAGGCCCACCATACGTTCGACCTCGGGTCGTCTCAAAACACGGCTATCCATTGGACAAACCTCCTCTGTTCCGCGCCAAGAGCTTTGACGCGGGTATGTTTTTGGCGATATGAGGGGGTGGGCCTTGCTGAGTCCCAATTACCCGTCGGGACCGATGTTAGCGCATCGGTTCCGACACAAGCCGCCTACCACCGGGAAGCGCCTCGCAGGACTTAATAGGCTCAATAGGCTGGTGAGTTTCAACCGAAAAATGCAATTTTTTCCGATTGACGGCCGCAGAGTAAATAAAGAATGTAAATAAAGAAAACACCACAGCTCACGCTTGAATATTGAACTTTTCCATATGCTTTCAATCACTTACATCAACACGCCCCAACAAAAACTTGAACGAAATACGTGACGCGTTATTTACCGCGCAGCCCCACTATCCCCAGTATCACCCAATTTTTAAAGGACACGACAGCCTAAAAATATGAGAAACGTGCAGCGTCTTTATTTACACTACTTATTGTCAAAAATAAGCTTTTCCGCGAGGACACTGAAGAACAAAAAACGAGACATGGCGTGAAACTCACCGAAGTAGCGAATCAGAAACTGGGAAATTTTTTGAAAAGTTCTTGAGAAAGGCACGTCCCCGCCCTCGCAACTCCTGAATACATGTCATTTCAGATCACGCCACGGAAACAAAACATACAACGCTATCGGCGCGCAGCCCGCACAACCGCGCGTAATGAAGCAAGTGACTAGTCCCTCTACCCCTGCCAGACTTTCGCGCCAGGTGCGTGTCGAATCCCGACAGCAAAACCAAGTACGCCAATTGAGCTTCTAATCTTACCTCGATGTGCTCACAAATCACCGCGCGAGATAGATGCCTCCTCTACTGTCCCATAGCGTTGAAAGCGTCAGCCTCCTGCGCTAACCACAACCGTGACTTTCTCGACGCGCCATATCGCAACATCCTTTGGCGAAGCTTTAGATGGGTCAAACAACGCCAAGTTTACTCCATCGCTCACAGAACTTGAATACAGAACACCGTCCCACCCGGAACGTTTGATGAATTCGCAGAGATATTGACTTGGCACATATTCAATTGCCGCAGCTTGCGGGCGTACCGGGCGGGTCAGTTCGTTTCCCAGCCTCTCTAGAAAATCGATATCCCCGCGCAACGCTCCAATCTTGTCCTCATCACCGAGAGAAAATGGAGAGATCAGCTGTTTGGGTGCGCGGAGATCAATCAAAGCTAAATCTTTCGCGGCAATCTCGAACTCTGCCACAGTTGCCGTTTCCCCCGTGTGCGGCCTAATTTCTGCGATCGACGTCTCTGGAGAAGATCCAATGTAAAGATAAGGTATACCCGGTGGATTTGCGCGCCCATGTGATGCAACACCAACAGGTGGAGCTCCCATATTCTCAATGGCGAATGGGCTATCGCTCGAATTTATCCGAGCTCGAAACCATGTATCAGTAAAGTCTGGAGCGCGAAGAAAATCGAGCAATTCGCCAAGGCGAGCGAAGTCGATTTCAACCTCAGGGAAATATCGATTGCGGCTGCGAAGTTCCTTTGTCAGTTGCTCCCATCGTTCCAGACGGTTGCTCTTGAACCTGTCAGAAGGTCGATACTTTTTTCTCAAGGCTTCCGCATCATCCAGAATCGCCGCAAGTAAATCCTTTGCGCGAAAGTCATCCATTTGAGGATTCTGAAACATTGCCCAATCGTCACGAAACCATTGAACTAATCCAAGTCCGTCGTCGGCCTCTTCATAAATATTCGTCACTGCAGAAAATAAATCAAATAAATCAATTGGCTTCACCAGAGACATATCTTCAGAGCCGCAATAGTCACATTTTCCCTTCTCCGATGAAAGCGATGGAAGAATGTCGCGAAGTCCTACGTCGCCAAAGCAATTGGCACAGCAAAGCATTCTTAATCCTCAAAATATCTAGCCAGAGTCTCGATGTGGTGCTGCATGGCAAGTTTCTTAACATATCCCAATCCGGGGTAGTGACGATCTGCATGCAGTTGCCGAAACTCTAGAACCGCATTTGTTTCCAATATAGGAGAATCGCCCCGATCAAGGACTCCGATCATCGCTGTCAGCGCCTCTGCAAACTTACCTGCAGGGTCAGCTGGGGTATCTTGGCGTACAGACAAGAAATGCCGGACAAACATTGCATCGTCCTGTTCGGGATCAATAAATGTGAGATGGATAGCTATGGCGTAGGCAGGTCCACCGCCCTCGGAGAAGTCGTCGCCCACCGTCAAAAAATCTCCGAAACCAGTCATTCCTTCTTCCGCATAGGTCACATGAAGGTCAGAGAAAAATTCCACAGGCGGATGGTCTCGGTTGCGTCTCCGTTGGAAACCATCCCTCAGCAACACCCTTTCTTGACCTTGAAAGTGCCGTCGATACAAGCGGCCGCAACTGTCCTCAAGAAATATGTGCCGAAGTTCGTTCACCCGCTGTCCCAGCGCATCGGTTAACGCAGGCCCGTTGGCGAAGCCGGCGTGAATTAACGTCACTGGATCGTCTTCGAACTCCCCACAGAGGCGAACCGCCTCTTGCACTGAACATTGTTCCTTGAGAAGAACGGCAGGCGAAAGTTCGATGTCTTCCATGAGACCGCCACGTACAAATTCAATAATCCGCTCGCCATCATCGGCATAATCTCCATGGTGAGGATTAACGATAACGATCGCACTGCCATTCGCATCTCTGACAGCATTAAGAGCGCGTCCAAGACCATTGAGGACTTCCTTGACTGGCTCTATGATGGGGATAAAGCCCGAATCCGCGAGGAGAGCGGCGTTCTCCCGTATAGTTATTAGTTCATACTGCTTACCTCGGAAATAAGGATAATACATATTGTTCAAGCCCACCGTTCTGCTTCGATAAATGGAGTTCCAACTGCCGCGACGAGTCGCGATTGATCGCCTCGCCTGATTGGAATAGAAAGCGCGGCAGCTTGCAAGGAAGAAGGTAAATTGCCTAAAAAGTCCCGCAACCCGATTTGGGTACGAGACCGCCTTCGAACTGCTACCGTGGCAAGCTGCAGCGTAGTTGGGTCTTGAGCTACAAACTAACCGTGAACCACTCTAAATTTTTCAGTGTTTGGAACATTCGGTATGATCACGCCAAGACTATCCAAAATTTGGTGTGCTTCCTGTATTCGCAAAACGTCGAATAGTGACGCAGGATATATTCTTTCGGGACGATTTAATGCCGGTTGAATTTCGGATATCTGCCCGCGTCGATTGAGGGTCAAGACGCCCACGTCCTCGGGCGCTAAATCGCGCACTTTATCCACGTGGCACTCGGAGATAATCACATTCACTGAAGCGAATGCTCGTCGATATGCTTC
>NZ_CAJYBT010000045.1 GCF_913064665.1 uncultured Thioclava sp.
GCGGCCCGGCAAACCCACCGACAACGGGTTCATCGAGGCATTCAACAGCAAGCTCAGGGCGGAGTGCCTGAATGCCCACTGGTTCATGAGCCTTGCCGACGCCCGCGAAAAGCTGGAGGATTGGCGTAGGCACTACAACGAGGACCGACCCCACAGTGCGATCGGCTACAACGTCCCGATTGCCATACATTACCCTGATGGCGTCACCAGCCCGTCATCGTGAAGAAGCTGGAAAAATCTAGCTTCCCGCGGCCCAAGCTTGGGGAGCGGAGCATAACCCCAAGGACTCCGCGCAAAGCTGCAACGTCTTGATGCGGTGTCTCGGCCGTTGTCTGACCAAAGACGGAAAACTCAAGAAACTGGCGGTCCGCGCTGATGGAAGACAGGTGGCCCTCTCGCTTTTCAGGCGACGTCACGGTCGAAGTCATCAAAGTCGTCCTCCATAGCACGATCGTCTTGCAGCGCGTCCAGCTTGAACGCCGCGACGGCATCAGCGAGCGCCGTAGCTTCGGACTGAAGCGTCCGCGAAGCTGCGTTCGTCTCTTCGAACATTGCGGCGTTTTGTTGTGTCGTGCTGTCGAGCTGGCTCGTGGCGCGGGAGATTTCCTCGACTCCCGTACCTGTTTCTTCCATTGCGGAGGCAATCGTGCGAATGGTCTCAGCTACTTTCTGCACGCTGCCAACGATCGTGTTAAGAGCCTCGCCGCTGTCGTTAACAAGCGCGACGCCCGATGCGACATTCCGGCCCGCAGTCTCGATCAATAGCGCAATCTCGCGCGCGGCCTCGGAGGAGCGCTGCGCCAGAGCGCGCACTTCGGAGGCGACGACCGCGAAGCCTCGGCCAGCTTCGCCGGCACGCGCGGCCTCGACACCGGCATTGAGCGCGAGCAAATTGGTTTGAAACGCTATTTCGTCGATGACCTGCAGGATCTTACCGATTGCATCCGACGAGGACTGGATTTCATCCATCGCGCTCATGGTACGTTCGACGACATCGCGGCTTTGCTGTGCCTTGGCCGAGATGTCGTCGACGGCAGTGCGCGCGGTCTTAGCTGAAGTTACCGCCGATTTGAGAGAGTTCGACATTTCAACAACGGAGGATGCCGTCTGCTCCAATGTGGCCGCGTTCGTTTCGGAGCGCTTCGCGAGATCGTCCATGGCACCCGCGATTTCGCGCGATGAGGAATCGACGGTATCCGCCGAGGTGGAGATCACCCCGAGCGTGTCACGCAGACTTTGCGCCGTGCTGTTGACTGCGAACGCGATTTCGCCGAAGACGCCGTTGAAATCATTCGGCATCCTAACGCCGAGTTCCCTCTTCGCGAGATGGTCAAGGGCGGCACGCACCGCACCCAATCCGTTATTCGCCACGTCGCCGATCTGGTTCATCCCCCGACACAGTTCCGCCAGAACGCCGTCCTTGTCGGTGGTGTCGATGCGCCGGGTGAAATCGCCCGCTGCGCAAGCCGCGACAACATCGGAAATTTCCTTGATCGTCTGGGCTTCACGGGCACGCAGGACAGCTTGCTCGGCCTCGCGCTCAGCGATTTCCTTGGCCTCTTGCTGTGCCTTGGCGTTCTGCGCGCGCTCGTTTTCAATGGACATTTCCATTTCCTTGGCCATCGCATCGCGCAGCTGTGCCTCTTTTCGGCGCCCCTCAGCCAGACTTTCGCGGAACGCGATCAATGCGGAGGCAATCGGCGCGAATTCATCCTTGCGCTCTGGATTCAGGCGAAGGTCAATGGAGTCGTCCTCGGACATGACGGCCTGAACATCGCTGTCGAGATCCCCGAAACTGCGCGCAAGACTGCGGAACAGCAATGCGATCGCAACACCGGTAACGAGCGATACGGCTCCTAGAAAGAACAGAACTCGGCGTACAAGGTTTTGATTTCCGGTCGACAGGTTCCCGCCAAGCGCGGACAGTTCCGTCAAGGCTTGATGGCTTTCAGACTCGACCAATGCGACAAGATGATCAGTCGTCTGGCCCATGACTTCCGCAACGGAGTCGAATTCTTCCATCTGGGTGTTTCCACCCTCCGGGCCAAATTCGATATAGGCTTTCGCCATCTTTTTCCCGCCCGCGTAGAATGGTGGAAAAGCGGTCTGCAGTTCGTCAAGAGCCTTCAAAACTCCCGTTTTTCCGATCTGTTCAGCAGCAATTCGTGCGGTTTCCACGTCTTGTGCGAACTTATTTGCGTATCGTTCAGCTTCGGTGAAACCGTCATCAAAGCCAGCGGTCGCACGTGTCGCCGAGATATCCGTCAGCCATTGCTGGACCTGAATCACGTCGGTCTTGATTTCCTTGATCGCGACCAGAAGCGGAATGTAACTTTCGGTGATCGCGTCGGTGCGCGTGGCGCCATCATTCAGCTTTCGGTTTTGGTCCAGCAAGCTGAAAACCATAGCGGCGATCGCCCCCCAAACCAGAATCAGCGAAACTGACACCACAAGGAAGATCTTTAACTTTACTTTCATAGCGCGTGCTCTCGCGGTTCGTTGATACTAATTCCGCTGAAGGATCGCACGATGTCCTTTCAATAACCTTTAGGACTAAAATTTTTTACATATTATCGGTTGTGCCGCTGCCGCATGATGAGCTGGTCCGGCTATGACGCAGCCCTGCGCAAGAGCGGGTCGCTGCTGCTCCCTTGCCCGGAAACGCAGGCTTGCAACGGCCCAAGCCGTGCCATCTGATCTTCGCGCATCCAAAAAAGAGTCCTCGTGCCCCCGGTGGTCGGACGTTCGACACTCTTAGACCCGACTGCCTAAAGCAGATGAACGGGCCCTGAGCCCAAGCGACGACTTTTTGCGAAAATTGATCTCGCTCATATCGTGTCCTGTTGGTTCCTTCATAGTCACTGCGGAGGATATGAAATGGCACAACGTCGAAACCCAGAGATTTCGGGCCGGGATAACTCACAGCGAATAGATGTCACTGTGAAATCAGGTGCCGGCAAATCGCCATTTGATGCGGATGTTTTTACCAATGAACGCGATGGCTCAGTCAATATCGCGAACGTGGCAGTTGATCGCCATGTAGTGGACGGTCACGCCGATCAGGTGGCGCTGATTTGGTTGGGCAAGGATGGTGACCGGAGGGAACTCACATTTGGCGATCTGAAAGACCTGTCTTGCCGGTTTGCCTCAGTCTTGCGCGATCATGGGCTTGCGAAGGGAGATAGTGTTTTCGTCCTGATGGGGCGCGTTCCCGAGCTTTACGCCTGCGCCTTGGGGACACTGCGGGCGGGCATGGTCTTTACGCCGCTCTTCTCGGCCTTTGGTCCGGAGCCGATCCGCACCCGCATGGAGATCGGCGGCGCCAAGGTACTGGTCACCACCGCCGCGATCTACAAACGCAAGATTGCCGAATGGCGCGATCAGATAAACTCGCTGAAGCTTGTGCTTATCGTTGGCGAAGACGCGCCGGAGGGCTGTGTCGCGCTTGGTCCTGAACTCGCGGCGGCCTCGCCGGATTTTGCCCCGGTACATACCGCACCAGCGGATCCTGCCTTGATCCACTTCACCTCGGGGACGACCGGCAAGCCCAAAGGGGCGTTGCATGTCCATAATGCTGTGGCTTATCACGCGTTTTCCGGGCGGCATGCGCTGGATTTGCAGCCCGGGACGATCTTTTGGTGCACTGCGGATCCCGGTTGGGTGACGGGTACATCTTATGGAATTATAGCGCCGCTGGTGAACCGCGTGACGATGATCGTGGACGAGGCCGAGTTTGATCTCGA
This sequence comes from uncultured Thioclava sp., assembly GCF_913064665.1. Lineage (GTDB taxonomy): Bacteria > Pseudomonadota > Alphaproteobacteria > Rhodobacterales > Rhodobacteraceae > Thioclava > Thioclava arctica. The sequence continues at coordinate 3,744 of NZ_CAJYBT010000045.1, forward strand.
CCGTTGGTACGCAACTGTCCAGAATGAAAAGGTGGAGGTCTGGTACACCGCCCCGACCGCCATTCGCATGATGATGCGGGCAGGCGCAGAGGCTGCTGCCGCTTACGACCTTTCATCGCTGAGATTCCTGGCAAGTGTCGGCGAGCCGCTGAATCCCGAGGCCGTGATCTGGTCCGAGGGGGTTTTTGGCCAACCATTCCATGACAACTGGTGGCAGACCGAAACGGGCGGGATCATGATCGCCAACCAACCCGGAATGACGGTGAAACCGGGGTCGATGGGCAAGCCGATGCCGGGCATCGTGGCCGGCATCGTGGCGCGTGAGAACGCAACACTGCGGGAGCTGCCGGACAAGGAGATAGGAGAACTGGCCCTGCGCCCCGGCTGGCCGTCCATGATGCGCACCTATTTGCATGAAGAGGCTCGCTATCAGAAATGCTTTGTGGATGGCTGGTATCTGACGGGGGATCTCGCGATGCGAGACGCGGACGGGTATTTCTGGTTCATTGGCCGCGCCGATGACCTGATCAAGACCTCGGGCCATCTGATTGGACCGTTCGAGGTTGAAAGCGCGCTGATCGAGCATGAGGCGATCGCAGAGGCCGCTGTGATCGGCATTCCTGATGAGACCGCGGGCGAGATCGTCAAGGCTTATGTCACGCTGAACCCCGGTTTTGATCCCTCGGAGGCGCTGGAGCGCGAGGTACGCGGCCATGCGCGAAAAAAGTTGGGGGCAGCCGTGGCCCCGCGTGCGATCCTGTTTCGCAAGTCGCTGCCAAAGACGCGGTCGGGCAAGATCATGCGCAGGCTTCTCAAGGCGCGCGAACTGGGCCTTCCTGAAGGTGACATCTCGACATTGGAAACGGATGAGACATGAGCATGACCGACAAACCCCGCCTTGACCGGGCGCACGTTCTGAGCCTTCTGCACGACATGATCCGGGTGCGGATGTTCGAGGAGAAATGTGCCGAGCTTTATACCGAGGAAAAGATCCGCGGCTTCCTTCATCTCTATGACGGGGAAGAAGCGATCGCTGCCGGAGTGATCCCCGTACTGGGGCCGAAGGATCGTATCGTTGCAACCTATCGAGAGCACGGCCATGCGCTTGTGCGCGGGGTTGCGATGACGAGGATCATGGCCGAGATGTTTGGCAAGGCCGATGGGTGCTCGGCGGGTCGAGGCGGGTCGATGCATCTGTTCGATGCGGCCACCAATTTCTATGGTGGTAACGCGATTGTCGGTGGCGGCTTGCCGTTGGCCGCAGGGCTTGCCTTGGCCGATCGTTTCCAAGGCGATGCCAACGTGACCGCCTGCTTTTTCGGTGAAGGCGCAGTGGCCGAAGGCGAGTTCCACGAAACCATGAACCTTGCGGAACTCTGGGATCTCCCGGTGCTGTTCATATGCGAGAATAACGGCTACGCGATGGGGTCTGCCTTGGCACGAACCGAGGCGCAAACCGACATCCACCAAAAGGCCGAAAGCTATGGCATCGAGGCGCATGTAGTGGATGGTATGGATGTGGTCGCGGTTGAAGCGGCTGCGCGTAAAGCCATCGCGCGAATTCGCGAGACGAGGCGCCCGGTATTCCTAGAGTGCCGCACCTATCGGTTCCGCGCGCACTCCATGTTTGATGCTCAACTCTATCGCGAAAAGGCCGAGGTTGAGGAATGGCGCAAGAAGGGGCCGATCGTCCGTTTCCAGGGATGGTTGCTGGAAAACGGACTGATCCACGAAAGCGATGTCTCCGAGATCGAAAAGGCCGTTCAGGCCGAGATTGCCGAGGCGGTTGCCTTCGCCGAAGCCGGAACCTGGGAACCTCTCGAGGCTCTGACGGATCACGTTCTTGGCCCGCAACCTGACCCGCCAGCCCCGCCGCAGCCATCGGGAAAGATGGTCGAAATGACCTATCGCGAGGCTGTGAAACAGGCGATCCGCGACGCGATGATCCGGGATGACCGGGTGTTCCTGATGGGGGAGGATGTAGGCGCCTATGGTGGCTGTTACGCCGTTTCGAAGGGCCTGATGGATGAATTCGGCGAAGATCGCATCCGCGACACGCCCCTGTCGGAAAGCGGCTTTACCGGGGCCGGGATCGGGGCTGCCGCTGCCGGTATGCGTCCGATTGTTGAACTGATGACAGTCAACTTCTCATTGCTCGCGCTTGACCAGATCATGAACACCGCTGCCACGATCCGGCATATGTCAGGCGGGCAGTTCGGTGTCCCGCTGGTCATCCGGATGGCAACTGGCGCAGGCAAACAGCTGGCGGCCCAGCATTCCCATAGTCTGGAAGGCTGGTATGCGCATATACCCGGGCTGAAAGTGCTGGCGCCCGCGACGTTGGAGGACGCCCGAGGGATGCTCTGGACGGCATTGCAGGACCCCGATCCGGTACTGATTTTCGAGAACGTCATGTTGTATAACCGAACCGATCAGATCGACGTAGAAGCGGGGCCGGTCGAGATATCAAAAGCGGCGATCAGGCGTGAGGGAACTGACATCAGCCTGATCACCTATGGCGGGTCACTTTACAAGGTTCTTGCGGCGGCCGAAGATCTGACAGATGCGGGGATCAATGCCGAGGTCATCGACCTTCGAAGCTTGCGGCCGCTGGATGACGCGACACTCATGGCGTCGGTGAACAAGACCCGCCGCGCGCTGATCATCGACGAAGGCTGGCGGTCGGGGTCGATCTCGGCCGAAATATCGGCGCGCATCATGGAGCAGGCGTTCTGGTCGCTCGACGCGCCGGTTGGACGGGTCTGCGCGCAGGAGGTGCCGATCCCTTATCCGAAACATCTGGAGGATGCCGCGGTTCCACAAACGCCCGGCGTTGTTGCTGCGGTCAAAACGATGATGGGCCGCTGACATGGGGGTGTTCAAGATGCCCTCGCTCGGTGCCGACATGGAGGCCGGAACGCTGGTCGAGTGGCTCGTCAAGCCGGGCGATACGGTCACCAGAGGCGACGTGATTGCCGTGGTCGAGACCCAGAAGGGCGCGATCGAGATCGAAGTGTTCGAGGATGGCACGGTGCATGAATTAACCGCAGTGCCCGGTGCAAGTGTGCCGGTCGGCATGCCGCTTGCGGTCATTCTGGCAGAGGGCGAAAAGCCACCCGCCCCGACGCCAGCTGCGGTCGCCGCCCAACCTGTTGAAACGGCACCACCAGAGCGCAAAGCCGTGCCCGCCTTGCCCGTTGCGCCAGCAGGACCTGCGGGCCACCATAGGGCATCACCAGCGGCCCGGGTCCGCGCTCAGGAACTGGGCGTTGATTTGGCTGTGCTTCAGGGCAGCGGGCCGGGCGGGGTGATCATTCTGGCCGATGTCGATGGCGCGCCGATCGGGGGTGAACGACAGCCATCCGAACCACGGTCGCCTATAGAGGAGATGCGCAGGGCGATCGCTGCGACGATGACCCGCGCAAAGCAGACCATTCCTCATTTCTATCTTTCGCAAACGATTGATGTTCAGCCCGCAATCGATTTTCTAGCCCGGCGTAACGCCGACCGCCCGCCCGGGGAACGGGTCCTGTTGGGCGCGCTTTTCGTGCGGGCCGTTTCGCTGGCCGCCAGCAAGATCAAGATCGTAAACGGTCACTTCGTCGAGGGTGTTTTCAAGCCTGCCAATGTCGTGAACCCCGGGGTCGCCGTCGCACTTCGGGGCGGTGGGTTGGTGGCGCCGGCGCTGATGGACGCCGCGGCGATGGATCTCGATCAGACAATGGCGGCGATGCGCGACCTAGTCTCACGTGCCCGCACCGGGCGGCTCAAGGGGTCGGAAATGACCGAGGGGACGATCACGATTACCAGTCTGGGTGAAACGGGGGCCGAAGCTATGGCGGGCATCATATTCCCACCGCAGGTCGCAATTGTGGGCATCGGAGCCCCGCAAACCAGGCCGTGGGTGATAGAGGGGCAGGTCGTGCCACGCAGTGTCGTGACCCTGACCTTGTCCGCAGATCACCGCGTCAGCGACGGTCGGCAGGCTACCCGCTTTGTCAGCGAATTCGAAACCCTCATTCAAGAACCGGAAAGCCTATGAACAAAGCCGAAATCCGTGCCATCTATTTGCAGGAGCTCTCTCGTATCGCCCCCGATATCGAGCCCGAAACGGTCGGTGACAACGACCATATTCAAGAGGATCTCGAGCTCGACTCGATGGATGTTCTCAACCTTGTGACGGCATTGCACGAACGTACCGGGGTGGATATTCCCGAAACGGACTATCCCCGCATCGCGACTGTCGCTTTGGCGGTTGAGTATCTGAAGGGCGCGATGCAGTAGGCCGAGCGAAGGCTGCGAACGCCCCAGAGACGGCTCGCGACCGATTTTTCGCCGCCGCACCGCAGCGCATTCGCACCTATCGGGTGTTCGATCCGGGCCGTATTCGACCGCCGCCAAACCAGAGATTTTTCAGTCCCTGATGCAGGGTCGCTGAATAGCCCCCAGTTGCCTAGACGCCTTGCAGCTTCAGTTTCTGCCGCTGATTGAAGGCGATCGGTGACAGCCTTGCGTTCCCAACGTGTTTGCGCTGTGGGGTGCAGAAGAAGTTGATGTAGTCCGCTTGCCCGGCAGCGTATGCGAGAGGGCCGGTCGCGATGCGCATGTCGTCATCCCGCCCCGCAAGAGCGCTAAGCCGTGGATGGCTTTGACCGCCGACGCAGTCGCAAGAAACAAGGCGCTAAGGAGCATCCAAATACCTCGGTCGTGAGTTCTGGCGCCGATGGAGCAGATCCCACCACCGAAGTCGCGTCGAAACGAAACTGACATAGATATTGCTACGGACTTGATCTTTGCGTTGTCGTATGGCCACAAATCCATCGCCCCAATGGCAGAGCAAACTGCTGAGACAGGCAGGCTGGAACCTACAACAGCTACTATGAACGACCGCATGGCATTCGGAAGCGTGCAAATTGATAGACTGCTGAATCTTACACTCACATAGAATAAATTTGTCCAGTCCGATGTAATACCGTGCCATGTTGTGCGCGTAGACGCAGAGCCGAGGCCCGCAATCATGAAGACTTTAGCTTTTTCCACCAAGGGTCTGACCAAAGTCTACGGTGAGGGGCGTTCGGCGGTTCATGCGCTACGCGGCGTTGAGCTGGATATTCCGCAAGGCGAGATCGTCGTGCTGCTCGGACCGTCGGGCAGTGGAAAATCCACGCTTTTGAACATTATCGGCGGTCTTGACCGCGCAACTGCAGGCGATGCCTTTTTTCAAGATCAGAACCTGTCTGAAATGACCGACAAGCAACTGACGCTTTATCGGCGCAATTATGTGGGCTTTGTTTTTCAATTTTACAATCTGATGCCCAGCCTGACCGCCCGCGAGAATGTGGAATTGGTGACAGAGATCGCCCGTGATCCGATGGACCCGGACGAGGCCCTTGCGATGGTTGGCCTGAGCGAACGGGTTGACCATTTCCCGGCGCAATTGTCAGGGGGCGAACAGCAGCGGGTCGCCATTGCCCGCGCCGTCGCCAAGAACCCCACGGTTCTGTTTTGCGATGAACCCACAGGCGCGCTCGACAGTACAACCGGACGCGCGGTGTTGAATGTTCTCAAGGACGTAAACGAGAAATTGGGAGCGACCGTTTTGATCGTTACCCATGCGGCCAGTCAGGCCGCGATGGCGGACCGCGTGATCCATTTCGCTGACGGTGCGATCCGCGAGGTCGTGGTGAACGAAACCAAACTCACCCCTGAGGAGATTGATTGGTGAGCCCGCTTGACCACAAACTCTTGCGCGATCTGTGGCGTATGAAGGGACAGGCATTCGCTATCGGCATGGTGATCGCGGTCGGTGTGGGTATGCTGGTGATGATGACGGGGCTGGTCACCTCGTTGAAAGAAACCCGCGCCGCTTATTATGAACGCTATCGCCTCGCCGATGTGTTCGCACCTGTCACGCGCGCGCCGGACCGTATGGCAGGTCGGCTTGCGGCCATCGAAGGGGTGAGCGCAGTCGAACCGCGCGTTGTTGGCGCTGCGCTCATTGATCTTATCGATACTGATTTACCCGTGCAGGCACAGGCCGTGTCTCTGCCCGATTTTCACAGCCCCCGCCTGAACGATGTTTTTCTGACCGATGGGCGGATGATCGATAGTAGCCACACCGACGAGATCCTGTTGCTTCAGTCTTTCGCGAACGTGCACGGCCTTCGTCCCGGCGACCATATCCAAGCGACAATGAACGGTGCGCGGCGCAGCTTTCGTATTGTTGGCCTCGCTCAAAGCCCCGAGTTTCTTTACACGACCGCTCCTGGCGAATTGATCCCTGACGATGCCCGCTTTGGTGTCATCTGGATGAGCCGTTCCGCTCTCGCTGCCGCCTATGACATGCAGGGCGCGTTCAACGAAGCGCTGTTGTCGCTGTCGCACGGCGCCAGTGAAGCCGCCGTGCTTGATGCAGTTGACCGACTTCTTGGTTCATACGGCGGAACCGGGGCCTATCCATTGAAAGATCAGATGTCCAATCTGTTTGTGAGCCAAGAAATCGGGGAACTTGAGACGTCAAGCAAAGTCGTACCGCCCATTTTTCTCGCGGTCGCCGCCTTCCTGTTATACATCGTAATCAACCGGATGGTGCAATCCGAGCGCGAAGAGATCGGGCTGATGAAGGCCTTCGGCTACACCAATATCGAAGTTGTTGCGCATTACTTCAAACTGGTTATGGCGATTGCGATCGGCGGAGCCTTGGCGGGGTGTCTGATGGGCATTGCAAGCGGGCGGGCACTGATCCAGGTTTATGTCGCCTACTTCAAATTCCCATTTCTGGTATTCGACCTTGATCCGGCATCCTTCGTCATCGGCGTCAGCGTCAGCATTTTGTCGGCATCGGTTGGCGGGCTCTTGGTGTTGCGCAGGGTTTTTGGGCTCACACCCGCGTCAGCCATGCGTGCGCCAGCTCCTGCTGACTATAGCCGAACAGGGACCATTGGGCATGCGCTGAACCGTTTTCTTGACCAGACATCGCGCATGGTATTGCGCCGGATCACACGGCAACCGGCGCGGATGGCGGGTGCCGTGATTGGCATCGCTTGTGGCATGGCGCTCAGCGTATCCATAATCACGATCTACGCAGGATTTGACCGCATCATTGATCTGACATTCAACGTTATGGACCGCAGCGATGTGACCGTCAGCTTCACTCACGCGGCGTCGGACACCACGATTTTCGAGTTGCGCCGGATGCAAGGCGTGACGCTGGTCGAACCCGTGCGTTATGTTCCGGTGGTGCTTCGCCACGGGTTGATTTCGCGTCGCAGCGTCATAACCGGACTGAGCCCGGATGCACGGCTTGTCCGTGCGCTCGACGCTGATCTGGCCAAAATTCCCTTGCAAAATGGCGGGATCGTCCTTGCGAGCGCGCTGGCCGACATCCTGCACATCCGGCCCGGCGACATGATGACAGTCGAGGTCCGCGAAGGTCGCCAGCCCGCGCTGCAAATTCCAGTGACGGCAGTCGCCGAAAGCCTTCTTGGATCGCCCGCCTATATGGACTTGAACGCGCTGAACCGCGTCCTGCGCGAACCAAACCGCGTCTCGGGAGCTTATCTGACCATTGACAAAGCGCGCGCAAGCAAAATTTACACTGCGCTTCAGGACATGCCGACAGTCGCTGGCGTTAGCCTCAAATCTGATGCAGAGATCGCGTTTAAGGTCTTACTGGATACCGGCGCGGGGGCCATTCGTTATGTCATGGGGGCCATCGCGTTTATTATCACTTTTGGCATTGTCTATAACGCTGCTCGCATCGCCTATGCCGAACGATCTCGCGATCTCGCCAGTTTGCGCGTTATCGGCTTTACCAAAGGCGAAGCCGCTTTTGTCTTGCTGGGCGAATTGGCCATCGTGACGTTGATCGCACTGCCGCTGGGCGCGCTAATGGGCTATTACTTGTCCTTCGGCATCGCTGCGGGATTTTCGAGCGAGATCTACCAAATCCCCGTGGTCTTTGACTCGGCAAGCTATGGCTTCGCCGCGATTGTGGTCATTGGGGCAGCTGTCGTTTCGGGCTGGCTGGTGAAACGCGATATCGACCGGACTGAACTGGTCTCGGCACTGAAAACTAGGGAATAGCTTCATGGCAAAAGCAAAGAAACGATCACGGCTAATCCTGACAACTGCCACGACGCTTTTGGTCGTAGGGGCGCTGGCCGCCGCCTTCTGGCCCAAACCCACGCTGGTTGATATGGGCGACGTGATGCGCGGCGCCATGCGGCTAACGATTGATGATGAAGGCCGCACTCGGGTCCAAGATACCTATATTGTCTCGACGCCTGTCGCCGGACAGTTGCAACGTGTCAGCGTGCAACCTGGCGATCCGGTTGTGCGCGGCGAAACGATTGTGGCCCTTATGCGCCCGAGCAACCCCGCAGCGCTTGACGTGCGTACCCGCGAGCAAGCACTGGCGGCCGTTGCCGCCGCCGAGGCCGCACTGCGTGTCGCGCGTGCTGATCTGAATGCCAGCATAGCGAACCGCGACTATGCCCAAACCGAGCTTGCACGGGCCGAAAAGCTGTTCGAACGTGGGGTTTACAGTGATGCTACCCTTGACCTTGCTCGCCAGAATGCGCGCGTGATGCAGGCGAATGTAGATACAGCAGAGGCCGCGATTTCCATGCGCGAGGCCGGAGTTGTAAATGCGCAGGCACAATTAATTGGCTTTGAAGATCGCGGACTTGGCGCCTTCATAGGCAACGGCTCTGATGACATTCCGCTTTATGCCCCAGCCGACGGGCGCATTTTGCGGGTCATTCAGAAAAGTGAAACATCCCTGCCTGCAGGCACGCCGATCATGGAGATCGGCAACATTGCCAGCAATCTGGAAGTGGTGGTCAAACTGCTGTCGACCGATGCTGTTCAGGTTGCGGTGGGTGATCCGGTGATCATAACGGATTGGGGTGGCTCTAAGGATTTGACAGGCGAAGTCATGCGGGTCGAGCCATTTGGTCTTACCCAATATTCTGCTCTTGGCGTAGAAGAGCAGCGTGTGGATGTCGTCATCGCCCTTGCCAGCCCCCCCGAGGATTACAAGGGTCTTGGTCATGGCTTTCGGGTCGAGACCAAGATCATCGTTTGGGAGTCTAAGGACACGCTAATTGTCCCGGCAAGCGCGTTGTTTCGCAGTCACAACAGCTGGGCAGTCTTCGCCGTCAGTGCTGGCACCGCGCAACTGCGCGAAATTGAGATCGGCAAGAACAATGGCATCCAGGCACAAGTGGTGAGCGGACTGTCTGAGGGCGAGCGTGTGATCCTCTATCCGTCTTCGGGCTTGTCAGACGGCATGAGGGTCGTGGAGCGGACGATAGAGTAAGAGGGCGTTGATGATGTAATCGCCCCCTGACGGCATCGGCGTGCCAAAGTGGGTGTGCAATGATCCACAAAAGAGAGCGGTGATGTCGGGGCGTATCACGGACGGGCCGATCTGGCGCCCAGCAATTGCACAGGCAATTTATTTGGCTCAGGTTTCATAACCTGAACATGACGGTAGCGGCGAGAGCGATGGCGCAGAGGAATACCTTCGGGCATCGGTTGGAGCGGGTCGCACCCCTTCGCCAGTCCTTCAGTCGTGCGACCATGATCTTGATGCGGTTGCGTCGCTTGTCGTATTTTACGACGGTGCTTGCGCACCTTGCGGCCCGAAATACATGCGCTGATCCCCTTGCCCTGCAGGGCTTCGCGAAACCAGCCGGCAACATAGCTGCGCTCGGCGAGCCCTCAAAGAGGTTGCGTTCATCATGATCGTCGTCTTGTCAGTCGCTTGCGCCGCTAGCCCCTCGAAAATCCTCGCGAATACGTCTATTTCGCTCCAGCGCCGCCAGCGATTTCTGAGTGCCTTGGGTGGCCCGTATTCTTTGGGAGCATGATGCCAACGCAAACCATTGCGATTGATGAATATCACGCCACCCCATACGCGCCAATCATCGACCCTCGGCTTGCCGTGGCTCTTCGGAAAATACGGCCGAAGCGGCGCCCTCCGATGCGCGGGCTTGTCCTATATCAAAGCGAGACTTCTCGATTTGTCGCAAATTAACTTTCACGTCCGGATGTATAAAGCATACGGCGCAATCGTTTTTTGGAGGTCTGCAATGCGTTTCCTTCTCTTTCTGCCACCACTGTTGGCCGTAGCCGCCTGTAACCCGACACCGGGTCCGTATTCGGGTGGTCCCGGGCCGCGTCCGGCTCCTTACGCATCCTATCAAGCCGAGACCATTGAATATGGTCGCATCGTTTCGGTGCAACCGGTAACGATGCGGCGGTCAAGCGACGGGGATCGGGTCGTCGGTACGGTCGCTGGCGGGCTGGTCGGCGCCGTGATCGGGCATCAGTTCGGGTCCGGCACTGGCAAGGACCTGATGACAGGGGCTGGCGCGATCACGGGTGCTATCGTAGGCGGCAATATTGCCAGCCAAGGGGGCACATACACGTCTTCGGCTTGGACGGTGAGGCTCAGAAACGGTGGTACGATCACCGTCATTCAGGCGTCAAACACATTCAGGGTCGGTGACAGAGTGAGCGTTGTGCGAAACGGCGATCAAGTCTACCTGAGATAGCCCTGAAGTCGGTGGTCCGAGGCTCGATATGCCGGGATCACCGACGCAGACCGCTCGCATTCGATGCGGTTTTGCGCGGGTTTGAAGCGACGCGTCCTCGCACTGAGGAAGCGATAGCAATGTCCGCTGTGGCTGCGAACGTCTACTGTTCGCCCACAGCAGCCCTTCGTTCCGGGGGACGCATTGGCGTACCGCACGTCAGGCCGCGCGAAGTTCGTCGAGATAGATGCGCACCGCCTCCTGCACATGGCGAAAGCGGTCGCCACCCAAGTGCTTGCCGCCAAACCAGCGTGTGACCACGATGATATGGTCACGCAGCCCCTCTCGCTCCAGCATGCGCAGGATGACCATGCCGGCACCCGCCTCGCCATCATCGTTCTTTACCGGGGCGTCGGCGCAAAGAACGGCCCATGTGTTATGTGTTGCCTTGGCAAATTTCTTCTTTCGACACAATGCTTTGATAAAGGCTTTGGCCTCTTCTTCGGAGGTGCATGGCCCGCCCGATACCGCATATTTCGATCCGCGGTCGCTGATGATGTTGTCGAGAATGAGCATGGCGCAGGTTTAGAGACGCCCGGTGCCAGCGGCAAGATGCAGACGGCGCATCTGACGTTGAGGCGACCGGCGGTTACGAACAGGCTGATCGGAGGTCCCAGGCTATCGCAGAGCACGCGCCGCTTGCTCTCTCACGGGCCATCGCTTTGCGATGCCCTGCCGGGCAGTGGTTCATGCCGCCTTTGAAGCGCGCGATCTGGCGCCGACCCATCTGCGCATCGCCCGGAAAAGGTCAGACATGTCACCGATCCGTTTTTCGGTGGTGAAACGCGACTCGCAGCTGAAATCAATGGGTCCTGAGCCCAATCAACGGTGGAGAATAAATCCCATGGCAGGTCACCATCGCTAAGGGCATCTGCTATGCTAGAGTGACAGGGAGGTGTCACAACATGATCATGCTTTCGGTTAATGGACGGCAAGTCGAAGTCGATCATGGCACCAGCTTGCTTGATGCGGCGAAGGCGGCAGGCGTCCATATCCCTACACTTTGCTATTATCCCGGCCTGCCAGCCCATGCGGTATGCCGCATGTGCCTCGTGGAGATTGAGGGCACCCAAAACCCCCAGCCAGCTTGTCACGTTTTGGCGAAGGATGGCGATGTCGTGGAAACAGATACCCAAGCCTTGCAGTCATTCCGGCAAGCCAATGCTGAATGGCTGCTCGCGCGCCATCCAAATGACTGTATGCGCTGTGAGGTGAACGGGGCCTGCCAGCTGCAGCGTCTCGTCAGCGAAAACCAGTGGGAGGAACGTTGGCCAAAGGTCCCCGCTGGCCCAACAGGCGCTTCGGAATGTCTTTCGACCGACCATACATCGCCCAGTATCTGGCGGGATCTCTCGAAATGCATTGAGTGTGGCCTGTGTGCGGATGTCTGCGGAGAGGCCGTGCAACAACAACATATTATCGGTTTTGCCAACCGGGGATTCGACCGTCGGCCCGTCACTGTCTTTGACCAGCCCTTGGGGGACACGAATTGCATTTCCTGCGGCCAATGCACGCTTGTCTGTCCGGTCGGAGCTTTGATCGAAGCCCCGCACTGGCATGACGTGCTTCACACGCTGGATTCAGGGCGGCGTGTTTCCGTCGTTCAGGTCGCTCCCGCAACCCGCGTCGCCATCAGCGAAGAGTTCGGCCTGAAACCCGGCACCGTGAGCACGGGCCGATTGATTAATGCGCTGCGGCAGCTTGGTTTCGACTATGTCTTCGACACCAATTTCGCCGCCGATCTCACGATTATGGAGGAAGGCTCGGAACTTCTGGCACGTATTGAGGCCGGGACAAGGCTCCCTTTGTTTACATCCTGCTGTCCGGGGTGGGTGAATTGGGTCGAGCTCAATCGACCCGATCTTCTACCGTATCTGAGCACGACAAAATCACCCCAGCAAATGCACGGTGCAATTGCCAAGCGGAGCGGCTTCGCGCGGTCTCTGGGGCCAGACTTTGCCAATGGCAAAACCGAGCCATACGTTGTCAGCGTCATGCCCTGCACGGCCAAGAAGGATGAGGCCGTGCGGCCTGGCATGTCCGGCGACGTGGATCGTGTACTCACGACACGCGAACTGGCCAGAATGATCCGATCCCGAGGGATCGCATTTGGCGCACTCGCTGAAGATGGCCAGTTCGACAGCCCACTCGGAGAGAGCACGGGCGCTGCCCAAATCTTCGGTGCATCCGGCGGTGTCATGGAAGCTATGGTCCGCACGGTCTCGCATCTCAAAGGGGCGGACGACGCCCTTTCTCTGGAGTGGGAGTCGCTGCGCGGCGTTCGCGATGGCGTAAAGTCTGCGACCATTCCCGGCATCGGCACCGTGGCCGTGTGCAACGGCATCGCCGCAGCTCAGCGCATGCTGGACAAGGAGGATTGGCGCAAAGAATTCATCGCCATAGAAGTCATGGCATGCGTTGGCGGTTGCCTCGGCGGAGGCGGCGAACCGAAATCCATGGATCCGGATATTCTGCAAAAACGCGCCAAGGCGATCTACGGTGTCGACGCGAAAGCGCCTCGCCGAAGCTCTTACGAGAATGCGGATGTTCAGGCACTATATGCTTCTGAACTCGGCAAGCCGAACTCCCCCGCGGCCCTTGAATTGCTGCACACACATTACGCTGCCAGACACTCTCAGAGATCACTTCTGATGCGCTTTCTTGACTGCGTGGACAGGCGGGACGGTGCTGCAGCCGCGAGCCTGTTTCATCCGGACGGCATTTGGTCGACAGCCTCTGCGTTCGGGGTAATCAAAGGTGCTGAAGAAATTGAGGCATTCATAGACTCTATATTGCCGCCGAGAATGCACGGTGTGAAATATGCTCGCCACCAGATGGAGACCGCGTCGAATACCGACGACCTCACGGTCCTGGCACCCGACGGGAGCCGCAGCAGCTTTCACATGACCGTAAGCACTTTGAATGGCGAAGGGCAGTCAAGGATGGCAATCAAAAATCTCACACGCACCGTCCTTTGAAGTCTGTAAGCACCGCTGCGAAGGGACCTTGTGCTCGACACGCTTTTTGGGCGCAGGACCCATCTTGCGCATTATGACCAACACCGGGCGCCATGGTTTTGCGCCCGGTGTTGGTCATTGGCTCGCGCGCAAACCGCACTGGTTCAAAATGCGGCTCTAGACTTCCAGGATGGTGCAGCCGGTGGTCTTGCGCGCTTCCAGCGCGATGTGGGCTTTGGCGACATCGCGCAGGGAAAACCGCTGGCCGATGTTGATCTTCACATCTCCTGACAGCACTTTTTGCGCGAGATGTGCAGCCATGGCCTGACAGGTAGCGTGATCCCCAATATGGGTGAACAGGGTAGGGCGCGTAAGTTTGAGCGAGCCCTTCTTGCCCAGAATACCAATGTCGAACGGGGGCACTGGCCCCGACGCGTTTCCGAACGATATCATCATGCCCAATGGTTTGAGCGAATTCAGCGAGCCCTCAAAAGTATCTTTGCCCACAGCGTCCATCACCACGTCGACACCTGTGCCACCCGTCAGCTCGCGCACCTGTTTGGCCCAGTCTTGCGTGCGGTAATTCAGGCAGTGGGTCGCGCCGTGATCAAGCGCGAGCTGGCATTTCTCGTCCGTTCCAGCCGTTGCGATCAACGTGATCCCTTCCGAACGCGCCCATTGGCACGCCAACAGGCCGACGCCCCCGGCGGCTGCGTGAAACAACACCGTATCGCCCGATTTCAGGGGCGTGGTGCGATGGAATAGATATTCCACCGTCATCCCCTTGAGCATCATCGCCGCCCCTTCCTCAAACGAGATGCCATCGGGCAGCGGGCAGACTTGGGCGGCAGGCATGACACGCGCCTCGGCATAAGCGCCCGGCGGATTGGAGGCATAAGCCGCACGATCCCCGACTTTGAGATGGGTCACCCCTTCGCCGACAGCCTCGATCACGCCTGCGGCTTCCATGCCCATCGCATGGGGTAATTGCATCGGGTAGAGCCCGCTGCGCTGATAGACGTCGATGAAATTCAGACCGATCGCCTTATGGGCAATGCGAACCTCGCCTTTTGCGGGGGCACCGACATCACGATCCACCAATTTGAACTGTTCGGGGCCGCCATGCGCTTCGATAATTGCTGTCAGTGCCATTTTCGATCCTTTCGATTTTCCACACCATGTGGATGCGTTTGACAGGATGTCCAATGTTTCCTTTAGGGGGTGTCTTTTTAGGGGGCGAAAAGTCGAATGCTGGCCGATCCCCGCTCCAAGACCGTTTCAGCGCAGGAAATTGTTGCGCACAAGTTGCACCACCTCATTCATGCGCCCGTTCAACACCGCTTTCACCCCAAACAGCGCGGTCGAGGTGACTTGTGACATCTCGATCTTGGGGGGCATCACCAGCTCCATCCGGTTGACCTTGACATCCAGCAGCGCAGGGCCCGGTTCGGCCAGCCAAGCGATCATTGCACTTTCCAGATCATCCATCGACTTCACCGTCGCCCCCGCCATGCCAATCGCGCGCGCCATCACTCCGAAATCGGGGTTTTGCAGCGTGGTAAAGGCATCCAGCATCCCTTCGACCCGTTGCTCCATCTCGACAAAACCCAGAGAGCCGTTGTTGAAGACCAGCAGTTTGACGGGGATATTCTCTTGCACCAGCGTCAGCAGATCACCCATCAACATGCTTATGCCGCCATCGCCACACAGCGCGATCACCTGACGCTCGGGATAGGCCAGCTGAATGCCCATCGCTTGGGGATAGGCGTTGGCCATCGTGCCATGCAGCAGGCTGGTGAGGAAGCGTCGCTGACCATTGGCACTGAGGTGGCGCAGCAGCCAAACCATGGGCGAGCCGCCATCGGCGGTAAACACCGCATCCTTGGCCGCCAGCCGATCCAGCATTTCGCTGAGCGCTTGGGGGTGGATCAGGCTGGGGTCAGGTTCGTTCGCACTGTCGAGATAGCCCTGAAGGTCTTGGGCATATTGCATGAGCGCGCGGGTCAGATGCTTGCCCGGTTCGCGCCGCTCAAGCCGTGGGATCAAAGCCTTGATCGTGTCGCCCACATCGCCCACTAGCCCCAGATCAATCGGCGCACGCCGCCCCAGATGGGTGGCATCGCTATCCACTTGCACGATCTTGGCTTTGCCCGGATAGAACTGGGTATAGGCGAAATCGCTGCCCAGACAGAGCAGCAGATCGCAATCTCCCATCGCCTCCATTCCTGCGCGATTGCCCAAGATCCCGGTCATGCCGACATTGTTGGGCTGGTCGGGTTCGATGAATTCCTTAGAGCGCGTGGTGTGCACGACCGGCGCGCCCAGATGCTCGGCCAGCGCACGGATCTGATCTTGCGAGCCGCGCGCGCCGATCCCGGCATAGATCGTCACGCGTTTGGCCTGCGCAATCATCGCGGCCAAGCTGTCCAGCTCACCATCGGATGGGCGCAAAACCGGTTGCGGGCGATGCACCGACCAATGCAGCGCATCATCGGTCTTTTCGTGGAACATATCGCCATTGACGACCACCACGGCCACGCCGCGCTTGGCCAAGGCGGCTTGTGCCGCTTGCGCCACGATGCGGCGTGCCTGATCGGGATGATGAATGCGTTCGCAAAAGACCGAAGCCTGTTCGTATATCTTCTTTTGATCGACCTCTTGGGGAAAGCCCAGACCCTCTTCTGCGCGATCAATATTCGACGCGATCAGGACGACAGGTGCCCCGTTGCGGTGGCTCTCGAAAATGCCGTTCACAAAATGCAGACTTCCGGGACCAGAGGTGCCCGCGCAGACCGTTAATTCGCCCGTCATGTAGCTTTCGCCACCCGCGGCCAGCGCCCCGACCTCTTCATGGCGCACATGCACCCAAGTCAGCGTGCTTTTGCGCACGGCATCAGTGAAATGATTGATCGTGTCGCCCACGATTCCATAAACGCGCAGCGCACCCGCCTCGAGCAATGTATCGGCGACGACCTCGGAAACGGTTTTGCTCATATCAAGCCTCTTTCAAATCGGAGTGGTGTTTCAAACTGGTCCGGTCACGCACCAGATCGGTTTTGGCATGGAAACTGTCAGGATCGGCCGCATGCCACCAATCGGCGTAATCGGTGCTGTCGGGATCGTCGTTGAGAATGCCAACGGGCAAGAAGGGGTAAATCTTGTCGATCGTGCGCCCCTGCGTGACGCCGATGCGATGCACGATGTGATGGGGTTGCAGATCGGTTGGATGTTTGAGTCCGGCCGAGGCGACGATATCGGCCAGCGCCGCGAGGGTCTTGCGATGAAACCGGGCGGCGCGTTCCCCTTGCACCTCGGGCAGCAAACCACGTTGGCGCGCCTTGTCTTGGGTGGTGATGCCGGTGGGGCAGGTGCCCAGATGACAGCGCTGCGCCTGAATGCAGCCAATCGAGAACATGAAGGCGCGCGCCGCGTTGCACCAATCCGCCCCGATTGCCATGTGATGCGCCAACCCAAAGCCGGAATAGACCTTGCCCGAGGCGGCAAGGCGCACCTTGTCCTTCACGCCCGCCCCGACAAGGGCGTTGCGCATCAGCACCAAGCCATCAATCAGCGGCATCCCGACGTGATCGGACAGCTCAAGCGGGGCCGCGCCCGTGCCACCCTCAGCCCCATCCACCACGATGAAATCGGGGAAAATGCCCGTTTTCTGCATTGCCTTGACGAGCGCAAACGCCTCATGGGGTTGGCCGATACACAGCTTGAGACCCACCGGTTTTCCCCCCGACAGATCGCGCATCTTGGCGGCGAATTCCATCATCTCGCAGGGCGTGGAAAAGGCGGAATGGCCGCGCGGGCTTAGACAATCCTGATGGGCGGGGACTTTGCGGGTCTCGGCAATCTCTTGTGTGACCTTGGCGGCGGGCAGCAGGCCACCATGGCCCGGTTTTGCCCCTTGGCTTAGCTTAATTTCGGTCATCTTGACCTGATCGCGCTGCGCCTGATCGGCGAATAGGGCAGGGTCAAAACGCCCGTCATTATCGCGCGCCCCAAAATAGCCCGAGCCCAACTCCCACACGATGTCCCCGCCATGTTTGGCGTGATAGGTGGAATATCCGCCTTCGCCGGTGTCGTGATAAAACCCGCCGCGTTTCGCCCCGATATTGAGCGCCTCAATCGCATTGGCTGACAGCGCGCCAAAGCTCATCGCCGAGATATTGAGCACCGAGGCCGAATAGGGCTTGGTGCATTGCATGTTGCCAACGTTGACGCGGGGAGATTCATCGGGGTCGGGCTCGGGCGCGATGGAATGGTTGACCCAGGTATATGCCTCGCTTTCAACGTCAAGTTCGGTGCCAAACGGATGGGTGTCGGTTTCGCCGCGCGCGCGGGCATGCACCAGATTGCGCGCCTCGTAGGAATAGGGTTTTCCCTCAAGATCGCCCTCGACGATATAGGCGCGCAGAAAGGGGCGCAGGTCATAAAACAGCCAGCGCAGCCGCGCCGCGACCGGGTAGTTGCGTGTGATTGTCCAGCCAGTCTGAAGGTAGTCATACAGACCCAGCCCCAGAACCGGCAGGGTCATAATCAGGATCGCCAAATACCAAGGGCTGAGCCAAGCAAGCGCGATGCTCACAAGGCTCAGCCCCAAGGCGCCAATCGGGATGATGTTGCGTTTCAGCATGGCGGTGCTCCTCCCGACTGGCGTTTTGTTACCGGTTCAGGCGATCGCGCGTCCGCCTTTGGGGCCTGCAATCAGCCAGATGATGAAGCCAACGATCGGCAGGATGAGGATCAACAGAATCCACAAGACTTTGGCCCCGGTTGAGGCTCCTGATCCGATGATGGACACGATGGCCCAAATATCGAGGATGAGGACTACGAGGCCGCCAATCATGCTAAACATGGGATAACTCCTTTTCGTGTGACGTTGCTTAGAGAACCCCTCGCAAGCGGCGTTGGTTCCCGTGCAATCTGAGGACACGTCGATGTGAAGGAGCATCCGCCTGAACACGGCCCCTTCGCGCTGAGTGATGCGGGAGGGCGCGTTTGGTGCAGGCAATCGCAGCCCGTGCGTCAGAACGCGCATCAGGTTTGGCCACGTCGAAGCGGTGTTTTAGGGACGGCGGTCGGTGGTGATGCGCCGTTCCATCAGGCGCTGAAATAGGCGCGGCGACAGGCTTTGGATCCACCATGACAGCCACGCGATGCGCCCCACCGGGATCATGGCAGAGCCGCGTTTCAGCCCGCGCAAGATCACCTTTGCTGCCGCCTCGGGTGTCATGTAATCCACCCCGTCCGCTGCGGCTCCGGGGCGTGAAATCCCGTCCTCTTGTCGCTCGGCGTGCCCAATATTGGTGGCGATGAATGACGGCGCGGCGATTTGAATGCGCACGCCATGGCACGCTTCTTCTGAGCGCAGCGAGGCGAAAAACCCCTCTAGCGCGTGTTTTGAGGCCGCATAGGCGGTGCGATGATAGAGCGGCGAAAACCCGGCCACCGACGAGATCGCCAAATGCGTGCCCCGGCTTTCCCGCAACGGAATCAGAAATGCGCGTGCCATCGCAGCGGCGGCGAAATAGTTGATCTCGAACACTTTGCGATGCGTGGCTTCGTTCAGCGCCTCAAACGCGCCGATCTGGGTCACCCCGGCATTGTAGATCACCAGATTGATGCGCGGATAGTGCGCGATCACCTGCGCGCAGGCGCGTTCAAGTTGGGCGGGGTCACTTAGATCGCAGGCAATCGCCTGTTGGTTTGGCGCGGCTGGTAGCGCCGCGATGTCGCGATCCAGAATAACCACCTGCCAGCCGTCATCGCGCAAGCCTGCCGACAGCGCGCGCCCCAAGCCGCCAGCGCCGCCCGAGATTACGGCGACAGGCGCGCTCATAACCCCGCCTCGCGGCACCACAGATCGAATACCTCGGCGCTGCTGAGCTCGGGCGTATAACCGAACTCGCGTTTGAGCGCGTCATTGGCCAGCACCGGGCGATATTGCAAAAACCGAAGCTGTTCAGGGCCATAACGGCTGAGCCGCAGCGGATGGGCCAGCGCCAAGGCGGCCTTGATCAGGCCTGCGGGCAGGGCGCGCACGGGTTTCCCCAAGCGCCGCGCGAGGTCACGCACCCCCAGCGCGCCATCGCCCGCCACGTTATAAATTCCCGCTGGGCCATCGGTGGCCGCGCGTTGCAAAATGCGGGCCAGATCATGGGTCCAGATAAAGACGAACGGGCTATCCGCGCCCCGGATCGCCAATAGGCGCGGCTTTCGAAACAGCGCGGTGATCTGGTTGTCGGTGCCCGCACCCAGCACCGTGCCAACCCGCAGAACGACCTGTTCCAGCGCGGGATGCTCGGCGCGGGCCTGCGCCAGCATTTCCTCGACTTGGCGCTTGTGATCGGCATAGGCGAATTCGGGATTGCCCCGTAGTGCATCGCTTTCGCGCAGCGGCACGGGATTGTCGGCGTGATAGCCATAGGCCGCCCCTGACGAGGTTACGACAAGCCGGCGCACGCCATTGGCCAGGGCGGCCTCAAGCACCTTGCGCGACCCCTCTACATCGACCGCATAGGCCAGATCGCGCCCCATGCCCGGACCGGGCGTCACGATTGAGGCGAGATGGACGACCACCTCGGGGCGCTCGGCGGCGATCACGCGCGCAGGCGCATCGGTGGTCACATCAAGCGGGGTGAAACGTACGCCTTCGGGTAAGTTTTTGGGCGCTTTGAGGTCCGTGGCGATCACCTCATGCACGCCGTTTGCCAGTTGCGCCATCAGTGCGCGGCCGATCATACCACCCGCACCAGTTATCAGGATTTTCGTCATCGTGCAGCCTCCGTGCGGGCCATCAGAGTGGACAGGGTGAAGCCTGCGATGATGTGCCAGATCCCCCAGAAGGCGGCGACGATGGCCATGCCGCCAAGCCCTCCGAAAAACGCAAAGATCAGCACCAGACCAAGGCCGGAATTCTGAATCCCCGTCTCAATCGTGACCGAGCGGCGGTCATAGGGCGACAGCCCCGCAAGCGTTGCCGTGCCATAGCCCCCCGCAAAGGCCAGCGCGTTATGGAGCACCACCATACCCGCGATCAGCCCGACGAATTGCAGGAAATAGCCCCAATTTGCGGCCAGAGACATCAAAACGAATGCCACGAATATTCCCATCGAGACCCATTTCAACGGCCCGCGCAGTCGTGCCGTGATGTCAGGGCGCGCTTGGTTGAGTGCGATCCCCGCCAGCAGCGGTATAAGCAACATCACGACGACGGTAATCGCCACTTGGACAGGGTCAATCGTGGTCTGGTGCAGCAGCTCTCGGGTGGGGCCATACAGGCTGCCCCAGAAGGCGATATTGAACGGCGTCAGCACAATCGCCGCCGCCGTCGAAAACGCCGTCAGCGACACCGAAAGCGCGGTATTGCCGCCTGCGCGATGGGTGAAGAAATTCGACACATTCCCCCCCGGACAGGCCGCCACAAGGATCAGCCCCAACGCGATCGAGGGGCGCGGGTGCAGCACGCTGACCAGCGCAAATGTCAGCGCAGGCAGCACAAAGAACTGCGAGGCAAAGCCCACGATCAGCGATTTGGGTCGACGCAGCAATGCGCGAAAATCGCGCGGTGCCAGATCAATCGCGACGGAGAACATCACGATGCCAAGGATTGCGTTGAGCAGATGCAACGCTCCGGGGCTGAAATTCAGATGAACGGCGTCGAGCCCGGTCATGACGCGACCCCTTTGCCAAGCGCCTTGATCCAGCCGGTGACGGCGCGCCGGTAGGTGGCTTTATCGACGTAATAGGCCATGCGGGCGAGCTTGAGATAGCCCATGCCGCCGGTGGCACGCTCAAACCCGCTCGCTTTTTCGGCGTGCAGTTTCTTCGCGGCCTCTGCACCTTCACGCAGGCCGCGAATGTAGCGCGCGACCATTTCGGCCTGCTCATGACGGCCCTGCCAGCCCAGTCCACTTGCCTCGAGCATGCCCAGCACAAACAGATCGTCGCGCTTGGGATGCATCGCGTTGAGATAAAGATGGGGCGCATCGCCCTGCCAGTTCAGCAATTCGGGGCTGATGAACGGGTAGTGCAGCTTGTAGCCGGTCGCGGCGAGGATCATGTCGTAATCGCTATGCGTGCC
>NZ_CAJYBT010000046.1 GCF_913064665.1 uncultured Thioclava sp.
CCGCCGATCACGATGGCGGCCAGCGTCACAGGGGCCGAAAAAGCCAGGACCGACATCGCGCTGACGCCTTGCCCGATCGAGCATCCCAAAGCGATGGTGCCACCGATACCCATCAGGGCCGCTCCGCCAACCTGACGGCCCAGTTCACGCGGGTCTTCGCAGGCCTCCCAGCGAAACAGTCCGCGGATCAGCGAGCCCATGAGGGCGCCAGCCAGCACCCCTCCGACCAGCCCGACCGAAAAGGTAATCCCGCCTGCGGTTGATGTCATGAAATAGAGGATCGTGCGCCCCAAGGGGGCGGTAAAGGACGGGGCCTCGACCCCGGTTTCGCCCATGCTTTCGGCAAAAAGCCACGAGGTGCCAATCAGGCACCAGACCACCGCCAATCCAGCGGCGACGCCCCAAGCGATGCGGCGTTTATCGGTGCGCAAGGGTTTGTAGGCGAGGCCCCAAGCCAGAAAGCCTGCGGCAATGGGCAGGGCAAAGACCAAGGGGGACAGGCCGCTGCGGGCCGAAAGCCAATGTGCGATGCCTTGGGGCGAGGTCGCAGGCTCTTGGGCGAAGATCAGCAGGCGCAGATGGGCCAGCGGGCCGGACAGCGTGACAAAGGCGAAAATGCCCATCACCACGACCACAACCAGCGCGCGCAGATCACCGCCGCCAAAGCGCACCAACGCGCCAAAGCCACAATTGCCCGCCAGCGCCATGCCATAGCCAAACAGCAGTCCACCCACGATCGAGGACAGCGGCGACCATTGGATGGTGTGATAAAAGCTGTGGGTGATATCGGCCCAGCCCAAGGCCTCGGCCAGGAAAGAGCCCGCAATCCCCACCGCCAGCACCACGCCCCAAAGGCGCAATCGGCGCTGATCTTCGCCGTAAGCCGCGCTTTCCAGCGCGCCCAGCGTGCAGAAATCACCCAGACGGGCCGCCAAACCCAACACCACGCCGCCGATCAATCCGACCAAAGCGGCCAGCACGCCCACTGGCAGGTGTTCCATTTCGCGCCTCCCTTCCGGGCAGGTTAGACCCGGTTTCCTGATAGAGATTATTGCAAGGCCAACCCTTAGTCGGTGTTGCAAAACATTTCATAGACCACCTCGATCAGGCGCCGCGCGCGCGGATCGGACAGCGTGTAATAGATTGCTTTGCCCTCGCGGCGGGAACTGACCAGCCCTTCGAGGCGCAACCGTGCCAGTTGCTGACTGACAGCGGCTTGGCGCGATTCAAGAAGGTTTTCCAACTCGGTAACGGATTTTTCGCCCGAACTCAGATGGCACAGAATCATCAGCCGCCCCTCATGGGCAAGGGCCTTCATCAAATTCGCAGCATCCTGGGCGCGCAGCATCAACTCATCGGCGTCCAAACGCGCGCACCTCCCATCCTGACCTGGGACGGGAGAGGTAAGGTCGGAATCGCGCCCATCTGGTGCCATTTGTCGCACCGCCATTTCCTTTTTGCCGGTTGCCTAAAATGGCGCAACCACACTGGTTATCTTTAACACGCTTTAACACGGCGATTCGCCGGAACAAAGCCTGCGTCGTCATTTTTCGCCAGATGCCGTGCACTTATTGCGCCGGGTCGGGCAGATCTGCGCCCGCTTTTTGCAGCGCTTGGCCTAGCAATCCCCAGAAGAAATCTTCGCTTGCATAACCCTCGATCCGCGCAATTTCGGTGCCGTTATCCAGCAAAACAAAGGTCGGCGTATAGATCGCCTTGCCGCCGGTGAGGGTGACGCCCTCAGGCATTGGCTTGTGCAGATCTGCGCGCTCGAGTGGGGCGATCTGCCCCTCGGGGGTCTTGGGATAGATCGGGCCAAGATCGTTGTTCCACATCCGGCAATAGACGCAGCCCGTCTGTTCGATCATCAGCAAACGAAAGCGCGATTGTGCCGCAGGGGTAGGGTCGCTGGTGGGCGCGCTCGCGGGCGTAGGTGCGGCCGGGTCCAGGGCCGGGGCGGTATCGGCCAATCCAAGAGTTGGCCCTGCCGCCATCACGGCAGCGAGAAAAACTGCGCAAGCGAACTCACGGAACATTGACGATACTCCCATTACATATAAAGATCGTAATATGTTTCACGGGGGCGTCAAGAAACGGTTGGGAGGCCGTAGTCCTCATCATGGGAGGGTTTCGTGCCGATTGACCCAAGTTTCGGGGGCGCATTTTTCGCCGGGTTGCTGTCTTTCCTGACACCCTGCATTTTGCCTATGGTCCCGTTTTATCTGTCTTATATGGCGGGCTTGTCGATGAGCGAGCTGCGCAGCGACGGTGCGATTGCGCGCGGTGCACAGATGCGCATGATCGCTTCGGCGGTGGCATTCGCGCTGGGTGTGACGACGATTTTTGTGTTGATGGGGATGGGCGCGACGGCGCTTGGCTCGGCATTTCGCGAATGGATGGGGCCGCTTTCCTACGTCGCGGCAGTCATTCTGCTGGTCTTCGGGCTGCATTTCCTCGGCGTGATCCGCATTCCGTTCCTCTATCGTGAGGCGCGCATGGAATCCAAAACCGACCCGTCCACGTTCTTTGGGGCCTATGTGATGGGGCTCGCTTTTGGCTTTGGCTGGACGCCCTGCGTTGGCCCGGCCTTGGCGGCGATTTTGATGGTCGCATCGGGGATGGGCGATATCACGCAGGGCGGGCTGTTGCTGTTCGTCTATGGGGTCGGGATGACCTTCCCCTTCGTGATCGCGGCCTTCTTCACCAAGCCGTTCCTCGCGCTGATGCGCCGCCACCAGTCCAAACTAGCCTATGTGGAAAAGGCGATGGGTGTCATGCTGATTGTGTTTGCGATCTTGATTGTGACCGGCGGGCTGCGCTGGATCGGTCAATTCTTGATCGAGGTGATGCCCAGCGGAAGCTTGGGCTGAGCAATGGGAGAGAGATGATGCGTTTTTTGACTTCTACCTTTGGCGCGATCGTGGCGTGCCTGATCTTGGCACTGCCAGTGGCGGCGGCGGAACTGGGCGATGATGGGCTGCACAAAGAACCGTGGTTCCAGGATACCTTCAAGGACATGTCTGACGATCTGGCCTCGGCCAATGATGCGGGCAAGCGGTTTCTGGTGATCTGGGAGCAGCGTGGCTGCATCTATTGCAAGAAGATGCATGAAGAGGTGTTCTCCGATCCCGAGATCGCGAAACTCATCACCGACAACTATTATGTCGTGCAGATGAACCTGTTTGGCGACGTCGAGGTGACCGATTTCGACGGCGAATCTCTGCCCGAAAAAGACATGGCCATGAAGTGGGGGGTAATGTTCACGCCCACCATGATGTTCTTCCCCGAAAACGTCGATGGCGTGGCGGCCAACAAGGCTGCCGTGGCGCAAATGCCGGGGGCTTTTGGCAAGGGCACGACGAAGGCGCTTTTGACCTGGGTGAAGAATCACGGATATGAGAGCGGGCAGAACTTCCAGAAATATGTGGCCGAGCAGATGGCACAATAATTGCCCCGAAATGATCAGTTTTTCAGAAAAGCCCCGCATGGGAAATCTTGTGCGGGGCTTTTCTGCACCTGCAGCATGCATTGTTTTTAAAGGATTTTTCTTGATGTGTTTGGCGAAACATATCGGAAAATATGCGAAATTTTGAATTTATCATTGCGCCATACTGACGCGCTCGCTTAAATGTGTCTCAGGGAGAGAATTTGGGAGGACTTCTATGAAACGCCACGTTGCGTTGGCCGCAGTGGCCGCCACGTTCGCAGCTACCGCCGCGTTCGCCGAGACCGCGCCGATGGATGTAAAGTTCACCGACACCGGGGAGGTGACGACGTCGCTGACCGGGCAGCCGGGCGATCCGACGAAAGGTGCTGAAGTTGCATCGACGAAGTCACAGGGCAACTGCGTGTCTTGCCACGTTGTCTCTGCGCTGAATGCGTCGTTCCAGGGTAATATCGGCCCCGAGTTGAATGGTGCCGGGGATCGTTGGACCGAGGCACAACTGCGCGGAATCGTCGTTGATGCCAAGCACACGTTCGAGGGCTCCGTGATGCCCGGAATGTATAAAACCGGACCGTTCATTCGTCCCGGCGATGGCTATACCGGCAAGGCTGCGCCTGCCGATTTGCCGCCGATCCTGAACGGTCAGCAAGTAGAGGATGTGGTCGCTTTCCTTATGACACTTAAGGAAGAGTGACCTTTTCTGAGTAACCCGAGAGGAGAGAGACAAGATGACGATGACCAGACGTGACGCGCTGGCGCTGGCGATGGGTGGTTTTGCCGCCTCGGTGCTGCCGCTGCCCGCGCTGGCCGATGCTACGGCCGATGCGATCGCGAAGTTCACCGGCGGTGCCACCGCAGGTGAGGGCGGCCTGACGCTGACCGCTCCCGAGATCGCCGAAAACGGCAACACGGTCCCGGTTTCGGTTGACGCACCCGGTGCCACCGAGATCGCTATTTACGCCCCCGGCAACCCGACGCCGGGTGTCGCGGTGTTCAAATTCGGCCCGCTGGCTGGTTCGCAAGCCGCTTCGATCCGCATCCGCCTGTCGAAAACGCAGGATCTGGTTGCCGTCGCAAAGATGGCCGATGGCAGCTTCGTGCAGGCGAAATCGACCGTGAAAGTCACCATCGGCGGCTGCGGCGGCTGATCGGATAGCAGGAGAGACATGATATGAAAAACGTCAAACCCCGCGTGAAAGTGCCGAAATCAGCGTCCGCCGGTGAGGTCATCACCATCAAGACCCTGATCTCGCATCCGATGGAATCGGGTCAGCGCAAAGACAAAGACGGCAAGGTGATCCCGCGGGAAATCATCAACCGTTTTACCTGTGATTTCAACGGTGAGAACGTGATCGACGTCACGCTCGATCCGGCTGTTTCGACCAACCCCTATATCGAATTCGACGCCAAAGTGCCCGAAGCCGGTGAATTTAAATTCACTTGGTATGATGATGACGGGTCGATCTACGAAGACAGCAAGAAGATTGCGATCGGCTAAGCCATAAGGCGATGCCACGGGGGCTAAGGGAATGCCCCGAACCAAGGATAACTCTGCGCCCGATGGGGAGATCGACGGGCGCAGAGGTCACCCAGGGAGGATCAGAGATATGACGCTGCGCACCAGCCGCACCATCCTTGCCGCCACCGCCATTTTGGCGCTGTGCACGGCGCCTTTGCGCGCCGAGATGGCGGATGACGAACTCAACATCAACGGCGATTCGCCGGTCGTTACCAAGGCGCCTGCCGCCGATTTCCTCAAGGGTCACCTTGACGAAGTCTATTCCGGCTGGCTGTTCCGCACGGACGATACCCGCGCAATGGAGCAAGACGACTTCGACAATCCGGTCATGGTCTTTGGCGAACAGGGCATGGACAACTGGAATGTCGTTGACGGCTCCGAGGGCAAGTCCTGCGCGTCCTGCCATGGCAAGATCGAAGAGGGCATGAAGGGCGTGCGCGCCACCATGCCCAAAGTGAATGCCAAGGGCGAGCTGTGGTCGATGGAAGACTACATCAACGACTGCCGCACCAACCGTATGGGCGCAGAAGCCTGGGGTTGGGACAGCGGTCCGATGCACAACATGACGGTTGCGGTCTCGGTCCAGTCGCGCGGCATGCCGGTCAACGTCAAGATCGACGGCGACGCCGCCCCGTTCTGGGAAAAAGGCAAAGAGATGTATTACACCCGCTACGGCCAGCTCGAGCTGTCCTGCGCGTCATGCCATGAAGAAAACTATGGCAACTACATCCGTGCCGACCACCTGAGCCAAGGTCAGACGTCGGGCTTCCCGGTGTATCGCCTCAAAACGGCGGGCGTGGTTTCGATCCACAACCGCTTTAAGGGCTGTATCCGCGACACCCGTGGCGAAACCTTCAAGCCGGGCTCGCCCGAGTTCCACAATCTTGAGCTATATGTCGCCTCGCGCGGCACCGGGCTTGAGATCGAAGGCGCTGGCGTTCGTCCCTAAAATACGGCGCGCGGGGCAGGGGAATCCCTTGTCCCGCGTGCGTCTTTAGAACATATTCAATTTTCACTATCTGTTTGAATTTGTTAGTCAATTTTGGGTTTGAGACGATGCTTTTTCCGTCCATCGGAAAGAGGAAATGAAGGAGAGACACAGCATGATTTCCCGGCGGGAATTTCTTCAGGCAAGCTTGGCTGCCTCGACCATCCTTGGTGCATCTGGCCTGTCGCGCTGGTCGCGTGCGATGGCACAACAGACGATGACGCAAGACCAGCTTTTGCAGTTTGAACCGCTGGGCAATGTCACGTTGATCCATATCACCGACATTCACGCGCAAGCGATGCCGATCTATTTCCGCGAGCCGGAGATCAACCTCGGCGTGGGCGATGCGCGCGGCAAGCCGCCTCATGTCACGGGCAAAGACTTTCTTGAGATGTTCAAGATCAAGCCCGACAGCCCCGAGGCTTACGCGCTGACCTATGACAACTATGTCGATCTTGCCAAATCCTACGGCAAGATGGGCGGGATGGACCGGGTTGCCACCGTGGTCAACGCGATCCGCGCCGAGCGCCCCGAGGCGATCGTGCTGGATGGCGGCGACACCTGGCATGGCTCGATGGTTGCGCTCAAGACCAAGGGTCAGGACATGGTTGATATCATGAACCAGCTTGGCACCGATGCGATGACCTCGCATTGGGAATGGACCTATGGCGAAGAACGCGTGAACGAGATCGTCGACACCTTGCCCTTCCCGTTCCTTGGCGCCAATATCTTTGACGCGGAATGGGATGAACCGGCTTACGAGCCCTATAAAATCTTTGAACGCAACGGCACCCAGATTGCGGTGATCGGGCAGGCCTTCCCCTATCTGCCGATCGCCAACCCGAAATGGATGTTCCCCGACTATTCGTTTGGTATTCGCGAAGAGCGGATGCAGGCGATGGTCGACGAGGTGCGTGCCAAGGGCGTCGATCTGGTCGTCTGCCTCAGCCATAACGGCTTTGACGTTGACCGCAAAATGGCGGGCCGCGTGAAGGGCATCGACGTGATCCTGACCGGTCACACTCATGACGCCGTCCCCGAGCCGGTACTGATCGGCGAGACGATCATGATCGCTTCGGGGTCGAACGGGAAATTCGTGTCGCGCATCGATCTGGACGTGCGCGATGGCAAGATGATGGGCTTCCGTCACAAGCTGATCCCGATTTTCTCGGATGTGATCGAGCCGGACAAAGATATGGCTGCGCTGATCACCAAAACCCGCGAGCCCTTCAAGAAAGAGCTTGAGGAAGTCGTGGGCGAAACCTCGAGCCTTCTCTATCGCCGCGGCAACTTCAACGGCACTTGGGATGATCTGATCTGTGAGGCGATGTTGTCCGAGCGTGATGCAGAAATCGCGATGAGCCCGGGCGTGCGCTGGGGGCCGTCCTTGCTGCCCGGTGACAAGATCACGATGGAAGACATCCTTGGTGTTACCTCGATGACCTATGGCGAGACCTACCGCACCGAGATGACTGGCGAGACGATCAAGACGATCCTCGAAGATGTGGCCGACAACCTGTTCAACACCGACCCTTATTATCAGCAGGGCGGCGACATGGTGCGCATCGGCGGCATGGGCTATCATATTGATGTCTCCAAGCCGATCGGTCAGCGCATCTCGAACATGACCTCGCTTAAGGATGGCGCGGATATCGATCCCTCGCGCAGCTATGTCGTGACGGGCTGGGCCTCGGTCAACGAGGGCACCGAAGGGCCGCAAATCTGGGACGTGATTGCAGACCATATTCGCAAGATCGGCACCGTCGATCTGAAGCCCAATGAATCGGTCGTGGTGACGGGCGCCTAAGCCCCAACCGCACCCGATGACGTAACCCCGATTGGGGCAAGAGACTGGAGGAGACTACATGGACGAGAAGGAACGCCACGCCACTCCGGCCACTGGCACCGGCTACAGCCGCCGCGGATTTCTGCGGGCAGGGGCTGCAGCAGGGGCATTGGTCGCGGGGGCAGGTGCCGCGCGCGCAGAGCAGCAACCCGATCCGTTGATCACCGAAGTGCAATCCTGGGCTCAGGGTTGGGGCGACGGTGTTGACGCCACGCCTTACGGGCTGCCGATTGAATTCGAAAGCGATGTTATCCGGCGCAATGTCGGCTGGCTGACGGCTGATGTGATTTCGTCGATCAACTTCACGCCGATCCACGCTTTGGATGGCACGATCACCCCGACGGGTTGCGCCTTTGAGCGTCACCACTCGGGCGCGATCGAGCTGAAGAAAGAAGACTACCGACTGATGATCAACGGTCTTGTCGATAAGCCGCTGGTTTTCACCTACGAAGATCTCGAGCGTTTCCCGCGCGTCAACCGCACTTACTTCCTGGAATGTGCGGCGAACTCGGGCATGGAATGGGCGGGCGCGCAGCTCAACGGTGCGCAATTCACCCAAGGCATGATCCACAACATGCAGTATTCGGGCATTCCGCTGCGCACGTTGCTGGAAGAAGCTGGCGTTCAGACCGAAGGCAAATGGCTGTATGTTGAAGGCGCGGATGCGTCCTCGAACGGTCGTTCGATCCCGCTGGAAAAGGCGATGGACGACTGTCTTGTCGCGATCAAGGCCAATGGCGAAGCCCTGCGCAAAGAGCATGGCTACCCGGTGCGTCTGGTCGTTCCCGGTTGGGAAGGCAACATGTGGGTGAAGTGGCTGCGCCGCATCGAAGTGACCGACGAGCCTGTGCAGGCGCGTGAGGAAACCTCGAAATACACCGACACGCTGGCCAACGGTATCTCGCGCAAATGGACCTGGGTCATGGATGCGAAATCCGTGGTCACCTCGCCAAGCCCGCAAATGCCGATCAAACATGGCAAAGGCCCGCTGGTTATCACCGGTATCGCGTGGTCGGGCCGGGGCGCTATCACCAAGGTCGACGTGTCGATCGACGGTGGCGCAAACTGGCAAGAAGCGCGTCTGGCAGAGCCGGGCGTCGACAAGGCGATGTCGCGCTTTTACCTCGACATCGACTGGGATGGCTCGGAAATGCTGCTGCAATCGCGCGCCACCGATGCCACGGGCTACGTTCAGCCCACCAAAGACGCGCTGCGCGCGATCCGCGGTGAGAACTCGGTCTATCACAACAACGGGATCCAGACTTGGTGGGTCAAAGAAAACGGGGAGTCTGAGAATGTCGAAGTGTCGTCGTAATCTCACTCTGGCAGCCTTGCTCGCAGCACCTTTGCTGGCTGCGCCAGCGATGGCAGAGACGTATAATCTGGGCCGTGCCGCACTGCCCGCCGAAATGAAAGCTTGGACGGTCGAGGTCTTCCCCGATGGCAAGAACTTGCCCGAAGGGTCTGGCTCGGTCGCAGATGGGGAGTCGCTTTTCTCTGACAAATGCGCGGCCTGTCACGGTGATTTCGCCGAAGGTGTGGACAACTGGCCCAAGCTGGCTGGCGGTGCAGACACGCTGGCACGCAAGGACCCGGTCAAGACGGTCGGCTCGTATTTCCCCTATCTTTCGACGGTGTGGGACTATGCCCACCGCTCGATGCCGTTCGGGGATGCGCAAACGCTGTCGGTCGATGAGACCTATGCAATCGTGGCCTATATTCTTTACTCCAACGATCTCGTTGCTGACGATTTCGTCTTGACCAAAGAAAACTTCCTCGACGTGAAAATGCCCAATGCGGACGGGTTCATTGTCGATGATCGCCCCGAGACGGAATACCCGGTGTTTTCAAAAGCGGGGTGCATGTCGGACTGTAAGAAAGACGTGCATATCACCATGAAGGCGACCGTTCTTAACGTCACGCCCGATCAAGGTGGGGATGACAGCGCCGCTGCCGATACGCCGGCGGATGCGCCTGCCGATACGGTTGCGGCGACGGCTGCAACCGAAGGGGCAAGTGCCGAAGCGATGGCGCAAGATGCCCCCGCTGCTACCGAAGAAAGCGCTGCCGCTGCTCCCGCGGCCACTGAAGAAACGCTTGATGCCGATCCCGCGCTGGTCGCGGCAGGTGAAAAGGTCTTCAAAAAGTGCAAGGCCTGTCACCAGGTCGGTGAGGGCGCCAAGAACAAGGTCGGTCCGATTCTCAACGGGTTGATCGGGCGTCAGGCGGGCACTGTGGATGGCTTCAAATACTCGAAGTCGATGACGCAGCATGGCGAAGACGGTCTGGTCTGGAACGAAGAGACTGTGCAAGCCTATCTGGCTGATCCTAAAGGCTATATCCCGAAGAACAAGATGTCCTTCGCGGGTCTGAAAAAAGCTGACGATGTGAAAGCAGTGTTGGCTTATATCGAAAGCCAAGGTGGCTAAAAGGTCTCGCGTGGGCCGGGTCTGGCCCTCGCTACTTTGCTTGGCAAAGGCCTTCTGCTTACCGTTTGAAACGCCCGTGCTTGCCGCGGGCGTTTCGCTATTTCGCCCGCGCGCTGGGGGCGTGTGCCCTTTGTCGGGCTTGCAGCCCACCGCCCCCCGAGGATATTTGAGCTAATACGAAGGGGAGACAATATGCGCGAGCAGGGTAAGATCGACGAGATGAAGGCGCGCGTGCGCGCGATGTTTGAGGCGGGTGTGGCGGCGGCCGATCCGGCGCGCGCGGTGTCTGAGTCGATGGATTGGGCGCGCGCGGACCCGCCGGGACCGGGTGGGAAATGGCAGGTAGTGGCCTTGGGCAAGGCGGGTTTGGCGATGGCAACTGCGGCTTTGGCCGCATTGCCCAGCGATACGGCGGCCTTGATCGTGACCAATCCTGAGAATGCGCAAGGGGCGCAATCTCCTGCGGGCGCAAGACTGATTGCGGGCGATCATCCGGTACCCGGACCGGGCAGCCAAGCCGCGGGGCGCGCGATCCTTGAGGCGCTCGCCCGTCTTGGTCCGCAAGACCGCGTGCTGGCGTTGATATCAGGCGGTGGCTCGGCGTTGGCAGTGGCGCCGTCGGACGGGTTGAGCCTGTCTGACAAGGCCGAGGTGAGCCGCCTTTTGCTGGGCTGCGGGGCGGATATCGCGCAGATGAACCTGATCCGTCAGCAGCTGTCGCGGCTCAAGGGGGGCGGCTGGCTGGCAGCCAGTGCCGCGCCGGTGACAGGGTTGATCCTGTCGGATGTGCCCGGCGATGATCTGGCGGTGATCGCCTCGGGGCCGACGGTTGCGCCAATTGGCACGCGCGCGCAGGCCGCTGATCTGTGTCGTGATCTTGGGATATGGGATCAGTTGCCCGCATCGGTGCGCACCCATTTAGGTCAGCCAGAGCCAACGCGTGATCGACCGCAGGCGCGCAACCGGTTGATTGGGGCGAATGGGATATCGGTTGCGGCGATGCTAGCAGCGGGCGCGCAGGCGGCCCCTTTTGCGCTGAGTGGCGATGTTGGCGATCTGGCGCCGCGTATCGTGGCGCTTCTGGCAGATCTGGCGCCGGGCACCGCGCTGGCCTTCGGGGGCGAAAGCACGGTCACCTTGCGGGGCGACGGCTTGGGCGGGCGCAATCAGGAATTGGCGTTGCGCGTGGCGCTACTGGCCGAGCAAGCGGGCGTGTCAGGGCCGTGGTGCTTTTTGTCCGGGGGGACGGATGGTCGCGATGGGCCGACGGATGCCGCAGGAGGGCTGGTGGACCCGCAAACATGCGAGTCGATCCGGGCGGGTGGCGAAGATCCTCAATCCCTATTGGCCAATAACGATTCCTACCGGGCCTTGCGGGCGGGCGGGGCGTTGTTGATGACCGGGGCGACGGGCACGAATGTGGCCGATCTTGCGATACTGGCGCGCGGCTGAGCGGGTCTGCCTGCGCGCGCAATTGCGGGTTCAGTGGCTTGCTGAAACGTCTCGGCTGGGGAGCAGGCGGATGAGGACTTCGCGCAGCACGGCGATCGTAATGATGGTGACGGCGATGGTGTCAAATCCGAACATGGCAGTGTCCTCCAACAAAATGCCTGACCCTAATCTGGGATCGTTGCGTCGGTTTTGGCCGCGAATTGGGGCGTGAAAAAGGCAGGTATGGGGCGATTATGCGCCGCGTTCCTGCCTGAGCACGCGTGGTAAACGGGCCGTGCATCGCGCGCGTGCGCGCAATCGTTTGACAGGGCTGGGCGCGGTGGCGATAGTCGGACCGGGAGAGGGACAATGCCGCAACGCCAGGTTCTGCTGATCGAGGATGAACCCCATATCGCCGAGGCGATCCGCTTTATCCTGTCTCGCGCGGGATGGGGTGTGTCGGTGCTTGCGGATGGTGCGCAAGCGATGGCGCAGATCGTCGCCCAAGCGCCCGATGCGGTGATCCTTGATCTGATGCTGCCGGGGCGCTCGGGTTTGGAAATTCTGGCCGCGATGCGCACCGATCCGGCACTTGTCGCTCTGCCTGTCTTGATGCTGAGCGCACGCGGGCAGGGACGTGATCGCGATGCGGCCGAGCGCGCGGGTGCAACCGCTTTTCTGGCCAAACCCTTTGCCAATTCCGATGTGCTCGCCCATCTTGAGGCGATCACGGGCGGCGGGGCTGGCGCGCATCGGGAGCCTGCGTAATGCCGCAACCGGGTCAGCCGTTATTCCTTGCCCGGCGGTCCTATCGGCGGCGTCGTCTGATGGATGCGGCAAGATTGCTGCCGGTGCTGGGCGTGGTGATGTTCGCGCTGCCCGGCCTGTGGCACCCGGCCGAGACGCTAACCCCCGATACCGGACGCGGTGGGCTGTATCTGTTTGCGGTCTGGATCGCGCTGATCTTTGCCGCCTTTTTGATTGCGCGCGGGCTGAGCCCGGTTCTGGATGCCGAGGAGATGCCCGAAGAGGGTGGCCCTTCGGCACAGGAGCCTGACTAGCATGGGGTTCAATAGCCTTGTTGCGGTCTGTGTAGGCTATGTGATCGTGCTGTTCGGGGTGGCGTTTCTCGCCGAGCGACGGGCGCGGCGCAACCGCCTGCGATTCTTGCGAAGCCCGTGGATTTATACGCTCTCGCTGTCGATCTATTGCACGGCCTGGACGTTTTACGGCGCGGTGGGCTATGCGGCGCGCTCGGGGCTGGAATTCGTCACGATTTATCTGGGGCCGACGCTGGTTTTCATCGGCTGGTGGTGGGTGCTGCGCAAGCTGGTGCGGATCGGGCGCACGCATCGGGTGACCTCAATCGCCGATCTGATCTCTAGCCGTTATGGCAAATCCAACACGCTGGGTGTGATCGTGACGGTGATGTCGGTGGCCGCCGCCACGCCCTATATCGCGCTGCAATTGCAATCGGTTACGCTAAGTTTCGGGGTCTTCGCCTCAGGCGCGCCCGAAGGTTGGGCGCTGCCCGATCAGGGCGCCACGGCTTTGTGGATCGCGGGCGGGCTGGCGCTGTTTACCATCCTCTTTGGCACTCGCAATCTCGATGCGAATGAGCGCCATCACGGCGTGGTCACTGCGATTGCCCTTGAGGCGGTGGTCAAGCTGGTCGCGCTGGTCGCGGTCGGGGTGTTCGTCGTTTGGGGCTTGGGCGGTGGGCCGATGGATATGCTCGCACGCATCGACGCCTCGCCGATATCAGAGTGGCAGTTGCAACCGGGCCGGTTTGCCGGGCTGACCTTTGTCTCTGCGGCGGCGGTGCTGACCTTGCCGCGGATGTTTCAGGTGCTCGTCGTCGAGAATGTCGATGAGCGCCATCTGGCCACTGCGAGCTGGGCGTTCCCCGGCTATTTGATGCTGATGAGCCTGTTCGTGTTGCCAATCGCGGTGATGGGTCTTGAACGTATGCCTGCAGGGTCAAACCCTGATCTGTTCGTGCTGACGCTGCCGCTGTCGCAAGGGCAGGACAAGCTGGCGCTGCTGGCGTTCTTGGGCGGGTTTTCCTCGGCCACGTCGATGGTGATCGTGGCGGCCATCGCGCTGGCGACGATGGTAAGCAACCATATCGTGACGCCGCTGTGGCTGGCGCTGCGTCGCTCGGCCACGCGCGAAGCGGGGGATGTGCGCGGGCTGGTGCTGGCCTCGCGCAGGCTCTCGATCATCGGCGTGCTGAGCATGGGCTATATTTATTATCGCCTGTCGGGCGGGTCCGAGGCCCTGGCCGCGATCGGTCTCATAGCCTTTGTTGGCGCGGCGCAGGTCTTGCCCGCGCTGCTGGGCGGGATCTTCTGGCGTGGCGCGACCCATGTGGGGGCGACGACGGGGCTTCTGATCGGCTTTGCGATCTGGGGCTATACGCTGTTTCTGCCCTCGGTCGGAGATGCGGGTCTGTTGCCGCAATCGGTGCTGGATGCCGGGCCGCTTGGCCTTGGCTGGCTGCGCCCGCATGCGCTGTTTGGCATTGAAGGGCTGGACCCGATCTTGCATGCGCTGTTCTGGTCGTTGCTGTTTAACACCTTGGCGTTCCTGATCTTTTCGATGGCGTCTTTCCCCGGCCCGATGGAGCGGCTGCAGGGCGTGGCCTTTGTAAACGTGTTTGACCAAAGCCCCGCCGCGCGGTCTTGGGCGCAGGGCGGGGCCGAGGCCGAAGACCTGCTGTCGATGTCGCAGCGTATATTGGGGGCGCAAGAGGCGCAGCATTTCTTTCAGGCGCAGGCCGCAGCGCAAGGCAAGGTGGGCTTCCTGCCTGATACAACGCCTGCGTTCACCGCCCGGCTAGAGCGCAAAATGGCCGGATCTGTCGGCGCGGCGACGGCGCATGCGATGATCGCGCAGCTGACCGGGGGCAGCTCGGTGAGCATGCAAGATCTGATCGCGGTGGCGGGCGAAACGGCCGAGGCCAAGGAATATTCCGCCCGACTTGAGGCGAAATCAGACGAGCTGGCGCGTGTTGCGCGTGCGCTGCGCGAGGCCAATGACAAGCTACGCGATCTGTCGGTGCAAAAGGACGCGTTTCTCAGCCAGATCAGTCATGAGCTGCGCACGCCCATGACCTCGATCCGTGCGTTTTCCGAGATCCTGATGGAGCCCGATCTGCCCGATACCATGCGCGCCCAATATGGCGAGATCATTCACGAAGAGGCGCGCCGCCTGACTCGGCTGCTCGATGATTTGCTTGATCTTTCTGTGCTGGAAAACCGCCGTGCGCAGCTCGATATTTCGGTGATGAACCTGCATGATCTGATCAATCGCGCGGTACAGGCGGCCTCGGCCTCGCGCCCCGAGCGCGCCTTTCGCATCGAGCGCGATTTCCCCACCGAACATATGCCCGTCTTCACCGATACCGACCGGCTGGTGCAGGTGTTCATCAACCTTATTTCCAATGCGCGCAAATATTGCGAGGCAGAGCGCCCGGTGCTGCGTATCGAGGTGAAGAAACGGGGCAAACGGGTGCAGATCGACTTTATCGACAATGGCGCGGGCATTCCCAAGCAGTCGCAAAAACTGATCTTTGAAAAATTCGCCCGTCTGACCGATCAAAGCCGCGCGGGCAGCGCCGGGCTGGGCCTTGCGATTTGTCGGGAGATCATGGCCAATCTGGGCGGCACGATTGATTATCTGCCCGGTCAGGGGGGCGCTGCGTTTCGCGTCAGCTTGCCGTTGCGCCGCCAGGGCGTGCGAAGCGCAAGCGCCACCTAACTCCCCGGACTTATACTAATTGTAAACCTTGATCTGCGAAGTTTCAGGCAAGGCTATGTCAGATTTCAAGTGGATGGAGGGTATGGCACCAGAGCAGGGCAAATC
The DNA here is from genome assembly GCF_913064665.1 of uncultured Thioclava sp. Lineage (GTDB taxonomy): Bacteria > Pseudomonadota > Alphaproteobacteria > Rhodobacterales > Rhodobacteraceae > Thioclava > Thioclava arctica. Next base: position 15,526 of record NZ_CAJYBT010000046.1, read on the forward strand.
GGTGCTGCGCAAAAAGGCCGAGGCGGGGCGTCCCGTCGCGGACGGCGCTGTGATGTCCGCCGAGCGCGCGATTTCCTCGGGTTTGGCGAAGGTTGCGCAGGATATGCTGACCCTGCCGCTGCGCGTCACCGCGCTTGAGGAAACGCGACGCAGCCTTGCTGATCTGCCTGAAACGCTTGAGGATTTATCGCTTTTGGCGCTGATTGAGGGGCCATCGGAGGCACTTGGGCTGATCGCGTTGCCCCCCGCCACTTTGCAGGCCTTGATCGAGATGCAAACGATGGGCCGGCTCAGCAAAACCCCGCCCGGCCCGCGCAAGCCGACGCGTATTGATGCCGCGATGGCGGTTGATTTCATCGATTCTCTGCTGGCCTCGATCGAAACCTCGCTGATTGAAGATGATGCGATTTCTTGGGCGGGCGGGTTTCGTTATGCCTCTTATCTGGATGATCCCCGCCCGCTTGGCCTGTTGTTGGAAGATGTGACGTTCCGGGTTTGGACGGTGCAGTTTGTCTTGGGCGAAAGTGGCGAGCGCGAGGGTGCCTTTTTATGGGCTGTGCCGCAAAAGGGCCGGGGGGCGCATCTCAAACGCGACCCCAGTGTGGCTTGCGCGGGCGACGAGGCGGGCGCGCATAAAACCCTTGCCGCCCTTCTTGTGCCGCCTTGGGAAGAGCAGATCGAGCGCACGGTGATGAGCACGCCGGCGGAACTGACAGCGGTGTTGCATCGCATGACCCTGCCGCTTTCGGCCGTTTTGAATTTCAAACCGGGGATGGAACTGCCGCTGCCCGCTGATTCGCTCGAGCAGATCACACTTGAGGCGCAGGGACGACGCAAACTGTCTTTCGCGCGCCTTGGCCAAAGTCGGGGCAATCGCGCATTGCGTCTGACGGGGGCTGAACGCGCCGCACCCGATCACGAAGCGCCTGACGATACGCTGAGCGTGGGGGCAAGCCCGTTTGAGGCGAGCGGTTTGCCCGAAGCGCCTTTGGGCGGTTTGGGGGACCCGATGAATACGGCCTATGATGACGACGCCAGCGTCGATCTTGACGCGTTGGGCGGTTTTGGCGCAGCCGATGATCTGCCCGATCTGGGTGGGTTTGCCCCCTTGCCCGAAGCGGAAACGGCGACAGATGACCTGCCGCCGCTCAAGATTGGATCGGGTTTCTAAAGGCGTCTCAGCGTGCCGGGGCGCGGCTGTCGCGGGCGAGGGCGCGCTCTTCCTCTGGTATGTTTTCGCATGGCGGCACTTCCAGCGTCGAGCGATCAAACACTGATAACCAGCCCTTGACCCGCGGCGCCAGCGCCATGCCTACCCCCATCGCGATGATAAACAGCCAGCCTTCCCAGCCGTTGAAACTCAGCGAGCCCATTGCCGGACCCGGGCACAACCCCGCCAGTCCCCAACCCGCACCAAACAGCAAAGATCCCAAAACCAGATTGCGATCGACAAGGCGGGGGAAAGGCCCGGGCATCGGAGAGCCGAGCACCGATTTTTCGCGCTTGCTGGCGAAAATCCAGACAAAGAACATCACGCCCACCGCGCCGCCCATCACGAAGGCCAAGGTCGGGTCCCAATTGCCAAAAATATCAAGCCATCCCTGCACCTTGGCGCTATCGACCATGCCCGCGACCAGCAGCCCCGCGCCAAACAGCCCGCCCGAGAGGAAGGCAAAGAAATTGCGCATCAGATCACTCCCAGTATGTGGCGAAAGACGACCAGCGAGAGCGCCCCGCCAAGCAGGTAAAACGCAGTCGCGACAATACCGCGCAGCGAGAAACGCGAGATCCCGCACACGCCATGACCCGAGGTGCAGCCATTGGCGATTCGCGTGCCCGTTCCGACCAGCAGCCCTGCCAGAATAAGCACCCAGATCGTATGGCTGACATGGGTGTCGACGTTGCGATACAAAGGCACCAGAAGCGGCGGCACGGCCACGAGCCCGCCCAGAAAGGCGATGCGTTCTGACACGGTATCGCGCCCCGAACCGTCGATCAGCCCGCCAATAATGCCGCTCGCACCCATGATGCGCCCGTTAATTAATAGAAATACTCCGGCCCCTGCGCCGATCATCAGACCGCCGACGAGCCCCCAAATCCAATCCTGATGCATGAGATCTCCCTCGTGCTCTGTACGCATAATATGAACAACGCATTGCTCTCCCAAGCTTGCGGGTCCTCCCAAACCTACGGGTTCTCCCAAACCCGGCGTCGATGTATGTTAGGGCGTGCTTGCGATCATACGCAAGTATTTTGATATGTTGATGTACATCATTGAGCAATGTGGCGCGCAGTGCTGTAATTGAGCAAATGGAGGATGCGGAATGAAAAGCGATAAACTGCGCCGGGCTGAGATCGAAGAGCGCAAAATGCACTTGCTGGAGCGGATCGAAGAGATTGATGCTGAGCTTGACAGCCATGTCGAGCAGGATTGGGAAGACGCCGCGAGCAAGCAGGAAGATGACGAGGTGCTTGACGAATTGGATATGGCAGCGCGTCAGGAATTGCGTGTGATTGAGGCTGCGCTGAACCGTCTGGATGCGGGCGAATATGGGTTTTGCGTCACCTGTGGTGAGCGCATCGACGAGGCGCGTCTTGACCTGTTGCCTGCGACCCCGTTTTGCCGACTGCACGCGCCGGGGGCAAGAAAGCCGGCCCAATAAGCCTGTGAGATGCGCATTGTGGCGGGGCTGGAACCCGCCCAAGGCGCAATTTAGCATTGTTTTGCAGCGCTTTGCCCGTAAACTCACATCGAAGAATAGGTTTGTGAGGCAAGTGTGATTATGGCGAGACGCGTGAAAATCGCACAGCGTGACGGGCTGGCCTGGATCACCTTGGCCGCCTTGGATGAGCAGGGCGCAGAGGCCGGGTTTGACCCCGATCTGCGCGTGGCGCTGCACAATGCGCTTGAACTGGTTTTGAATGACAAGGCGTTGCGCGGGATCGTGCTGCGGGGCGGCGCAATGGGGTGGCCCTGCGCGCCCGACCCGCTGTCGGATTACGCCCATGATCCCAGCGCCCCGGATTTGGGGGCGTTATGCGCGACTTTGGCGGGCGCGCGCATGCCCGTTTTGGCCTGCTTGAAAGGGCATATTCAGGGTGGGGCGTTGGCGGTGTCGCAGGCGGCGTCCTTGCGCATCGCGACCGAAGATACCTGCTTTTGCGCGCCCGAATTTACCTTGGGTGCGCTGCCTGCAGCGGGTGGGCTCGTACGTTTGGCGCGCCGTCAAGGCGGGGCGGCGGCGCTGCATTTGATCGCACCTCCCGGCCAACTTGACAGTGAACGCGCGCTTGCGCTGGGCCTGTGCGAGATGGTCTTGCCCGATATCACCCCCGCCCAAGCCATTGCTGCGCTCGATACGCTGATTGCCGAGGGTGGGGGCTCGGCGGATGCGGCGCTGGATGATCCCGCGGCCTATTTCGCCGCTCTTGAGGTTCCCAAAGCCGAGCTGATCCGCGGCCCGCTTGCATCGGTCGCGCAGCGCGCAGCCGAGGTGGTTGAGGCCGCGGTGTTGCTGCCCCTCGAAGAGGCGCTCGATTTTGAGGCGGTGGCATTTGACGATCTCAGCGCCACGCCGCTTGCCAAGGCGCTGCGCCACGCCCGCGCCGCAGAGGTTGCGGCAGCGCACTTGCCCGGTCAATCGGCAGATCACACGTCGCCCCCCCAGCGCCGCATCGGTCTGTGGGATCAGCCCGCCGCCTTCGCGGGCGCGCTTTTGGCGGCAGGTCATGAGGTGGTTTTCGGGGCCAGCCAAGCCAAACACATACAGACCGCTTTTTCTGCTATTGCACGCGCGCAAGAAATATCGGTGCAAAAAGGCGCGCTTGATCCCGATCAGCGCGAGGCAGACTGGGCCCGCCTTGGCGCGGCCACCGACCCGGCGGGATTGGCCGATTGCGCGCTGATCATTGCGCAAGCCGGGGTGGTGGGCCTGCCAGATGCAGGTCTTTGCGTGTTGGAAAGCCGCGATCATCTTGATCCGCCCGAGCGCGGCATTGCGCTGACCCGCGAGGGCGATGTTGTCGAGCTGGTGGCCGGGCCTGACTGTTCGCGCGCGATCGTGCACGACTTGGCAATGGTGCTGCGCCAAGGTGGGGCGCATTTGATTTTGGGCGGTTCCGGGGCGGCGGGGATCGTCGAGCATTTGCGCCTGAGCCTGATCACGGCAAGCGGGCGCACGCTGTTGGCGGGGGCCTCGCGCGATCAGATTGATCACGCCTTCGCGCAGGCCGGATTTGTGAAATCACCGCTGCGCCTGATTGAAACCCTTGGCGCCCCGGCGCTGAATGCGCGTCGCGCCAAGGCGGGCCTTGCGCCCGATCTGCTGTTGATGGCGATGGAGACGGCCGATCTTGCCCTCTATCAATCCAAGGATAGCGATCCCGACTGGCTTGACACCTTGCGCCGTGAGGCCGGGATCGTGGCGCGCAAACTCAGCGCATCCGAGATCATGGCCCGCGTGCTGGCCGAGATGGCCAATAGCGGGGCGTGGCTGTTGCAGCACGCTCAGGCGCATCGTGCCAGCGATATCGATCTGGCCGCAATTCGGGCGTTGGGATGGCCACGCGCCTTGGGGGGCGTGATGTTCGGCGCCGATCAGGCGGGGCTGGTGGCAATGCGCAAGCGTTTGCGCGCCTTACACGAAGAGGGCGCCAGCGCCCCGGTCACGCTATGGGATGTGCTGATCCGCAACGGCAAGCATTTCGGCGATCTTGACGGGCGCTAAGCCGGAGTTCAGCCAAGGAAAATCCCGACCACGACCATCATCAGGCCGATCACCGACACGAACAGCGCGGCCATGTTGATCACCACGACGTGCTGCAGGCGCGCCCGCAAGGCGGCATCGTCAAGGCCTGCGCGTTTGGCTTGGGCGACTGAGACGATGCACCACAAAATGCCCAAAAGCCCGACGACCGACACCGCAGCCCCTGCCCAGATCAGATATTCCATGCCATCCTCCGTCAGCGCCGCTCGGTCGGCGCGGCCTTGCCCTAGCGGCTCTGCGCCCATGTGGCAAGCGAAACGCGCACGACCTCTTGATGCGGCGCACGCAGCGGGCTAGTCAGGGCCTCGATCAGAGCAGGAGAAAACCATGCCCAGCGATGCCGCCTATAACGTCGCCGCCGACGAGCTGCGTCAATTCATCGAACAATTCGAAAGCCTCGAGGCCGAGAAAAAAGACATAGCCGAGCAGCAAAAAGACATCATGTCCGAAGCCAAGGCGCGCGGTTATGACACCAAGGTGCTCAAGAAAATCGTTGCGATGCGCAAGCGCGACAAGGACGATCTGGCCGAGGAAGAGGCGATCCTCGATCTGTATAAATCCGCGCTGGGCATGTCGTAAGACCCGCCCGGGCCTTAGGGGGCGATGAATTCGACCCCCGGCAGCCGCGCAATCGAGGCCACATCGGCGTCATATTGCGCGGTGATTTCTGCGATCAACTCGTCGGTCCAGCCCGGCAGCGGGGCGTCCATCTCGATCTCGTCGGGCTGGACGTATTTGCCCAGGAAGGCGGCGGCGATCTTGCGCCGTTGCACGACTGATTTCACCGGATGACTCTTGAAATAGGCACGCAATCTGGCGCGCCCCTCGGGCAGCATGATCTGGTCGAGAATCAGCATATCCCCCATCAGCCCCTGATCCTCGGGCACCCCCGAAACTGCGCGCAACACTTCGGGCCAGATCAGCGGCACGTCCTCGTTGCACCACAGCACCAACCGACGCCCCTGCGCCGCCTCGCGCATATCGCGCACCACTGTTTCCCAGCGCAAATCACGCGGATCAAGCCCCGACATCAGCTGTTCATAGCTGCGTTTTGGCAGGCGCTGGGCGAGTTGCAAGATCAAGCTGGCGGGGTTGATCAACGCCATGTGAAACTCTGTTTCGTCCTCGGGAAACAGGTTCGCAAGCGGGGCAAGCTTACTGGCCGCGCGGGTGTAAAACCCATGCTCGGTGATCACGCGTTCAGGAATGCATAGGAAGAATTCATGGCTGAAGATCAGCCTGTCCATATCGTGCTGATCCGAGCAGGCCTCGATAATTGCATCCTGCACCTGCAGCGGCGCGGGCTCGCCATGCAGCGACACAAGCGCGTCGCGCAGCACCATCCGATATTTCTGTGGTGGCGGCACTACGATTTTGAATTTCTCTAACACCTTGGGGTTGTTCGCCAAAACGCGAACGATCCGGTCCTCATCGGTCGAATGAGCCCCTAAGTGAAAAACGACTTTCATCTGCTCGACCCCGCATGTTTCAACGGCCTTGGCGGCGCGCTTATGATTATGGCGCACTCTAGCGGTTGAAAACTGGACAGGCAAATGCGTTTCAGTCTAGAAGGTGTTATGCGATCTGACAAAAATACTCAGGAAATAAACGCCCCGCGCCGCGTCGCGCAATTTGCCTCTAATCGCCGGGCAAATCGCGCAGGCGGCGCGTTGTGGTCACTGGGCTCTGTCATGATCGCAGCGCTAGTTCTTGCGCCGATTTTGGCCGTTGTGGCGATGGCGTTTGATCCGCGTGAAAACATCTGGCCGCATCTGATGGCCACGACCTTGCCGCGCTATCTTGGCAATACCGCAGTGATCGCGATTGGCGTGGGCGGGATCAGCGCGGCGATCGGGGCGGGGGCTGCGTGGCTGGTGGTGATGCATCGCTTTGTCGGGCGGCGAGTGCTGGAATGGCTGTTGCTGTTTCCCCTCGCAATCCCGGCCTATGTCGGAGCCTATGCGCTGAGCGATTTCCTCGATTATTCCGGCCCCGTGCAGACCGCGCTTCGGGCCAGTTTCGGCTGGGCCTCGGCGCGCGATTACTGGTTTCCCGAGATCCGTTCCCGCGAGGCGGCGGTCGTGGTGCTGTCGGCCGCGCTTTACCCCTATACCTACCTGATCACCCGCGCCGCCCTGCGCGAGCAATCGGGTGCCAGCTATGAGGTCGCGCGCGCACTTGGTGCGGGGCCAGTGGCGCTGTTCTGGCGCGTCGGCCTGCCGCTGGTGCGCCCAGCGATTGCGGCCGGGGCGGCGATCGCGATGATGGAGAGCGTGGCCGATTACGGCGTCGTTGCGCATTTCGGCGTGCAGACCCTGACCACGGGCATTTTCGCGACGCGGCTGGAGGGGGGCAATGCGGGGGGGGCGGCCCAGCTGGCATTGTTGATCCTCGGTGTGGTCTTCGCGCTGTTTGCGCTGGAAAAAATCTCGCGACGCAAGGCGCGTTACTATCAAAGCGCGCGGCATTCGCGCCCGGTCACTCCGGTGACGCTGCGCGGCTGGACGGGCTGGCTGGCGGCGGGACTTTGCGCGTTGCCGGTGATGATCGGGTTCATCCTGCCGGTGAGCGTGATGGCGGCCCATGCGCTGGCCAGCCCCGAGCCATGGTTCGGACGCGGACTTGGCCTCGCGTTGTGGCATACGCTCAGCACGGGGGGCGCGGCGGCGGTTTTGACGATCACGATGGCGCTGTTCATGATCTATGGCGTACGCATTTCGGGCCGCTGGCTGCCCAAAGCGCTCCTGCCTGTCACGACGCTGGGCTATGCGGCGCCTGGGGCGGTCTTGGCGGTAGGGATCATGATCCCGCTGGCGCGCCTTGATCACGTAATTGCCGATGCGATTGAGGCCATTTCGGGCCATGATCCGGGGTTGCTGCTGACGGGCTCGGCGGTGGCGATCGTGCTGGCCTATGTGGTGCGGTTTTTTGCAATCGCGCAGGGGGCGGTGGACGGGGCGTTCGCGCGCGTGCCGCCCTCGCTGCCCATGGCGGCGCGCAGTCTGGGGCGCGGGGTAGGGGGCGTTTTAAGCGCGCTCTACCTGCCTTTGATGCGTGGCTCGATCGGCTCAGCACTGCTGCTGGTCTTTGTCGATTGCGTCAAGGAACTGCCCGCCACGCTGCTGCTGCGCCCATTCAATTACGAAACGCTCGCCACACGGGTGCAGGAAAAAGCCAGTCTCGAAAAACTGGGCGAGGCTTCGCCCGCTGCCTTGCTTGTCTCGGCCGTGGGTTTGGTGGCGGTTCTGGTTCTGGCACGCGCAAATTTGGGCAAACGCACATGATCGCACGTCTTGCACGCGCGCGCGTGCCGCGCTATTGCGGGGCCAGTAGGCCGGCGTAGCTCAGTTGGTAGAGCGTCTGATTTGTAATCAGGGGGTCGGGAGTTCGAGTCTCTCCGCCGGCACCATTATTTTCAATGACTTAGGGCCTATGGCGTTCGCTGGTGAAGCGTTCATGTAAGCGCAATGTAAGCGTCGCCGGCTTGTTATCCGCGCATTTGATCAGCCGTCGTCACCTTTGCCACTCATTCGGATTCTGGCGGCTCTGCGAGGTGGCGCGATTCCTTAGCTCGCGCCGAGTCGCGTGAGTGTCTGGGCGAGAGCCGTCATTCACCGCGCCACGCACGAGCGGCAGGGATGTGCAGGTCACGAGCTTTGCAAATAGCCATTTCATCTTTTGGGTGCCGTTGGGGCTGATCTTGGCACAGCTTATGGCAAACGGCGTATGCGAGACTAACTCACCATTTGACTGGTGGCGAACCGTATTTTCCTGCCGTTTGACATCAATGATCTGCCGCCTTGGTGTGGTGGAAACCGTTATATCGCCTGCCAAGAACGGAGTGTATGAACATGACCAATCCTTTACGTATCGATATCGTGTCCGATGTGATGTGCCCATGGTGCATCATCGGCTACCGTCAGTTGGCGCAAGCGCTGGACGCGGTTGGCACCGACCATGAAATTCACTGGCACCCATTCGAGTTGAACCCGGAAATGCCCCCTGAAGGCCAGAACACCCGCGAACATATCATGGAAAAATACGGTAGCACGCCTGAGCAATCCGAACGATCGCGACAGCAGATGAAAGCATCGGCTGGCGATCTTGGGTTTGATTTCCAGTGGACCAAAGACTCGCGCATGCACAACACATTCAATACGCATCAGCTGCTTCATTGGGCGGACACGCAAGGTCGCAAACACGATCTGAAACTGGCGCTGTTCACCGCGCATTTCACGGATCAACGCAACCTGTCTGACGATGCCGTGCTGGCCGATATTGCCGCCGAAATCGGGCTGGACCGTGCTGAAGCCGCCGCCGTGCTCGACGATCAACGTTTTGCCAAGGACGTGCGCAGCGCCGAACGGTTCTGGCAGCAACAGGGCATCTCCGGCGTACCTGCGATGGTGTTCGACCGAAAGCACCTCGTTACCGGCGCGCCAGGAGGGGACAATTACCCTAGGCTCCTGTCCCAACTCGTCTCGATGACAGGCTCATCCGTGGCCAGCCCCCAAGACTATGGTGGTGCATGTCCATTATGAGGACCTAGGGGGTCTCTCTCACC
>NZ_CAJYBT010000047.1 GCF_913064665.1 uncultured Thioclava sp.
GACCTTGCGGGACATAGCCGATGCCCTTGCGCGCGCGGTTATGTGAGGACAAAGGGTCAATGGACGTGCCGCGCAGGTTTATCGAGCCGCCATCCGTCGGTAAGAGCCCGATCAGGGTCTTCATCAGGGTCGATTTCCCAACCCCATTGCGTCCGATCACGGCGACAATTTCACCTTCGCGCACTTGAAAATCGACACCTTGAAGGACCGGTTTCCCGCCATAGCCTGCCCGCAGATTGATGACATCTAGTAGGGCTTCTTTACGCATCGACTTCTCCCAGATAGATGGCGGCCACGCGTTCATCGGCCACGATTTCGTTGATCGTGCCTTGCGCAAATATCTTGCCGAAATGGAGGACCGTGACCTGATGCGCGATCTGACGCACGAAGGCCATGTCATGTTCGACCGCCAACAAGGTCATGCCCTCACGATTGAGCGCCTGAAGCATTTCCCCCGTTGCGAAGGTCTCGTCCGGCGTCATGCCCGCGGTGGGTTCGTCCAGCAGCAACAGCTTGGGCTTGAGCGCGACCGCCATCCCGATCTCAAGCCATTGCTTTTGGCCGTGACTGAGATTGCCTGCGAGCTGCATGTGATCGCGAGACAGCTTAAGAAACTCAAGCAGCCGGTCGATCTCCTCTTTAAGAAGGCGTGGTGCCACATGGTGTTGAAGGGCGATGGTAAGGTTCTGCCGAACGCTCAACTCTTTGAAAATGCCAGGCACTTGGAACTTCACGCTAATACCGCGCCGGATACGCTCGAAAGGTTTGTCGCGCGTGATATCCTTACCGTCGTAAAATATCTTGCCGCTATCAGGGAGATGCTCGCCCAAGATCAGTTTAAAGAAGGTGCTTTTGCCAGCGCCGTTAGGGCCGATCAGACAGTGCATTTCACCAGGTTGAAGCGCGAAATCGACATTTCCAGTGACGTAAAGTCCGCCGAAATGTTTGTTAAGCTGATGTGTTTCAAGAAGTGCCATCAGAGCTCTCCTTCGGATTTTGGTTTACCTCTGGAGAACAACGAGATCAGCGCAATCACAACGCCGCGGGGAGCGACCAACACTGTCACCACCAGCAAGACGCCCATCACCACCAACGCGTATTGGCTGCCGTAGATTGTCAAAGACTGAAACACGATCAGGACACCGAGCGAGCCGACCAGCGTCGTCGTCAGATCAGTTCGTCCGCCAACGGCAACCCAGACGATGGGCAACGATGCGGCGGTCATCCCCATCGAGGCGGGCGTGATGTAATTGCCCCATGACGTATAAAGCACGCCAGACAAACCGGCCAATGCAGAGCCGATTACGAAGGTGCCAAGCTGATACTTGCGCACGTCATAACCCAGCATTTCTGCGCGCAGCGGGTTCTCGCGGATCGCGACGATGACATTTCCAAAGCGCGAATTCACAAGAATGCGCAGCCCCAGATAGCATAGCGCGAGCAGACCCAAGGTGACGTAATACAGCGTCACATCGGGATAGAGCACGATGCTGCCGCCCGGCCACGGGATCGTAAGGGACGGCATCGCGCCCATTCCGTTGAAGCCATTCAGACGCGCTTTTCCGATCGCCCAGAACGGCGCTGCCGTTTGCGCCATGAAGCGTTCAAGCACCAAGGTCACCGACAAGGTCACGATGCCAAGAAAGACCCCGCTGATGCGACCAAAGAACAGAAAGTATCCCAAGATCGCGGCAGCCAGAGCACTGATACCGACCGCTAGCAAAAGCGATATCAAAGTCAGCCCATACGCATCGCCCAGATTGATCGTCAAGACGCCGTAGCTGTAACCCGCGATACCAAAAAAGGCAGTCTGACCGAAGCTGAGAGACCCACCATATCCCCAGATCAAGCTGAGTCCCATCGCCATGAAAAGCCAGTTGAAGAAATAGACGTTGTTACCCACGTCATAGCTGTCGGCGAACATCGGGTAGGCACAGGCTGCGAGCAGCACAAGCGCGAAACCCGACCAGAATTTAGGGCCTTTGCCCAAGGTCTGCGGTCCCTCGACAAGCTTCAGGAAGGAAGTAAAACGGAATGCGCTATTCACGTCAGGCCCTTTCTTTCAGGATCTTACCGCTAATGCCGCGCGGCAAAATACGAATGACGATGATGACGGCGAGCAACATGCCGATTTGACCAGCGAGTTGGCCTTGCCAAGAGGTCAGCCCGGCCTTGATAAAGCCCAGCACAACAGCCGCAGGCGCCGTGCCCAGGAAGATATCGGCCCCACCCACGACAACCGTAACGAAAGCTTCGACCATGAAAGAGGCACCCATCGTAGGCACCAGCGTCATGGTGGGCGCATATAATCCGCCCGCAAGCCCCGCGAGGGCCGCGCCCAGCCCGAAGGTCAGGCTGTAGATGAGGTTGGTGTTGACCCCGAGCGCCTCGGCAACATGGGGGACTTGGATGGTTGCGCGCGCAAGAATGCCAAAGCGGGTTTTGGTGAACATGAGCCACAAGGCGACAAGCGTCAGCACCGCCATGGCCATCAGCACCACGCGATAGACCGAGTAAGAATAATCGCCGACGGTAAAGCTGCTAAAGGGTGTGCCGCTTCCAGCCATCGTCGTGCCCAGCACGATCAGGGTGCCTTGGGTGACGATCATGGATATCCCCCATGTCGCAACGATCGTATCGAGCGGGCGTTTATAAAGCGGTCGGATAATCGCGACCTCGACAATCATCCCGGCGACCCCCGCCGCGAGCGAGCCGAGCGCAATCGCAATTGGCAGCGGCACGCCCATGTGGGTTGCACTGGTGGACACATAGGCACCACACAAGATGAACTCACCATGGGCCAGATTGATCACCCCCATCATGCCGAAGATCACCGCAAGACCACACGCGCTTAGGACTAGGAAGGCGAAGGCGTCTCCGAACTGATAGAGAAAGCTGAAAAGAGAGTAGAGGAACTCCATGGAGCATCCCTTTCTTGGCGGAAGTCGACCGGCGAAGACCGGAAAGGAGGAACGGATGCGTGGCGCATAAACCCCGCATCCGTCAGGGACGCGTTACAGCTTGGGAGGCAAGCTGGAGGGCGTGTATTGCGCGCTGGGATCATTCTTGGTCAGATCGCAGCCCACGTCACCCAGCCAGTAAGGCTTGATGTCATCCCATTTCTTCGGGAAGTCGATCGAGTGATCGGCATTCACATGCGCGAGATAGATCGTGTGCGAGGTATGCTGGCTTTTGGGGTCAATACACATCTTGCCTTCGGGGGCGTCGTAGCAAAGTTGCCCATCGGCCAGCGTGGCACGCACGTCGTCGATCTTGGTCGAGCCCTTAGCTTTCTCGACCATCTCTTTATACAAATAGACGGCAGCGTAAGAGTTCTCGGCTTCCTGGTTGATGTAAGGCTCGTCGGGGAACATCGCGTGGAAGCGCTTGACGAAATCCTTGCTTTGCGGCGTATCCACCTCTTCGATGTAGTTCACGGTCGCATACATGTCCTTCAGGCTCGGGGGCGTGAAACGCTTGTGCTCATAGCCCTGTCCGACGTTGACCGAGGATGCCATTGGCAGATCCACATTGGCCGCGCCGGCCTGTTCGTAATAAGACGATTGCGCCGTTCCCACGAGTAGCGTGACTACGAAATCGGGCTTGGCCTTCTGGATGTTCTGGATTGTTTGCGAGAATTGCGACACGCCCAGCGGAATGAATTCCTCACCCGCCATCGTGCCACCGTTCTCTTTGACGATGTTGCGCACCCATTCAGCCGAGATCTGACCGAAGTTATAATCGGCCGCGATCGTGTAAACGTTCTTGCCGTATTTCTCCATCATGTAGGGAAGCAGCGTCGAGAATTGCTGCTCGGGCACGGCACCGGTCACGATCATATTGGCGTCGCAAACTCCCCCCTCATACTGGTTGTTGTAAAACGCCAAGCCGTTGAACTGATTGACGATCGGGCGGTAAGCTTCTCGCGAGGCCGAGGAGAAGCCTGCGAAAACAACATCCACTTTGTCGCGCTGAAGCACCCGGCGCATGAATTCCTGATAGCGCGTATTGTCGGACTGGGTGTCATACACCACCAACTCGATTGGGCGCCCGGCGATGCCGCCTGCGTCATTGATCTCTTTCGTTGCAAGTTGGATACCATGCACCTTGCCGATCGTTGCAAGCGCGAAATCCCCAGACTGGTCTTCAAGCACACCAATCTTGATGGGCGTGGTGTCTTGCGCCAAAATGGGCCCGGCAAAAGACAATAGGGTAGCGAGCACCGAAGCGGTGCTGATCAGTTTCCTGGTCATTTTAAACTCCTTGTTGCGATGGTATTGGGGGTCTGAGACGCTACCGCGCTTGACCCCTCTTGTTGGTTTCTCTGCTGTTTGGATCGTCGTCAGACTGTGCATGCATCAGATCAAAACAATGATCCTCGATGCTCACGCGCTCCCGCATGCTGTCTTTTCGAAGAATGCTATACGCAGCGTCCTCACTCAGTCCACGCTGGCGCATAAGTGCCGTCACGGCTCGAATAACATGGATGCGTTTGCGGCGGCGATCACTGAGATCATGCAAGTCTCTGTGCAAGGCATCCATGCGGTTAAACTCGTTAACTGCGAGATACAGGGCCGAATAAACTGAGCCACTATGTATTGGTTTCGACAGGAAGGCCTGCACACCAAGCTGCAAGAGCGCTTTAAGCCGACTCGGTGCCTCAATGCCCACCAGACCGATTGTTGGACACGGCGTCTCCGCGCCATAGCTTTCAGGCCAAGCGGCGGGAAGGGTCATGTCGCCATCGAATAAAACGATATGATGCTCGCGATGTAACCCGTCGGGCAGCTCAAGGCTTTGTCGCATTTGCAACGGGCGAATATCAGCCTCAAGCCCGAGACGGCGCATTGTTTGCTCTAGCAGATCAAGTGAGCGCCCTTCGGATGAAAAGACTATGGCCTTCCGGCCCCTAAAGTTTTGAGTGATGCGGGCCGTTTTCATGAAACTATCCTCACATTGGCTCGACGCGACGCTACTTCATACTCGCTCGCCGAAGAGACTAGATAAGGATCAGGCGCTACCGGTTCCGGCGCTTCAACAAGAACGTCAAACTCAAAATCGGAACGCGAGAGGCCAATCCGGGGAGTTAATGCCGCATGGAAACTATGGGGATCGATCATGACTCGGCCTTGTGGCGCATCGAAAGCCTGTCCTGCTACGGCCTTCAGCACTTCACTGACTTTTGTTGTGCCCGTCTGAGCCACCGTCTTTGCCAGAATATGAACGGCAATATATGCGGCTTCTGCTTCGGCTGAGACAACCGGTCCGTCACGGAACAACTTGCTGTAAGCCGCAACAAATTGCGCGTTCCGCGGAGATTTTAGTGAAGAAAAGTAGACACTCGAACTAATCTGGCCATCAGCACTCTCTGGACCGATCGCGCGCAATTCGGGTTCCGACAAGTTGCAACTAGCAATCGGAAAGCGCTTCGCTTGATCGATACCGCGGGCCTCGCAAGCTTTTCGAAACGCCCGGAAGAAAGCATATGAAGACTCGCCGATCATCGCATTAAAGACAAAGTCTGGCTCCGTCTCGAAAATTTCAGAAATTATATCTTCAAGGTCAGTTTCGCCCACAGCCAGATAACGTTCAGCTAAGATTTCTCCGTGCCGCTTTTGCAGGCCTTCACGCATCACCCGGTTGCTTTCCCACCCCCAGATGTAGTTCGAACCGACGCAATAGGCACGCCGCCCGAAACGAGAACATAAAAAGTCTATAAGTGGTGACATGTGATGATTGGGAGCTGCGCCCGTATAGATCACATTGGTCGAGCTTTCGAAGCCTTCATAGTGGGTCGGATACCATAGTAGTGCATCGTGTTTCTCGAAGAGCGGGATTACTTCTTTGCGGCTTGAAGACGTGTAGCATCCGCAAACATGATGGATCCCGCGATCAAACAGTGACTGAACGGCTGGAGCGTAATTTTGCAATATGCCTTTAGGATCAATGTGAATCGGATGAAACGTGACACCGGATTCGGGATCTGCATTGATCTCGGCGCAAGCCAAGCGTGCGCCATTCAACAGCGTATGAGCTACCTTGCCATATGGGCCGGTATTTGAGAACAAAAGTCCTAGCGGGAGTTCGATACGCTTCATTGCCAAGTTCCAACGACCAAAGCCCCAAAAGCAGAGACTGCTTTGGGGCAAAATTGCCGACATATCTGAGGTTAGGTTCCGCCTCTGCGAGCGCATTTGCTCGGCGATACAATCACGCTAAGATTAGCATCGCAAAGCTGTCAACAGCAATTTGACTGCCCCTACAGCTTAACTGGAAAATTTTCGAGCCGCCTAATTTTATAGCGAATTTTCCCTCGACTGCCCCCCTTTGGGGCACAGCGGAAAGATCTCACGAAAATTAAGTGTAGGCTACACCCCGTTTGGCCAGCACTTGTTTTCAACATCGTCAGGAACTTCGCCCCAAGCCCCGTTAAAGTCAGTTGGCGCCCACAACGTTTCTACAGCAATCCTTTAGGTGCAAGTGATGCCTGTCATCGCGATGATGAGTGCGGGAACGCACAATCTTCATTGCACGCACAGCGCATCGAGACCGACTGTGCTAATCTCTGACATGTTTATCATCATTTATAGATCGTTGCAGAACCATTGGACTATGGTCCGTCGCAGGGCTGCGCCTGCTCAGTGGGGGATGGGCCCGAGCTCGGTGATGCAGGTTGGGCGTCTCGCGGGGCCTGGATTCACAAAGCTTGTGCTGGCCGATGTGCTCTGCCCCCTGAAAATTGGACCGTTTGAAACTGGAGTTTTCCGCTAAGCTTTCCTGGCTGGGAGAGGAGCGGAAACGCATGAAAGCATCGAAGTTCACGGAAGCGCGGAAGGCGTTCATTCTGAAGCAAGGCGAGGAAGGCACGTCCATTGCCGAGATCTGTCGCAAGGCCGGGATCGGGCAGTCGACCTATTTCGCCTGGAAGAAGAAATACGGTGGGTTGTTGCCCGATGAGATGCGTCGGCTGAAGCCGCTTGAGGACGAGAATGCACGGCTGAAGCGGATCGTGGCAGATCTGATGAATCGCCCCGGGTCTGTCGGAGACCATCAACTTAAGTAAGGATGATGGTTATGACAAAAAGCAAAATGGCAAATCGCTACTCACCTGAGGTCCGCGCGCGCGGTCCGGATGGTCTTTTAGCATCAAGGCTCATACGAAACGCAGGCGGGCGCGATTGCGGCCATTGCACCCAAGATCGGCTGTATTCCCCAGACCTTGAGCGGATGGGTCAAACAGGCCGAGAAGGACAGTGGCATGCGCGACGGCGTGACGACCGAGGAGCGGGATCGGATCAAAACGCTCGAACGCGAGAACAGGGAATTGCGCCAGGCCAACGAGATACTGCGTAAGGCGTCAGCTTATTTTGCGCAGGCGGAACTCGACCGCCCACTGAAGCGATGATCGCCTTCATTGAGGATCAACGCGTTGTTTACGGTGTCGACCGCTGAAGCGTCGCCACCGAGTGCGGTTGAATTGCGCCTGAATGGTGGGCGCAGCTTGCGTTTTGACAGCACGGTGGACCCGTCCGCGCTGACAGCCCTGATCCGCGCGGTGGAAGCCGCATGATTGGGCCTGGCACTGGCGTTCGCGTCTATCTGGCCTGTGGTGTCACGGATACCTGCGGAAATTTGAGTGGAGCACCTGGAGAAACTGAAAGGTGATGCTATTAAATGTATCCTTGAAGAGATACTCTTGCTCCTCTATATGGAAAAAGAGTATCGTTATAGGGGCACTTAATGGACTTCACTATTCAGACACATGTCGACGGTGAGTGGCGTGATGCAGCTGATGTCAAATTCGTAGAGCCCGATCGCGGGATCGCAGGTGCGACGAACACGAGCTATGACACGGACTATTGGGCGGAGATGGCCTCCGTCGATGCCCTCAAAGGGAATGTTATCGATCGCCGTGCGTTGTCGCTGCGTTACCCGGTGGATCTCTCTTATCATCAATCTGACCGCTGGCCAGCCTGGCTCCTCGACCTCATGCCTCAGGGGGCGGCTCGCGCACGCATTGCGCGAGAAGAAGGGCTGCGACCTGACGATCCAGCTGTCGAGCTTCAGCTGTTACGCCGTGCGGGGGGAGCCCCCATTGGAAATCTGCGCATCCGGGAAGCTTGGGAAGCTGAACAGGAGCGCATCGCAGGTCTCGAGTGCCCCCCTCTGATGGATGAGGACATCTTCAACCGCACTGAACGGTTCCTGGATGTTGTCGATCGGTTTGCACATCTTGCCTCCGGCTCCAGCGGTGTGCAGGGTGAATGGCCCAAAGCCCTGATGACTCGTTCCACGCGAGATGGTTTCTGGTATCCGGATCCTTTTGTCAGAACTGAAGATGGGCTCGAGCATGTCATCATCAAGCTCCTGAAATCTTCGAGCGACAATGATCGGCTGATCCTTGAAGCAGAGGCACCCTATCTGGAGTTGGCCAGATCCTTTGGTCTGAATTGTGCAGCGGCTTTGCGCTACGAACCTGGTGTGCTGATCATGCCGCGGTTTGATCGGGAGGTCGCTGATGGAAAGGTCTTGCTCCATGGGCAGGAAAGCCTGACTTCGGCTCTTGGCGTCTCTGACTTCGGCATATCCAGAGCGCATGAGGACTACCTTGAAATCATAGATCTCTACAGCGATGACCCCGCAGCGGACAGGCTAGAGTATCTTATGAGAGATGTCCTCAATATGGCCGCCGGGAATCCGGACAATCATGGGCGCAATACGGCCATGCAGCGCCCGGCACACGGCGGGGTTCGCTTGGCTCCGCTGTTCGATTTTGCGCCCATGCGCCTTTCGGATGCAGGTATCGCACGTCAGAGCCGGTGGCGTTGCCTCGAGGGGCGAGATCTCGGTGCGGACTGGGCTGCGGTGTGCGATGCTGTGGCTTGTGAAGGTTTGAGTGTCGACGAAGTGCGCCAGGCATTGATTGGTATGTTGCCTGCGCTGCGCGACTTGCCAGGTGCCGCTGCTGAACTGGGCGTGCCGGACAAAGTTATTGAGCAGGCCATCAGGCCCGATCAGATGATCGCTGCGATTGAAGCCTTGGAGGATGTCCAATGCCGGCCGTGAAGCCTCTTACAAAAATTGAAAAGCGCACACGTCGCGAGGAGATCTTTCGGAAAGCGGCCTCAGGCGAACTCGATTTCCCGAATGCGGTTCGTGATTTGCGCCAATCTCTGGGTATGACACAAGCCGTGTTCGCTGAACGATTTGGTCTGACCCGGGTTCAGGTGATCGCCCTGGAGGGGGGTAAAGCAAATCCGACCTTGGAAACGCTCGAGAAGATAGGTCGTCCCTTTGGGCTCCAGGTGGGGTTTGTGCCGATTCAGAGTTCTAATACAAATATTTAGATGTTTCGGGGTGCGTTGCAAAACGCATCGTGGTCCTGAACTCTAAAGAGCCTTATTCCGTCCGATCCAAATCTTCCTCTGGAAAATGTGAAGGGCGGGAAGCTCGCGCCTCCCGCCCTTCTTCAAGCTGCTTGCAAGAAAATCTTCCCTCGTGAAGCCTAATTTCGCTTCATGTCCCATTTATCAGAATGCGTCGCAGCCCTGAGCGTCCGCTTTCTTCAAGTTGACCAATTTAGTTTACAGGCGCAGCGAAGGTTCGGAACCTGTCCGTCCTGCTCGTCAGTCTGAGTTACGGTAACATCAAATGTGGACCGCCCCCGCATCGTCAGCGTCATATTAGCATCGGCGCCAATCCCAAGGCATCATGAAATCGCTCGCCCAGATACCGGCTCGTTGTTTCCTAGCCGCGTCTTCCTGGGGCACGTAGTCCCGCCCATAACGCCGATACGCGACGGCCCAGCCATTGCGAACAAGCCAAGCGTTCAGGTCTTCCCCGTTTTGGCGCCAGATCGCGACGAAGCGCTTATACCGGTCAATATCGGTGACTTCACATGAGCCCGGCGCGCGTCCAATCTTGTCGGCGAGCGCAGCCCCCATCGCTGAAGCGGGATTGAAGCAGATCGCTGCACTCTAACAGATCGAAAAGAGTGTCCGGGGCCTGACCGCCGAGGAACGACTGGTCGCACCGCAAGACCGGTCAGCACCATTGATCGCCACGTTTGAGGCGTGGCTCACGGCCAACAGAGCGCGCCTCTCAGCCAAGGCCCCTCTGGGCGAAGCGCTTAAATACATCGCAAAATACTGGGATGGACTGTGTTTGTTTCTGACAGACGGCCGCATCGAGATGGACAATAATACCGTTGAGCGCACAATCCGGCCTATCGCTTTGAACCGCAAAAATGCCCTCTTCGCTGGTCATGATGCCGGTGCTAGTCAGCGCGATGCTCACTGCGTCCTTACGAAATTCGTCCGTCCGTTTAAGTCCCACAGTCAGTCTCCTTTGTTGCAATAAATGCTATCAAAGGAGCAGCATCAAACCGCGACAGGTCCACATCTGGTGCTGGCTGTTTAACTGTGCTGTTATTGCATTGCTGCGTATTTGACGAAAGGTTTGTTTTCCATGCTTAATTCTGTTGATCGTTTGACAACGAAAGTTCTGAATGACGCGCGGCGTAAGCTGTTGGAGACAGGCACCCGCAACAGATTGATCCATGTAAATAGGGCGAACCAACGGTCGAATACGCTGAACATCATCAATGAACGCTCGGATGACATCTTTGATTTGTTACGCGATCGGGCCAAACGCATGCGGTTCAAGCCGATGGGCAAGGATCGCAAATCCGGCGAGGATCAGGAAGACGGCCAGTTTAGCCTTTTGTCTGATGAGAGCGAGGCGCCCGAGAGTGCAAACCTCGAGAGGTTCACCGACCAGTTTCTTGAAACGCCACTTGGCCCTGAGGCGCAGGCGCGTCGGCTTTTGCGGCTTTTCAGCGATGCCCGCACAGCCGAGGAAGAGCAGGGGCTAAACATCCTTTATCTCGCTCTCGGGTTTCTGAAATGGCGCGAAAGCAGTAGTTCTGATGTTTGGCGTGAGGCGCCGTTGGTGCTGCTCCCGGTTGAGCTGGTGCGCAATGAACGCACCTCAACCTTTGACATCCGTGCGCGGGAAGACGACATCACGACCAACCTGTCGTTGCAAGAACGTTTGCGGCAGGATTTCGGCATCATTTTGCCCGAAATTGACGAGGGCGAGGCGTGGCAGCCTTCGGCCTATTTTGATCACGTGATAGATGCGGTTTCAGGGCAGTCGGAGTGGACGATTGATGCGGACGGGATGCAGCTTGGATTTTTCTCTTTCGCGAAATTGCTGATGCACCGCGACCTTGATCCTTCTGCGTGGCCAGACGGCGGGCTGACGGAAAGCCCGCTTTTAGGTGGACTGTTGGCCGAAGGGTTTGATGGGGGCACATCGATTTTCGGACCCGATGAAAAGCTTGATGTGCTGCTTGACCCGGCGGATATTATTCAGGTTGTTGACGCCGATGCTTCGCAGACCAAGGTGATCGAAGAAGTGCGGCACGGGTCCAATCTTGTCGTGCAGGGACCACCGGGCACGGGGAAATCGCAGACTATCACCAACCTGATCGCGGCAGCGGCTTATGATGGCAAGTCTGTGCTTTTCGTCGCGGAAAAGATGGCGGCATTGTCGGTTGTGCATCACCGTCTTGTGCGGTCGGGCCTGCGCGATATTTGTTTGGAATTGCACTCTCGCAGCGCGAACAAGAAGGCGTTGGCGCAAGAGCTTGGCCGGACATTGATGGTCAGCGCGGCGGCGGTTCCGGAAGTGTCCGATGCGACGGGCCTGCGCCAGAACCGCGACGCGCTAAATAGGATTTCTGATCTGCTACACATGCCGGTGGGTGAATCAGGTGACACGCCTTTCCGTGCAATGTCCGAGATCATCGGCCTGATTGGGCGGGGCGCACAACCGCCATCCATTCCGCTTGAGGGTCTTGAGAGTCTCGGGCCGCAGCAACGAAAGGCAGCCCTTCAGGCCATCGAGCGCTTTGTCGAAGCGCTGAAGGCTATTGGCGCACCAGAGGTGCATCCTTACCGTGGTGTAGGCGAGGATACCCTTCAGCCAACAGACCTGTCCCGCTTGGTTGGTGAGTTGGAGGCGGCCACTGCCGCGATAACAGCTGTTTCCATTGACGCCGCACGTCTGTCATTACCATTGCGTCAGACTGCGGCAAGGTCGCTTGCCGATGTCACCGCATTGGTGGCCAGCTTGGAGGTTTTGGCGGCAGCGCCTGAACAGGTGCAAACTTTCGTCACGCAAAACCTATTTGATCGGGTGGGCCAACCTCGCTTGATTGAGGCCTTGAGTGCTGGCATTGATTGGGTTGAGGCGCGCCGTGAGGCCGAGGACCGGTTCACGGCAACGGCGTGGTCTGCTGAAATCGGATCGTTGCGATCCACCATCTTGGCCGGGCAATCCTCATTCTTTGCGCGGCTCTTTGGGCCATATCGCAAAGCGTCAGGTGTGTTAGCTGGTCTGTTGTCAGGCCCTTTGCCAAAGCTTGCAGCAGACCGATTGGGCTTGGTTGACGAATTGCTCAACGTGCAAACCCACAGGCAGCGTCTTGCCGATGAGGAAGCTTGGCTCCAAGCTGCGGTGGGCGAAAATTGGCGTGGCGAACGCACTGATTTTAATAGATTAATCTCTATTTCAACGTGGCTCTCAAGCGCGAAGGCTGCTAGTTTTGCAGCCACAGACGACATTCTGACCGCATTGTCGGAATTTGATGCCCCTGCGCAAGTAGCCCAAGCAATGGCTGCATTGGTGCGCGATGCGCAACAAAAAGCTGAAAAGCCAATTGCCCGGTTGAAGCTTGATCTTGAACAATCCGACCTTGCGCCCGATCTGATGGACGCAGATCTTACGGATCTTGCCGCTACCTTTAAACAGATGGGGGTGGATAGCGGGCGCTATGCGGACTGGGCTGCACTGGCCCGTGCAACAGCGCAGACGGTCGAAAGCGGAGCTGGCGGGGTGATCGATGCTGTTGCCGATGGTCGCGCCGAACCGGCTGCTGCACTGGACGAATTCATCTATGCCTGTGCCGAGGCACGCTGGAATGCAGCGCGCATCGCAAAGCCAGAATTAGAGCGGCTGGCTGGCTTGGACCGCCATGACCTTGTTCGGATGTTTCAGGAAAAAGAGCGCGCGCGTTTGAATGATGCCCAAGCCTTAATTCTTGCGCGCCATTTTTCACAGATCCCTAGGGGCAGCATGGGCGAGATGGGGGTGATCCGCGGAGAAATTGGTCGTAAAAGCAGGCATAAGCCTATTCGATGGGTGATGAAAAATGCGGGATCAATGGTGCAACGCATCAAGCCTGTCATGTTGATGAGCCCAATTTCGGTGGCGCAGTTTTTGCCGCCGGGCACGGTGATGTTTGATTTGTTGGTGATTGACGAAGCATCGCAAATTCGGCCCGAGGATGCACTGGGCGTGATAGCCCGCGCGCGCCAGATTGTGGTGGTCGGGGATCAAAAGCAACTGCCGCCTACGTCGTTCTTTGACCGACTTGTCGACGATTCTGACGATGAGGAGGGCGACGACGAAATATCTGCGGGGGCTTCCGCGGCGGATATGGAAAGTATTCTGTCCCTCTGCGAGGCACGTGGATTGCGGTCGCGCATGCTAGAGTGGCACTACCGTTCGCGCGATCCGTCGCTGATCCGGGTATCGAATGCTGAATTCTACGATGATAATCTTGTGCTGCCACCGTCACCGTTGCAGCTTGACCCAAATTACGGTTTGAAATTCCGCCGCGTGCCGGGCGTCTATGCGCGCGGAAAAACCACAAGCGCGCGGGCTGGAACCAATAAAATTGAGGCGCAGTATGTCGTCAAAGCCGTTGCTGAACATGCCCGCAATAGCCCTGATCTGTCGCTCGGCATCGTCGCTTTTTCTAAGGCGCAGTCCGATACGTTGACTGAGGCTTTGGAATATGAGCGCCGCCGCGACCTTACTCTTGATGCGTTTCTGCGTGAAGGGCGTGCTGAAGATGTTTTTGTTAAGAATATCGAAAACGTGCAAGGCGATGAGCGCGACGTGATCTTGATCTCGGTCGGCTATGGCCCGCAGGAACCGAATGGGCGTTTGGCGTCAATGTCGTTCGGGCCTGTGAACGGTGAAGGCGGAGAGCGACGCCTGAATGTGTTGTTTTCGCGCGCCAGAATCCGCTGTGAAGTTTTTGCCTCGTTCGATCCCGGCGATATAGATCCAAGCCGGTCATCGAGGGACGGCCCGCGTGTCCTGAAACGCTTTCTTGATTATGCAAAGACCGGTATCATTGAAGAACAAGTCGCAACTGGCCTTGATGCAGATAGCCAGTTTGAAGAGGATGTGATCCGCGTTATTCAAGGCCTTGGCTATGAGGCAGACCCGCAGGTTGGCACGGCAGGTTTTCGTATCGACATTGGGGTGCGTCACCCTGACCGACCAGGTCAGTATATCGCGGCTATCGAATGTGATGGGGCGGCTTATCATTCGGCACTTTGGGCGCGCGAACGTGACCGTCTACGCCAAGATGTTCTGGAGAACCTTGGGTGGCGTTTCCACCGAATTTGGAGCACGGATTGGTTTCACCGTCGCGAACATGAGGTCCGCCGACTCGCAGAAGCCCTTTTGACTGCAAAAGAGTTGGCCTCAGATGGAATCTCTGTTCGCGGCGCGAATAACGGAGGGATGCTCCAAGTGGCTGAGGCTGCACCAGATGCGACAACGCCGATCGAGATTGGACATCTGGAACTTACGGCCCCTGCCTATCAGCGTGCGGAATTGTCCGTCCGAAGCGCTGTTGAGCCACACGAAGCGCCTCAGGGGCAGATCGGTGATCTGATCGTCCAGATTGTCGAGATCGAAGGCCCGATACATATGGGCGAGATCGCGCGAAGGATTGCAGCAGCATTTGGCAAGGCTAGAACGGGTGCCCGGATCGTTGAAACGACCCAGCGGGCCTTAAGGGCGGTGCAAAACCGCAGGGACAATAGTCTGAAAATAGTGGGCAAGTTCGTCCTGACCGAAGGGCAAGCCATCGCTCCGCCAGTTCGTGACCGTAGGGCCGAAACGGGTGCGATCTTGAAAGCCGAATGCTTGCCTCCAATGGAAATCTCTGCAGCAGTGACCCGCATACGCAATGAAAGTGGCATCATGACGCCCGAAGAAATGACCAAAGCTGTGGCAAGATTGTTGGGGTTCCAGCGGGTCGGGCCGGACTTGTCCGAGACTATTCTGGCGGTTGTCATGTCAGATTGAGGGGGGCCGTGAGTGTTGAAGTGTGAAATAGGCGCACTCGGCCCGGAGCGGACATTCGCACCGGCGTCAGATGCTGCCTTGCAGCGACACCGAACCGGCCATTGCCGCATCATGCATCGTATTTGAGGATAGATGTCGGCAGCTTGGGCACTTGCAACATTTTCCGATTGCAGAGGTTTGATGCGATACCGATCAGCCTGGCTATCAAGAACCATTTTTCTAGGATACGGCAGCCGAAATATCCGCCCGCAACAAATGCGTCCGGACCTCCACGCCGAGTCCATCAGATCGCACAGATTCAGAGGTTTACATGCAAGATCGCTACGCTGGTGATGTCGGGGACTTCGTAAAGCTCGGGCTTCTACGTGCTGTTTCTCCTGGCCGGAAGCTGGGTGTCGCCTGGTATCGATTTCCCGATGAAGCGTATAATGATGATGGTCGGCACATTGGCTATCTCAACCGGCAGGAGGAATACGAGGCTCTTGATCCGGAACTGTTCCACCACCTCAAGGATATCGTAAGTCGTGAGCGTTCGATCGCGTCGCTTCTACCAGTTTTGAAAGATGCTGCCTCTTCTGATGAAAGCCTCGACATGACCGGCATCACAGTAAAAGCGCGCAGAGCTTGGCGACGGGAATGGTTCTCCAACGTGATTGACCAACTTTCAACATGCGACCTTGTGTTCGCGGACCCTGATAACGGCATCATCGATGATCAGGACAAACGAAAAGGAGCGGCAAAGTTCGGAAAACAGATGCCCTTGCAGGAAGCCCAAGCCCTCGCCTGTGGAAGATGTGCAGTGATCTATCACCACAATACCCGCCGACCGGGCGGGCACGATGCCGAGGTCGATTTTTGGCTTGAAGAGTTTGGTCTACCTGGGTTCGCCGTGCGTGCAGCACGATATAGTCCAAGGACATTCTTCGTTCTGAACCCTGATGAAGAAATTCGGAAAAGGGCTAAGGATTTCTGTGCGCGGTGGGCCGGGATGCGAGTATGGCTACATGAATGAAATGTGGGAAACAGCTTGCTTCTCCCGATAGCAGGGACATGTAACTTGCCGCCGACGTGGTCCCAACCTCCGCGCGCGGCAGGTATGGGTAGACATCAAGGTCCAGCTTCGGTCGCCGTTTATCGACCTGACAGAGGACGAGATGT
Source organism: uncultured Thioclava sp. (assembly GCF_913064665.1). Lineage (GTDB taxonomy): Bacteria > Pseudomonadota > Alphaproteobacteria > Rhodobacterales > Rhodobacteraceae > Thioclava > Thioclava arctica. The sequence continues at coordinate 16,333 of NZ_CAJYBT010000047.1, forward strand.
TTGACTGCATCGAACCCAACCGCACCCAATTGCAGCGCCTTCGTCACGGCGGCATGCAGATCGTCGTTGTCGAAGGTCTCGAGCAGGCGCAGAACCTGAACATACTCGCGGCGCCCGGCCTTTATCATCCGCGCCTCCATCAGGCGGCGCAGGGTCGCGAATGCCGGCGGCAGGTCCCATTCCGCCAGGGGGCTGCCTGGTCGAGGGCGTTGATCTTACGCTCGATCAGCGGAAGATAATGCACCGGGTCGAAGACCATGTCCTCACGCTCGAAACAGCGGGGATGGCGTGCGATCACTTCGCCACCGCAGCCGATGACCACCTCCCCGACATAACCGCGGATCCAGACGTCGCGGTGGCCATAGGCGACCGGCACCGAGTAATCGTTGGTCTTGTAGCGCACCAGCGCTTGCGAACTGACCCGTCCGGTAGCCTGATCGCAGGCGTCGAACTGCGCCGTAGGAACTTCGGACATCGCCGACAAATCTCGCGCAAGGCGTTGTCCGATCGTCTCGGACTGGCCGCGCAGGATATCCGCCTGGCGCTTGCGGCACTGGCCTTCCAAATCGGCATTGAACGCGTCCCAAGAGGTGAACCGCGGGATCGGGACCATGAAGTTGCGGCGGGAGTAGTCGACCAGACCTTCCGCATTGCCCTTGTCGTTGCCTTTGCCGGGACGGCCGTAGCGATCACGGAACAGGTAATGTGCCCTCCAGATTATTCGCCGTCATGATCCAGATGACCCGCGACATGTCGACAGGAATGCGCAGATACCCAACGCTGAGGTGGCCGCTGTGTATCCCAAGGCGATGCCGGTGATCCTGACCAAGCCCGACGAATGGCAAGTTTGGCTAAGTGCTCCAATCGAGGCTGCGCAAGGGCTGCAAAGGCCTATGCCCGATGGCGATCTGGTCTGTATTGAGGATCAGTAGCACATGGACTGTGTGCGTGTCCGAAATAGCGATGCCGTAGATCGGGAAAATGTAGGCTTTGCAAAATCAGGTCCCCCAGACGTGGAGAGTAGGTGCAACCGGGCCTGACTTGCGCTGGCTCCGATCATTCTGATGTGACGTGGCAGTCCCGGAAGGTCGCTTGTTCAACTGGCGCACGAGGCAAGGCCGCAAGGACCTCTTAGAAGAATTGTGCGAAAAAACGGCTTTGAGAGCCGTCGTGTGGCCTTCTGAGCCAACAAACTCAGGGGACTCGCCTGCCAATCGCATCTTGCGAAAAATAAACTATTTATTTTCAATATCTTATGTGTTCCCAAGGCGCGCAAACAAGAGTAACATCCACCCAACAGTCCCTCCACCCAAGGATGACACTGCCGCCATGACTACCTCGAGGCCCACCCTCGCCATGCAACCCTACCTCGAACGGATTGAGCAGTTGCGCTCTCTCAGGGACCGAGGCTCGGATTCCGAGAAATTGAAACGGCATATCCGGGAAGATCCTGCCCTGAACCCCTCTATCAGACCTATCTTTTCGTGATCACGCTGAAGGATATAGGCTTGGCTGAAACGCGCCGCGTCTTCGAAATCGTTAACTTTGAGGATTGGATCGTTAGCCTCAGCACATCCAACCCTTCGATTGAGGATCTTGCTGATGCCCCCCTTCTTCAAAGGTGGTGCCCGATCAAGGAAAGTGGTGTTCCCTTGCTTGTCGGACAAGTCTCCGGCCACCCGCATCTGCGCGAGGGCGCGCGCGTCCGGACGTCGCCTCTCATGAACTTGCAGCCTGCTAAGGGTTGGGCCCGGAGTTGCAATCCGTTCTACAATCTCGGTGAACGTGATGACGGGTTCTTGGCGGAACTACGCAAAGACGGACGCCTCGCACCGAGTGCGCATCGTCTCGATCCCTTCCTTTGAGGCGAGCTCAGAACCGCGCCGTGGTGAAGGGGATTAACAGCCTATCGCGCATAAGCCCCGTCAGCCCTGTCCTTGAAATCATGGAACCGATCATGACCAACATACGAATCTTGGCCGACCTGCATCTCGACCTCTGGCATCAGGCGGACCTCAACCCGCTCGACCAGATCGATTTCGACGGTGTCGAGTTGCTGATCATTGCGGGCGATCTGACCAACAAACCCCGGGTGCGCTGGAAGCAGGCGTTTACGCTAATCGGCGAGCGCATCCCGCTGGAGCGCGTCCATGTATTTCCTGGCAATCACGACTATTACGACTTTCGTCTGGATGGCGATGACCGGCTTGCCGAGATCGCCCACACAGCCGGCGCCAAGTTTGCGCAGAAATCTGTGATCATTCATGGCACCACGCGCTATCTGTGCTGCACGCTTTGGACAGACATGCGCGCGGGGGCTGGAACGTTGGAAGAGAATGCTGCCGAGGCTGCGCGGATCATGAACGATTACCGCTATATCCGGGTTGCGCACGCGGGCTTTCGCAAAGCGCGCCCGCTCGACACGGTTGCGCTGCATCGTGACCATGTCGCATGGCTGGAATCGCGATTGTCAGAACCGTTTGCAGGTGAGACCATCGTCGTGACCCATCACGCGCCCCATCCTTTCGCACTGTCGCCAAGCGGCCCGGTGCCGCAAGCCTATGCCTCGGACCTGAGCGATCTGATCAACCGCTTCCAGCCTGATCGATGGCTCTTCGGGCACACCCACTTGGCAGCAGGGTTTCAGATCGGAACAACTGAGCTGCGCAATGTCTCGGTGGGGTATCCGGCGAAGGCGACAACCAAGCACGGGAAGCCATGAAAATTGCTGATGATTGTCCTAATACTCGCGAGCCGCCCGACGCACACATTCTCTCCTCGTTCTCCGCCTGCAGAATCATTGCAATCGGCCCAGAGCCGACATTCGCTTAGCTGAATTTTCTGCGGTGCGGCTACTCAAAAACTGCCGTTGGGTGAGGCATGTCGACCATTCGAGGCGAATGTTTCAACGCAATGTCTATTGACTCGTTTGTGGCCGGTAGAAAGCAGAGCGTTTTCCGTCAATCACAAAATACCGAAGGTCCAGGTTCGGCGCCTTGTGCACAACCTGCCGCCAACTCTGGCACCCATACTTAGAAGGCAGTTGCTCGGGATGCCGTGCCGTGATCCATTTCTCAGCCTCTGCCAGCAGTGCCCATCCATCGTCAGCCAATACATCGAATGCTTCTCGCAAGGCGATGACGATACCCGAAGCAATCCAGTTTACGGTCTCGTCGGAAGAAATCCCATTGATGAGAAAGTCTTTAAATACCTGCGTCTGCATGGCCTCCGCCGCTGCCAGTCGCAGCTTTTGCATATCTTCAGCCCATTCTTGAAGCTGTGCGAGGTGCTGGTCGATGCGGCTGTAGGCCGCGACCAAGGCATCTTGCGCATCGTGGCATCCATCTGCGGTCCAGAGGTCGTGATGATCGATAAAGTGATGAACCAGATTGTTCCTCAGATCGACCATGTCTCTCAATTCACACTCGAGCCGCGCGAAGCCCGTGTCCGGAAGGCGAACCGTCATTTGCATGGTGAACCAGTCAGGGGCTTCGGGGAAGTTGTTCGTCGTGCCTTCTGGCGGACCGATCTCATCGGCCACGACATAGGATCCGAGGAGATCGCCAACTAAGGAGCCGAGCGTCTTGCGGGCCGTGCCGTCAATTCGTGCGGCGCGAACTCGTTCCAAGTCATGAATCGGTCCTGAGAGGCTATGATGCGCCACCAAGGCCTTGATTAGTCGTTCATACTGTTGCAGCCGCAATATACATCGCCCCAACAATCGTTGAACTTCTTGCTGTAGGTGGGGCACGTCTTCGTCATCCAACGGCGTCAAGGCATGATCCTGGTTCGTTTTTTTTATTGAGCGCAACTATATCGCGATGTTGCGGAATGTCTTACCGATCCCAAAAGGCGTTTAGAAGGCTCCGCCCCATACGGCCCAGAGCTCCCTTTCGACCTCGGATTTGTTTCATAACGCAATTTCCCTGAACCGGTCATTGGGCCTTGGGAGAGGCAGACGAAAATGGAGCACCCTCTTCACAATTGTTGCAAGTATCGTTTGATACGCGCCCCGTGGCCCACTTTCCTTACTCGCGACTCAGCGCCACCACTGGATCGAGCCTGGCCGCGGCTCGTGCTGGCAGGAAGCCGAAAGTGATCCCGATCAGGGTCGAGGACAGGAAGGCGACGACGATTGCCGTAACCGAGAAGCTCAGCTGCACATCGCTTGAGAAATAGCCCACCAGCTGCCCGCCAATCAGCGCGCCAGCGATGCCTAAAACGCCCCCCGTAAGGCAAACCAGCACCGCCTCGATCAGGAACTGCGCCACGATATCGGAACGCCGCGCCCCAATCGCGATGCGCACGCCAATCTCTTTCGTGCGCTCGGTCACGGAAACCAGCATGATATTCATCACGCCGATCCCGCCCACGATCAGCGAAATCACCGCGATCATCGCCACCAAAAGCGTCAGCGTCTGCGTGGTCGAGGTGATCGTGTCGCGGATCGTGTCGGTATTGATCAAGAAGAAATCCTTGGTGCCGTGGCGCGTGGTCAGTAGCTCTTGAATCTCTTTCTGGGCAAGCGTGGTGTCGTAATCGTCACTGACCCGCACCGAGATGCTATCCAGAAAATCCTGCCCCGAAATTCGCGCCATCACTGTCGTATAGGGCACCCAGACATTGAGCGATTCCGGCCCAAAGCTGGCACCGCTTGAGCGCACCACCCCGATCACTCGCACCGGTATACCACCCAGCAGCAACACCTTGCCCACCGGGTCAAAATCGGCGTCAAAGAACGTGTCACTTGTATCCTCGTCGATCACCGCGACTTGCGTGCGACCTGTAATATCTTCAGGCCCAAAGGTGGAGCCAGTCACGGTGACGTAGTTATGGACCTGAAAATAATCCCCGCTCACCCCGTTGATCGAGGCATCCGAAGAGGTGTTGCGATAGACAACTGTGCGTTTGGTTGCGACCGAGGGCGAGGCGCTGTCTGCATAAGGCTGTAGCGCCAGCGCATCGGCATCCGAGGGCATCAGTGTCTGCACGCGATTGGCATCACGCGCGCCAAAGCCAGAGCCCGAGCGCACCGTAATCGTGCTGGTCCCAAGCGATGAGATATTGTCGAGAACCTTTTGTTGCGTGCCAGTCCCCAGCGCCACCACCAGCACCACCGAGGCAATGCCGATGATGATCCCGAGCATCGTCAGCACCGAGCGCACCCGATGCGCCAGCAGCGCCTTGAACGACATGTCAAAGGCCTCGCGCAACCGCAACAAAGCCGCGCCTTTGCCCGGTTTCAGGGGCGGGCGCTCTAGCCGGTTGGCATTCGCGCGATCCGCGGGGGCGGTGCGGGTGTCCGAGATGATCCGCCCGTCGCTGATCTCAATTGTGCGATGCGCATGCTGGGCGACCTCGGGGTCATGGGTGACCATGACGATGGTGTGGCCCTTGCGGTTGAGATCCAGTAGTAGATCGATCAGCTCTTTCGAGCTTGTCGTATCAAGCGCCCCGGTCAGCTCATCCGCCAAGATCACCCCGCCACCATTCATTAGCGCACGCGCCACCGCGACCCGCTGCTGTTGACCGCCCGACAACTCGCCGGGGCGGTGATCCAGCCGCTCGGCCAAGCCGAGTTGACCGAGCAATTCGGATGCACGCTTATGCCGCGCCGCGCGGCTTTCGCCAGCATAGATCGCGGGCACTTCAACATTTCCCACCGCGTTGAGATCGGGTAAAAGCTGATAGCGCTGGAAGATAAAGCCGAAATGCTCGCGCCGAAGCTGGGCAAGCTGGTCGGGGTCAAGCTGGCTCACATCTTGACCGGCAAAGGCGTAGCTGCCCGCGCTTGCCCGGTCGAGACAGCCCAGAATGTTCATCAAAGTCGATTTGCCCGAACCCGACGCACCGATGATCGCCACCATCTCGCCCGGCCAGATGTCGACGTCGACGTCGCGCAGGACGGTGATGGTCTCATCCCCGGCTTGGAAGCTGCGCGAGACACCGCGCGCTGAAATCAGAGGATCCCCCATTTTACAGCCTCATCGGAGGCATGCGGGTGTCGTCTTGTGACGACTTGGCAGCGGTGACACTGGTGCCCGTGACCACCCGATCGCCTTCGCTCAGCCCCGATTTGATTTCAGCCCTGACCTTGTTGTTTAGCCCGAGCTCAACCGCCTGTATCGTCGAGGTGCCGCTGGCCGGATCATACAGCTTCACCGTGTAGCCCTGTGGCCCCTTGGTCAACGCCGAGGAGGGCACGGTCAGCACATTCTCGGCCTTGTCGAGAATGATCGACACTTCGGCCGTCATCCCGATACGCAGCAGGTGATCTGGATTATCCACATCCAGCAAGCCATTGTAATAAATTGCTTCGTCGGTCGAGATCGTATCGCTGCTTTCGATTTCCGAAGGCGCAGGTTCGACCGCGCGCACGGTGGCAGTGAATTCGTGATCGGGCTCGCCGAGGATAGTAAAAACGACCGTCTGGCCGGGCTGCACATGCACCACGTCAGCCTCAGAGATTTCCGCCTTCACCACCATCTGGTCCAGAACGGCCAGTTTGACGATGGTCGGTGCGCTTTGCGAGGCGTTCACCGTCTGGCCTTCGTCATTGACGATGGCCACGACGGTGCCCGAGATCGGCGCGGTGATCTTGGTTCTCTCAAGCGCGATCTGCGCCGTCGAGACGGTCACCTCAACGCTCGCTTTCTGCGCGGCCAGCGCGTCGAGTTCTGCTTTGTAAACATCGACATCGGCTTGGGCCGCTTCAAGATCCTCTTTTGAGACGTAATCCGACGTAATCAGCTTGGATTGCCGCTCCAGAACAAGCTCGGCCTTGATCAAGCTGGCCTTCTTGGCGGCGATCTGGGCCACGATATTGGCGAGGTTCGCCTTGGCTGTCAGAACGTCATTCTGCTGGTCCTGACTGTCGATCAGCGCGATCATGTCGCCCTTCTTGACCGTATCGCCAAGCGCGACCGCCAGCGTTTCGATCTGCCCCGAGACCCGGGCCCCGACGCTGACCAACTGCTTGGCCTCCATCGTGCCCGAAGCCAGCACCGTCTCTTCGACGGAGCCGCGGGTGACAGCGGCCGTGACCGGGGCGGCCACGTTTTCGCTGCGCGCGAAATAGAACCAGCCCCCAACCGCCGCCGCCACGAGGACCAGCGGTATCAGAATGCGTGTCTTTTTCATATTTTTAGCGCCTTTTAGACGAAAATCTTATAGCCGAGCTGATTATACGGCGGAATGCGTCACTCCTGTCGCTATGACGTAGGGTCACTCACGTCTCCAAATGGGCGCGCCGGGTGTAGATGCGCAGGCCGTGCCTACCCGCAGTTACGTGTTTCCGATGCGCTGCGCTTGATGAGGCGGCAACACCGCCCATTTGAGCTTTCTCAAGCGCTCTGATACCGCAGGTAAGATGCGTCCGGAAAATTGTGCAGTGCCTAGGACGCGTCGGTTTTCTCGGTTATTAGGCATAGCTTTAGCGAACGCTCCCACGCACGAATCCGGATATTCGTGTTCTGCGCTGCGAAAGCTCGCTACCCTGAAGGTTTTTCGATGCGGGCCGTGGCGCATCGGTGGCCATGCTGCGGTGGCAGCCCGCGATGACAAAACTCAGAAGGAGGAAGCCGCGGGGGTCTTGGATCAGGCTATGGGGAAAGTGCGCGAACGCTTGGGGTATCCATCGGATCTGGTTGCGGCTGATAGCGTGGCTGGTGACCGATCCACCCCCTGATTGCTTCAACAACACGGAAGGACTGGAGACAAATGCAGCCGAGCGGTCTGACCGGTGACGGCAGACACAATCCGGTCTGGCCGGGTCTACAGGGAGCAGCCGGTGTCATTCTGTAAAAGAGGATGGCTGGCAGGAGATTTCTCATGCGGCCTGCTCCCTGGGTGGGGCGCGCGACATAGGTTTCTGCCCGCGCCAGAAGATTTCGATGATGCGCATGGGGCCACCACAGCAGGGGCATGGCTCGCGCAGGGTGAGCGGGGCGGCCTCGGCCGCGGCACTTGGCGCAACGATGTCTTCTGGACGTTGTAGGCAGAGCAAGGCGCGGATCTTCGTGAGGTTGGCCTTGCGGGTCGAGCTGGCCAGCGGGCCGTAGTGCCGGATGCGGTGGAAGCCGTCCGGGAGGATGTGGATGAGAAAGCGGCGGATAAACTCGGGGATGGCCAGCCGCATCACCTTCTGGCGATCCCCGCGCTGTATGCGGTTAACCGCGCAGATCGACCCGGATTTCAGCCAACCGATGGATCTCAGCCATGGCGGTCGCCTTGGCAACTTGATCGGCACGAACGGGCGTTTCAACCACCGGCTTGCCGTCAAGCGCCACGAACGGTTGCGCTTGC
>NZ_CAJYBT010000048.1 GCF_913064665.1 uncultured Thioclava sp.
GGTGTGGGGTTAGGTTGCGGGTGTGCGAGGATGTGCGGCGGCGGCCCCTGTGTTGGTTTTTGTTGGCAGCCCGGTTGTGATGAACGTGAAGGTGTTCTGCGATCTTTACAACGCTGGAATCATTCCGGTGATCGCGCCGGTCGCGACTGGCATGGCCGATAACGAGACCTTCAACGTCAATGGCGACACAGCGGCAGGGGCCATTGCAGGCGCGCTGCAGGCCGATCGCTTGTTGCTGCTGACCGATGTGGCGGGCGTCAAGAATGCGCAGGGCGAGGTGATCACCGAAATGACGCCCGAGGATATCGAGGCGCTGATCGCGGATGGCACGATTGCGGGCGGAATGATTCCGAAAACCGAAACCGCGCTCAAGGCGCTCAGCGAGGGCGTGCGCGCGGTGGTGATCGTGGATGGGCGGGTGCAAAACGCCTGCCTGCTGGAACTGTTCACCGAACATGGCGCGGGCTCGCTGATCCGCTCGACCACGCCGCGCGTGACTCCGCGCGGGCGCTGAGGTCATGCTCCCCGGCTTGCCCGAGGCATTGGCAAGCGACCACCTTTTCGTCTCGGGCGCGCTGCATGAGGGCACGCAGACGGTTCTGCTGCTCTCGCCTGACGAACCGGGCTTTTGGGCTCATGTCACAGCCCAGCCCGAATTTGACGATGGTGCGCCCGATCCGCTGGATCGCTGGTCAAGCCGCGTGATCACCGCATTGGCGGCGCAATTTGGCGCCCAAGCGCTCTTTCCCTTCACCGGGCCGCCGTGGCACCCATTTGTGCGTTGGGCCATCGCCTCGGGGCAAAGTTTCGCCTCGCCCATTCATTTGATCGTGCATCCGCGCATGGGGCTTTGGGCGAGTATGCGCGGCGCACTGGTGCTGCCCACGCACCTGCCCCTGCCCACCCCCGCCGCCAACCCCTGCATCGACTGCGCAGCGCCCTGCACAGCAGCCTGCCCGGTCGCAGCCCTTGGTCCGCAGGGGTATGACGTGTCCGCCTGTCACGCGCATCTCGCCTCTGCCGAGGGGGACGCCTGTCGAAATTCCGGCTGTCTTGCACGGCGCGCTTGCCCCGCCGGTGAAAGCTATGGCAGGTTGGCCATACAATCTGCATGGCATATGAGGCAATTTCACCCATGACTCCAATCGGCCACCGTCGCCTGATCCTCACCCGCCACGCAAAGTCGAGCTGGGATGATCCGCTCATTGAGGATCAGGACCGCCCGCTCAATGCGCGCGGACGCTTCGCTGCCACTGAGCTGGGCGATTTTCTCGCCTCGCGCGGGCTCGAACCCGAAGAGGTCCTCTGCTCAAGCGCCCTGCGCACCCGCGAAACATGGGAGCGCGTGGCCGGTGCCGTGATCGAGACCCGCCCCGAACTGCACTTTAGCGAGCGTCTGTATAACGCAGGCCCCGAGACCCTGCTTGAGGTGCTCAAAACGGCCCATGCACCCTCGGTGATGATGCTGGGCCACAATCCCGGCATCGCGGAATTTGCCCGTCAGTTGCTTGCGCGTGAGGTTCTCGACCCCGATTTCCGCCGCTTTCCGACCTGCGCCACGCTGATCGTCGATTTCCAGATCGAGGATTGGCGCGATCTGGAATTGGGCCAAGGCGCGATGCTCGATTTCTTCACGCCCACCCGGTGACAAAAAAGGGCCGGGAAATCCCGACCCTTCTTCGCATTTGTCAAAATATCCCACGTGGGTCTGGGGGTGTGTAACCCCCAGCCTGTCCGCTCAGTGTCCCAAGATCTGGCTGAGGAACTGCTTGGTGCGATCCGATTGCGGGTTGTTGAAGAAGTCATGCGGGTTGTTCTGCTCAACGATCTGACCGTCGGCCATAAAGATCACCCGGTTCGCCACAGCCTGCGCAAAGCCCATCTCGTGGGTCACACACAGCATGGTCATGCCCTCTTCGGCCAGCTCAATCATCGTATCCAGAACCTCTTTGATCATCTCGGGATCAAGCGCCGAGGTCGGCTCGTCAAACAGCATGATGCGCGGCATCATGCACAGCGAGCGCGCAATCGCCACGCGCTGCTGCTGACCGCCCGACAGCTGGCCGGGATATTTGTCGGCCTGCTCGGGGATCTTCACCTTCTCGAGGAAATGCATCGCCGTCTCAATGGCTTCTTTCTTGGGCGTTTTGCGCACCCAGATCGGGGCCAGCGTCAGGTTTTCAAGGATCGTGAGATGCGGAAACAGGTTGAAGTGCTGGAACACCATCCCCACTTCGCGCCGAATCTTGTCGATATTCTTGAGATCATTGGTCAGCTCGATCCCGTCGACGACGATCTTGCCCTGCTGATGTTCCTCAAGACGGTTGATGCAGCGGATCAGCGTTGATTTCCCCGAACCCGAAGGCCCGGCAATGACGATACGCTCGCCGCGCTGCACGGTCAGGTCGATGTCGCGCAGAACGTGGAACTGACCATACCATTTGTTCATGTTCTCGATCTGGATCGCGACCTCATCGCTGACCTGCATGTGGCTACGGTCAACTTCGCGTTCGAAATGTGGTTCACTCATTGCAAGTCTTCCTTAGTGATTGTCACGTTGCAGCCGGTTCTCGAGATGCATCGAGTAACGCGACATCGCGAAGTTCAGGATGAAGAAGATGGCGCCGACAAAGACGAAGGGTTCCCAGTAGATCCCTTTCCAGTTGAAATCGGCGCGGATGAAATCAGGAATGCCTTTGAGCGGATCAAACAGGCCCACAAAGACGACCAGCGTGGTGTCTTTGAACATCCCGATGAAGGTCGACACGATGCCCGGGATCGAGATCTTCAGCGCTTGGGGCAGAATGATCAGCCGTTGCGCCTTCCAGTAATCCAGACCCAGCGCATCCGCTGCCTCATATTGCCCGCGCGGCAGGGCGGCGAGACCACCCCGGATCACCTCGGCGATATAGGCGGCGGCGAACATCGTCACCAAGATCACCACCCGCAAGATGATGTCAAAGTTTGTGCCCGGCGGCAGGAAGTAGTTCAGCAGCAAGGACGCCACGAACAGCAGCGTGATCAACGGCACGCCGCGAATGAACTCGATGAAGATGATCGAGAAAGACTTGATCAGCAGCATGTCCGATTGCCGCCCCAGTGCAAGGATGATCCCCGCAGGCAGCGACATCACGATGCCCCCCACCCCCAGCGTGATCGCCAGCAAGAAGCCCCCGAACTTGGCCGAATCGACGTGCTCGATGCCAATCGGCATCATCGCCTGGAACAGATCAATCAGCGGGCCAACCGCGAACAGGAAATACAGGATCGCCACGACCGCCCCGGCCGAGAACCCCGCAATGGAGCCGTATTTTCCAACAAAGCTGAACACGGCCCATCCCAGCACGAAGCCAGCCAGCACCAGCAGCGGCGCCCAGATCGAGCCCCCCCACAGCAGCCAGACAGCGACAAAGGGGAAAAGCGGGGTGAACCAGATCACCTTTTTGGGCACGAACTGGAACATCAACGGACCGATCGCCACAAACAGCAGCGCAAAGGTCAGGACCGGGCGCCAATACAGTTCGGACGGATAGAAGCCAAACAGGAACTGGTGCCAGCGCTCACGGATCATCGCCCAGCAAGCTCCGGTAGCGCCCTCGCCATAGCGATCCGTGATAATCGCGCGGCATTCCTTCAGTGAATTGGCATCCCAAACGCCATGGGCGAACCACGGGTAGAAATGCACCACGAAGCTATAGGTCACATAAAGGCCCACCAACGTGAGCAGCGTGTTGAACCAGCCCGAGAACAGGTTCTCGCGCAGCCATTTGATCGCTCCGGACTGACCGCTTGGCGCGGCCTTTTCGGGTAACATCGTGTCGCGCACAAAGGCGACAGTTTGGGCGTGCGTGTCGCTCATATCACCGCTCCTTCAGCTTGACGCGATTGTTGAAGACGTTCATCCCGCCCGAAATCAGCAGCGAGATCACCAGATAGATCAGCATCATCAGCGTGATCGCTTCCAGTTCGCGCCCCGTTTGGTTCAGCGTGATGCCCCCCAGCGTGCCGCGCAGATCGAGATAGCCGACCGCGATGGCGAGCGAGGAGTTCTTCGTCAGGTTCAGATATTGCGAGATCAGCGGCGGGATGATCACCCGCAGCGCTTGCGGCAAGATCACCAGGCTCATCGTGCGGTTCGCGCGCAGACCCAGCGCAAAGGCGGCTTCGGTCTGGCCTTTGGAGACCGCCAGAATACCGGCGCGCACGATCTCGGCGATGAAGGCAGCGGTATACAGTGACAGCCCTGCCCATAGCGCCACGAAGGCGTTGGACACGTTCGTGCCCTTGACGAAGTTGAACCCTTTGAGCACCGGCTCTTCTGGGTTAATGCCCAAAGCCGTGACGAGAATCGCAACCGGAAGTACCCAGATCGCGAGGTTCGTCCACAACGTCGTCGGTCGCACCCCGGTGGCTTCTTGAACGCGCGCGGCGCGTTTGTTCACCAATTTGACCGCGAACCAGCTGGCCAGCAAAACCACCACGATGGCGAGGAAGTTCAACGAGATCGGCGCCAGCGCCGTATCCAGCGAGCCGAGACTGCGATCGAAGTGGATCGAGGGGATCGCGGTGTAGCGGTTGGTGAAGGCCACCGATTCCAGCACCATCGAGGTTTGCGCCTCACCGGTTGCCGGGTTCACCTTGTATTGGTTGGGCGACGGGGCGGCCTCGGTCAAAAGCGCAATCGCGACCAAGATCCACAGCAGCACGGGGATGTTGCGAAACACCTCGACATAGATCGTCATGAGACGGCCCACGAGCCAGTTTTTCGACAGGCGCAGCACACCCACGATCACACCGATGACGGTCGCCGTGATACAGCCCAGAAACGACACCCACAGCGTGTTGAGCAGGCCCACCAAAAGCGCGCGGCCATGCGACATATCGTTGTTATAGGGGATCAGCGCGTTGCCGATATCATAGCCCGCGCGTTGCGAAAGAAATCCGTAATTGAAATCTTTGCCCAGCGCGTTGAGGTTCTGGATCGTGTTGTCGACCAGCCAGCCGACAAAGCCCATCACCAAGAACAAAACGACGATCTGGATCGTGATCGAGCGATAGCGCGTATCATATATAAGTTGGCTGAGCCGGAAGCCTGTGTGCTCCGGCGCGTCTGGCGCAGTAGTCATCTGTATTTCCCCTGTTGCCGTAGCGCTTGTTGTTATGTGGCCATTCTATGTCGGGCCTTGGGGATGGTCTCCCCCGCGCACGGTCTTTTGATAAAAGGTCAGGGGCGCGGGTTGAACCCGCGCCCCTGCCAGTCCCTCCTTAGCGGAAGGGAGGTGCGTACATCAGACCACCTTGGGTCCATTGTGCGTTCAGGCCGCGAGCCAGACCGATCGGGGTCTGCTCACCAATGGTTGCGGCAAAGATTTCGCCGTAGTTGCCATTGGCCTTGATCGCGTTCACAGCCCAATTCTTGTCGAGGCCGATCATCGCGCCAAGATCACCTTCGGTGCCCAGCAGACGGTTGACTTCAGGGTTCTCGGTGCCTTTGGCCAGCTCGTCGATATTGGCCGAGGTTACGCCATATTCTTCAGCAGCGATAAGCGCGAAGATCGTCCAGCGCACGATATCGGTCCACTGGTCGTCGCCCTGACGCACAGCCGGAGCCAGCGGCTCTTTCGAGATGATCTCGGGCAGGATGACGTAGTCTTTCGGGTTGGCAAAGGCTGCGCGCGTCGCGGCCAAACCAGAGGCGTCGGTGGTGTAAGCGTCACACGCGCCGGCCAGGAACTGCTGCTCACCTTCGGCATTTGAGTCGACGGTGATGGGCTGATAGCTCATGTTGTTGGCTTTGAAGTAGTCAGCCAGGTTCAGTTCGGTCGTGGTGCCGGTCTGGATACAGACGGAAGCCCCGTCGAGTTCCTTCGCCGAGGTCACGCCCGAATCCTTGCGCACCATGAAGCCCTGACCATCGTAGTAGTTGGTCGCGGTGAATTGCAGCTTCAGGTCGGTGTCGCGCGAGAAGGTCCAAGTGGTGTTACGCGCCAGCAGGTCAACTTCGCCCGAACCCAGTGCGGTGAAACGCGTCTGACCCGAGGTCGGCACGTATTTCACTTTCGAGGGATCACCGAGCACGGCACCAGCAACGGCTTGGCAGATTGCCACATCAAAGCCCGACCAGTTGCCATTCGCATCGGGCGCAGCAAAGCCGACAAGCCCGGTGTTGACGCCGCAGATCAGCTCGCCACGTGCCTTAACGTCGTCGAGCGTTGCTGCACCAGCAACCCCGGCAACCAAGGTGGCAGCAGTCAATGCGCCGATAAACACGGATTTCTTCATTTTTACCTCTTCCTGTTTTCGCCGCTCTGTGGGGAGCGGTTCTTGACAGCCCGCAATGGGCCCAATCACTGTGTACGATGACACATAGTAACGAAAGTGTGGTCCATATATTGAAAGAAGGTCAAGGCCGCTTTCCAATTTCCGTGAGGACAAATGCACATTTGATCAGCAATGGCCTTTGAAAAAGGCGCATTCCTCATCGTTGACAAAATCGCGAGAGCTCACGAATGGGCGAGAGTCCAGAATCGCGCGGCGTGTAACAGCGCCTCACATTTCAGGGACGCCAGCGCATCGGCCTCGTCATCCGCGCCCCACAGGTCGCGTTGCCACGTTTCATCAAGGCGCGACAGTTCCCACGCTTGTTGCGCCTCCAGCCGACCGCGCGCTACGGCAAGGCCGAGAATCAACGAGCCGGTCAGCGAAATCAGATCATGCATCGCCGCCAGCGCGAAGGGGCTCATCGCGGCCAGTTCACCGCGCAACCGCGCCAGCGCGGCGACGTCTTGATCCACCGGGATCACGCCCGATGTGACGACAAGCTGCACGCCATATTCATCTGCTGCCCAATTGAGCAGCGCATCCCAAGCCTGCGCCTGACGCGCCACCAGCTCCTCGGGGCTTTGAGCGCGATAGCACAGCAGATCGGTGCCGCCATACTCGGCCAGCAAATCGACCACCTCGTCGAACTGCACCGCAACCTTGTCAATCGCGGCATTGGCCGAGCGGGTGACGGGCATCGTTTCGGGGCGGATCACACCGTCTTGGGCGTCCCATTCAGCGGCGATCGCCTGCGCCATGGCGCGGCTTGGCACGCGCAGCTCGGCCTTGGCGGGGGTGCGCAGCGGGCGGCCATCCAGCGTAACGCCGAAATCCTGCGCGCCCTCATCCACCGAGGCTTCTTTCCAAAACCGTTTTGCGGCCCATTCGCTCATGCAGGTATCTCCCAATGTGCGACCAGTGCGGCCTCGAGCGCATCAAAATCATCCACCATCCGATGCGCGCCCGCGGCCTCTAATTCGACGCCCGGATGATAGCCCCAGCGCACGCCAATCGTGGCCACGCCCGCCGCCCGGCCCATCTCGATATCATAGCTGGTATCGCCGATCATCACCGCGTCCCCTGCCCCAACCCCCGCCTCGGCCAGCGCGGTGGCGATCATCGAGGGGTGCGGTTTGGAGGGGTGATCATCAGCCGTTTGCAAGCTGACAAACAGCCCGTTTAGACCATGATGCTCGATCAGCGCGCGCAAGCCCCGGCGCGATTTTCCCGTGGCGACCGCCAGCAGCATGTCGTCGCGCGTCGCCAAGCGATGCAGCAATGCCGCCGCACCAGGATAGAGCGGCGCAGGATCGGCCGCGCGCGCGGTCATATAGCTGTGCTTATAGCCCTCGACGATGCGGGCCTGCGTGTCGCCATTCAGTTCCGGCGCAAGGCGGGCCACCGCAACGGGCAGCGACAGTCCCACGATCTGCAACACCGCCGAGGCCGCAGGAGCCGCCAGCCCCGCCGCCTCAAACCCCATCCCCATCGCATGGGTGATATGGGTCTGGCTGTCGGAAATCGTGCCGTCGACGTCAAAGATCGCCAGCTTCATGCGAGATCCTCAAACGGATCGGCAGGCACGTCGCGCTCGTTCCAGCCCAGCGTTTTCCAAGTTCGCTTCATGTGATCGGGCATCGGCGCGACCAGCGTGATCCGCTTGCCGCTGACGGGGTGGTCAAAACTGATCTGGCGGGCGTGCAGATGCAGCTTGCGGCTGATCTCTCCGCCCAGTTGCGCGCCCCAGCCATCGCCCAGATTTTCCTGCCCCGAGCCACCATATTTTCCGTCGCCCACAATCGGGTGGCCGATCTCGGCCATATGGGCGCGCAGCTGATGGGTGCGCCCGGTGATCGGCACCAGTGCAACCCAAGCCGCGCGTGTTCCCAGCGCATCGAGCACCGCATAATCAGTCGTCGCGCGCTTGGCGTTTTCGGTCTGATCGACCTTGGAGGGGTGGATGCAATGCATCTTTTCGCCCTCGCCGCCGCGCCCATGCCCCGGTGCCTTGACCAGACCAAAGCGCACCGTGCCCATTTTCGGGTTGGGCACACCGGCGACCGCCGCCCAATAGATCTTGCGGGTGGTCTTGGACCGAAACGCCTCGGACAGGCGGCGCGAGACCCGGTCGGTGCGCGCCAGCAGCAGCACGCCCGAGGTGTCCTTATCCAGACGATGCACCAGCTTGGGCTTGTCCTTGTAGCCAAACAGCAGCGCCTCGGCGAGCCCATCCACATGGCGATTGCCCTGCCCCGAGCCACCCTGACTGGGCAGCCCGGCAGGTTTATTCAGCGCGATGATATGTTCGTCTTTCCACAGCACGCAGCCTTGGATGAACTGCGCGTCGGCCTCAGAGATACCCTCAACGTCGATCGGCGGCGGGGCATCGGGGATCGGCGGCACGCGAATGGTTTGGCCGGGCGCGACCCGCGTGTTGGCCTTGACCCGCCCGCCATCGACGCGCAGATCGCCCTTGCGGCACATCTTTTCGATCATGCCTTGGCTTAGTTGCGAAAACCGCCGCTTGAGAAAGCGATCAAGGCGCTGCTCGCCCTCGGCCTCGGTGACTTCGATCTGCTGCACACCGCTCATAATATTGTCCTCATAACATGCACACCCGCGACAAGACCCAGCAGGCCCGCCCCCACCGACAGCGCGACATAAAGCGCCGCAAGCGAGACATTGCCCCGCTCAATCAGGCGATATGCCTCAAGCGAGAAAGACGAAAACGTCGTAAACCCGCCCAACACCCCGGTCGCGAGCAAGGCGTTCCAATGGGTCAGTTGCTTATCGCCCAGAAACACCACCAGCGCGCCCATCAGGAACGAGCCAATGATATTGACGGTGATCACGCCCAGCGGAAAGCTATGCGCCCCAAAGCCGCGCATCATCCCGACCCCTACCAGATAGCGCCCCGAAGCCCCAATCGCGCCCCCAAGCGCCACCTGCAAAACCGTTGTCAGCATGGATGTCTCCTTTGCCGCCCTTGGACCGAAGGGGGCGGCAAATGTCAAGTTTGGCGGCGTGTACGCTGCTTGGCGAACCAATCGAGGCGCTTTTTCAACTCACGTTCAAAGCCGCGCTCGACGGGCTGATACAGCACCGGGCGTTTCATTGTCTCGGGGAAAAAGTTCTGCCCCGAAAAGCCGTCTTCGGAATCATGGTCATATTGATAGCCTGCACCGAACCCCTGACTTTCCATCAGCTTGGTCGGCGCGTTCAGGATATGTTTGGGCGGCGGTTCGGAACCGGTCTGCTTGGCCGCCGCGCGCGCCGCCTTATAGGCGACATAGCCCGCATTCGATTTCGGCGCGAGCGCAAGATAAAGCACCAGTTGCGCCAGTGCCAATTCGCCCTCGGGGCTGCCAAGGCGTTCGTAGGTGTTCCACGCGTCGATGCTCAAGACCTGCGCCTGCGGATCGGCCAGGCCGATATCTTCGACCGCCATGCGGGTCAGGCGACGCGCCAGAAAGCGCGGGTCTTCGCCGCCCTCGAGCATCCGCGCGAACCAATACAGCGCGGCATCCGGGTCGCTCCCGCGCACCGATTTATGCAAAGCCGAGATCAGGTTGTAATGCTCATCGCCCGACTTGTCGTATTTCGCCGCGCGCTTCATCAGCCGCGTGGACAGCGCATCGGTATCCAGCGGCGCGGCAAGCTTCCACGCTGCCACCTGCTCGATCAGGTTCAGCAATGCGCGACCATCGCCATCGGCCATCTCCAGCAGTGCCTCACGCGCCGGGCCGGTTAGCGGTAGCGCGCGTTCCAGCGCCTTTTCTGCGCGCTGCGCGAGGCGTTCGAGATCAGCCAAATTAAGCCGTTCAAGGATCATCACCTGCGCGCGCGACAGCACAGCGGCGTTCAACTCAAAGCTGGGGTTTTCGGTTGTAGCCCCGACCAAAAGAATCGTGCCGTCTTCCATATGAGGCAGGAAACTGTCTTGCTGGGCCTTGTTGAAACGGTGGATCTCATCGACGAATAACAGCGTGCCGCGCCCTTGTTGACGGCGCAGCTTGGCGGCCTCGAACACTTTACGCAGATCGGGCACGCCGGTGAAAATCGCGGAAATCTGCACGAAGGCCCGATCGGACGCATCCGCCAATAACCGCGCGATCGTAGTCTTGCCCACGCCGGGCGGCCCCCACAGGATCAGTGACCCTAGTGAGCCCGCCGCCAGCATCGCCCCTAGCGGCGCATCGGGGCCCAGCACCTGCTCTTGCCCGATCACCTCGGACAGCGCGCGCGGACGGATTCGATCGGCCAGCGGGCGCGAAGCCTGTGGAACGTCGGAGGGGGTATTTGAGGGGGTATCGAATAGATCGGCCATAGGGCCGCAATCTAGTGCCTGCGGGCAGCCGGGGGAAGCCCCCGCGCGAGCAGTCGCGCGGGGGAATGGCAAGCAATCTCAGTGCAGGTTTTGCGAGAAGTCCATCGACACGACCTGATTGTTGATCCCGTCGATTTCCATCACCGGGCCCATCGCGGTCATATCAACCCCGACACGCCCCGCCCAACGCGGCCAATTGGCATTGAGCAAGGTCAGAGCCGAACGCGCGCCCAGACGCCGCGCGGCGCTGCCGATCTCCATCACCAGCTTGGCATGCACCCGTCGCCGGATCCCGGCGGGCACGTCATGGGCCACGAACAGACGCGAGCTTTCCCAAACCGTTTCGGACACCGGGGCCTCGTCATAAAGAAGGTTCGAGGGGATGGTGGCCAATAGCCCGCGCTGAGCGTCGCGGATCATATAGGTGTAGATGCCGCATTTCGTGGTGGTCGGCGTCAAACGGTTGCCCGCCAGCACCTTGCCCAGCTCATCATGCACGACGACCCAGCGGCTCGCAGGGGTGTCGTATTGGTCGTATTCCATACCCATCGCTTCGGGCAGGTCCCATTTGTTCTGAACAATAAACAGCTCACGCCGGGCACGAAGCATATTGGCAAACAACGTGCCATGGTTGTGGAAATTGTCGAACGAAAGTGTGGTGGTCTGCATGTCTTCCTCCTGCAGGGTTGGTTGGTTAAACAGCCGAGCGGAGGGCGACAGGCACTAAAGCAGTCTAAAATCTTTTGCGCGTTGTATGGCTTCGGCCGTTGTTCTGGCCATTAACCGTACTCGCACCGAATTCAGCCGCGCCTTGAGGGCGCTTTCAGAAATCCCAAGTTTTGCGGCTGCCGCCGCGTGTCGATCGCCCCCAGCAACACAGCGCAGGGCCTCGATCTGGGCTTTCGTCAGGTTTTCGGGAGGCTGGGTGAAACCGTGCAACTCGCACACGATATCTTGCAGCGACGCGATCTCTTCGTCTGTATATTCCCGGTCGTCACGCGCGAAACTTGCGATTGTGCGGGATTTTATCGGGCCACAGGAAATCGTGCACCCGAACTTGAGGCCGAATTTACGCGCCTCGACAAAAAGAAGAAACGGATCTGGAAGACCCGGATCACTCCATCGGATCGAGCCGTTCGAAGAAAACCCCCAGGCTGTCATAGGATCGCGCAGCACAAACCCGTTTTCAGTGTAATGATCCAACCAAGCCTTACTATAGGTCTGGAACGTCATTAGCGGGGCCGTAAAGCGGATATGCAATCCCACAAAATACCCGAGTGGCGCCAAACGGCCCAGCTCTTTTAGCTTCAGATCGATTCTGCTCTGTATCGACATATCTTTTTAGACAGGTTGAGGAAAATTCGGTCAACTTTAAAGTGTATCGTTCCGATTTTTTTCACGTTTCTTTTATACGAGTACTCAATCCACGCGCGTAAGGAAAGTGCAAGCTGCCCCTAAAGTTCACGGTAAACTTCGCCATTTCTAGGGCAATTCGTCATAAAATCAAAAGAAAACCCGCCGATAAGGGCGGGTTCTCAAATAAGCTAATTTTTTAGGCAGCCGAAACGTGGCCGAAAGCGCAGGACTTAGTCGGCTGCGGCTTCTTCGGCTTCGACGCGGGCTTTGTCAGCCTTGCCTTTGGCGGCCGGGTCGCGGTCCACGAATTCGATGATCGCCATCGGGGCCATGTCGCCATAGCGGAAGCCCGCCTTGAGAACGCGAACATAACCGCCCTGACGCTCTTTGTAGCGCGGGCCGAGGATTTCGAACAGTTTCGCGACATACTGATCTTGCTTGAGCTGGCTGGCAGCCTGACGACGTGCGTGCAGATCGCCGCGCTTGGCAAGAGTGATCAGTTTTTCGATCACCGGGCGCAGTTCTTTGGCTTTGGGCAGAGTCGTTTTGATCTGCTCATGCTCGATCAACGAGCCAGCCATGTTGGCAAACAGCGCCTTGCGGTGCTCATGGGTGCGGTTCAGGCGGCGATAGCCGCGGGCGTGACGCATGTGAATTCTCCAAATCTTGCGTTTTGCTTTGTCAGGCCAGCGATGCGTGTCACCGGCTCACCTTGGGGCCTTGCGACCCAGATCTTCCCCGGCAGGTCCGGGCATTTTCAGGGGGCCGTTTAACCCGGCCCCCCGCATTCGTCAATCAGAACTGGTCTTCGAAACGCTTGGCCAGATCTTCGATGTTCTCTGGCGGCCAATCTTCGACTTCCATTCCGAGATGCAGCCCCATGCCCGAAAGCACTTCCTTGATCTCGTTGAGCGACTTGCGCCCGAAGTTCGGGGTGCGCAGCATCTCGGCCTCGGTTTTCTGGATCAGATCGCCGATATACACGATGTTGTCGTTCTTGAGGCAGTTGGCCGAACGCACCGACAGTTCCAGCTCGTCCACTTTCTTCAGCAGAAGCGGGTTGAACTCGAGACCGTCATCCGCGTCTTGCTTGCCAGCCGATTCCGGCTCGTCGAAGTTGACGAAGATCGACAGCTGATCTTGCAGAATGCGCGCAGCGAAAGCCACCGCGTCATCGGCCGACAGCGAGCCATCGGTTTCGACTTTCATCGTCAGACGGTCATAGTCGAGAACCTGACCTTCGCGGGTCGGGTGGACTTCGTAGGCGACCTTCTTGACCGGCGAGTAGATCGCATCAATCGGGATCAACCCGATCGGCGCATCTTCCGGACGGTTCTTGTCCGCGGCGACATAGCCCTTGCCCGTGTTCACGGTCAATTCCATGAACAGGTCAGCGCCGTCGTCGAGGTGGCAGATCACGTGCTCTTTGTTGAGCACTTCGATGCCAGAGGTCTCGGTGATGTCGCCTGCGGTGACCACGCCCGGCCCTTTGGCAGAGATCGAGAGGCGCTTGGGCCCTTCGACATCCATGCGCAGCGCCACACCTTTGAGGTTCAGCACGATATCGGTCACGTCTTCACGCACACCGGGCACGGACGAGAACTCGTGCAGCACGTTGTCGATCTGAACGCTGGTGATCGCAGCCCCTTGCAGCGAGCTGAGCAGAACGCGACGCAGCGCGTTGCCCAGCGTCAGGCCAAAGCCACGCTCCAGCGGTTCTGCAATAATGGTCGCCTGGCGCAGCGGGTCATTGCCCGGCTTCACGTCAAGCTGCGTGGGCTTGATCAATTCGGCCCAATTCTTGTGGATCATGCGTTTGCCTCCATACTTGTCCCAGACCCATGTCCAAAGTCGGGACGCCCGAGGAAAAAACCGAAAAACACGCCTGGGCCGCGCGGGCTAACCGCACGGCCCAGCCGCTAAAGTGTAGATTAGACGCGGCGGCGCTTCGGCGGGCGGCAACCGTTATGTGCGATCGGCGTAACGTCGCGGATCGAGGTCACTTGCAGACCAACAGCCGCCAGCGCGCGCAGTGCCGATTCACGACCCGAACCGGGGCCTTGAACTTCGACATCAACGGTCTTGAGACCGTGATCCTGCGCCTTTTTGGCTGCATCTTCTGCCGCCATCTGGGCTGCATAAGGCGTCGATTTACGCGAGCCTTTGAAACCCATCGTGCCAGCCGAGCTCCACGAAATCGCGTTGCCCTGCACGTCCGAAATCAAGATCTTGGTGTTGTTGAACGACGAATTCACATGCACAACGCCAGTGGCGATGTTCTTGCGTTCCTTGCGCTTAGCGCGAACTTTTTCACGAGCCATCTGTCCTGCCTCCCCTTACTTCTTCTTGCCAGCGATAGCTTTCGCCGGGCCCTTGCGCGTGCGCGCATTGGTATGGGTGCGCTGGCCGCGCACGGGCAGGTTGCGACGATGGCGCAGACCGCGATAGCAGCCCAAGTCCATCAGACGCTTGATGTTCATCTGGGTCTCACGACGCAGATCGCCTTCGACGGTCAGGTTGGCGTCGATATGCTCACGGATGGCAAGCACTTCGCCGTCCGACAGCTCGTTGACGCGACGGGTCGAATCGATGCCAACGGCTTCGCAGATTTGACGCGCCGTGTGTTGACCGATTCCGGTGATGTAGGTGAGTGCGATCGGGACGCGTTTCCCGGTCGGAATGTTGACGCCAGCAATACGTGCCAAAGCGTTTATCCTTTCGTTGCGGTTCCGTGATCCCAGAACCTTTTTTCACAACACAAGGCCCGAAACTGGCGCTTCGGGCCCGTGATCACTCTCCCAAAGAATCTTCCGTAAACGGAAATGATTCTGATAAGGGACGCCGTGACCTAGAGGCAAACGCCCGCAGGGTCAAGCTTTGTTTAACAGTTTAGTTCTGCTGATCGAGAACACGTGAGATAGCATCGCCAACCGCGTTCATTTCGGCGAGACCATCAATCTGGAACAATTCGCCAGCGTGATAGTAATAGCCAATCAACGGTGAAGTCTTTTTATAGTATTCCATCAACCGTGTGCGCAGGCTGTCTGCGTTGTCATCGGCGCGCCGTTTGAGATTGCCCGACCCGCAAACATCGCATTTGCCAGATTCTTTCGTCGGCTTGGTTTCGTCGTGATAAACCTCGCCGCAGTCGCCACAGGTATAGCGCCCGGTGATGCGGCTGACGAGGGCTTCGTCATCGACCTGCATCTCGATCACCGCATCCAGCTTTTGGCCCATCCGCGCGAGCAACCGCCCCAGCGCATCGGCCTGCCCCAAGGTGCGCGGGAAGCCGTCAAAGATGAACCCCGCGCCCTCATCGGCAGCCAGTTTCTCTTCGATCAGCCCGATCACGATCTCATCGGTCACAAGCTGGCCCTTGGCCATCACCTCGGCAACTTTGTTGCCCATCTCGGTGCCCGAGTCCTTGGCCTCGCGCAGCATGTCGCCGGTTGAAAGCTGCACCATGCCGCGTTCTTCGACCAAACGGCGGGCTTGGGTGCCCTTGCCTGCGCCGGGTGGCCCCAAAAGGATGATATTGGTCATCGTCTGTATCCCCGAAATCTCGAATTAGCGGCGTGCGGGCGGCTTGCGCGGCCCTTTTTTCTTTCCACGGCCCCGCAGCTGCGAGCGCTCGATCAGCCCCTCATATTGGTGGGCCAACAGATGCGACTGGATCTGGTTGATCGTATCCATCGCAACCGACACGACGATCAGCACCGAGGTGCCGCCGAAATAGAACGGGATCGAGAGTTGCGAGCGCAGGATCTCGGGCAGCAGACAAACAGCCGCCAGATAGCCAGCGCCGATCATCAGAATGCGCGAGACAACGTAATCGAGATATTCCTCGGTCTTTTTGCCGGGACGAATGCCGGGCACAAAGCCACCTTGGTTCTTCAGGTTCTCAGCCACCTCGTCGGATTTGAACGACACGTTGGCGGTGTAGAAATAGGCAAAGAACACAATCATCGCGACGTAGAACAGCAGATAGAGCGGCTGACCGGGCCCGAAATAGGCCAGAACCGTCGACATGATCGGGCCGGTATTGGCGCCCGAAAAGGTCGCGATCGTGGTCGGCAGCAGTAGCAAGGACGATGCAAAGATCGCCGGGATGACGCCTGCGGGGTTGACCTTGATCGGCAGGTGGCTGGAGCCACCGTCATAGACCTTCATGCCAACCTGACGGCGCGGATACTGGATATGGATCTTGCGCAAGGCGCGCTCCATGAACACCACGAAGGTGATCACCACCGCGATCATCAAGATCACACCCAAGATCACCGGGGTCGAGATTGCACCCGCCCGGCCCTGCTCGAGGAAGCGCGCAAGGGCTGCGGGGATTTCGGCCACGATACCGGTGAAGATGATCAGCGAGATGCCGTTGCCGATGCCGCGTGCGGTGATCTGCTCACCCACCCACATCAAGAACATCGTGCCGCCCACCAGCGTAATCACCACCGCTGCGATAAAGAACAGCCCCGGATCATGCGCCAGATCGCCTTTTTCAAGGCTTACGGCCAGACCCCAGGCTTGGAACGTCGCCAGCGCCACGGTCGAATAGCGCGTGATCTGGTTGATCTTTTTGCGGCCCTGCTCGCCCTCTTTCTTCATCTGCTCCAGCGCGGGGACCAAGGCGGTCAGCAGCTGAATGATGATCGAGGCCGAAATGTAGGGCATGATGCCAAGCGCGAATACGCCCATCCGCCCCAACGCGCCGCCAGTGAACATCGACAACACGCCACCCAGGCCAGAGCCCGCGCTTTGCATGAAGTCGCGCAGCGCCTGCGCGTCGATGCCGGGGACCGGAATGTAGGTGCCCAAACGGTAGATGATCAGCAAACCGATAGTGAAGAAGATGCGCTGGCGAAGCTCGGTGGCTTTGCCCAGGGCGTCCCAGCTCAGGTTCGCCGCCATTTGCTCTGCAGCAGATGCCATATGCCTGTCTCTTTCATGTAAGCAGCCGCCAGACCGTTTCCCGGTCGGGCGGCGCCTTGGAAAACTAAGACTGTGTAATCGGGCGCGCGCCCGCTCACAACAGCTTATTCGGCAGCGGTCGCCACCGTGATCTTGCCGCCAGCCTTTTCGACCGCTTCAATCGCGGATTTCGAAGCACCGGTGACCGTGATCGTGACTTTCGAGGTGATCTCACCCTTGGCCAACACGCGCACGCCATCGAGCTTGCGACGCACGAGACCCGACGCGATCAGCGCGTCTTCGGTGATCTCGGCTTTGCCATCGAGTTTGCCTTCGGAGATGAAACGTTCGATCTGGCCGAGGTTCACCACGTTGAATTTCTTTGCATTCGGCGGCGTAAAGCCACGCTTGGGCAGACGGCGATAAAGCGGCATCTGGCCGCCTTCGTAACCGTTCAGAGCCACACCGGAACGCGATTTCTGACCCTTGATACCACGGCCAGCCATCTTGCCTTTGCCCGAGCCGGGACCACGCGCAACGCGCTTGGCTTTTTTCGCAGCGCCGGGATTGTCGCTTAGTTCATGCAGTTTCATGTCGCTTCTCCTTGCCGGAACACCACCATCGAAGCGTTTGGGTGGGACACGGCTATTCGTGATTGATTCTGATGCGGCCACAGGGCCACCGCGTGCGTATAAACGCGCGCGGGTGTTGATGCAAGAGCGCCTAGATTGGCTAGGCATCCAAAACTATCAACCCATCAACCCTTTTGGAACGCGAGTATAACAAAGACTATCAAAGCCCCGGCACACCTCACCTAAACATATCACGCCTTTCCGCAGCCTTCTCGCTTTTCACATCGGCGTTCTGCGCTTCGTGATGCGTTGGATGGAGCGTAAGTGGAATGCTAAAGCTCACGCGACTAACCTGCTCGGCAGCAATCGATTTTCCGGCCTTTGCTCCGATATCCAATGACAGCACCTTAATGCCCGCCTTTCCCTCGCCCGAGGTTTCTGACGACGCGGTCACAGCGACATCGAACGAGATGTTTTGAACGCGGCGCATAGTGTAGTTCTCACTATCAGGCTGATACACATCGTTACCAGACCGGGAAGAAGGCGGATTTATCAAAATATCCTTGTCCGAATACTTCTGCTGAAGCTCCGACGTCGCATCAGCAATTGCCGAAATAGTTTCAGCAATAAATTCTTTGAGATCCAAAGCATCGTCCCTTCTTAAGCATTCCTGAAAACTAAGGAGTGCTTAGCCGTAAATCAAATAACAAAAAAGACGCCCCGGTCTTCCAACCGGGGCGTCTTTATCTTTACCAAACCAAGCTTGACGCTCAGCCGCGCTCTTCGATGATCTTCACCATGTGCGGGATCTTGGCGACCATGCCGCGCACGGCGGGGGTGTCTTCAAGCTCACGGGTGCGGTTCATCTTGTTCAGGCCCAGACCCTTGAGGGTCGCAGCCTGGATCGCGGGGCGACGGATCGGCGAGCCGATCTGTTTGACTACGATAGTTTTAGCCATGTCTCGCTCTCCTTACGCTTCCGCAGCTGCGGCCGGGGCCTCAGCGTCGGGTTTCTTGAGGATGTCGGCGACTTTCTTGCCACGACGCGCAGCGACCTGACGGGGGCTGGCTTCTTTGCCAAGACCGTCGAGCGTGGCACGGATCATGTTATAGGGGTTCTGCGAGCCGATCGACTTCGCAACAACGTCCTGAACACCGAGCATCTCGAACACGGCACGCATCGGACCACCGGCGATGATCCCGGTACCAGCCGGAGCGGTCCGCATGACCACTTTACCAGCGCCGTGACGGCCCTCGATATCGTGGTGCAGGGTGCGACCGTCGCGCAGCGGCACGCGCATCATGTTGCGCTTGGCGGATTCAGTCGCCTTGCGGATCGCCTCGGGGACCTCTTTGGCCTTACCCTTGCCGAAACCGACGCGGCCGCGCTGATCGCCAACAACGACGAGAGCAGCAAAGCCGAAGCGCTTACCACCTTTAACGGTTTTGGAAACGCGGTTGATCGCAACCAAGCGATCTGCGAATTCCGGAGTCTCGTCGCGGTCTTGGCGGCCCCGACGGTTATCACGTTCTGCCATGAGGCAATTCCTTTCAAGATGGCGCACTTGCACGCCAATTTATCCAATCCAAGTGGGCCGCCGCAGGGACGCCCCCGGATCATCGGGGGGACGCGAACGTCCCCCACCGGTTCTTAGAACTTCAAGCCACCTTCACGCGCAGCATCGGCCAAAGCCTTGATTTTGCCGTGAAAGAGGAAGCCGCCGCGGTCGAAATAACAGGCTTCGACACCGGCTTTCTTGGCACGCTCGGCGATAGCAGCACCGATTTTGGTGGCTGCTTCGACGTTGTTCTTGCCCACGACACCGAAATCTTTTTCGAGCGTCGAGGCCGAAGCCAACGTCACACCGTTCACGTCATCGATCAGCTGAACGCTGATGTTCTTGTTCGAACGGTGCACCGAAAGACGGGCGCGACCAGCGGCCATCTTGCGCAGTTTGTTCCGGACGCGCAGGCGGCGCTTGAGGAACAGATCTCTTTTGCTGTTTGCCATTTTTGCGCCCCTTACTTCTTCTTGCCTTCTTTGCGGAAGACATACTCGCCCTTGTAGCGAATACCTTTGCCCTTATAGGGCTCGGGTGCGCGCCACTCGCGGATGTTGGCCGCAACTTGGCCCACCTGCTGCTGGTCGATACCTTCCACAACGATTTCGGTCTGCTTGGGGGCCGTAACGGTCACCCCTTGCGGAACCTCGAAGTTCACTTCGTGCGAGTAACCGAGCGACAGTTTCAGGACATTGCCCTGCATCTGTGCACGATAACCGACGCCTTGGATTTCAAGCTCTTTCTTGAAGCCCTCGGTGACGCCCTGCACAAGGTTCGCAACCTGCGAGCGGGCCATACCCCACTGCTGGCGCGCACGCTTGGACGAGCCGCGCGGCGTGATTTTGATGGCGTTCTCTTCAATCGTGAAGGTCACGTCATCCGTGGCGGTGAATGTGCGGGTGCCCTTGGCACCCTTCACTTCGATGGTCTGGCCCGACAGAGACGCCGTAACGCCGCTGGGAAGCTCGACCGGTTTTTTACCAATACGAGACATTGAGCCCTCCTTAGAACACGGTGCAGAGCACTTCACCGCCAACATTGGCAGTGCGTGCGGCCGCGTCAGACATCACACCTTTAGACGTCGAGACGATGGAAACGCCAAGACCCTGACGAACCGTCGGCACATCCTTCGCGCCCATATACACACGACGACCGGGGGTCGACACGCGCTTGAGCTCACGAATAACGGGGGTGCCTTCGTAGTATTTCAGGCTGATTTCAAGCTCCGGGTGCCCTGCGGCATTCGAAGCGGCTTCATATCCGCGAATATAGCCCTCATCCTGAAGCACATCGAGAACCCAAGCGCGAAGCTTGGAGGCCGGCGTGCGGACGGTGGATTTGCCGCGCATTTGCGCGTTGCGGATGCGGGTCAGCATATCGCCGAGAGGATCGTTCATAGACATATCTCGGTCTCCCTTACCAGCTCGACTTTACCATGCCGGGGATCTGACCGTAGGAGGCCAGTTCGCGCAGCATGATCCGCGAGAGTTTAAGCTTACGATAGTAAGCGTGGGGGCGGCCTGTCAGTTCACAACGGTTGTGAAGGCGAACAGCCGACGAGTTGCGGGGCAGTTCGGCGAGTTTCAGAGACGCTTTAAAGCGCTCTTCCATCGGACGTTCTTGATCCGCGATGATTACCTTGAGCGCGGCGCGCTTCGTCGCATACTGTTTGACCAGTTTTTGACGCTTCACTTCGCGCGCAACCATGGATTTTTTAGCCATTAATCTCTCTCCCCGCGATCAGCTGTTGAACGGCATGTTGAAAAGTTTCAACAGCGCCTTCGCTTCGGCATCCACGTTGGACGTGGTGCAGATGATGATGTCCATGCCCAGCACTTCGTCGACTTTATCGAAGTCGATTTCGGGGAACACGATCTGTTCTTTCAGGCCCATGGCAAAGTTGCCACGACCATCAAAGGACGGCTTCACGCCACGGAAGTCGCGCACGCGCGGCATTGCAACGTTGATCAGGCGGTCGAGGAATTCATACATCCGGTCGCCACGCAGCGTGACTTTACAGCCCAGCGGCATTTCTTCCCGAACGCGGAAACCAGCGATCGACTTTTTCGCCATGGTCATGACGGCCTTTTGACCAGCGATGAGCGTCAACTCCTCGGCGGCTTGCTTGACCTTCTTGGTGTCCTTGACGGCCTCGCCAACACCCATGTTCAGGACGATCTTGTCCAGACGCGGGATTTGCATGTCGTTCTTATAGCCGAACTCTTCTTTCATCGCGGCGCGAATCTGGTCGGTATAAGCGGCCTTCAGGCGCGGCGTATAGCTTGCTTGATCGAGCATCAGATCGCCTCCCCAGTGGTCTTGGCGAAACGCACTTTCTTGCCGTCTTCCTCACGGAAGCCAACGCGGGTGGCTTTGCCATTCTTGTCCATCAGCGACAGGTTCGACAGTGCGATCGGCATAGCCTTAGGCTGGCGACCACCCTGTTCGGTCTGGGTCTGACGGGTGTGACGGATGGAGACGTTCACGTCTGCCACGACTGCTTTGCCAGCTTTGGGCGAGACAGAGGTGATTTCCCCCTGCTTACCTTTGTCTTTGCCAGCAAGCACGATGACCTTGTCACCTTTACGGAGCTTAGCAGCCATTACAGCACCTCCGGAGCAAGCGAGATGATCTTCATGAAGTTCTTTGCACGCAGCTCGCGCACGACCGGCCCGAAGATACGGGTACCGACCGGCTCACCATTGTTGCCAAGGATGACGGCAGCGTTGCGGTCGAAACGGATGGCGGTGCCATCTTCACGACGAACTTCTTTGGCGGTGCGTACGACGACGGCCTTACGGACGTCACCTTTCTTTACGCGGCCGCGCGGGATGGCTTCCTTAACGGAAACGACGATGACATCGCCAACCGACGCATAGCGACGGTGCGAACCACCCAGGACCTTGATGCACTGAACTCGGCGAGCGCCGGAGTTGTCAGCAACATCCAGATTGGTCTGCATCTGGATCATTTAGGTTTCTCCCGACCTATGGGGACGCCCGTGCAGACAGGGGCCCCAGGGTTTCGATTGAGCTGAACGCTCGTCTTGGCCGTTAGGCCGTGACGACCGTCCAACGCTTGGTCTTCGAGATCGGCGCACATTCTTCGATACGAACAATGTCACCGGTCTTGAATTGGTTAGCCGCGTCATGGGCGCGGTATTTCTTGGATTTCCGGATCGTCTTTTTGAGAACCGGATGCGTGAAGCGGCGCTCAACCGAAACCGTGATGGTTTGGTTGTTTTTGTCCGAGGTCACGGTGCCTTGAAGGATACGTTTGGGCATGGAAGCTCTCCTTAGTTCGCGGCTTCAGCAGCTTTGTGGTTCAACACGGTCTTGATCCGCGCGACGTTGCGGCGAACCTTGCGCATACGCGCGGTGTTCTCGAGTTGGCCGGTGGCTTGCTGGAAGCGGAGGTTGAAAGCTTCCTTTTTCAGCGAAACGAGCTCGTCTTTCAGCTCATCAGGCGTCTTAGCCTTGAGTTCTTGGGCGTTCATCCCGGGTCCTTTCTTGGCATCAGAGGGCCCCTTAGGGTGACCCTTGATCTGATGGGTTATGTCGGTCCTGTCTTCAGGAACTCGCGGCATCTAACAGAGGGAATCGGATATGGCAAGGATTCATTGGCCTTTGCCCCGCTTTGGCGTAAGCACGAGGGCAACCCCACCCCTATCAGTTCGGAAACTCCCATGTCGAAGTCCAAATCGAAATCGAAATCGCCCGCTAAAGCCGCCGAGAAGGCCGAAGCGAAAGCCATCGAGAAGGCCGCTACGAAATCCTCAGGTGCAGCCGCCCCAAAATCACAGATCGAGTCGCTCTTTGCCACCCGCCTATATCGCGCGGATCTGTCAGCCTATGCGCCAAAGGTCGATGCCGATGAGCTCGCGGCGTCCTGCTATGCCATCGCCGAGGATGACGAGGCCGGCCAGCAATGGTGCGAGGAGAACGACTACCCCGGCTATACCAGCTACGCTTCGCTCACCGACCTGCCGTGGCGTTTCCCGATCTTCAAGGACATCGTGAAAGCGCTCGATAAACATATCGCGGCCTTCGCCAAGGATCTGGAATTTGATCTCGGCTCGGGCAAGCTGGTGCTGGAAGATATCTGGATCAACATCCTGCCCGCGGGCGGAACCCATGCCTCGCACATCCACCCCCATTCGGTGATTTCCGGAACGACCTATGTCGCCATGCCCGAGGGTGCCTCAGCCCTCAAACTCGAAGACCCGCGCCTTGCGATGATGATGGCCGCGCCCACCCGCATCAAATCCGCCCGGCGCGAGCTGCAACCCTTCATCTATGTCAAACCCGAGATCGGCGAAGTCCTGCTCTGGGAAAGCTGGCTGCGCCACGAGGTCCCGATGAACCTGTCTGAGGACGACCGCATCTCGGTGAGCTTTAACTATAAATGGGTGTGAGCGCCGCTCCCCGCGCAAAGCGCGGGGATGAAACGCTCCAGTGGAGCGTTTCAAGGCGCGAACGCCCTCAGCGTAAGCGCAGGGCTGACATGAGGCGATGAAAGCTTTGCGGTTTTTGTGGCTCGCATCAGTTCTGGTACCTTCTGACAGAGACAAGGCATTTTCGACAATCAGAACTTATGGAGGGCGCTCGAATGTTTGGCTTCGGGAAAAGTAAGGACCAAAAGGTATATGAAGGCTTGCAGCCCGTATTAGCAATGCAGCAGAGATTTGGCGGCATCCCACCCGGATTTTGGCAAAACCCGTTCGTATTAGGCTATTTTACCTTTTTTTCTCGCTTCTTGATGCAAGATTTCTTCGGTGACAGGCTTTCGTATGAAGAGATCGGGAATATTTCGATATCGGTTATGCAACGTCTTTCAAACCTTAATGGTGTCACTCTTGTAGAAGATGCAATGCGATATCAATCAACTAATAACGACGAATTCGAGCATGGTGCTGACATGGCAGCCGTCCTAGCTTTTTTCATGGCAGGCAAGATGTCGATGCAAACGAAACCTTACCTTGATCGCGCATTAAATGAAGTTTCACCAAATGGCGAACAGCCAGATAAAGGAATGATGTTTGCAGCCTTGTATAGAATAACTTTCCGAGAGGAGATTGATCGTCGTTTTTCTTGAAGAGAAGCTTAAAAATCTAGAGTTTCCTACCCACAAACCAAAAGCCCCCGCCGATTGCTCGACGGGGGCTTTCGTTTGTCTATCACTCGAACTGGTCCGGAAACTGCCGGTGGCAGCTACGCCCTTTTACCAGTCCTGACGCTCGACGATGCGGCAGGCGACCGAGAGTTTCGCGGCGCCGAGGCGCAGGGCCTCGCGGGCGATGACTTCGTTCACACCGTCGATCTCGAACATGACGCGGCCGGGCTTGACG
>NZ_CAJYBT010000049.1 GCF_913064665.1 uncultured Thioclava sp.
TTTGGCCGTTCAAGACCGTCAGGCGGGAAAACGATCCCCCGGATCGTTTTCTGACCCACCTTTCACTTCACGACCAAGATCCACCTCCGTGTCAATGCAGCGGGTCTGCCCATAAGAACCGAAATCACGCCGGGCCAGACGTCGGATTATCTGGGGTTCGATCTGGTCATGGCCGACAACCTGCCAGAGCCGAGTGTCCTGCTGGCCCCCTCTCACACATGCAAGCATGTGTTGTCGGGCAATGGACAGAGGCTATGATGCTGACAGCATTCGGGAAAAGATGGAGGCACGCGACGTTCTCACCCAAATTCCCATGCGCAAATCCCGTAAAATGCGCGTCGGTGTGGATCATTCGCTGTATTCGTTGCGCAACCTCGTCGAACGGTGCTTCAACAAGCTGAAAAACGCTCGACGTGTCGCAACCCGCTACGACAAAACCGCCGAGAGCTTCCTTGGCTTTATAGACATCACGTCCATCCGCCTCTGGGTCCGCCTTTTGTCAACATGACCTAGCGGTTGTCGACTGCGGCTACCCGCTGGTCGGTAGGGCATTCGAGAATGCCCGAGAGGCGCGGGCATGGCGTGAAGACGACGAAGGTGCTGATCAGCGGCACCCGGAAAGGCGCGACGCCCGCACTGGCGAAGCTACTCCGCCGCCGCAGCGCCATCGAGCCCGAGATCGGTCATATGAAGTCCGACGGACGCCTCGGCCGCTGCACTCTGAAAGGATCGATCGGCGATGCGATCTTCGCCGTCCTCTGCGGCTGCGGCCACAACATCCGCAAGATCCTCGCCCACATCAGGGCGGTCCTCACCGCGATTTTGACCGTCTTGTATCTCAGGCATTCGTTGAAAAATCAGCGCCGCGGCTTTCTTTTAGCAGCTGATCGCGCAAACCTTTGAGTTGTTTTAGACGGTAAGGGAGGAGAAAGTTTAGACAAGAAACGTAGGACACGATACACGAATAGGTCTTTCAACAGCTTGTGTGGCCCAGGCTGGTTCAGTTGACTTCCATCCCTGTATTTGGCAGGTTTCCAGTAATCGCCTATCGTATCCCAAACGACACCGCCCACCACACGGTCATGAGGGATTTGCCCCAGAACATTATACTGTTGCACAAACGGTGCTTCGCAAAGTGATGAGAATGCGGCTTGATTGTGCTGTCGCAAATCCTCTTGTTCAATCCCCGGCATGAGATCACGAGCCGCCTCAACGAAGGCGAGGGCACCTTTCCGTAGCTCAGTCAGATAGCCATCCCGGATCCGTTCATTAATACCCTTCTTTTTACCCACGGGTACGATTTTTCCGTCGATTTTATTCAAGTATACAGTGGAATTGGTAACTGATGAAAAAATCAACTCTACCAGCTCCACTCCGGACATGATGGCCGTCGAAATATCTTCAGGCTGGCCGCAGGCGAACAAATAGCCGTCATGGCGTATTTGATCCGAGACCCGGTTATGCGTGCCGATGCAGAAGGCGGGGATGTCCGATCCAAGTATCTCGTTCAGCGCTTTGATAGAGCTCAAGGCCCAGCCGACATCAACCCATGCAACCTTCTGCCCTGTTGCGATCATTTCTTGTTCTTCGGCGAAATACTCGAGGATTACAGCCTTTTCCTTTGCCGCTGCGACCCTCAGGTAAGTCTCATGCCGCTCCAGATGTTTGGAATAAGGTAAAAGCTTCTTGTTGTCTGCTGCGTGATCGGTCGGGGTGAGCCCCAAAATTTCGAAAAAAGCTCTCTCAGTAATGAGTCCTTGACCTGCAAACAGCGAGTCCAAGCTGTCTAGATCATTGCCGTCCAGAGTCGGAAAAACCGTCATGCGACGTGAGGCGGGTATAGTACGATATTCGATATCCGTATTTCCCAATACCTTGAGTGCCTCAGCGACAATTATGCCATCACGTTCCAGCAGCAAGAGCCGCTGGATCCCCCCCGCCTTAGCTTGGGACACCAGATATTGTGCGAAACCGACGAGTAGTGGCCCCCCATAAGCGTAGCCGAAAGTCTCAATCATCGAGCGCGATGCGTTAGGCTCGGCAAGCCATTGCGTGTATTGCCCCAAAACGACGCTACCTGCTAGTGTCTCGGCGAAGGGGCGCAAGGCTGCGGCATTAACGTCGTTTTTACTGTGCAGCCGATGCAGTTGCTGCGTCTCTATCGCGCAAATCCCGGCAGCTTTTCCATTTGCGACATCCGAAGATAAATTATCCCCGACATGTAGGACGCGATCAGGCTGAACCCCCTCAGCATCTAGAGCATACGAAAAGAGTTTACCGTTATATTTCCCAATATTAGCGGCGCGGTGATCGGATGAGGTATAGACCTTGTCGACCGTCACACCGGCGACCTGCAAAAGACCATCAACTTGGGCTGATGAAAGATATATATCGGAAATCGCTACGACGCGCCGACCTGCCAGCCGCGCACGGGAAATCAGCGCGGCAATAGTTGCATTGGGATACAAGAAACGGTTTTCCGCATTAAGTTCTTTGGACATAGCATTTTCCGGCAATGCAAAGGATTCGACTAGAACGCCGTAGATTTCTTCAAGCGAAACTTCCGACCCGCGCGCGGCGTGTTGCGCCCGCGCTTTCGCCTCTGCCTCGATACGCGCTTTAGAAAAGCCCTTCCAGCCTTCGGCCGTCTCGAGCCAACGGAAAACGTCGGTCGGCTCAACAACTCGCCGAGCCAGAATCGTATCGAAAACGTCAAGGGTCAAGACATCAACATGATCTAGCAGGTGATCCAACCCAGTCGTGCCAAATGCAAGAGAACTGCCTAAGCCCGCACGCGCCAGACGACGCGTGTCCACCGCAAGCTGATTAACATCAGTGCGTGCAATGATGAGGTAATCATGCCCGGTTAGGCACCGCTCGATACTACGGAAGGCCGTCCGGTCATGGTCTTCGCTGGC
This sequence comes from uncultured Thioclava sp., assembly GCF_913064665.1. GTDB lineage: Bacteria > Pseudomonadota > Alphaproteobacteria > Rhodobacterales > Rhodobacteraceae > Thioclava > Thioclava arctica. The sequence goes on from NZ_CAJYBT010000049.1 coordinate 2,919, forward strand.
TTCGATTTGGATAAGAAACGGACGCTTGGCAAAATCGTAGGACTCAATCACCGTCAGATCAATCCCTTCAAGGTCCAACGAAAGCATAAGTGGAGCCTTAGAGAATTCTGTCGCCATTAAGGTCGAAAGGGTAACAGCGGGCACAGTGATCGTCTCGAGTTCCACCTCATCAGGCTTGCCAGTGAATTGTCCAAAAAAACCAGGTGAAATGCTGCTTAGTTCGCCCTGCGGTGCAATATGAAGCGTCGTAAATTCCTGCGGCTCCGGAGTGATACAAAAGTTCAGAAGCCGGTCGTGCGGGCGATGACGGGCGAGTTCCGGCAACAACGAAGGATTACCTTCAACCAAAACGCCGGTCATGCCAAGCCCACGATGCAAGAGATATGTCGCGGACCCAGCCACGGGATGATAAGCGCCGCATTCGACGTATTTTTCCTGTTTCAAATCAAGTCCTTCTCGGGTGGCCAGAGCCCGCAGAAAACACAGTGATAGGTAATCTTCAGCGCATTGACCGTAGAAGGTAGGCAACACGATGGGAAAGCCCGGTTCCGACAGGCCCAGTCGTTTGGTTTCGGCGCGCCAATGAGGATTAATGTGGGTCTTATTCATTAATAATATTCTCTAGAGATCTCGTAGGTACGGTTTCAAACGTCTTTATTTCAATTAGTGCGCATGTGCCATCTCCTTTAAGACATTCAAGGTTCCGCTATCGTCGAATGATCCAAAAAGGACCGTTTGTTGAACGCTCGGCAAGGTCAGCAGCGTTCGTGCTCTTCATCAGTCGGATTCGTTTTTGCTTGCATCAGTCTATCGTGCTGAGGCCTCTTGGTCGGCGCAATACACACATATCGCCATTTACACTTTAGGGCACCTCGATTTTTGACCGTTTTCGCGACCATGAAGCAGGTGATGCAGGCTGAAGTGCGTCGGAACGCGCATCAAGGACCGTCAGCTGCAAGGTTGTTGCGTCCCACCTGATGATGCGCTGCCCATTTCCGGACTGTTTTTCGTGATGCGCAGCATGATCTGCGTGCTTGGCCGATCGTTTGTCACGTCGGATTTGGGTTGATGCGGGCTCTGACGATGTAACCGCCCTCCCGACGGCATCTGTGTGCCAAGATGGGTCTGCGAGGATCCACAAAAGGAGAGCGGTCATGTCGGAGATTATCACGGTCGGAATCGATCCAACCAGGGGTGACAATGTCCGCAATATTTAAATTTTATGTGATGGGCAGGTTGCGCGGACTCTAGAAATCATACCTGCTAGGTGTTCAGTCCCGGCATCTGGTGGATCGGATTTATGATGAAATGATCTGTCTATGAAGCCAAGGACGCTCTCGGCGGTTTTGTCGTAGCGGGTTGCGACACGGCGAGCATTTTTGAGCTTGTTGAAGCACCGCTCGACCAAGTTCCGCAAGGAATATAGCGAATGATCGACACCAACGCGCATCTTACGTGATTTGCGCATTGGGATTTGGGTAAGCACGTCCCGCGCCTCCATATTTTTTCGAATTCTGTCAGCATCATAGCCTCTGTCCATTGCCCGACAACACATGCTTGCATGTGTGAGAGGGGGCCAACAGGACGCTCGGCTCTGGTAAATTGTCAGCCATGACCAAATCGAACCCGAGGTAATCGGACGTCTGACCTGGCGTGATCTCGGTTCTCATGGGCGGGCCGACGGCATTGACACGGAGGTGGATCTTGGTCGTGAAGTGGAAGGTGGATCAGAAAATGATCCGGGGGATCGTTTTCCCAGCTGACGAACTTGAACGGCCAAAACCTTGTCGCGGAGTCCCCCTTTAGCGCCCGCTGCCTCGCTCTCGGGACATCGCAAGGGCGATGGCCGATCGTTTTTCACACCGGACAAATGGCACTGGGACGAGGTCGTGATCATGATCCGTGAGAAGAAGCATTTACGAGGGCCAAGACACCGCTGAGAAGTGACGATCGCGAAGGTCGGGGCGGGGCTCATCTTTCGTCACCGCCCCGGCGCTTCTCATCGCGCTCTCGACGCGCTTTCTGAACCTTGGTGCGCGCAACTTTATTTAGGATATCGTCGAGCGTTTGGTGCTCTCGCGCCTGTGCCGCTTTCGGCACAAAATGCGCGATCAGTTGCCCCGCGAATTCGGTCACGCGAGCGACCGCCTCTAAGCCCTCGGAGAGCTGCCGACGCTCACTTGCGATCGACTCCTCAGCCTCGGCCTTTGCGGTCGTTCTCAAACGCGTTATCGCGGTCCCGAACCTCTCTGCCATGCGCATCGCCGAATGCTGTGCGCGCCTCATCCGGGTCAGTTTTGCACGAACGTTCTCGTTCGCCTGCGCCGCATCGCCTGACAACAATTCAGGCACCTGCTCTGGTAAAGTCTTCCCTTGCGCCAGCAGTTACGCTGTCGCAAGAACGGCATCCGCGGATCGATTTTTGCGATCCGCCATCTCCTCTTTCTCCGCCGTCAGTTTTTTTGCGCGACCAAGTCCTCGCGCGCTGCCCGCAGCCTCTGTGTCTGAGCATTGAGTTCGCGTGCGCGAGACGCATTCGCTTCCGCCTGATGCGCGTTTTCTCGACGCGTAGTTTCGTCTCGCGCTTTCTCTATGTCGAGCGCTTCCCGCTCCTGCGCGACCTCCCCGAGTTGTTCATTGCCGAGATCGAAAAGGTCGTCCGCGACACGCTTGAGACTTTCCGCCGCTTTACGTATGTCCCGAGCCTCCGCAGCCCGCTTTTCATCCATTGCGTTCTGTTCGCGGGCGACCATGCGGCGACGGTATTCCACGCGCGACAGCCGCTCGCGCTGCGGGCCAAATCTTAGCAATCCCGCATGCCGCGAGACCGCCTCATAGAGCTCGTCCTGCCATTCCCGCATAGCGTCTTTATAGAGTTGATCGCCCGTTTCTCTGGATAGCGAGCGCTCGAGTCCGCATGCACGCAGATGCCGCCTGCGATCTTCGAAAGCGGCGCGTCCAGGATGAAGGTCGACAACCGAGCCGCGCTCGCGATCCAGAGCGAAAAGGTGAACATGTATCTGCGCTTCGTCCGAGTGAATCACAGCGAGCGCAAACTCCCCGCCCGCCGCCTCGATCCGGTCCTTCTCGAAGGCGACGAATGCGCTGAACACGGCGCGGCACTCATTCATCAAAGCCGGATCGGCGCACGCCTCCGCGCTCGTGATCGGGAGTGCGCACACGCTCGAATAAAGCGTGTGCGCATCCTTCCGAAGCTTGCGCTTTCTCGTCGTCTTCGCGCCGGTTTTCGGATCCGAATAGGGAAAGCTTTGCGTGACATTCGTCGCCCGCTGATGCGCGACACGAAGCTCATCGAAAGACCCGCACGTGCCTGCGATGATCTGCGGGGTTCGGTCTGGCCGGCGCACATGATCACAGCTCCCCTCGACACGCTCGGCTTCGTCGAGAACCTGCTGCGCACGCTAGGCGCGCTGGCCGTTTTTGCGCGTGCGGCCGACCTTTCCCTTCGCCGTTGTCGCGCCCTGTCGCGACCAGGTTTCGACATGTCCGAACTGATATCCCTGCATTCAAAATTTCTCGCGTCCGCTGGATGGATGCGAGGGAATTAGGGACAACTGAAACGGATCAAAAAATGCGCTTGCAGCCGCGTGTTTTGGGCGCTGTTTCAACAGGTGTAGGGACCGACTATACGTATTCTCGCTTTGCTTCGAATACGTGTCGGCCAAAGGGGACTGCGTTTCCCCCTCTGGACACCCCCGGCGCCGCTGCGCGCCGCCTGGGCGAGAAGCCTCGCACCCCCCCAATCCCCCCAGACCCTTTCCGCGCGACGAGGCGGCAGCCGCACCTCCCCCCCGGCCCCCAGCTCAGGACCGCTCGCAGCTTTTCCTGGACCGTTCAGGCGCCCGTCTGGCGGACCGGGGAGACACGCGCCGTTTTCCCCGGACCCCTCAAGGCGCCGCCGGCGGGTCGAGAGGGCGTTTGCCGCGCCGCAGGCGGCTTTCACCCCTCTCGACGTTCTCCCCGAACGCGCCCCGATTAGCCCCACTCCGGTGAGGGTGTGCGCAATGTAGGAGAGGGCCTTGGGACATGGCTTGGTTGCGTGCTGCCGTCTTTGACGCACGCAACCAAGCCACGACCCAAAGCTCAAAAATCAGGGGTCAGTCGGGGTGATGCGCTGCGTTGTTTTTGTTCATCAACACAGCGAGACACCTATGCTCCAAAATCGTTTTCTTCATCTGCTCCCCGGCGGCTCTCTTGTCCCCGGAGATGTCTTTCGCATGCGCTTTCCTTACGGCGCAGATCGCACGCCCGATGGCACGTTCGAGATCCCGCCGAACCCGCGTATTTGCCTGATGCTGTCGCGCGGCCGGATTGGCGCGGACCCGATGAATGTCATCGCCCCCGGCTTGCGTGCCGAGGGCCAAAGGCGGCGCCCCGACGACATCTTGATCGCCGATCCCGTCGAGATCGCGGCCCTCAAACTGGATCAGGCAACGATCTTTCGTGCGTCGTATCGTTTGATGATTTGCCCCGAGTCCGAACTGTTCGAACCGCGCGCAATTCTCGGCAGACTGAGCACCGAACAGCGCGCGCAATTCGACGCGGTGACCCAGAGGCTCGCGCGTGCAAAACGCGAGATCCGCTCACTCCTCAAACCTCGTGTCGAGATCTACCGTCCCAAGGGCCTCTAAGCGGCTCCAAGGACGCTCGACCGGGCTGCAATGTTCGGCCGCCTCGCACTTAAGGCGGCCGGATCTTGCAGCCCGTTTTCTTAAAAAAATCCACCGATAAGGATATTAAAATGACACATCACACACACCCCGAAGACTTCACCCCGCAAGAGCTGCGCGCACACCGCGCCGAGCTGAACAATGTGCTTTATGGCTGTTGCGCCACGCCGAGCGCCGACGAACTTGCGGCAGCGACTTTGCTGGACAAATGGATACGCTCCAGCGGCGCGGGCGATGTCGCGCTGCTGGGCGAACTGGTCGAAGCAAATCGCAAAACCCGCGATGTCAAAACCAGCGCGCTGATCGCGCTCGATGAGGCGCACAACTGGGCCTATTTCAGCGATGGCTGGATGCGCCTCGGCGCGTGCTTCAATCCACATAAAGGCGCGCCGCGTCAGATCATGTGCGGTGTCGCCACCAATATGCGCGAGCTGCGCGACTATCTCGATAGTCTCGGCACCTGGGCGCAAATGGCCCTCGATTCCCTCGACAAACAGGCTTGCAAAACCTGACGTCTCCTCACGTCGGCGGACCCTGCCGCCGCCGGGCGCACGCTTCGGGATCCAACCCGTCCTGGCTGCTCAACTCGCGTGCGCTCGATTTTCTTCTTTACCCCAAGAGCCGGGTCTAGGGCAGCGCCCCGGATGCTGCGGCCCCCTCATACGAGGGCCGCAGCATCCGCAGCGCCGTTTTCGAAAGGGATTTCCCATGCATCACCAATTCAATTTTTTTGGCAATGTCCGTCCTCAGACCATCGCGCCGCTCCAACTGGATCTGCGCGACGAAGATCTCAACCGGATCCAGACGCTCGCGCTCAAAGCCCGCGACAGCCCGCATGATTTGCCGCAGGACTATCTGCGCGGCACGCTCTGCGATCTGCAATTCTTCGAGGCTCAGATTGTCCAGCAGCGGGTTCTGAGCGAGGCCTTTCGCGATGCCTCTAGCGCGTTGCTGCGCCATCTTGCGCGCATCGAACCCGACGAGGATCAGGCCTTCGCACTCGACCGTGTGATCTGGCACCTGCGCGATGCTCTCAACGCCTCGCACCGGGGGGCCGACCTGATGGATGCAAAGCAGGAGATTGGCGCGCGCAGCAGCGGCAAAAAGTGATGCGTCCCGATCCTAGCAGGCCATGTATCGGCTTGACCTCGCGTTCCCATGACGGGAGCCTGACATCTCGAGAGATTGACCGGATCTCCGGCGCTGCGCGGCATCAAACGCCATCCGCAGCAGTCCAGAACTGCACCGTTTCAGGCGGGTCGAACGCCTCTATTGCGGTGGATTGGCCCCCATCAGAACGCACAAAAAATTTCTTGGGAAAGAAATGCTCCAATTCACGTCTGCCCGCAGAGCAAGGTTATCAGATCAAATGGCAACGGAAACAGAAGTTGCCAGATTTGATGGATAAACGCGCTACATCGCAGTCCGATTTGAATGGGCTAAGGCTCGTGACGGGCGAGGAACTCGCAGAGGCATTCCGCTTCAGCGGAGTCACCGGTGCGTTTCGAAAATGGTGTGCAGAAATCGGTGTCGCTTCGGTTCCGGGACGCAAAAACCTTTACGACCCAAAGCTCGTCAGGGATCGCCTCGACGCAATCCAAGGCCCGCAATCACAACCTATTAACACTGACATTGCTGCTTCGATGTCACTTGTTGAAAAACGGAGGATACGTTGTGGCAATCTGCCGACTTAAAGGCATTCACCAGGTCCGAAAACGGCTCGCGAATGCGAAAATACGCGAGTATCATTATGCGTTCCGTGGGGGTCCGCAGTTCTGGCATAGCGATAACGGCGTGGCGATCGGAAGCCCCGATTATGTGGCTGCATTCAGCAATGCCGCTAAGCCCGGGCGCCTAACGAAGATCCCAGATATAGCCTCTGGATCTACGACTCGAGCGGTCATTGAGCGCTATCGGAGATCGCTTCATTTTCAGAAGCTGGCTGAGCGGACACAGAGCGACTACGAAAAATACCTGAAGTCATTCGATACCGAGTTCGGCGTCGACCCGATCAAGATGTTCGAAGAGAAGGAATCTCTGGGTGAGATTCGGACTTGGAAGGAACAATGGTCGCACTCTCCGAAGAGTTACGACTACGCGACGAGTGTCGTGACCCGTTTGCTCAATTGGGCGCGCGACGAAGATGTCGCTCTTAGCAATCATCATCACGTCAACGTGGCTCGGCTTTATAAGTCAAATCGGTCGGAGATCATCTGGTTGCCCGAGGAATTGCGCGCGCTGCTCGCCGTAGCGAATGACCGTGAAGCGCGCGTGGTGATTGCTGCCTCTGAGGGCGGTCTTACGCCGCAAGATATTGGCATTCTTACGCGCGATCGCGTCCAGAATACTCCGAAGGGACGCCGCCTGCTATTCAAGCGATCAAAGTCGAAAAAGGTGACCAGCATTCCTGTGACACCCGCGCTTGCAAAGCTGATCGATGAGACGCCAAACGAGCAGAAACAGCTGATTATCTCTCTCGATGGGCGGCGCCCTCAGCCCGAGCGCGCATCCGGGATTGTGCGCGACCTTAAGGCAAGGGCAAACGCGGCGGCTGCAACAAATACTACACTGTATCATATCCGCGATGAACTGCGGCTCTATGATATGCGCGGCACGGCTGCGACAGAGTTGCTGCGCGCGGGTTGCTCGCTGAACGAGATTGCTGTGACGATGGGATGGGGGTTGCGTCATGCGGCAAACATCATCGAGAAATATGCGGCGATCGTGCCCGAGGTGGCCGATGAGGTTCTTGCAAAGCTGACTGCTGCACGGCGCGAATCTGAAGACTCGAAGTAACGGATCAGTCGAAACGCGCCGTGAATGACGTAGCCGTCAAAGAGACATGTGCGTCGAGCGGTGGCCGAAGCTCGAAAGCCCGAGGGCCGCGTGAGAACTGGTAAAGTCGAAACAACACCCAATCCTCTCGTTGGTCCTCGGCCACCGCTAATTCATTGCGAGAGATGTGAAACGGGGTGCGCTCCCAGCCATTCGTCGTTTTAACTTCGATTAGCCGGGGCTTACCCTGGGGGGTGAAGCTGCGGATGTCATAGCCCGCGCCATCACCCTCTTCGGCGCTCACCCAGTCAATCTCTCGGGCAAGGTCGTCGCGCCCAGCGGATCGCAGCGCGCTTTGCTCATGGAGCAACACCCGTTCTTCTCCCATCTTGCCAAGCGCGCGGTTGCGCGCATCACGCCCGGCGACGTCGAACTTTCGCGCAACACCAAGCATCTGCTCAAGTTCGTCGGGCGGAGGCGTATTGCGCTGTGTCGGGGGCGGCTCGGGCCAAAGGGGGGCGGCTTCGTGGAAAGTGCTGGTGTTCATTTGTGTGGGCGGCACGATCCAGCCGCCTTGCTTTTGAAGCTGACGGTTTACCGCGTCTTCAAGCGAAGCCTGGAAGTTGAAGGCGGGCTTGTAGCCAGCGATCCAAGTTTCGCCCAATCCCATGAGAACGGCCGAGATGTTCTGGTGCTTGAACTCAATCGAGCCACGCGACCTTGCGATCTGTGATTGTAGGTCTCTATTGTGCGCCGCTTTGTTATAGCGCTGTCCTGACAGATCATACCCGAGCATGGCGAAGTAATCGGCCACGATCGCCGCATTCTCCGACTCGCTCCAGTCCTCGCCTGCCATGCGGCCAGGCTATGATCGGGCGATCAAATTGTCAGCAGGAAAGGCAAAATTCGGGTCTGTTTTGTAAACCGACCTGTAAACCAAGGCCCAGAAATTCGGCTAAGTAGTGGAGGCGAGTAGGAGAATCGAACTCCTGTACACGGATTTGCAATCCGCTGCGTCACCACTCCGCCAACTCGCCATCCGTGGTGTGTGCGATCAATTACGGCATCGTTTGACTTCGCGCAAGAGGCATCTGAGGGGGAAGCTGCGATTGTGCGTGGGCTGCGCGCGGGGTGTGCGCTGCATGTGACGTGGTGGGACCGGCGCTTCTTGCCCCGTGGGGGGTTCTATGGCAAAACCTGACTTGAAGGTTTCACACCGAAGAGTTCACACCATGCAAGATTTCGCTACGCGCCGCACCATGATGGTGGATACGCAGGTTCGCCCCAGCGACGTAACCAAGTTCCCAATCATCGAAGCCATGCTTCATGTTCCGCGTGAAGAGTTCGTGCCAGCCGGGCGGCGTGAAGCGGCCTATATCGGCGAAAACCTGGAAATCGCGCCGGGTCGGGTTCTGCTGGAGCCGCGCAGTTTTACCAAGATGCTGGATGCGCTTGATTTGCAGCCTGATGATCTGGTGCTCGATATTGGCTGTGGTCTTGGATATTCCTCGGCTGTCATCGCGCGCCTTGCCGAAGCGGTTGTCGCGCTGGATGTCGAAGATATGGCGACGCAGGCCGAGGGGCTTTTGGCGCATATCGGGGCGGATAACGTCGCTGTCGTGCCCGGCGATCTGGCCGCTGGGGCCGCGCGTCACGGGCCGTATGACGCGATCATTATCGAAGGTGCGGTCGAGCGAGTGCCCGAAGCGATTCTCGATCAACTGAAAGAGGGTGGACGTATTGCGGCCATCTTCATGGAAGGCGCACTTGGAGTCGTTCGGATCGGCTACAAAATCGACGACCAAATCAACTGGCGTGATATCTTTAACGGCACCGCGCCAGTGCTACCGGGATTTGTTGGGGACCACGGCTTCGTGCTCTGAAAGGCACATCTTTTCAACTAGTAAAAGGCGTGAATTGATTCAGCAGGCTTAGGGTGTAGACTTATAGGCCACGAATGCCGGTGCGTGGAACTGGCGCGAACAAAGGTCGAGGGCAGAGGCATGCTTCGTAAGGGTTTGAAGACATTTATTTTTCTGGGTGCGAGTTCGGCGATGCTGATGGTGGCACCTGCTATTGCAAGCGCCGAAACGCTGGCGGATGCGCTGGTCTCGGCCTACCGAAATTCCAACCTGCTTGAACAAAACCGCGCCACGTTGCGCGCCGCTGACGAGGATGTCGCGCAGGCCGTAGCCGCGCTGCGCCCCGTTATTCAATGGACCGCCGACTATAGTCTGCAGCACACCAATATCTCGCCTACGACAGGTGGGTCGGTGACGTCGCGCGTTGCCTCGACCACGCTTGGGGCGTCGATGACGCTGCTCAGCTTTGGCCGCAACAGCATCGCGGTCGAGATGAAGAAAGAAACCGTTCTTGCCACTCGTGAGGCGTTGCGCTCGATCGAACAGCAAGTGCTGCTGAGCGCGATCCAGGCCTATTCCGATGTGAAAAGCGCCTCTGAGCAGGTCGCGATCAACCAGAACTCGGTGCGGGTGCTGAGCCAGGAACTCAAAGCGTCCAACGACCGTTTTGAAGTGGGCGAAGTCACCAAGACCGACGTGTCGCTCGCGCAAGCTCAGTTGGCTTCGGCGCGCGCATCGCTTGCGTCGGCAGAGGGGAACCAGCGCACGGCACGCGAGTCTTTCAAGGCAGCAACCGGCCATTATCCCAAGAATTTGGCCGCTTTCCCGAAAGCGCCGACATTGCCCAAATCGTTGGATGCGGCCCGCGCGATTGCGCTGCGCAGCCAGCCTACCATCAAACAGCTTCAGCACACGGTCACCGTTTATGATCTTGGTGTGTCTCTCGCAAAAGCCAACCGGATGCCGAAAGTGACCGGCACGGTGGGATTTGGTCTTGACGAAGGCGGGGTGCGTGGCACTTCGGCCAATATCGGAATGAGCCAGACGCTATATGCGGGTGGCGGACTGATCTCGGGGCAGCGTCAAGCGATTGCGAATGCACAAGCGGCGCGCGCACAGCTTAGCCAAGCTGGCGTGACGGTTACGCAAGGTGTGGGCAATGCCTGGGCTGCGATCGACATCGCGCGCGCGCAAATCACGGCTTATGATCAGCAGATCAGGGCTGCGCGCACCGCCTATAATGGTGTTAAGGAAGAGGCGCTTTTGGGCGCACGCACCACGCTGGACGTGCTGTCGGCAGAACAGGATTTGCTCGATGCACAAGCAGGGCGGATCAATGCTGCGGCCACATTGCAGGTAGCATATTATCAACTTTTGTCGGCTATGGGTTTGTTGACGGTAGAAAACCTCAAACTCGGGATCCCGACTTATGATCCAGCTGCTTACTATAACGCGGTGCATAATGCGCCGATCACACTTAGCCCGCAGGGCAAGCGACTTGATCGTGTGTTGCAGGCCATTGGCCAGAACTGATTGCGTGGCGGGCGCGGAGCCATTCTGGCCGCGCCTGCTCGCTGTTTTCGGGCTTTGCTGTAGAAAGCCCGTGTCGAACGGCGCATTTCTTTTATATACTGAGACTGGACAGGCGCCGCTTTGCGCCTCAGGATGGCGCTACGATGGCTGAAACCGGAACCAGACCCGAAATCGAAGATGTGCTCTCCTCAATCCGGCGGCTCGTGTCGCAGGATACGCGGCCCTCTGTGACAGTGAAGGCGTTGACATCCGCGCCGGATACCTTGGTTTTGACGCCCGCGCAGCTTGTTACGCAGGACGCGCCAGACGAGGTGAGTGAGACGCCCGGGGCCAACACTTACAACACGCAAGTCAACAGTCCTGAAAAGATGCATGGCTCTCCTGTTGGAGAGGTCGCGCCCGGGTCCGCCTCCGAATTACAAAGTGATCTGGTCGCGACTGGGCGTCGCACGGCACCGATGAGTGCGCCGCAAGATTGGGAGCCTGACTTCGACGACAGCGCTGCGCAAGACTGGCCTCATGCCGAGACGCTCGTGGCGCAACTGTCCTCCGACGGGGCTGGTTTGGGCGATGAATTGACCCGGCTTGAGGATACGATTGCACGACTCGAGGCAGAAGTGTCTTTGAGCGAAACCGAGTTTGAATCGGAAACCGGCGACCCCTTTGTCGCAGATGGCATGGCACCGTTGGCCGATCTGCCCGAAAGCTTTGACGAGGCGGCGTTGATTTCTGAGGCGCCTTACGCGGCGCTGTTCGAAGCGCCCGTCGATGAGGTGGCCGATAGCGAAGCGGGCGCGCCATCCGTTCCGGAGCCTGCGACAACGGAAGATGTGACGCCTGCCGATGACGCGGTCGATTCGTCCGGGATGGACCCGGACCTCCAGCATGGCGATTGGGCGGAGAGTGCGCAGGACGATCCGCATTGGCCTGATCTCTCTGACGTCGCTAGGATCGAAGACGCGCAACTGGTCGCGACGGGCGCCGCACCGCGCCGGCTCCATCTGGGCGATGCGGCCGAGGTCCATTTTGATGGGCCGCAGCGCGCCTCGAGCTATGAAACCATGCGTGAAGATATCGCGATCGAGGATGAGTTCCCGGAATTGGCCGATCTCGACCAGGATGGGGCAGGGGATGACAGCGATCTGATTGATGCCGCATTGCCGATCGATGAAGAGGCGCTGCATGCGCTGGTGTCAGACTTGATCCGCAAAGAACTGAAAGGCGCAATGGGGGCACGGATCACGCGCAACGTGCGCAAGCTTGTGCGCCGTGAAATCCAACGCGCCCTTATCGGCCGCGATCTTGAATAACGCTCGTTAGCGCCGCAGCGCGCGCATATGTCTATATAAGAAAACGGCGCGCCCATCTCGGGGTGCGCCGTTTTTCATACAGGTTCCTTAGTCGCAGATCAGGCGGCTTCCGCCTCATCCGAGTTTGCTGCCATCCGACGTTCGCTTTCCTCGCGCGACAGTGCCACCGACGTGCGCACGCCCTTGGACACGAAATCCATCAGCCCAGTGACAACCCGTTCATTGGGGTCAATGCCAGCGCAAGACAGCACTTCACGGCCGTCGCGCGAACGCGCCCAACGAGCAATCTGTTCGGGACCATTCCCGTATTTCTTGTCATCAGCGATCGCATCGTCGAGAGCGGCCAATACTACGGCGGCAAACAATTTGCGGGCCCGCTGGCCCTGTTCGTAATTGAAGGCCGAGCCATCAACAAAATCGCGCATGTTTCCGTCCTTTGTTATTGCTCTTGCGTTTCTCGGTGTGACGGCCATCTATGGCCGTTTGGTGCCGATTCGATACGGTCCTTGACACATGGCAGCTATGCGCAGAATGCATAGCACACCCGCCAAGGATTGCATATCTCTCAGAGAGCAACGCATTTCGCTTTTCCACTTAAGAGAGGGCCCAAAGATTTCAAGGGCATATTGGTCCCGCAACTCGCCGCAGGCCGCCCCTGAAAAGCATAATTTTATTTATATAAAACAAAATGTTGCATGATATTTGTCAAGGTCCTGACCCGTGGAAGATTTTTCTGGCTCGGCTGAGGATTTGCATATTGCATCATACGTTTCGCGCGAAACACGCTCACGTAGAAAGCGAATGGCAGGTCTTGACCTTTGTCAAAACCGCTCTGCCGCAGGAATCATATTAATGTGATCTGCGCCGATCCAGCCATCATTCCGGCCTCGGCGCGTTCAAAGCGCAAATAGGCGATCGCGTGATCTCCGGCGCGGGTGAACAACTGCCCGACTTTGCGCCCTTCCACGGTGATCTCGTCTCCGGGTTGCGCGCTCCCTTGCACGGCAACGCGCACAAAGCCTTTGCGCAGTTCGGTCTTGTGCTTCATGCGCGCCGTCACCTCTTGGCCGACATAGCACCCTTTGCGAAAATCGACGCCGTGAAGCCGCTCGAATCCGGCCTCCAGAATATAGGTGTCTGGTGTCAGCTCGATTCCGGTCTGGGGGATGCAGTGCGCGACACGGATCGCATCCCAATCGCTGCCGTCATCGCCCGATTGTGCCCCATAAAGCCGCCAGCCCATTGCCGGATCGCGCGGATCCGGCAAAGCGCCCTCGGGGGCGGGGCCGGTGCCGCAATAGACCTGCAGCGCAGAAGGGGCGATGGCGACATCAGCGCGCAGCTTATACATCGACAACCGCTTGATTGTGGGCTCGGCGATCGATGCATCAATATCGAGCAAAATCGCCTCGTCCTGCGCGATCAAAAAGAAATCCGCCAGATACTTGCCCTGCGGCGTCAAAAGCGCCGCATAGATTGGCCCCTGCGCCAGAAGGCGCAGATCATTTGTGACCAGTCCTTGCAGGAAATGTTCGCGGTCCGGGCCGGTGATCTCATAAAGCTGGCGCATGGGCATTCTGGCCTCCTTTGCACTCGATATATGTGGCTTTGGCCGCGCTGCCAGCCCTAGTCGAGAAGTTGCATCCGGCACAGGCCTGCATAGGGGCCATCTTGGGCAAGCAGCGTCTCATGTGTGCCTTGCTCGACGACGCGCCCGTCAACGATCACCACGATCTTGTCGGCGTTGCGCACGGTGGACAGGCGATGCGCGATCACCAGGGTGGTGCGGCCTTTGCTCAGATCGCTCAGCGCTTGGGCGACCTTCGCCTCTGAGACGGTATCCAGCGCCGAGGTCGCCTCATCCAGCAACAGGATCGGCGCATCGCGCAGCACGGCGCGCGCGATGGCGACGCGTTGACGTTGCCCGCCCGACAGCGCCGATCCGCGCGGCCCGGCTTGCGTGTCGATGCCATCGCTCAGCGCATCGGTGAATTCGGTGACATGGGCGGCTTGCAAGGCGCGCTGCACGGTCTGCGGGTCCACATCCCTGCGCCCGAGCAGCACGTTCTCACGGATCGATTCATCGAAAAGTGCGGCGTCTTGCGACACGCTCGAAAACTGCGCGCGCAGCTCGCTCAGGTCGAGCGCCTCGATCGCCACTCCGCCCAAGGTGATCTCGCCACTTTCGCAATCAATGAGCCGGGTGAGCAGGTTGAAGACCGTCGTTTTGCCCGCGCCCGATGGGCCGACCAACGCGGTCGTCTGTCCGGGCTCGGCCACGAAACTCAGGCCGCGCAAAACATCCTTTTCGCCATAGCGCAGGCGCACGTCGTCAAGCACGATGCGCTTCTCAAGCGGCATCGCTTGGGGATGTGCCGGCGAGGTGATGCCGGGCGCGGTATCAAACAGCCGGTAAATGCGCTCAAGGCTGGCGGCGGCTGTCTGCCAAGTGCCCGTCAGGTTCGCCAAACGCCGCAGCGGTTGAAATGCCAGCGCCATCGCGGTGAAAAACGACATGAACTCGCCGACGGTCCGCTCGCCCTCGATAATCTGACGTCCCCCGAGCACCAGCACCAAGAAAAAGCCGAACCCAGTTACCACGTCGATCAGGGCCGGAATCGTGCCCTGCGTCGCCGTGACCTTGAGCATCGCGACGCGGATATTGTTCACCAAAGCACCAAAGCGATTGGCTTGGTAATCCTCGATCCCGTTGAGTTTGACAGCCGCGATGCCGTGAAACACCTCATCCAGCCGGGTGGAGCGATCCGAGGACCGTTCGCGCATCTGGCGTGTCTTGCGCCGAATATAGCGCTGCACGATCGCTGCGGGAAAAATCAACAGCGGCGCGCCGATGATTGCCCATAGCGTCCAGATCGGATCAATCGAGATCGCGACCGAAAATAGCGAAATAAGCGCCACCGCATCGCGCCCCGCGCCGGTGATGAATACCTGCCAGACGCCTTGCACCGCTTTGGTGTCGCCCTGCACGCGCTCCATCAGATCGCCCGGAGAATTGTCGCTATAGAACCGCTGATCAAGGCGCAGCATATGGCGCAGCAGATCAACCTGAAGCGCCGAACTGGTGCCATAGGCGACTTGCGCCATCACAGTGCGCGACGCGATCGAGGTGACGGCGCGGATCAGGAACAGCCCGAAAATTGCGCCGCCGACCCACCATAGCAGGCTCGAGTTTCCCTCTCTGAACACCTTGTCGAACAACGGTTTCAGCATCCAGCTGAGCGCGCCAAGCGTCGCGCCTTCGATGGTCAGCAGCAGCCCGGCAAGTGCCATCATCGGCCAATGGGGGCGCAAATAGTCGCGCCACATCCGGCTCATAAGGCGCTTGGAACTATAGGGATCAGGTTGAGCGGCCAAGGTGGTCCTGCGAGTTGAGCGCTTTCGGGCGCGGGATGGGATAGGCATTAACGCGAGAGAGGGGGCGCGCGCAAGCATAGGAGCGATTGACGCCCCTCACGCGCCCGATTACCGATAGAGCGTTTTCAACGCCGGAGTTTCCAAATGAGCTTGTCCCAAGGCCGTCCCTATCTTGCCATACCCGGCCCTTCGACCATGCCCGACCGGGTGCTTGCGGCGATGCATCGGCCTGCGCCCAATATCTACGAGGGTGATATTGAACAGCTTGCCGCGCGGGTCGCGGATGGTCTGCGCCGCGTCGCGATGAGCACCAGCCATGTCGCAATCTATATCGCCAACGGGCATGGCGCGTGGGAGGCCTCGCTGGCCAATATCTTTTCGCGTGGTGACAAGGCGCTGGCGCTGATCACGGGGCGGTTTGGCAATATCTGGGCGCAGTCGGCAGCGGCGATGGGGATCGAGGTTGAGCGTCTCGATTTCGGGATCAAGACGCCCGTCGATCCGGCCCAAGTGGAGACCGCTCTGCGCGCCGATACCGGCCATCAGATCAAGGCCGTGTTGATGACCCAAGTCGATACCGCAACGAGCGTGCGCAACGACATTGCAGGGGTGCGCGCGGCGATTGACGCTGCGGGGCATCCGGCGCTGTTGATGGTCGATGCGATCGCGTCGTTGGGATGTGATGAATTTCGCATGGATGATTGGGGCGTCGACGTGATGGTCGCCGCAAGCCAAAAGGGGCTGATGGTGCCGCCGGGTCTGGGTTTTGTGTGGTTTTCCGACAAGGCCAATGAGGTCAGCAAGAAAGCCGGTCTGGTAACGCCCTATTGGAACTGGCAGCCGCGCGCTTTCCCCGAATTGGTCTATCAGTATTTCGGCGGCACCGCCCCGACACATCACCTGTTCGGGCTGGATGAATCGCTCAAGATGATCCTCGACGAGGAAGGCTTGCCCCATATCTGGGCGCGTCACGCCACGCTTGCGCGCGCGGTCTGGGCCGCGTTCGAGGCTTGGGGGCAGGGCGGGGATATCACGCTGAACGTGCCAGAGCGCAGCCATCGCGCCCATTCAGTGACGGCGGCGCGCATTGGCGGCGGTGGCGCGCAGCGCTTGCGGCGCTGGTTGGAAACCGAGGCAGGTGTGACGCTGGGCATTGGCTTGGGCATGGCCGAACCCGGCACGCCCGAAGCCAATGATTTTCTGCGCGTCGCGCATATGGGGCATGTGAACGCCCATATGACGCTGGGGGCGCTGGCCACCATGGAGGCCGGGATGCAGGCCTTGGGGATCGCGCATGGGGGCGGCGCACTTGCTGCTGCCGCCGCCGAGGTCGCCAAGGGCTGAACGCGCGACACGCTAGGTCTTCTAGGCTTGCCCGTGGCGCTCCAGCCATTCGGTAAGCCAGCCCAGCTCATCCTCGTCGTCGCGCCGGATCGGGGCGCTTTGTTCAAACGCAATGGACAGGCGCTGCTCACGGCCTGACTGCGTGGTGCCCGCATAGGCGCCAAAAGCCAATGCGAACGCCAGCGGGCTGAGCATAGCGATACGAGTGTTGCGGGTTTTGCGACTCATGGGACTGCTCCTGTTTTGCGACAGAACATGAGCAGTGTGGTGAGTCGGATCAACTCACCAATGGCGGAGGGGACGCTTGATCGGCCCCCTTCCGCCGATGTGCTTGGCGGATTTACGCCTTGTCGGCCAGTGCCTTACACCAAGCTTCCATTTCCTTGGTCGCGACTTCCATCGGCGGCTCAAGGAAGGTCAGATGAAAGCTGTCGCCCATATCGGCCACGCCAATCGCGCGTGGGCGCACGGCCAGCACATGCGGGTTGGGCAGCGCCACACCAAAGCAGAACACGATGTTCTTGGCGTCTTTGATCCCGTCGGCCACGGTGCCGTCGATCGATTTCGTATGCGCGTAGTGATCGAAGGTCGCGATATAGGCGACCTTGGGATGGGCGTCGATTTTGGCGTGCAGCTTGGCGATGATGTCATCGACTGAGGCGCAAGAGGTCTCGCCCTTGGGCAGGGTCATATCGAAAACCGGGTACTTTTCCATCAGCAGAGATTGTTTCATCGCGCTTTCCTTTATCTGAGAGTCAAGTTTGAGACACAGATGAACCGGATCGCGGGGCCAATCAACGCGACAGGGTGGCGCGGGCAGATTTCAGCGCTTCGGGCAAGGCGGCGGCAAAGGCGTCAAGTTCGGGCTCGGGGCCGACCGAGACGCGGATGCAGCGATCTTGTGGGGCGACGAAAGGCATGCGGACAAACACGCCTCGCTTGCCCAATTCCTGCAGGACCGTGCGCGCGAAAGCCCCATCCGCGCCGCAATCAATGGCGACGAAATTGGCCGCCGAGGGCAGGGCCGTCAGCCCATTTTGCGCCGCGATCTGGGTAATCCGGGTGCGCGCGCCCGTCACCAGAAGCCGCATATAGGCCTGCCAAGTGGTATCTTGCAGCGCCGCCAGCGCGCCCGCCTGAGAGATCCGACACATGCCGAAATGGTTGCGGATCTTGTCGAACGCCGCGATCAGCGACGGCGCGGCCAGCGCATAGCCTACCCGCGCGCCCGCCATGCCATGCGCCTTGGAAAAGGTCCGCATCCGGATCACGCGCGGATCATCGGTGGCAATGCGCGCCTCGGTCCCCTCTGGGGCGAATTCCACGTAAGCCTCATCAAGCACCATCAACGTGCCGTCTGGCAGCGCCTCGATCATCGCCTCGACCGCCGCGCGGGGGTGATGGCTGCCCATCGGGTTGTCGGGATTGGCAAGATAGACCAGCTTGGCGTTTGTGTCAGCCGCTTTGGCCAGCAGCGCCTGCGAGTCTTCGTGATCATCGCGGTAGGCAACCTTATGCAGCACGCCGCCAAAACCCGCGACATGGTAGTTAAAGGTCGGATAGGCCCCGTCCGAGGTGACCACCGCATCGCCCGGCTCGATCATCAGGCGGCACAGATAGCCCAGCAGCCCGTCAATTCCTTCCCCCACCAGCACGTTCTCGATGCCGACCCCATGCGCGGCGGCAATCGCTGCGCGCAGATCATGGCTGCTGGAATCGCCGTATTTCCAGACATCGCCGGCGGCGGCGGCCATCGCGGCAATCGCGCGCGGGCTCGGGCCAAAGCCATTTTCATTCGCCCCAAGCCTTGCGGTGAAGGGGCGGCCAGCGATGCGTTCTTGCTCCTCGGGCCCGATGAAAGGCACGGTGGCAGGCAGGCTGTTGATCAATTTTGTATAGCGAGGTCCAGTCATGCCCCAAGGGGTAAGCGCAAAGCGTTTCTGCGGCAAGGGGGCGTGTGGAACTTGGCGCTGGGTCTGTGCTTTATGCTGGAGTATGCAATTGCAGACGACCCTGACCGGAGAGCCAGCCGATGAGCGCCAGTGAGACCTCCTTCGCCAAAAGTCTGTTTCACACCCTGACAGGCGACAAAAGCGGCACCCCCAAAGAGCTAAGCGATCAGGCGAGCCGCGCCGAGCCTGCGAACTTCCTGCGCCATGTCGCCTCGCTGTCGATGACCAAACTGGCCGATGGGCTGATCGACCCGAAACTGGTGCTAAGCTGGCTGATGCAGGCGGTTGGCGCGCCTGCCTCGCTGGTGTCTTGGTTGGTGCCGATCCGAGAGGCCGGCTCGCTGCTGCCCCAACTGTTCACCGCGCCGCGTATCCGCCGGATGCCGCAGCGCAAATGGGCTTGGGCAGCGGGCAGTCTGTTTCAGGGGCTGGCGGCGGCGGCCATCGTGGGTATCGCGATCACGATGCAGGGGATGGGCGCGGGTCTGACGATACTGGCGGCGCTGGCTGTGCTAGCGATAGCGCGCTCGATCTCATCGGTGAGCTATAAGGACGTGCTGGGCAAGACGGTGGATCGCACGCGTCGCGGCACCACGACCGGGATCGCCACCACGATTTCCGCAGCGGGGGTGATCCTGTTTGCGGTGATCTTGATCACCGGCATTTTTGGGCGGATGAACCTTGTGATCGGGGCGATTTCTCTTGCAGCGCTGCTTTGGATCGCAGCGGCGGCGGTGTTCTCGACCTTGCGAGAAGAGGACCAGCCGGGCGAGCCGGGAAAAGGCGTGGGCTGGCACGAATTGGCGCTGCTGTGGCAGGACCGTGATCTGGGGAAATTCGTGATTGCGCGCACGCTGTTGCTGCCCACAGCGCTTGCCCCGCCCTATATCGTGCTGCTCGCCGCGCGGGCGGGGGATACGCGGTTTGGCGCGCTCGGGGCGATGGTG
>NZ_CAJYBT010000050.1 GCF_913064665.1 uncultured Thioclava sp.
TCCCATCCCGAACTCGGCCGTTAAGTGCCGTCGCGCCAATGGTACTGCGTCTTAAGACGTGGGAGAGTAGGTCACCGCCAAACCTAGTAAGAAGCGATCAAAATCATCTCTATAAACAATCCAAAAAGAATACAAAAACGGCGCCCCAAAAGGGCGCCGATTTTGGTGGTTAATATCCAAAATCAATGAGGCTGGGCGAAAACCAAAACCACAAACGTCCAACTGGGCGGATTTGATTGGATTCTGGACACTCCGTTGCGCAGGCAACGCGTCATAGGCGCTTGCTGCCTTGGCGGGGCGCGCCTATAAGATCGCTATGTTTTGGCAGGCCCATATATCACGAATTATTGGCCCGGCACTCTGATACATCAGGGTCGCCGGGATGGATGAGCCATGTCAAAGGCGCGGAAAGCTGCGCTGATCCCTTCCCCAAGGACGAAATTCTATGTGTTCCGATAAGACGACCGACAAAAGCGCCCCCGATTATCGCGAGAGCGTTTTCCTGCCGCAGACTGATTTCCCGATGCGTGCAGGTCTGCCAGCGCGTGAGCCTGAATGGTTGGCCCATTGGGCAAAGATCGGCATCTATGACCGACTGCGTGAGAAAAACGCAGACGGGTCGCGCACGTCCTTTACGCTGCATGACGGCCCTCCCTATGCCAACGGGCATCTGCATATCGGTCACGCGCTGAACAAGACGATCAAGGATATCATCGTGCGCAGCCATCAGATGATGGGCAAAGATGCGCGCTATGTGCCGGGCTGGGATTGTCACGGCCTGCCGATCGAATGGAAGATCGAGGAACAGTATCGCGCCAACGGGCTCGATAAGGACGCGGTGAATATCGTCGATTTTCGTCAGGAATGCCGCAAATTCGCCGAAGGGTGGGTCGATATCCAACGCGAGGAATTCAAGCGTCTGGGCGTCTATGGCAACTGGGACGATCCCTATCTGACGATGAATTTCCACGCCGAGGCGGTGATCGCCGAGGAGTTCATGAAATTCCTGATGAATGGCACACTGTATCAGGGGTCCAAACCCGTGATGTGGTCGCCGGTTGAAAAGACCGCGCTGGCTGAGGCTGAGGTCGAATATCACGATCACACCAGCCATACGATCTGGGTGCGCTTTAAGGTGCGCCGCGGCGGCAATGCGACGATGCCGACGGATGATCCGGTCGAATATGACGATGCCGATCAGGCGCTTTTGGCCGATCAGTTGCATCAGGCGAGCGTTGTGATCTGGACGACCACGCCGTGGACGATCCCGCAAAACCGCGCTGTCTCGTTCAGCCCGGCGATTGCCTATGGTCTGTACCGCGTCGACACGCTTGGCGAGAAATCGACCGCTGTCGAGGGCGAGTTGATGATGCTGGCTGATGCGTTGGCACAAAGTGTGATGGAGCAGGCCAAGGTCGAGAGTTTCACGCGCGTTCGCGATGTCAGCGCGCAAGAGCTTGAGGGGCTGACGCTGTCGCACCCCTATGCTGGCGTCGAAGGTGCGCAGGGCGAGTGGGATTACGACATCCCGCTGCTGCCGGGCGATCACGTCACCGATGAGGCAGGCACGGGCTTTGTGCATACCGCGCCCAGCCATGGTGATGACGACTATCAGATGGGCCTGAAATTCGGCCTGCCCATGACCTATAATGTCGAGCCTGATGGCAGCTATCGCGCCGATCTGCCGCTGTTTGGCGGCGAGGCGATCATTGCCCAAGACGGCAAGGATGGCCCCGCGAATGTTAGCAATATCAAGCAACTGGCTTGGGCGGGCGCGCTGCTGGCCAAGGGCAAGATAAAGCATAGCTACCCCCATAGCTGGCGCTCCAAAGCGCCGCTGATCTATCGCAACACACCGCAATGGTTTGCCGCAATTGATCATAAACTCGACGACGGCATGGGCGCCTATGGCGACACGATCCGCAAACGCGCGCTGACCTCCATCGAAGAGCTGGTCAAGTTCACCCCTGAAAAGGGCCGCAACCGCCTACATTCGATGATCGAGACGCGCCCCGACTGGGTGCTCTCGCGCCAGCGCGCCTGGGGCGTGCCGCTGACCTGTTTCGTCAAGACCGGGGCCAAGCCGACCGACCCCGATTTCCTGCTGCGCAATGCCGAGGTCAACGCCCGCATCGCAGCTGCGTTTGAGACCAACGGTGCGGATGTTTGGTATCAAGACGGGTTCAAGGAAAAGGTGCTCGACGGGCTGGTCGACCCGGCCGCTTACACGCAGGTGTTTGACGTTCTCGATGTGTGGTTCGATTCCGGCTCGACGCATGCGTTTGTGCTGCGCGACCGCGCCGATGGCACCAAGGATGGCATTGCTGATGTTTATATGGAGGGCACCGACCAACACCGCGGCTGGTTCCATTCCTCGCTGCTGCAAGGCTGTGCCACCTTGGGCCGCGCGCCCTATCGCAACGTGGTGACGCACGGGTTTACGCTCGATGAGAAGGGCATGAAAATGTCCAAGTCCATCGGCAACACCATCGTGCCCGAAGAGATCATCAAGCAATACGGCGCGGATATCCTGCGTCTTTGGGTGGCGCAGACCGATTACACCGCCGATCAGCGCATCGGGCCTGAAATCCTGAAAGGCGTGGCGGATAGCTATCGCCGTCTGCGCAATACGCTGCGCTTCATGCTGGGCAATCTTGAGGGCTATTCCGAGGACGAGCGGGTGATCCCGCGCGATATGCCCGAGTTGGAGCGTTGGGTGCTGCATCGCCTCTCCGAACTTGATGTGGAAGTGCGCAAAGGCTATGAGAGCTTTGATTTTCAAGGCGTATTCCAGACGCTTTTCACCTTCTGCACGGTGGAAATGTCGGCGTTCTATTTCGACATCCGCAAGGATGCGCTGTATTGCGACCCGGCCAACGCCACCCGTCGGCGTGCCGCGCGCACCGTGCTGGACCACCTGTTCAACTGCCTGACGACGTGGTTCGCACCGATCCTCGTCTTCACGATGGAGGATGTGTGGCTGTCGCGCTTCCCCGGCGATCAATCCTCGGTCCACCTGCAAGACATGCCCGAGGTGCCTGATGATTGGCGCAACGCGGTGCTGGCCGAGAAATGGGACGGTATCCGGCGTGCGCGTCGCGTCGTGACGGCCTCGCTTGAGGTGCAGCGTTCGGCCAAGGAAATCGGTGCCTCGCTAGAGGCAGCGCCGGTGGTGCATGTCGAAGATAGCGAGCTGGCCGAT
Organism: uncultured Thioclava sp.; assembly: GCF_913064665.1. Taxonomy (GTDB): domain Bacteria; phylum Pseudomonadota; class Alphaproteobacteria; order Rhodobacterales; family Rhodobacteraceae; genus Thioclava; species Thioclava arctica. Next base: position 3,203 of record NZ_CAJYBT010000050.1, read on the forward strand.
GCGCTGCGCTCGGTTGCTTTTGCCGATCAGTGCATCGTTTCGTCGATCTCTGTCACCACCGACCCGGCGCCAAGCGAAGCCTTCCGTCTGCCGGAACAACCCGGCGTTGCGGTGGTGTTTGAGCGTGCGATGGGCCAGAAATGCCAGCGCTGCTGGAAGATCCTGCCCGATGTCGGCAGCCACAAACACCCCGGCACCTGCAAGCGTTGCAACGACGCTTTGGGCTAAGGGGCGGGCGCGTCTGGCGCGCTGCTGAATATTTACAAAATTCGCGCCGGGCAGGGAACTTGCCCGGCGCTTTTTTATGTGCGGTTTAGCCCGCGAGCAGGGCGGCATTGCCCCCTGCAGCGGTGGTGTCGATGCACAGGTGACGCTCGTGATAGAGATGGCCGATATCGGGTTGGCCCGTGATCAGGGTCACGATCGGGCCGGGGCGGCGCGCCAGCGCTTGGGCCATTGCGCGCCCGGTCGTTGCATCGCCCCACCACATAACGCCCGAAATTCCGGCGCGTGTTTCCAATGTCTCAGGCGTGACGTTGGCATCGCGCAGCGCGCACCCGCCAAGCGCCTCGACGGCTGCGATCTGCGCTTCGACATCCGGGCCAAGGCACAAGATCGGCTCGCGCGGATCAAGGCTAAGCCGGTTCAATTCGCCCGTCGGGCCGGGGAGGATTTGCTCGCGCTCGGGCGTTGTGACCTGCGCATCCAGCACAAAGCGCGGCACATAGTTTGGCCCGCCCGCCTTCGGTCCAGTCCCCGAAAGCCCTTCTCCACCAAAGGGTTGGCTCCCCACCACCGCACCGATTTGGTTGCGGTTCACATAAGCATTGCCCACCTTGATCGCATCGCTCACCTCTTGCACGCGGGTGTCGATACGGGTGTGCAGCCCGAATGTCAGCCCGTAGCCCTTGGCATTGATCGCCTCGATCACCCGATCCAGATCCGCACCTCGGAAGGTGGCGACATGCAGAACGGGGCCGAAAATCTCACGCTCCAGATCGGCGATTCCCTCGACGCGCAACAGGCTGGGCGCGATGAAGTGACCGCGTTCGGGGGCGCTGACCTGATGGATGACGCGGTTCGCATTGGTCTTGAGATATTCGGCAATGCCCGCCTGCGCCTCATCGTCGATGACCGGGCCGACATCGGTGCTTAGCTGCCAAGGATCGCCGACGCGCAGCTCATCCATCGCGCCCTTGATCATCTCGATAAGATGCGGGGCGACGTCTTCTTGCACGTAAAGACAGCGCAGTGCCGAGCAACGTTGACCCGCCGATTGGAAGGCCGAGGCCACGATGTCGCGCACGGCTTGCTCGGGCAGGGCGGTCGAATCCACTATCATTGCGTTCAGCCCACCGGTTTCCGCAATCAGCGGCGCGCCGGGATCAAGATGATCGGCCATGGATTTCTGGATCAGCTTGGCGGTCTCGGTCGAGCCGGTGAAGACCACGCCATTGATCCGCGCATCGCTGGTCAGCGCCGCGCCGACCGTGCCCCCATCGCCCGGCAGCAGTTGCAGCGCCGAGACCGGCACGCCTGCCTGATGCAGCAGCCGCACGGCAATCGCTGCGATCAGCGGGGTCTGCTCGGCTGGCTTGGCCAACACCGCATTGCCCGCCATCAGCGCCGCAGCGATCTGTCCGCTAAAAATCGCAAGCGGGAAGTTCCACGGGCTGATTGCGGTGATGATGCCGCGCGGGGTGGCAGTGAGAGCCTCGCCTTGAGTGGCGTAATAATGCAGGAAATCAACGGCTTCTCGCAGCTCGCCCACGGCGTCAGGCAGCGATTTTCCAGCCTCGCGCGCGAGCGTAGCAAAGATCCCCCCGAAATTCTCTTCGTAAAGATCGGCGGCGCGGCGCAGGATGTCGGCGCGCTCAGCCGGGGTCGCATCCCAAGGGCGGGCTTGTTCAATCGCCGCGCTGACAGTGGCCGCGTCGGCCTGCGTGACCTGCGCCACGATCTCGCCACTCACCGGGTTGCGCACCGGGATCGTTTCACCCGAGGCGGGCATCACAGTCAGCGGAGTGGCATCGGGAATGGACACATCGCGCGCGGCTTCGATCCGCGCCAGTGTCTCGGTATCGGTCAGATCGAAACCCGTTGAGTTGCCGCGCGCGCCAAACAGATCGCCGGGCGCAAGCAGACCTGCGGGGGCGATATGGGCCTCGTCAAAGGGATCGCGCGCAATGTCTTCGGGGGCGACCTCTTCATCGACGATCTGGTGCACGAACGAACTGTTTGCGCCATTTTCCAGCAGACGCCGCACCAGATAGGCCAGCAAATCGCGATGCGCACCCACTGGCGCGTAGATCCGGCAGCGGCCCTTGGTCTGCTTGATCACGATGTCATGCAGCCGCTCGCCCATGCCATGCAGGCGCTGGAATTCGAACGCTTCGCCATCGGCCATTTCAAGGATCGCCGCGACCGTATGGGCGTTATGCGTGGCAAATTGCGGATAGATCCGGTCGCTATATCCCAGCAGCTTTTTGGCATTGGCGATATAGCTGACATCGGTGGCCGATTTCGAGGTAAACAGCGCGAAACCGGGCAGGCCCTCGACCTGAGCGTGCTTCATCTCGGTGTCCCAATAGGCGCCCTTCACCAGCCGCACCATGATGCGCCGATCCAGCCGGGTCGCAAGCGCATGCAGCCAGTCGATCGTCAGCCCGGCGCGTTTGCCATAGGCCTGCACGACCACCCCAAACCCGTCCCAGCCTGCCAACTCGGGATCGCTGAGAACCGCCTCGATCACACGCAGCGACAGCACCAGCCGGTCCTGTTCCTCGGCGTCGATATTGAGCCCCATTCCAGCCGCTTTCGCCTGCCGCGCCAGATCGCGTACCATCGGCACCAGCTCGGACATGATGCGCTCGGATTGGGCGACTTCATAGCGCGGATGCAGCGCCGAGAGCTTGATCGAGATGCCCGGATTGGCCTCGACCGAGCCCTTGGTGCAGGCTTTCGCAATCACCGCAATCGCGTTGGAATAGGCGCGCATGTAGCGCGCGGCATCGCCCGCCGTCATCGCCGCTTCGCCCAGCATGTCATAGCTATAGGTGTAGCCTTGGGTTTCGCGGGTTTTCGCACGATCGAGCGCCTTTTCAATGGTCTCACCCAGCACGAACTGACGCCCCATCTCCTTCATCGCGCGCGTCACGGCGGCGCGGATCACCGGCTCGCCCAGACGCTTGATCGCGCCGCGCAGAACGCCCGCCACACCGGGTTTTTCATCGTCCAGCACACGCCCCGTCAGCATCAAGGCCCAGGTCGAGGCATTGACCAGCGAGGACGACGCCGTGCCCAGATGTTTGCCCCAATCAGACGGCGCGATCTTGTCCTCGATCAGCGCATCGACCGTGTCGGCATCGGGCACGCGCAGCATCGCCTCGGCGAGACACATCAGCGCCACGCCCTCGCTGGTGGATAGCCCGTATTCCGCCAGAAAATGCTCCATCAGTGTGGGCTGCGCTTCGGTGCGGATGCGCCGCACCAATCCAGCCGCGCGCGCCGAGATCGCCGTGCGGGTCGCGTCGGGCAGGGCGGCCTGTGCCTGAAGCGCCGCGATCAGCGCGGGCTCATCGCTGTATTTCGCTTGAGTGGTAAAGGCAGAGAATTGGTCAGTCATCGCGCGATCTCCCTAAGGTTTTTATCGCAATACCGTCATTCATCTAGCGCGTGGCCCCAAAAGCGGCCAGTATGACAGTGAAATTGACCATAATTGAGGGCGAAAATGGACAAACCGATGCAGCTTGATGCAATTGACCGGAAAATCATCCATGAATTGCAGCGAAATGCCCGTATTTCGATCACCGATCTGGCGCGTCGCGTGGGTCTGTCCAAAACCCCGGTTGCGGCGCGCATCAAGGTGCTTGAAGACGGCGGCCTGATCGCGGGCTATCGCGCGATGCTCTCGCCGATCAAGCTGGGGCTAAGCCATGTCACCTATGTCGAGGTGCGCCTGTCCGACACCCGCGAGGCGGCGCTCACACGGTTCAACATCGCCGTGCGTGCCGTGCCCGAGATTGAAGAATGTTACATGATTGCAGGGGGGTTCGACTATCTCCTGAAAGTGCGCACGCGCAATATCGCCGAATATCGCCGGGTGATGGGCGACCAGATTTCCGCGCTGCCCCATGTGCACGCGACCTCAAGCTATGTCGCGATGGAAGCGGTGGTCGAAAGCGCCGCCGTCAACCTTTAGCCCAACATGTCGCGCCTGCGCGCTTGGCATGAAGTGTTCCAAAAGCCGATTTCAAAGCCGCACAAAAAAAGCGCGAAAAAGCGCTTGTTTCCCCAAGGCTCGGTCAATATACGGATCAGCGGAGATGTGGCCGAGTGGTCGAAGGCGCTCCCCTGCTAAGGGAGTAGGCCCGGAAGGGTCTCGAGGGTTCGAATCCCTTCGTCTCCGCCATAAACCTCTTTTCGTGAGGGCGTGGAAATAGAAAAACCCCACATATACTGGTTTTAGACAAGTTCTCGTCAACACCTGGCCCCAAACCTCCCGCAAATAATGTGGGACAAAATGAGGGTTGAGATATGGACGGTTCAACATTTCCTAAATCAGAGCGGCGTGTGAAGGCCGGACCGCACGTCGAAAAAAAGCTGAATGCCGCGTTTGTGCGAAAAGCTGGTCCCGGACGACACGCGGATGGCGGCGGTCTCTACCTGAAAGTTGATCTGTCCGGAGCGCGCCGATGGATACTTCGAACTGTGATTCGAGGACGTCGACGGGATTACGGACTCGGATCGGCCAATCTGGTGTCGCTGGCGGACGCGCGGGGCAAGGCGTTCGAGCTTCGACAGATTGCGCGAGGCGGGGGTAATCCGAAGGTGCGAACGCGCGAAGACGAGGGGAAGGCGACAACCTTCCAGGAGCTTGCCAACATTGTTCATGAGCGGAAGTTCAAGGACAACAAGAATAACGGCAAGCATATCGCGCAATGGATTCAAGCACTTGAAACCTATGCTTTTCCGACGCTGGGCAGGCTGACTGTCTCCGAGATTCATCAAGACGACATTGAAGCAGTCATTGATCCTATCTGGATGACCAAGCCGGAGACTGCCCGCCGGGTGCTTCAACGGATTTCGGTTGTCTTCGATTTCGCCTGCGGTCGTGGATATCGGAAGACGGGAAATCCTGCCACCGGACTACTCGGTTCGATGCGCCCTCAGAGGCAAAAGACAGAGCACTTTTCGGCGATAGACTATCACGATCTGCCGGAGTTGATGGAAAAACTGTCCCAACAAACCGTTGTCGGCGCGTTGGCGCTCCGTTTCACCATTCTCACTGCCTTACGTTCCGGGTCAGTGCGGCATGCGCGCTGGGACCAGTTTGATGCGGCTCTAACCGAATGGACCATTCCTGCCGAGTTGATGAAGACGCGCAACGAGTTCGTTGTCCCAATCACCAAGCATGCGCGAGAAGTGCTATGGGCGGCGGGTGAACATCGCACCAAAGCCAGCCCCCTCGTCTTCCCATCGCCGAGCAATCCAAAGAAACCGATCTCGGACAACACGATGCGGAAGCTGCTTCAAACTCACGTGCCAGGAGTCACGGTGCATGGGATGCGGGCCGCGTTTCGAACGTGGGCGCGCGAGGATGCCGCCGCCCCCGACGACGTGGCCGAAATGGTGCTTGCCCACGCTATCGGCTCAAAGACCGCGCAAGCCTACAACCGCTCTATGCTGGTTCATGAACGCCACAAACTGCTTGAACAATGGGGTATGTGGGCCATGGGTGAGTTTGAAGTGTATGCGGACCCAGAGACGCGCACGAAAGAAGTCAACCGACGTGTGATCCAGATGTTTGCGGAGATCGAATGACACCACTTGGCGTAGCATTTCAACAGCCACTGGTTCGTGTATGGATCACTTTCACCAAGTCAAGAAATGCTGAAACCAGCGATAATGGACACTGCAATCTTTCAGCATGTTCATGCCGCGTCGGCACTTGCCGCATCGGCGAAGAGAAGCCATAAACGGCTAAACAAAAAAACTTTCATCGAGTGGGAACAACATGCCAAGAACGTCAGAATTTTCATCCTATGTATTTATTAAGAATGATCTGAAGGCTTTTGGCTGGAATGTAAGGAACCCAAATAGGGATGCGGCTGGTCAGCTTTACTCGCAGCAAGAATGCTTGGACCACCCCGAACTCGCTGCCGGCCTTGGACGACAGAAGCCGGAGTATGTCGTCAAGGTTCGGGAAGACGCCTATTGGGTGATTGAAGCAAAAGGCGATCTCAGCAAGATTGATGTCGCTTTCAATGAGGCCGTTAAATACGCCAAAGATATTAACGCAAATACGAGTCTCTTGACCGCCTCAATAGTCACCGGTGTAGCAGGTTCTGATGAACAAGGTTACATTGTCAGGACTGGCGCTATTCTCCCGGACGGCACCGTTGAGATCGTCGAATACAACGGAAAACCCATAACTGGATTTCTTTCGCCATCACAGGCGATGCACTTGGCAGACAACCAAACCAACATCCTTAACACCTTGGTGACTGATGAGGTTGTCCTTCTGAATATTGCCGAACAAATCAATGGGGAGCTTCACAAGGCGTCGATTAACAAGGATCTTCGCGCCACAGTAATGTCTTCAGTTCTATTGGCGATGGTCTCAGATACGTTACCGAATTTCAATGCCTCACCCGATGTATTCATTAAGGATATAAATAATAGGGCTGAAGATGTTTTGATAAATCACTCGAAGCGAGAGTTTGCTGAATATATAGAGCTTAGACTACCTCATGAAGACGCTGCGAAGGCAAAATATAAGGCGGCGGTGGTGAAGGTGTTCTTCTTGCTGAGAAAGATAAACATCAAGGCAGCTATGGACGGAAGTCATGATCTTCTTGGAAAGTTCTACGAAGTTTTCCTGAAATACGGAAATGGGGCAAAAGACATTGGCATTGTTCTTACTCCTCGTCACATTACGGAATTTTCTGTCGAGATTCTGGACATAAACTCCAATGACCTCGTGTATGATCCGGCCTGTGGGACGGGAGGGTTTCTTGTCGCCGCATATGACAAAATTCGTCAAGAATATCCAGACGACGTCGAGATGTTCAAAAAACATCGGATATTTGGAGTTGAGCAGCAAGCAAATGTGGCTTCACTTGCTATCGTCAACATGGTCTTCCGAGGAGACGGAAAGAGCAACATCATCAATGACGATTGCTTGTCGCTGCATCTAACGAGGAAAATCAGGAACGGCGAGGTCAGCGCAGAATATACTAAAGAGCCAGCCGATCGTCTATCGGTGTCAAAGACTCTGATGAATCCGCCATTTGCTCTGAAGCGGGACGACGAACAGGAATATACTTTTGTAGATCATGCGCTCAACCAAATGGTTGACGGTGGTTTGCTCCTCGCAGTTCTGCCGCTTTCTGTCATGTATTCTGGAGGACCGGACCTTGCTTGGAGGAAGCGTCTCTTAGAAAGGAACACGGTATTAGCGGTAGTATCCTTTCCAAATGATCTCTTCTATCCACAGGCGTCGGTAGAACCGCTGATTATTGTATTGAAGAAAGGTCAGCCCCACTCCAAAACGCAGAAAACCCTTTTTTCGCGGATAAGCGATGATGGCTTCCTCAAACTCAAGAAAAGACGACTGCCGCACGGTAGAGTATCTCAACTCGAAGAACTCACCCCGCAGATCAAGTCGTTTCTGACTGGGTCTAACGATATTGCCGAGACGCCGGGCGTGCTTCAGCAAAAAGTAATCGACGTGGATGATGATCATTTGGAGATCATACCGCAATTTTATTTGGACCACCCATTATTGGCTAACGATCAGATCAGGGCTGAGATGGGTGCGATTTACTCAGAACTTGTTTTCCAGGAAATGCGGCGATCTTTTCAAGAGGCTCAGGAGGTATCAAATGAAGATATGTGAAATATTTAGAGTTGAGGTTGCCCGATCAAAAAGTGTGGATGACTACACGACAGGTAAAATCCCGTTCGTTACGAATACCGAGTTAAATAACGGCATTGTCGCTTATGTCGAGCCTTTCGATGAAGATAAGGTCTTTGCTGGTCCCGCGATTTGCGTCTCTGGCCTCGGTCATGCCACGGTGCACGCTAACGCGTTTTTGCCAAAGGGTAATGGTGGCGATTCTTGCACGATCTTCTCACCACTTGTTGAACTCACTCACACCGAACTTGTTTACTACGCTGCATTGTTCAATGTTCTTCACAAATGGCGGTTCTCATATGGACGAAAGGCGAGCAAAAGAAGATTGGATGATCTTGACCTTGCTCCAATCCATACAGAAGCATCAATCGATTTATCCGGTGAGATAGAAAGTAATAATGAAATGATGCTTGCGCTTCTGAAATCCAAGGAAAAGGCGCTTTCTGAAACGTGAGATTTAGACGGTCCTGTCGCGCTCCACAATCCTATGACTTCGCCTTTCGACCGGCCGCTGCGCAGGATTCCGAGATGCGAGTGGTTTTGTATTTTGAGCCGGTAAGGGTAGGCGGCGACCACCAAGAGTCGCAAGCCGCGCCCGGAGCGTGTCGCGCAGGAGGATCAGTTCCAGAAAAACACGCCTGACACGACCACGCCGAACAGGAGGCCAATCAGGCTGCACAGGAGCCGCGTCGGAAGGCCGCTTGTCTGTTCGCTTGGTGAGCCTCCAGGCGGCCTGTCTTGGCCCTGAGGGCCTGTTCCAGCGCTCCAAGGCGGCTGTTGATCTCCCGCTGCCCCTTGTCGATGCTGGCAAGCGTTCTGGACTGGGCTGCCGTCTCCGAGAGGGCCTCGGCCAGCCCGCCGACCGTCCTTTCCGAATGGCGGGCGGCGGCTGTCGCCTTCATCCTGATTTCCTCGATCTGTGCCTTCCAGTCGATTGCCTGAGTCATTTTGTTTCTCCTTGGTGAGTTGGTTGATTTCCCGGATCATGTCGTTTGCTTCGGCGCGGGTTCGTCCCGCGTCGATCCGACTCCATTCCGGCTTGCTGGTTGCCGTTTCTCCACGGTTGCTCATTGCGCGGGAGGCGGGGCCTTCGTGAATCTCTGGAACGCGGTCAATGCCTTGGTCTTCAAATGAAAGATGGCTGATGGCGCATTCGGGTCCGAAGCCCCATTCGCGCATTTTTCGATTATGAATATCGGCCCAACGCTCTGCCCAAAGCTCAACGGCGTTCTTTCGCGCGATCCCGAGAACGCTACGTGGTCGCCCTGGTCCCCCGGTCTTTTCGTGCCGGTCGAATGCTACGAGATGGAAGTGGGGATTGCTGACGTCGTTCCCGGCCTTGTCGTGGATGGCGAGGATGTAGCTCGCTCGGCCTTGTGTAAGGGACTCGGCAAACGCGCTCGCAAGTTCTGAACGCTGTGCGGCGGAAGCTTCCACGGGGAGTGCCACGATGAACCGCTCACACGCTCTGCCCTTCCGCTTTCGCGCATCTTGCTCGGCAGTGTTTGCATGTTGCTGATCTGTGTCGCTGCCTAATCTCGCACGGACAACCTCCCTCGCGGCGGAGACGCGGGTTATGTAGCGAAGATGTGCCGCCGTCTGCCCCGCTTTTGCCATGCGGCTTGCCGTTTCGCACTTTGGCGAAAACGTCTTCACGGAATGCCGGAACGAAAACAGTGCCATACCTTGCCGTTTTGGAGGAGGGATAAAATGACTATTTTATCCGTTGTGCGCCTTCAAAACTGGACATAGGAACAAAGACCAATGAACGAAAAACTCGATAAATCTCTGGATACACTTCTCGCTCATTCCTCTCGGCATTGCATTCGGTTTCGCCTTGCGGATTATGACTTCTCGGCTATTCCCCTTGCCGACCTGAGAAAGCTGGGATCGTCTATGCTGGATCATTTCGAAGGCGAGATGGAGCGCCTTCAGGCTGGGAGCCAACGCCTTGCGGCGAACGGCGCACCCTCCGGCGAGGAAGGTGCGCCATCTTCCGACGCTATTTGGCGGGGTCGCTCACATTCTCGGTGATCGCGCTTTGCGCGATACGATACCCTGTTTCACCGCGCTCAGCCTGAGCTGTCTTTTCCAAGGCCTCCAGAACCCGTTGGACCGCCCTGCGTAGACTGTCGGAGTCACGGACCTTGTTGAAGGCTGAGCCGGATCGTGCCGCGATCTCTGTCGGGGAGAAAAAGATACTGGGCTCGGACTGTGCGAGTTCATTCAAAACGCGCTCGATATCGTCTCGGCGCTCCTGTGTGTTCTGCTTCGGTCGGTGGTTCGTGTTATCGGCCTTCGTTGTCTGCGCGAAAGATCGGGGTTCCATCGGAACCGCCATCTTCGGCAAAGGTCATAGCAAGCCGATTAATGAGCCCTGAGCCTATTCGCTGGGTGGCGGGCAGTCTTTGAGTTGCTGCACAACTGTTGCGGTGTAATCCGCAATCGGGATGCCCGCGGACACCCTGTGAAAGACGATCGCTGAGCTGGTAACATCGAATTGCGCGCTCGACGCAGTCGGTCCCATTCCGTGCTCGATCAACAAGGCGGGCTGCTCGCAGAGCGCCTTGGGGAAGTCGCCGCGAAAATTGTAGCGCATTGTCTGTGTGATCGACCAGACCGGGAGAGTGGAGATATGGAAGGCCAGTTCTCCTGTCGTTCCATAATCAGTAACCGCGATCCAGCGTGCGTTGTTGGCGTGTGCAAACGCCTCAAGCCGATTGGAAAGCTGTGCCCAGCCCTTGGTTTGATTGAACGGGTTGTCGCCCGGAAAGACCGGCGGCCCCGGCCAGAGGGCCAGCCCCAAGGCAATTACCGAGAAAAGCGCCGAAACCCCGGCTGCAAAATAGATAGCCACCTTGCGATACTGGGGCGCGCCGAGCGCACACATCACGCTCAACGCGGGAAAGACCGGGGCGAGCCAGTTAGCCTGAACCCGCGCGTGCGATGAATGGAAGGCGAAGTAGATCAACAGCGGTAGGTTGAGCCACAGCAGGATCGCGCTGCGCGTGCTTGTGCGCATTACGCCGCGCCCAAGAAACCACAGCAGCGGCGGCAGAACCGTGACGAGAATTATCACCAGATAGGTTGCGTAGGCCGAATGCGGCAGCGCCCCCACATCAAGGCGGGAAAACTGGCGCTGAAACCCATACCACTCATGCTGCGCGTTCCAGATCAAGAACGGCAGCACCGTCACGACAGTGGCCCCGATCGCGACCCACGCGCCGGACCGGGCAAAGATGCGTCGCCCTGGTCGCGTGAAAATTAGCCACATTCCGATTCCCAAGATTAGGAAAAGGTTTGTGAACTTCGACAACACACCCAGCCCCAAGGCCACGCCGAATATCGCGAACCAGCCGGTTGATTTGCGCGCAGGGTCTTTGATCGCCTCGAACAGGGCCATTGTTGAGAAGGCCCAAAAGACCACCGAGGGCGAATCCGGCGTGGAGGAAAAGCCCAGCACGATCGGGGTCGTCATCGTTGCGTAGAAAAGGGCTGCAACCTGTGCGGTGCGCCGATCGTGCGACACCAGCCACGCGATCCGGTAGACCATTGCGGGCACCAGCGCGAGCGTAAGAACCGATACAACCCGCACACCCAAAAAAGTGGTCCCGAAAATCGCACGCCCCGCCCAGATCCATAGGGCGATCATCGGCGGGTGGTCGTAATAATCAATCGCGGGTCTTGTGGCCCAAAGCGCGTAGTAGCTTTCATCTTGAAACACTGGCACCCAAAGCGCGAGGGCCGCGTGAAACGCTAGCGTGGCGACCGAGATAAGTAGGAGCGTTGGCAGGCCGTTCCGCACCCAGAGATTGGATGGCCGTGTGGCGCCCGTAAAGCCAGCCGGGGCCATGTTTAGGTCGCCCGCCACGTGAAGATCAGGCTAGCCCAGAAATTCCACAAAGCGCCGATAATCGCGCCGATGCTGCTGGCGACAAACCACAATGGCAAAAAGTGAAACAGCGCGGTCGCCGCAGCAATATTGGCAACAGCCCCGACCGTGCAGACCAGATAGAACGACACCAGACCGCGCAGAAATGCGGCCCCTTTCAGCCTGCGTTCGCGATAGGTGATCATATTGTTGAGCATGAAATTAGAGGTCATCGCGACCAGAACACCAATCCCCTGAGCCCAGACGAACTCTTCGCCCAGCACCAGCATGGCCAGCCGCATCACCGCAAGTTGCACAAACAGGCCTGTCGCCCCGACAAACAGGAACAATACGAACCGCACGGGCAGCACGCCACCGGTCATGCGCGAGATAAGCAGCGCCAGAAACTCCAGCGACACATTGATCGACATCTTCGACTCTCCTGCGGTTCGCGCGCGGAACTGATAGGGAATTTCCACGACCTTCCAGCGCCCTTGCGCCGCCGACAGCATGTCAGCGAGGATCTTGAACCCATGTGTTTGCAGCCCGCAGACGACCTCGTTGAAGGCACGGCGGCGCAGCATGAAAAAGCCGCTCATCGGGTCGCTCACCGCCAGCCCCAAGAGCCGCTTGACCAAGGCGGTGGCCCGATCTGATCCCCATTTGCGCACGCGCGACAACCCGTCGCCCGAGGTGCCGCCCGTCACATTGCGAGAGCCGATGACCAGATCTGTGTCCTGCGAGTCCTGCATGATCTGATACATATCGGCCAAGCGACGTTCATCATGCTGCAGATCCCCGTCCATGACGGCGACGACCGGGGCCTCTGACCCAAGGATGCCCTCGATACAGGCCCCGGCAAGGCCCCGGCGTCCGACCCTGTGGATCAGTTTGACGCGGGGGTCTGTCTGTGACAGCTGGCGCACTTCGTCCGCCGTTCCGTCTTGGCTTTCGTCATCGACAAAGACGACGCTCCAGACGATCTTGCCAAGCGCACGGTCCAAAAGCCGAACCAGCTCTCGGACATTTTCGCGCTCATTATAGGTCGGCACGACGACCGTAAGATCAGGCGCAGCAATCTGAGTCATGTTCCTACCCACGTGAAAAGCAAAGGACCTGCTGTTTGAAAGATGCGAAAGCTTTGGGGGGCTCGAACCAGACGGTTCTGGGGCGACCTGAGGCGGGCGAGAGTGTTCGCCTCACGCCTTTGTCGCGCCAAGCCTGTCGCCGCGCTCGGTTGATTGGGCCTCATCTTGCGAAAACGTCCTTGAAACTGGCGCGGCACCCCTGCCTTGCGTGCAAGCGTGAATCTGGGTTGCCCGCGCATATGCCGCCCGCCCTCAGGCGGCGCAGATATCGCGATGCGGCGTCACTTTCGTCTTTCGCGACGCGCCTTGCATCTGGAAAGCGCACTCAAATGATCAAAAGACAGTCATCGGCGTGTTATCCTTCGGCCATCGCGTGTTCCTTGAAGCGCCAGTCCCCGCGCCCCCGGTGGCGTATGATTTGGGGGCGTGTGCGCAATGCGCAGCCACAAAGGGTGCCCATCGGTTCAGGCGAGGTTGTCAACGCCGCAGCAGCCTTCTCACGCATGTAAACATACGCTGTCAGGTAACAGATCGAGATCATGTTCGGGCGATTGAAGGACCGGCGAAGGGTTGCCACGCGCTACGACAGGTGCCCGAAGGTCTATCTCGCAGCCGTATCCCTCGCCGCCACCGTGATGTTCTGGCTATGAAAATTAACGAGTCTGGAGCCTAGCAACAAGAATGCGTCATGCGCCACGTCCGCTGACGAACTGAAGCTCCTCTCCGCGGCACAGGGCGAAGTTTCTGCGCGGCCATAAAGAAGCGGGGATCGGCGGCGCGTTGATCAGGCCCGCTTCGCCGCGTTCACCGTAGGCTTGCCGCCACCGATAGAAACTGGATCGGCCAATCCCAAAATAACGGCAGGCTTTCGCAACGTGACCAATTTCTTCTGCGTATCTCAGTATCCGCAGCTTGCGCTGAATCTAGCGTTGATCCTTGGTTATCAACATCTCCTTCTTCCATATCCTGAGAGGCTAAAGGAAATGTCCCGCGAGTAACGGCTTATCTACAATCCTTTGGCCGGCAGGCGATGTGTGCATCGCCGAGAGGCGGGTTCTTTCACATCGACATTGCCGAAGTGCAGGCCGCTGAAGGTAAGATCTATCTCTTTGTCGGCATTGACCGGACCAGCAAGTTCGCCGTTACCCAATTCGTGGATAAGGTTCGCTGAAAGTCGCGTCCACTCACGATCGCAAAACCCGTCAGGCGCTGAAGCGTTTTTCGGCTCTTATTCGTTGATCTGCATTAAAGCTGTGCCGTCCCTGCTCGGATATTATACTTCTAGGCGGAGCCGCTTTCGGCACCTTGCTCAATGGAGATACAGTGTGTCCAAGGACTCAACCGATGCCGCTTTTTGCATGACTTTTCAGAAACTGGCGGAGAAGCTGGAGACTGATCTGAAGACTGGGCTAGGTGCGGATGAGGTGAAAAAGCGGCTGGAGGCGCATGGGCCGAACCGCCTGCGCCGACAGAAAAAGAAAAGTGCGCTGGCAATTCTTTTACATCAGTTCAAAAGCATTATCGTATTGCTTTTGACCGCCGCGGCCGTGATGTCCTTCGTTATGGGTGACATCGCCGAAGGCGTCGCCATCGCCTTCGTGTTGATCCTCAATGCGGCCATCGGATTCATTTCCGAGTTTAAAGCAACCCGTTCCATAGAAGCGTTGATGCATATTGCCGAGGTCCGCACACAGGTGCGCCGTGGCGGTGAGGTCCGCATGATTGATGCGCACGAACTGGTTCCTGGCGATGTTGTGATCCTTGAGGCTGGTGATGTCGTTACGGCTGATCTTCGGCTGAGTGAAGCGTCGAACCTGCATGCAGACGAATCCGTGCTGACGGGCGAATCCGCGCCGGTGACGAAAAACACTGAGCCAGTGGACAAGGAGTCCGCTCTCGGTGACCGTCTAAGCATGGCGTTCAAGGGCACAGCGATTACTCAAGGTGCAGGTGAAGGGATCGTGACCGCGACGGGCATGGAGACGGAGCTTGGCCGCATCAGTGACCTAGCGCAAAACGCAGAAGGTGAGGTCGCGCCCTTGGAGCGTCGCCTTGACAAGCTGGGCCATCGCCTTGTCTGGCTGACGTTAGCGCTTGCGGCGTTGACCATTGTTGCAGGTATTCTGCGAGGGCACGACGTGGCAATCATGGTGCAAACCGGGGTTGCGCTTGCGATAGCCTCCGTGCCCGAAGGTCTCCCGGTTGTCGCTACTCTCAGCCTTGCGCGCGGCATGTTGCGGATGAGCCAGCGCAATGCGTTGATTACCCGGTTGTCCTCGGTCGAGACGCTGGGGGCCACAACGGTGATCCTGACTGATAAGACCGGCACGCTGACCGAGAATCGCATGACGGTCGTCCGGTATTTACTTGCCACTGGGGATGTGGATGTCGAAGCCTGCGCGGCAACCGAAGGGCCGGAGCCCTATAGCCCGATGGCGTGGGCGCTCCGGATCGGAGCGCTTTGCAACAATGCAGTGCTTGGGGACGGCTCGAAAGACAGCCGGAGCGGCGATCCGATGGAAATCGCGCTGCTGTCGGTTGCAGGTGATTTTGGAGCATCGCGGAAGAGCCTTCTCGAGCATAACCCGGAGGTTAAAAACCATGCCTTCGATCCTAACAGGAAGATGATGGCTACCGTGCATAGGGCTAACGACGGCCATCTCTTCGCCATAAAGGGTGCACCCGAGGCGGTGTTCGACGTTTGTACAAAAGTGATCGGGCAAGACGGCGCCCAGGATATGACCGATGACGCGCGCCAAAAGTGGATAGATCGCAATTCTCAGGCAGCGCAGGACGGGTTGCGCCTGTTGGCCCTCGCGATGAAAGAGAAGGCATCAAAGGATGCTGATCCTTATGAAAGCCTCACACTTGTTGGGCTGGTCTGTTTGCTCGATCCTGTCCGTGCAGACGTGCCACACGCTATAGAAGCGAGCCGCAATGCAGGGGTGCGTGTGGTCATGCTGACGGGCGATCACGCAGACACCGCCGAGGCCATTGCGCGGGAGGCAAGCCTTGGGGACGGCGAACTGTCGGTCGTTGAAAGCAGCGAAATTGATGGATTTGATCCGAAAACCATTAGTGAAGATGACCGTAAACGTATCCTGGAAGTGGACGTTTTTGCGCGAGTCTCGCCCGAGACGAAACTCATGCTTGTGTCCTTATTTCAGGACGCGGGGCATGTCGTTGCTATGACAGGCGACGGTGTAAATGATGCGCCGGCGTTGAAGAAGGCCGACATAGGTATTGCCATGGGCCAACGCGGCACGCAGGTGGCCCAGGAGGCCGCTGATATGATTTTACAAGATGACGCCTTCGCGACCATCATTGCAGCCATGCGACAGGGGCGGACTATCTTTGACAACATTCGCAAGTTCGTAATCTACCTCATGTCCTGCAATGTCAGCGAAGTCCTGATCGTGGGTTTGGCCGTAGGCGCGGGCTTGCCAATGCCGCTTCTGCCGCTGCAAATCTTGTTTCTGAACCTTGTTACCGATGTCTTCCCAGCCTTCGCATTGGGGCTGGGAAAGGGCGATGAGAACGTGATGACCAAACCGCCTCGCGACCCAGCGGAAGCCATCATCAACCGCCGGTGCTGGATTCTGATTGGCATTCTTGGCGCGCTTGTCACGATATCCACTTTGGGTGCTTTCGCCTGTGCGCTTTTCTGGCTGGGCCTTGAAGCTGGTCCGGCAGCTACAGTGGCCTTTCTCACCCTTGCGCTGGCGCAGCTTTGGAACGTGTTTAACGTAAGAGATCACGATGCTGGGCTGTTGCGCAACGAGGTCACGCGCAATGGATATATCTGGGGGGCCATAGCACTTTGTTTGGGGTTGTTAGGCTTTGCACTATGGATTCCTCCGTTGGCCGACCTCTTGGGACTGCCTAACCCAGGGCGTGATGGTCTCGTTCTCGCGACCGCTGCAAGCCTAGTTCCACTCTTTCTTGGTCAGGCATGGATCTGGTTCGCCGAACCATCAGATAGAGGCGACAGGGGCTAGTCACCAGCGCATGACTAGTCGCAACACGAAACCTGGTGGACAGGGGACGGGGGCGTAGGTCGCTGTGGGGCATTGTCAGCTGTCCACACATGACACCACCCTGACGTAGCATGGTCAGAAGGCTTTGCGGGAACGCTTAGCTTTAAGGACATCAACTGCTGAACCTGACGTTCACGGTGTTTCAGAGTTAGTGTTGATCTAGATCAGTGAGCCATACAGATCACCTGATAGAGTTCTGGCACCATTTCTGACAAATTGACCGAGAAAGGTCGCGATATAATGAGTCTAGGGACAATCCTCATTTGCCTGACAACCCGGGAACATGCTGAGACTCTGATGAAGCTGGCAGTGCCGCTTGCGCGCAAGCACAATGCACATCTCGTCGGACTTCACACATTGGAGGCTTTAACGATATATCCGGGCATCGCGATGCATATCCCGGCCCCCGCTTTTCCCTCTTTCAACAAAAGTCAGGCTGAAGAAGCTGAGGCCATCAGGGATATCTTTGATACCTACACGAAAAACGAAGACTTCCCCAGTGAATGGCGACTTTTGAAGGCACAATCGACTTTGGCTACAGATAGAATGGTGGAAAGCGCGCGGACCGTTGACTTGGTAATCATGTCCCAAAAGGACAGTGAAGCCGAACGCTATGACCAGCACAATGCGCGTATCACTGTCATTCGAGACAGCGGTCGCCCTGTCATCATAGTGCCACTGGGGTATGAGGGGCCGACAGTCGGTGAAAACATCCTGTTGGGTTGGAGCAATACGCGCGAAGCGGCGAGGGCGTCACACGATCTTTTGACGGTTGTTGATGACGGTGCAGCGCTCTGCATCCTGCAAGTGGGCGCGGCGCAACCGGTCACGCTTGAAACATCCGATACAATTGAGCTTGCCAATATGTATGCACGGCACGGACTGAAGGTCTCGCTGGAGCAAAGAGATGGAACAACCAAAGGCGTTGCAGACGTTATAAACCAAACCGCCTTTCAAAAAGGAGCCGATCTTATCGTCGTTGGCGCCTTTGGTCACTCCAAGGCATATGATTTCGTCGTCGGTGCGACCACATATGATTTATTTGATGGCGCAAAGTGCCCGGTCATGTTTAGCGCCTAGGCTCAGGACTTCGGTAACGAGGACGTCTCAGTCAAGCGCTTTTCGACATAGGCATCAGACCGCGTGGTTGGTATGCCCCCATCAAGTGGTCCGGTTTGAATGTTAGTGCATCGTTGGCCTCTGGTCTATCGGACGGTGCTTTTAGGCGCTGGCGGCCGGTAGCCCAAGGCGCTGTGCGGCCTTACGGTGTTGTAATGCCGACGCCATCTCTCGATCAGGATCTGAGCCTCGCGCAATGTGGTGAAGACCTCGCCATTAAGCATCTCATCCCGGAACCGTGCGTTGAAGCTCTCGCAACATCCATTTACCCGCGGTGAACCTAGGGCGATGAATGCCGTCAACGCCAACGTCCTCGATCCATGCCCGCACTTTCTTGGCGATAAATTCGGCGCCATTGTCGGACCTTATGTATTCCGGCGGCCCTCGCAGGATGAACAGATCAGTCAAGGCATCTACCACATCCGTTGAGTTGAGCCCGCGTTTGACGCGGATCACCAGCGCCTCCTTCGTGAATTCGTCAATGATATTCAGCGTGCGGAAGATACGCCCGTCATGCGTCCGGTCCTGCACGAAATCATAGGACCAGACATGGTTCGGACGCTCCGGCCGAAGCCTCACGCACGACCCTTTATTGAGCCAGAGCCTACCCTTCTTGGGTTGTTTTTGCGGGACCTTCAGCCCCTCCCGTCGCCAGATCCGTTCGACCACTGCCCGACAATGGTTTGTTCGCAAACCACGAGAGGGGCGCTTGTGATTTACCTGCCAACCGCTGTTGTTCAGCAGCCCGGTGATCATGCGACACCCCCTCTCGGCGATGCAGGCATCGCCGAGAGGGCAATGCATAGGGTCCGAACTCTTCGGCCAACGCGATGATATCCACGGTCAACCGTGCTTCGTGCGGCAGTCCCATGGGCACCCTGCGCTGCGCCGCCGCAGGGTGACCCAATGTTGCACCACCCCCTCCCCCGGG
>NZ_CAJYBT010000051.1 GCF_913064665.1 uncultured Thioclava sp.
AGACGCTCGAATATCACCACGACCTGCACCACAAGGCCTATGTCGACAATGGCAACAAGGCCGTTGCTGGCACCGAATGGGAAGGCAAGTCGGTTGAAGAGGTCATCAAGGGCACCTATCAGGCCGGCGCAGTGGCGCAAAATGGCATCTTCAACAACGCCTCGCAGCATTGGAACCACACCCAGTTTTGGGAAATGATGGGTCCGGGCGGCGACAAGATGCCGGGCGAGCTGGAAAAAGCGCTGGTAGATACTTTTGGCTCGGTCGACAAATTCAAAGAGGCCTTCGCGGCTGCCGGTGCGGGTCAGTTTGGCTCGGGCTGGGCGTGGCTGGTGAAAGAGGCCGATGGCGGCCTCAAGGTCACCAAGACCGAGAATGGCGTGAACCCGCTCTGCTTTGGTCAGACTGCGCTGCTGGGCTGCGATGTGTGGGAGCACTCCTACTACATCGACTTCCGCAACAAGCGCCCGGCTTACCTGAGCAACTTCCTCGACAAGCTGGTAAACTGGGAAAACGTGGCCTCGCGTCTCTGATCGCGCAGCCAGTTTCTAGGAAAGGGCGTCCCGTCGGGGCGCCCTTTTTCTTTGCCAGCTCCTTGCCCGCGCGGTAGATTTCACAGGAACCGGTCCGCCTTGCCGGGGGTTTCTTTCCCAGACACTCACAAAAGATCGGAGGATACGATGGCACAGCGCACAGGCTCCAAAGATGGTAAGCGGGAGACCGAAGAGATACTGGGCCAGCGCCCCGAGGATATCGACACGCCCGCAGGGCAGGGCAGCGCCGGGGGCAATCTGCAACGCAAGATCGGCACGCGCGACGAGAAAAAGAAGTTGGATGAGACATCGTCTGGCACAACGCGCCCCTTGGGGGGCGATCAGCGCGAAAGCGGCAGCAAGGAGAAGATGTGATGACCAAACTGACCAATAAAACTTGGGTTGTAATCGCGGATGGCGAGAAGGCGCTGTTCTTGGAAAACATGATGGATGCGCAGAACCCGAATTTGGTGGTGCGCCGGGTCGACGAACAAGACAATCCGCCTGATAGCGAACAGGGCACTGATAGGCCGGGGCGGATGGCTGATAGCGGGCCGGGGCAACGCTCGGCCTATGATGAGACAGACTGGCACCAACTGGCCAAAATGCGGTTTGCTGATGATTTGGCCGAAACGCTGTTCAGGATGGTGCATCAGGGGCGCATCAAGCGGCTGGTGATTGCCGCCGCGCCGCGCATTCTGGGCGAAATTCGCCACAGCCTGCACAAAGAGGTTGAGGCCGTGCTGGTCGGTGAGATCGACAAGACGCTGACCAATCATCCCATCGACGAGATCGAAAAGATCATCACGGATGAGCTGAGCGACGCGTAAGGGCTGCGCGAGCATAAAGAGGGGGCCGAGCATCGCTTCGGTCCCCTTTTTCATGGCCCCTTTCCTTTCCCGTCGCGATCCGTCAGCTTGCGCGCGAAAATGATGGGGGCGAGATGGGCGAAGCAGTCAAAGGGTTTTGGGCGATGGTGGCGACTTGCGTCATCTGGGGGCTGTCGGGGCTGTATTACAAGATGCTCGACGGGGTTCCTCCGATCGAGGTGCTCGCCCACCGCACGCTTTGGTCGCTGATCTTTTTCGCGCTGATTCTCGGATTTCGCGGCCGGTTAATCGAGGTCGTGCGGGTTTTGCGTGCGCGGCGCGGGCGTAGTGCTGCGATTGTGGCGCTGGCGGCGATCATGATTTCGGCCAACTGGTTCACCTTTATCTGGTCGGTGCAGACAGGCCACGCGGTGCAGGCGAGTTTGGGCTATTATATTTTCCCGCTGGTGGCCGTTGTGCTGGGCTTGATCGTCTATCGCGAGGGGCTTGGTCGCCTGCAATGGGCGGCGGTGGCGCTGGCGGGAACCGCTGTGGCGGTGTTGACGCTGGGCTTGGGCGTCGCGCCTTGGATATCGCTGATCCTCGCCTTCACCTTCGGCACTTACGGGCTGATCAAGAAGGGTCTAAAGGCCAGCCCAATGGTATCGGTTTGCGCCGAAGTACTACTGCTGTCGCCCATCGCGCTGGCAGTTCTGCTGGGCTATCATTTCGGCTGGTGGGGCGGGGCTCCGGGCGCTGGTGCCTTTGGCAAAGATTGGCATACCTCGGCGCTGCTGGCGTTCTCGGGTCCGCTCACGGGCACGCCGCTTTTGCTGTTTGCCTATGCCGCGCAGCGGGTGCGCATGGCGACCGTGGGGCTGGTGCAATATCTCAACCCGACGCTGCAATTCGGTGTCGCGACGCTGGCCTTTGGCGAACAGGTCACGATCTGGCACGCGATTGCGCTGGGGCTGATCTGGTGTGCGTTGGCGCTGTATTCGACGGCCAGCTTGCGGCCACGGCGCATCACCGCCGCCCCGCCCGAGGCCGTTTAGGCGAGTGCTGCAAACAGCGCGGTCTCCAATTCGGCCACGCTGTCCACCGCCACGATCATGTCGCGCAGCGAGGCATCAGCAAAGCCCTCGGCGATCATATGCGCGATGAGGTTGAGAAGCGGGGTCCAATAGCCCTCGATGTTGAGCACGAAAATCGGCTTTTCATGCAGCCCGATCTGGCGCCAGGTGAGCACCTCGAACATCTCATCCAGACTGCCCGCGCCGCCGGGCAGCACCACGACCGCATCGGCATTCATGAACATCACCTTCTTGCGCTCATGCATGGTTTCGGTGACCACGAAGGTCGACAGGTCGCGCTTGCCGACCTCTTGGGGGAACAGATGCTCGGGGATCACGCCAAAGGTGCGCCCACCCGCTGCCTGCGCGGCGCGTGCAACCTCGCCCATCAAGCCGACATCGCCCGCTCCGTAAACCAGTTGCCAATCGTGCGCGGCCAGCATCTCGCCCGTGGCCCGTGCGCCCTCGCTATAAGAGGCGCGCACGCCCGGGCGTGAGCCACAATAGACACAAACTGATCTGAAAATGGTCATGATCGGGCTCCGATGTTGAAAAAGGCTGTTCTTGAGAGGTGATAGCGGGGTTGCTAAGGTCGCTCAAGGTGTGCGCGCGAAAGACGCGAAACGCCACGCGAAAGGGACAGGAATGACGCAGACAGAAGTGCAAAGCGATAAGGCACAGGCGGCGGGGTGGTCGGGCGCGCTGCGCGGTGGGGTGGCGGCCTTGGTGCTGATCGTGCTGGCGGTGATTGGCTGGGCGGTGTGGGGGCCAAAGAGTGCGCCCAAGCCCGATGCCAAGACCGCAGCACTTCCGGTGGCATCTGTGGCCCCCAAACCAGACGCGGCGGCTGTATCGCCGGCGAACGTCACGGCCCCCCCGACGGGCGGGCAACAGGCTGCGCCCAATGTGGCGGCAAGCGCAGTTGCCCCTGATGCGCAGGCTGTGACGGGGGCGGACGCTGCGCCAAATGAGGCGACTGACGCGGGAGCGCAAAATGCGCCGCAATCCGCGCCGAATTCGAACGCCTCGACCAAAACCGCGACGGTGCAATTTGATGCTCTGCGGGCGACGCCCGATGGCGCTGTCACCTTGGCGGGCCGGGTCGATCCGGGGGCTGAGGTGGATATTCTTGTCGATGGTCAATCGGTGGCGCAAGCGCGTGCCGATGGGGCGGGCAATTTCGCCTCTCTGTTCGATTTGCCCCCAAGCAACGGCGCGCGGGCCTTGTCGCTGCGGGTGACGGGGACGGATGGTGTGGCGCGCGACAGTGCGCAAAGCCTTGTGTTGCGTCCCGCGCAGACCGAGCTCGCTGCGGCGCAGGCCAGCCCCGATAGCGCGACGATGCCAAGCGCCACGCAAGCCCCGGTCGAGATGGCACAGGCTGCGCCCGCTCCGATTGTCACCGATAGCGATGGCGCGCGGTTGCTCGCACCGGCCAGCGATACGCTGGTGATCGACACGATCTCATTCGGGCAGGGGCGGCGCGCTGCCGCCGAGGGGCGCGGTGCGCCCGCAGACAGCAAGCTGAGCGCCTATCTTGATGGTGCGCTGGTGGCGCAGACAGAGCCGGGGCGTGCGGGTCGCTGGTCGCTGGACTTGCCGGGTTTGAACCCGGGCGCGCATCGTCTGCGCATTGACGCCATCGGCACGGCGGGCAAAGTCGTGGCGCGCGCCGAAACCACCTTTGATCAACCCGACCAGATCGTTGTGGCGCAAGCGGGCGATCTGCCTCAGGCCAGTTCAAAGGCGCAAAAGTCGGCAGGTGGCGACGGCGATGCGGTCAAAGTGGTGCAGATCGTGCAAGGCAACACGCTTTGGGCGATCGCGCGTGAGGTCTATGGCGATGGCATTCTGTATGTGCGGGTGTTTGACGCCAATCGCGATCAGATCCGCAACCCCGACCTGATTTATCCGGGGCAGGTCTTTACCATTCCTTCCCCGCAATAGGGGCAGCTGCGACACAATCGGGGCTGGAACCTCGGGGCGTGCACCGTTAGCGTGCGCGCCTGTCGAGCGGTGCCGGGGGCCAGCCCCCGGACCCCCGGAGTATTTTTGGCCAGATGAAGGAAAGGGCACGCGATGCCTCCGTCTCAGATCACCAACACGGGCAAGATGTCGCGCGAAGAGCGCGCGCGCGGTTGGCGCACGATTCGCGCTGTGCTGCCCTTCCTGTGGGCCCATGAGGCACCTTGGGTGAAGCGCCGTGTGGTGTTGGCGATGCTGGCGCTCATTGCGGCCAAGATCATCTCGGTCTCGACACCGTTCATCTATCGCGCGGCGGTCAACAATTTGTCTGGCGAGGGCATGAGCCCGGCTTGGGCTTTGGGGATGGGCGCGGTCGGTATCACCGTGGCGTATGGTGTGGCGCGGTTGATGACGGTGGGGTTTGGTGAGCTGCGCGATGCGATCTTCGTGCGCGTGGCGCAGCGGGCCTTGCGCCATTTGGCCTTGCAGACCTTTACCCATATCCACCGTCTGTCGATGCGCTATCACATCACCCGCAAGACCGGCGGCTTGAGCCGTGTGATCGAGCGCGGGGTGAAGGGGGTCGAGTTCCTGCTGCGCTTCATGCTGTTCTCGGTCGGGCCGCTGATTTTGGAACTGAGCATGGTCACGGTCATCTTCGCGGTGGTGTTTGACTGGCGCTATGCGGCGGTCGTGATTGTGACGGTGGCCGCCTATATCAAGTTCACGTTCAAGGTGACCGAATGGCGCGTTGCGATCCGGCGCGCGATGAACAAGGCCGATACCGAGGCCAATCAGAAGGCGATCGACAGCCTGCTGAACTTCGAGACGGTGAAATATTTCGGAGCCGAGGCGCGCGAGGCCGAGCGTTATGACGACTCGATGCGCGGCTATGAGCAGATGGCGGTCAAGACCGGGCAGTCGCTGGCGACGCTGAATGCGGGGCAGTCGCTGATCATTTCGATCGGTTTGGTCTCGGTGATGGTGATGGCCGCGATGCAGGTTCAGGCGGGCACGTTGACGGTAGGCGATTTCGTCATGGTGCAGGCCTATATGATCCAGATCACCATGCCTTTGGGCTTTTTGGGCACGGTCTATCGCGAGATCCGGCAGGCTTTGGTCGATATGGGCGAAATGTTTGATTTGTTACATCAACCCTCTGAAATTGAGGATAAATCAGACGCGAATGTTCTAAATGTGCAAGGCGGCGAGGTGGTGCTGGACAATGTCGAATTCCATTACGACCCGACGCGTCCGATCCTGAAGGGGATTTCGCTGACGGTTCCGGCGGGCAAGACCGTGGCGCTGGTCGGGCCTTCGGGGTCGGGGAAATCGACCATCGGGCGGCTGCTGTTTCGGTTTTATGATGTGACGGGCGGGGCGATCCGGATTGATGGGCAGGACCTGCGCGATGTGACGCAAGTCAGCTTGCACGATTCCATTGGCGTGGTGCCCCAAGACACGGTGCTGTTCAACGACACGATCCGCTACAACATCGCCTATGGGCGCGCCAATGCCAGCGAAGACGAGATCATTGCCGCTGCCAAGGCCGCCAAGATTCATGATTTCATAATTGATCTGCCCGATGGGTATGACACCTCGGTGGGTGAGCGTGGGCTGAAGCTGTCGGGGGGCGAAAAGCAGCGGGTGGGCATTGCGCGCACGATCCTGAAAAACCCGCCGATCTTGTTGCTTGATGAGGCGACCTCGGCGCTCGATACCCAGACCGAGCGCGATATTCAGGACAGTCTCAAGGCGATGGGGCAGGGGCGCACGGTGATTACGATTGCGCACCGGCTGTCTACGATTGCCGATAGCGACGAGATTGTGGTGCTGGAGAAAGGCGTCATTGTCGAACGCGGCCATCACGAGGACCTGCTGGCGCGCCACGGGCGCTACGCGGCGATGTGGGCGCGCCAATCGGCCGAGGAAGAAGAGGCGCAGGAAGGCGCGGCATAGCGCCTCCCTGCTTTTGCCGGAGCCCTATTCCGCTGCATCCTGTCCCTGCACGAGATGGGGTTTCGCGCCGCCTTCATGGGGCAGCGCGTCGTCCCAGATCAGCTCGCGTCCGCGCATTTTGCGCATCGCGCGTTCCAGTGCGAGATCACGTGCAGCGCGGCTGTCGATGCCTTGCATCAGGGCTGAAAGCGCGCGCGCGCCGCGATAGGCGCCCGCATTGATCCAGACCCGGATTGACAGCAGCGCGGGCGTCAGCACCAGCGTCAGCACCGTCGCCGTACCCAGCCCGAACACCACCGCCGTGGCCAGTTGTTTCCACCACATCGCTGTGGGGCTGTTGACCGAATAGCCGCCATTGAAGAAGTCGAGCGAGAGCCCGAACATCATCGGCGCAAGCCCCGCCATCGTGGTGATCGTGGTCAGCAGGACGGGGCGCAGGCGGGCCTCGGCGGTGCGGATAATCGCCTCGATCTGGGGCATGTAGCGCGAGAATTCCTGATAGGTGTCGATCAGGATGATGTTGTTGTTCACCACGATTCCCGCCAGCGCGACGATCCCCACACCGGTCATAATGATCGAGAATTGCTGGCCCATCACCAGCATCCCGATCAGCACCCCGGCGGTGGACAGGATCACGGCAAGAAGCACCAGTACCGCATTGTAAAAGCTGTTGAATTGCGCCAGCAGGATCACGAACATCAGCGCCAGAGCACCGGCGAAAGCCTTCATCAAAAAGGCCTGACTTTCGGCCTGCTCCACCATGTCGCCCGACCATTCGTAGTTCACGCCGTAGGGCAGTTCGGCCTGCGTGCTGAGCCAGTCTTCGAGGGCGGCGATGCGTTCATTTCCGGTGATCGGAGAGCCGTCGTCATTGGACAGCCCCTCAACCACATCGGCCTTAATGTCATAGTAGCGCGTCTGGTCGATCCGGTCGATCTGGCCGAGTTTGGGCACCGGTGTGCGGGTGATGAAATTGGCCAGCGGCACCAGCCCCTCGGAGGTGCGCAGCTTGAGCGTATCGAGCGTTGACAGCACCCGGTCCTGTTCGGGCAGGCGGGCGCGGATCTCGATTTCCTCGTCGGAACTCGGCACTCGCATCGTATCGAGCAAAAGGCCGCGCGTGACCAGTTGCACCATGCCGCCCACGGTGGCGACATCGGCACCAAAGCGGCCAGCGCGGGTCACATCGACGTCGATTTCCCAGTCGATGCCGGGCAGCGGGCGGGTGTCTTCGATGGCGGTGATGCCCTGCATCTGGGCCAAATGCGCCTCGACGGTATCGACCGCCTGACCGAGTGTCGCGAAATCATCGCCCTTGAGGCGCAGCTGAATCGGCTTGCCCGAGCTGGGTCCGCGATCCTGCGCCAGATAATCGGCCTTGATGCCGGGGATCGTGGCGACTTTGGCCATGATCTTTTCCATCACGACATCGCCCTTGAGATCGGTGTCGGATTTGCGCGTCTCCCACGGCGTCATCTCGACCTGAATCTGCCCGATCGTGTCGCGCGGCGCGCTGGCCCCGCCGGTGTTCTGGTTCAGCCCGCCCGCGCCTGCGAAGGAAAACACTGCGCCCACGCCCGGCGTGCCAATGACGCGGGATTCGGCCTCGCGCAGCAGCGCGTCCTTTTCCGAGAGCGACAGGTTGCCGCGCGCGCGCACATAGATGATCGCCTGCTCGACCTCGGAATCGGTGAAGAATTGGGTGCCGTTATTGTGCTTGCCGAAATAGCCAAAGGTGAAGATCACCGCGCCCACGATCAGGGCGACGCTGACCAGCGGCATGATCGGATTGCCCGCGATGAAGGCGATGACATGACCAAACGGGCGGCGGCGATAGCCAGCCTCAACGGGGCGGCGTTTGCGCGCGGGCTTGGCGGCGGTCATCGTGATAGACGCCGCCATTGCGGCGAGCACGAACAGCACCGCGCCGGGCAGCGAGGCGGCGAATTGACCTGAGGGCGTGTGCCCGCCCGACAGGTAATCGGGGTTCAGCGTCAGCATCGCGCCCAAGAAAACCAGCGCCACCGAGACCACCGCCAGCGCAAGGCGCAGCCAATAGGGCCAGTGCTTGATCACGCCCGCGCCCATCTCAAGGCGGCGCGACAGACGGCCCGCGACGCCCCCCATCACCGGCAGATAGACTAGCGCCACCACCAGCGACGCCGAGAGCACGAAGATGATCGTGATCGGCAGCATGCCCATGAATTCACCGGGCACACCGGGCCAAAACAGCATCGGCAGAAAGGCACATAGCGTGGTCGCGGTTGAGCTGACAACGGGCCAGAACATGCGCTTGGCGGCCTCGGTATAGGCGGCCATCGGCCCCGAGCCTTCCGAGATTCGCTTGTCGGCATATTCCACCACGACAATCGCGCCATCGACCAGCATCCCGACCGCCAGAATCAGCCCGAACATCACGATATTAGAGATCGGCACGCCCATCGCGCCCAGCAGCAGGAAGGTCAGTAGAAACGAGGTCGGGATTGCAAAGCCCACCAGCAGCGCCGAGCGCGTGCCAAGTGTTGCCAGCACCACGATCATCACCAGCGCAATCGCCGTCAGCACCGAGCCCTCAAGCTGGCTGACCATCGCGCCCACGGTCTTCGACTGATCGAGCGAGATCCCCACATCGACCGCGCGTTGCAGCGGTTCGGGCCAACGCGCCTGTGCATCCGCCACCGTCTTGCGCACCAGATCGACAGTGTCGATGATGTTGTAGCCCTTGCGCTTGACCACTTGCAGCGCGACCGTGGGCTGGCCGTTGAACCGTGCGGTGCCGGTGCGATCCTCGAAGGTCAGGCGAATATCGGCCAGATCGCCCAGCGTCACCATCCGCTCGCCATTCTTCTTGACGGGCAGGTTGTAGACGTCTTGCGCGGTCTCGAACGTGGCCGGGATCTTGACCGAAAACGCGCCGCCATCAGTTTGCACCACCCCCGCCGCGATCAACTGGTTGTTGGACTGCACGGTGGCGATCAATTCAGGCGCGGTGACGTTGTAGGATTCCAGTTTCAGCGGGTCGATCACCACCTCAAGCATCTCATCGCGATTGCCCGCGATCTGCGCCTCGAGCACGGGTTCCAGCCCCTCGACCTCATCCTGCAGATCGCGCGCAAGGCGTTGCAGCGTGCGCTCGGGCGCATTGCCCGACAGGGTGACCACAACCACCGGAAATTCCGAGAAATTGATCTCGTTGATGGCGTATTTTTCAAAGCCGTCGGGGAATTTGCCCTCGGCGGTGTTCATCGCGTCGCGCACATCGGCGATGATCTTGGTCTTGTCCCAGCCGAAATCGAATTCCATCATCACGCCGGCATAGTTTTCCTGCGCGATGCCGGTGAGTTTCTTGATCCCGTCAAGCCCGGCCAGCTCGGTTTCCATCGGTTTGACCAGCAGCTTTTCGGAATCGGCCGCCGAGATGCCGGGGAAGGGGACCGAGATGAACAGCATCGGAATTTCGATATCAGGCTCGCCCTCTTTGGGCAGGCTCAAATAGGCGGCAAGGCCTGCAAGAATCGAGATCACCACAAAGGCAATCACCATGCGCGCGCGCGCTGCCGCCCAATCGACGATCCCGGTCATTGCGCGGGCGCCGTGTCAGGGGCGGGCGTGCCCGGCATTGGGGTGTCTTGCGCCACATCGCCGGGGGCGTGATCCACCAAGGTCACCACAACGGGCGAGCCTTCAGTGACGTAGTCTTGGCCCACCACGATCACATCCGCGCTCTCGGGCAGGCCCGACAGCCAGACGCCCTCGGGGGTGTCGCGCAAAAATTTAACCGGGGCGAAATGGGCCACGCCATCGCGCGCAATCCGCACGCCCAACTGGCCCGCATCATTGAGCGTCATCGCCGAGGCGGGCAGGAAATGCGCCTTGGTGCCATCGGCGGCAATGATCATTTCAACCGTCTGGCCCTCGCGGATAGCGAAGTCGCCATTGGCGACCTCGGCCTCGACGGTGAAGGTGCGCGTGGCAGGATCGGCGCTTTGGGAAACGTAAGAAACGCGACCCAGAACCTCGCGGCCCGTCGCCAGACGCGCGCCAACCTGCGCGCCCATTTTCACCCGGTCAATTTCGGTTTCGGGCACATAGCCCACCAGTTTCATCGGGTTCAGTGCGATCACCGTGGCGCAAAGCCCGCCGGAGGCGATATACGAGCCAAGTTCGGCCGTGTCGCCCTCAAGGATGCCATCGAATGGGGCGGTGATCTTGAGGCGGGCAAGCTCGGTCTGGGCGGCCCGGACGCCTGCGGTGGCGGCCTCAAGTGCGGATTGCGCTGAGGCGGCTGAGGTGTCGGAACGATAGCCCCCCGCTTGCAACTTCTGCGCCGCCGTCGCGTTAAGCTGCGCCTCGATCAGGCGCGCCTGCGCCTCGGCCAGGGCGGCGGGGCGGGTGCCGGGATCAAGCGCGCACAGCACATCGCCTTGGGCGACCACGTGGCCTTGGGGCAGCGGTTCGGAAATCACCCGCGCCGAGGTTTCCGCGCGCAATTCGACCCGGCGCGCGGCCTTCGTCTGCCCGCGCGTCAACACGCCCTGATCGACAGCACGCGCCACCGAAGCCACGGCCTGCACCGGCACGGCCCCCTCAACGGGGGCGGCTTGCGCGGTGATTTCGG
The DNA here is from genome assembly GCF_913064665.1 of uncultured Thioclava sp. GTDB lineage: Bacteria > Pseudomonadota > Alphaproteobacteria > Rhodobacterales > Rhodobacteraceae > Thioclava > Thioclava arctica. Next base: position 10,958 of record NZ_CAJYBT010000051.1, read on the forward strand.
CCTCGGGTGTCGCGCCAGATTTGCCCGCAAAGCTCATCAGGCGATCACGCTCAAATACCAGTAAATACAGCACGCCCAGCACAAGGATCGCGTTGATGATTGGAATCGGGCGCATGGCAAGGCTCCTGACGCGGGGCGCAATGAATATTGGCGATGGGGGCAGAGTGAACTGCAGAGTTCAACTTAAGGTGAGCGCCGCGTGATCTCAAGCCCTCGGTTCGCATGACGCGGCGGGCCTTGGCAGTCTTTGAGCAGCCGTGTAAGAGGGGCCGGAAGACTAGCGAAAAGAGGCACGCGTGAGCGAGACCGACAGTTTTATCGACGAAGTGACCGATGCGGTCCGCCAAGACAAACTTTTTGCGGCGTTTCGCAAATGGGGATGGATTGGCGGTCTGGTGATCCTGGGGATCGTGGGCGGCACCGGCTGGAACGCCTATCAACAAGAGCAGGCGCAAACCAAGGCGCGCGGCTTTGGCGATCAGGTGATGGCGGCGGTCAAGGCCAAGGACACCGATGCAGCGCTCGCAGCGATCAAGCCCGATGGTGCGGGACGCGCGGCCATTCTCAAGATTATGCAGGGCGATCAGGCTGAAAGCGCGGGCAATTCCAAAGCCGCGCTTGGCTTTTACGAGGCCGCAGCGGCCGAGCCGGGCCTGCCCCTTTCGATCACGCAACTGGCCCAGCTCAAGGCGGTGATCGCAGCAGGGCCTGATATGGACAGCGCCAAACGCGACGCGACGTTGGCGCTTTTGGCCAAGCCGGGCGCGCCCTATCGGCTTTTGGCGATTGAACAACAGGCTGCCGATAAGCTGGCAAGCGGTGACAAGGATGGGGCCATTGCCTTGGCCAAGCAGATCCTTGAGGACGCCGGGCTTACACCGGGCTTGCAACAGCGCGCGACAGAGTTGATTGTGGCGCTGGGTGGCACGGTGCCGCCAGTGCCGGGGGCGGCGCAGCCCGCCCCGCAAGAGTAATGTGACGATCCAGACGGGCGCGCTGCAAAGGCGGCCCGGTGCAGGGTAGGGGGAACGGGCGTGAATCTGAGCAAGACTATCTTCGTGCTGGGGATGGCCGCCACTTTGGCAGGCTGTTCACAAAAAGAGGTCATCTTGCAGGGCGAACGTCTTAGCCCGCGCGATGCGCTGCGCGCCGATGAGGGACTGGCCCCTTTGCCGGCCCCGGCAGATCAGGCTCAGCCGATCAAGCTGCCCGCTCAGGTCTCTAATTCCGAATGGCCGCAACGCGGTGGCGCGCCCACCCATGCGCTGTTCAACGCCGCCCTTGGTACGGGCACCACGCCGATCTGGTCCGCCGATATTGGTGCGGGCAATGCCAAACGCTACCGCATCACCGCCGATCCCATCGTGGGCGGGGGCCGGGTCTATACGCTGGACAGCCAAGCCCGCGTCAGCGCGACCGCGCTCAATGGCGCACGTGTCTGGCAGACCGACATCACACCGCCCGGCGATCACGAGGGGGATGCCTCGGGTGGGGGCGTCGCCTATGACAAGGGCACGGTTTACGTCACGTCTGATTTCTCGGAACTGGTGGCGATTGACGCCGCCAGTGGCGCAATCAAATGGCGGCAATATTTCGATACCGGAATCGGCGGAGCCCCTACGGTCGAGGGTGGCACCGTCTATGTCGTGGCGCGCGACAGCTCGGCTTGGGCGATCCGCACCAGCGATGGCAAAGTGCTGTGGCAAGTGCCGGGCGCGCCGTCAGATTCGGGGATGACGGGCGTGTCCTCGCCTGCGGTCAACGGTCGCATGGTCGTGTTCCCCTTCCCCTCGGGCTTCATGTCGGGCGTGCTGCGTCAAAGCGGGATGCAGCTGTGGCAATCCAAGGTGCCGGGCGCGCGTCCCGGTGTGGCCTATGCCTCGATCGTCGATCTGACGGGCGACCCGGTCATCGTAGGCGATACCGTTTATGCGGGTGCCTCGACGGGTAAGCTGGCGGCGTTCGATGTGAACTCGGGAGAGCGTCTGTGGACGGCCACGCAGGGCGCGAACAGCCCCGTGCAAGTCGTTGGCGGCTCGATCTTCCTGACCTCGGATGCCGGTCAGCTCGTACGCCTCAATGCGGCGACGGGCGATCAGATCTGGGCGCGCGATCTGCCCTATTACGTCAAGGACAAGCCCAAGAAACAGCGCACGATCACCGCCAATTATGGCCCGGTTCTGGCGGGTGGCAAACTGTTTGTCGCGTCCTCAGATGGCATCTTGCGGGTGTTCAACCCGGTCAATGGCGCGCTTATCGGTCAGGCCAATATCCCCGGCGGGGCAGCTTCTGACCCGGTTGTTGCGGGGCGTGTGCTGTATGTTGTGGGCGGTGACGGGAAACTGCACGCTTTCAAGTGACGCCATTCGGGTGTAAGGGGGCCGCTCGTATCCGCCCAAGGAGGGCAACATGAGCTTTACCCTGGCCATCGTCGGCCGCCCCAATGTCGGCAAATCGACCCTGTTCAACCGTTTGGTGGGCAAGCGTCTGGCGCTGGTCGACAACACGCCCGGTGTTACCCGCGATCTGCGCGAAGGTGATGCGCGTTTGGGGGATTTGCGCTTTATCGTCATCGACTCTGCCGGTCTGGAACTGGCCGAGGATGACAGCCTGCAAGGCCGCATGCGTCGCCTGACCGAGCGCGCCGTCGAAGAGGCCGATATCTGCCTGTTCCTGATTGATGCACGCGTCGGTGTGACCCCGGCAGATGAAATTTTTGCCGATATTCTGCGCAAGAAGAACGCGCATGTGATCCTGGCGGCCAACAAGGCCGAAGGGGCTGCGGGCGATGCGGGGGCTCTTGAGGCCTGGTCGCTGGGCTTGGGTGAGCCGCTGCGCATTTCAGCCGAGCATGGCGAAGGTCTCGATGATCTTTATACCGCTTTGGTGCCGCTGGCCGATGAATTCGCTGAACGCAACGCCGCCAACACGCCCGAGACCGATGTCGTGCTGGATGATGAGTTGGAAGAGGGCGACATCCCCGCTTATCAGCCGCCCTCTGCCGCGAAACCGCTGCAACTGGCCGTGATCGGGCGGCCCAATGCGGGTAAGTCCACGCTGATCAACAAGATCATTCGGGAAGATCGTCTGCTGACCGGCCCCGAGGCGGGGATCACGCGCGATGCGATCTCGGTGACCAACACGTTCATGGGTACGCCGATGCGGATCTGGGACACGGCGGGGATGCGCAAACGCGGCAAGATCAATGACAAGCTGGAAAAGCTGTCCGTGGCTGATGGCTTGCGAGCGGTGCGCTTTGCCGAGGTCGTGGTGGTTCTGATCGACGTCAATATTCCCTTTGAAACCCAAGACTTGCGGATCGCGGACTTTGCCGAGACCGAAGGGCGTGCGGTGGTCGTGGCGGCCAATAAATGGGATCTCGAAGAGGACAAGCCCGAGAAGCTGAAAGAGTTGCGTGAGGCGTTTGAACGTCTGCTGCCGCAGCTTCGCGGCGCGCCGATGGTCACCGTTTCGGCCAAAACCGGTAAGGGCATCGACCGGCTCCATGCCGCGATTCTCAAGGCCCATGAGGTCTGGAACCGTCGCATCACTACCGGCAAGCTGAACACGTGGCTCGGCGCGATGGTCGAGGCGCACCCGCCACCCGCTCCGGGCGGTCGCCGCATCAAACTGCGCTATATCACGCAGGCCAAGACGCGCCCGCCGGGGTTTGTGGTGAAAACCACCTATGCTGACAAGATTCCCGCCAGCTACGAGCGCTATCTTGTCAACGGCCTGCGCGAGGCATTTGACATGCCGGGCACGCCGATCCGGCTGTATCTGCGCGATCAGGGGCAGGATAACCCGTTCAAGGATCGCAAAAAGTCGATTCCCTCGCGGTTGAAGAAACACGTCGATGCCAAGAAAAAGGCCGATCACAAAGAAACCGCACGCAAGCGGCGCGAGAGCAAAAAGCCCGATTAAGCGGGTTTGGCGCGCGGCCTAAGGGTAGCTGCGCTGCGCTTTCGCTGTGGCCAAGGTCTGATTTCCGGCCTTGGCCGTCACCGTCCACTCATAAAGGTGGCGACCCGAGGGAGGGCAGGGGCTTTTATAGCTAAAAGCGCCCGCAGGAATCGTGCCTTTGGCGGGCATCTTGACCTTCACCGTGCCGCCGCCGTGGTTGTAGCCGGGCACGTCGCGATCCTTGAGCCGAAACGTCAACGCAGTGACGCCTGCGGGCACGCCGCTAAGCGTAAAGGTGGGGCTGGGCACCACATTGGGGCGTCCGGTGGTGCAGCGCGGAATATTGCCCCAATCAAAAGCAAGCTTCATTTCTGCGCTGGCGGCGGTCGCGGTGGCGGATAGGGCGAGTGCGGCGAGGATCGGGGTAAGCTGGGGCATCGTTAAGCTCCTGCGCAGTCTGACGGGGCAGGGAAGCGCCCTGCGCGCCAGACCAGTCTATCCCATTCCAGCGCTTTGACCAAAACAGTCCGCGAGGGCATGAAAAAAGGCCCCGCGACGGGGCCTTTTGACTGGATTTCACCGGGGTGTTTAATTGATCGGGGTAATTAAACGAGATTGCCATCCACAAGCCGCGTCTTGCCACCCAAATACGGGTGCAGCGCAGCGGGCAGCGTGACCGAGCCGTCCTTTTCCTGACCGTTCTCCAGCACCGCGATCAGGCAGCGTCCGACCGCCAGACCCGACCCGTTCAGCGTGGCGACGAAATCGGGCTTGCCACCATCGGCGGGCTTGAAGCGGCCATTCATCCGGCGCGCTTGGAACTGGCCGCAGGTCGAGATCGAGGAAATCTCGCGATAGCTGTTCTGGCCGGGCAGCCAGACCTCGAGATCATGGGTTTTCTGCGCGCCAAAGCCGATATCGCCAGTGCACAGCACGATGCGGCGATAGGGTAGGTCCAGCCCCTCCAGCACCGCTTCGGCGCATTTCGTCATGCGCTCATGCTCGGCCAAGGCTTCGTCGGGGTGGCAGATCGTCACCATCTCGACCTTCTCGAACTGGTGCTGACGCAGCATCCCCGAGGTGTCTTTGCCCGCCGATCCCGCCTCGGAGCGGAAGCAGTTCGTGTGGGCACACATCCGCTGGGGCAGGTCGCTGGCGTCAAACATCTCGCCTGCGGCGTAATTGGTCAGCGTGACCTCGGCGGTGGGAATCAGCCACCAGCCATTCGTGGTCTGATAGCTGTCTTCGCTGAATTTCGGTAATTGCCCGGTGCCCAGCATCGCGGAATCGCGCACCAGAACGGGGGTGATGTTTTCGCTCAGGTCGTGCTGATCGACATGCAGATCGAGCATGAACTGCGCCAGCGCGCGATGCACCCGCGCGACGCCCCCTTTAAGCACGACAAAGCGCGCGCCCGACAGTTTCGCCGCCGTTTCAAAATCCATCGCTTTGCCGACGGCGGGCAACTCGTAATGTTCCAAGGGCGTGAAATCGAAGCTGCGCGGGGTGCCCCAGCGGCTGAGCTCGACGTTTTCGTCCTCATCGGCGCCATCTGGCACCTCATCAAGGGGTAGATTCGGCAAGCCCATCAGCAGATCACGCAGCTTTGCATCCAGATCGCTGGCCTCGGCCTGCATCGCGGCGACCTCGGACTTCTTTTCTCCCACCAACGCGCGCAGGCGTTCGAACTCGGCGTCGTCGCCTTTGGCCTTGGCCGCGCCGACCTGTTTGGAGGCGGCGTTTTGCGCGGCTTGCGCTGTTTCGGCGGCGTGAATCGCGGCACGGCGCGCCTCATCCAGCGCCAATAGCTCGGGAGAGACCGGCGAGAGCCCGCGGCGCGCGAGTTTGGCGTCAAAATCGGCGGGGTTTTCACGGATTGCGCGAATATCGTGCATCTCATCTCTCCAAGACTGTTGCGCCCACGGCTTTAGCGCATGAAACTGACGCGTGAAAGCCCCCGGCCGATGCCGCCGCGACACAGTGCCCACCCAGCAGGCTTGCGCGGCGGCTGAATTTTGCTGTAAGGGGTCACATTCAAGAACCGGAATATAACCGGGGAAAGCACGTCCGCCCGGATGGAAGGGAAACCGAGATGAAACTGACACTCTTGCCGCTGGCTTTTGCCATGATGGTCTTGCCCGGGCTGGCGATGGCCGCCGATGGACCAATCACAATCGAACCCCAGATCGTGACCGATTGGAAATCGGTCTATGGTCAGGTGGAGGCCAAGAACACCATCGCGGCGCGCGCGCAGCTTTCGGGCACGATCACGGCGCTGGACGTCACCGAGGGCGATGAGGTCACGGCGGGGCAAACGATTGCCACGATTGTCGATCAGACGCTGGTCTATCAAATCGGGGCGGTCGATGCGCAGATCAATGCGCTGCAGGCCCAGCTTGAAAATGCCAAGACCGAGTTGAAACGCGGCGAGGATCTGAAGGCGCGCGGCGTCTCGACCTCGCAAAACGTCGATCAGTTGCAGACGCAGGTGAATGTTTATGAGGGCCAGATCGCCGCGCAACAGGCGCAGCGCAAGGTCTATCAGCAGCAAGAGCAATACGGCACCGTCACCGCGCCCATCGCGGGCAAGGTGGTGTCGGTTCCTGTGACCAAGGGCGCTGTGATCATGGCGGGCGAGACGATTGCAACGATCGGGGGGGGCGGATTTTTCCTGCGCCTGTCGGTGCCCGAACGTCATGCCGATACGCTCAAGCAGGGTGACACGATTATGATCACCGATTCCGACGGCAAAGAGATCGCGGGCAAGCTGGCCAAGATCTATCCCCAGATCGAAGGTGGGCGCGTGCAGGCCGATGTCGAAGTGCCCGATCTGAATGCACGCTTTGTGGCGGCGCGTTTGCTGGTGAAGCTCCCGATGGGCAATCGCCAGACCATCGTGATTCCGGCCAGCTACGTTGTGACCCGCTCGGGGCTTGATTTCGTGCGCGTCAAAGAGGGCGATCGCACCTATGAGCGCACCATCGTGCCGGGCGTTGTGATCAATCTGGACGATCAGGAAATGCTGGAAGTTCTCACCGGGCTGAACCCGGGCGATGTGGTGGTGCCCCATGAGTGAGCAGACAACCGGGCCTGAGACGCCCGAAGAAGATCAGGTTCATGTCAAGCTGGGCATTGCGGGCGCGCTGACGAAGGCGTTCATCCGCTCGTCGTTGACGCCTTTGATGGTGCTGGCGGCGGTGGCGGTGGGTCTTGTGGCGCTGCTCTCGCTGCCGCGCGAGGAAGAGCCCCAGATCGCCGTGCCGATGGTGGATATCCATATTCAGGCCCCCGGTCTGAAGGCCGATGATGCGATGAAGCTGGTGACTGAGCCGATGGAAACCATTGTGCAAGGCATCAACGAGGTCGAGCACGTCTATTCCCAAACTCAAGATGATGGCGCGCTGGTGATGGCACGCTTCAAGGTCGGCACCTCGGCGGATGCCGCCGTTTTGCGCGTGCATGAAAAGATGCAGGCCAATATGGACCGCATCCCCAAAGGCATCCCCGATCCGGTGATCGTGGGCCGCGGGATTGACGATGTGGCGATCGTGTCGCTGACCTTCACGGGCAAAGATGGCGCACAGATCGACAGTGACGAGCTGACCCGGATCGCGCGTGAAATGCAGACCGAGGTCACCAAGATCAGCAATGTCGGTCTGACCTATATCGTGGGCGAGGCCACCAGCGAGATCCGCATTGAGCCAGAGCCAGCCAAGCTGGCGCTGTATGGCGTCACCTTGCAGCAACTCTCGCAAAAGGTCACGCAGGCCAACCGCTCGTTCAACACCGGCATGATCCGCGACGAGGGCAAGCAGATCGCGCTGGCGGCGGGTAAAACTCTGGTTGCGCCAGCCGAAATCGCGGGTCTGTTGCTGACCACGCGCGACAATCGCCCCGTCTATGTGGCGGATGTGGCCAAGATTTCCTATGTGCCCGATGCTGCGGATGCGATCGTGTCGAACGTGCAGCGCGACAAGGCTGGCAAGATCGAACGCACCCCGGCTGTGACGCTGGCGATTGCCAAGCGCGCGGGCTCGAACGCGGTGGTCGTGGCCGAGCAGATCCTCGAACGGATGCATCAGTTGCATGGCACGCTGATCCCCGATGATGTCGAGGTCAAGGTCACGCGCGATTACGGCGAGACCGCCAATGAGAAAGCCAACGAGTTGCTGTTCCACCTTGGGCTGGCGACGGTGTCAATCATCGGGCTGGTTCTGGTAGCGATTGGCTGGCGCGAATCCATCGTGGTGGCGGTTGTCATTCCGGTGACCATTCTGCTGACGCTGTTTGCCGCCTATGTGATGGGCTTTACGCTGAACCGGGTGTCGCTATTCGCGCTGATTTTCGCGATCGGGATCTTGGTGGATGACGCCATCGTGGTGATCGAAAACATCGCGCGACATTGGGCGATGAAGGGGCCGGGGTCCCGCGTGACCAAGGCAATTGAGGCCGTGGCCGAGGTCGGTAACCCGACCATCGTGGCGACCCTGACCGTTGTCGTGGCACTTTTGCCGATGCTCTTCGTGTCGGGCATGATGGGCCCCTATATGTCGCCGATTCCGGCGGTGGCTTCGGCGGCGATGGTGTTTTCGTTCTTCGTGGCCGTCATCATCACGCCTTGGCTGATGGTCAAGGTTGCAGGCAAGGCGCAGTTGCATGGCCACGCCGCCGATGACGACGCCTATGGCGGGCATCAGGCAGGGGGGCGCCTTGGCAAGCTATATGCCAAGGTCGCGCGTCCGATCCTGAAAACCAAGGGGCGCGCGGGGCTGTTCCTGATCGTTGTGACGGTGCTGAGCTTTGGCTCGTTGAGCCTGCTCTACACCAAACATGTCACGGTCAAACTGCTGCCCTTCGACAATAAATCCGAGCTGTCGGTGGTGATTGATATGCCTGCGGGCACCTCGGTTGAAGAAACCGATGGCGTGGCCCAACAGGTCGCGGATATCGTGACCGAAATGCCCGAAGTGCTGTCCACGCAAACCCATGCCAGCACGGCTGCGCCCTTCAACTTCAACGGTCTGGTGCGCCACTACTACCTGCGCAACCAGCCTAATAAGGGCGATGTCGAAATTCAGCTTCTGCCCAAGGCCGAGCGTGACCGCTCCAGCCATGAAGTCGCGATCGACATCCGCAACAAGATCAAGGCGATCAAACTGCCCAAAGGTGCCAGCCTGAAGACGGTCGAACCGCCCCCCGGTCCGCCGGTGATCGCAACCCTTCTGGCCGAGGTCTATGGCCCCAACCCGGAAATCCGACGTGCGGCGGCGCGCCAGATCGAGCAGGCCTTCAAGGAAGTGCCTTACATCGTGGATGTGGATAATTCGTTCGGCATCCAGCCCGATAAACTGCGCGCGACGGTGAATTCCGACGATCTGGAATTCTACTCGGTGCAAGAGGGCGATGTGTGGGACACGCTGGCGATGCTGAACGGCCAAACCACGGTGGGCTATTCCCATCGCGGCAAGGAACGCCAGCCCATTCCGATCGTGATGGAGCGCTCGAAATCCAATCGGGTGATGAATGAGAACACGCTGTCCACCCCGATCCCGGCCAATGTTCTGCCCGGCGCGCGCGGTGTGGTGGAACTGGGGGATGTGGTGAGCGTGGCCAAAGAGAAGGCGTCCTATCCAATCTTCCGCCATAACGGGCGCGAAGCCGAGATGGTCACCGCCGAACTCGCCGGCCAATACGAGGCGCCGCTTTATGGCATGTTGGCGGTCGATAATATCATCAACAACATGCAATGGGCGCCGGGCGAAAAGCCCACGATCTCGTTCCACGGTCAGCCTCAGGACGAAAGCCATGTCACGCTGCTGTGGGATGGCGAATGGGAAGTGACCTGGGTCACGTTCCGCGACATGGGCGCGGCGTTTGCCGTGGCCTTGCTCGGGATCTACATCCTCGTCGTGGCGCAGTTTGGCAGCTTCCGCCTGCCGCTGGTGATCCTGACGCCGGTGCCGCTGACCTTCCTTGGCATCATGCTGGGCCACTGGATCTTCCACGCACCGTTCTCGGCCACTTCGATGATCGGGTTTATCGCGCTGGCAGGGATTATCGTGCGCAACTCGATCCTGCTGGTCGATTTCATTCGCCACGCGGATGAAACCGGCAAGACCAAGACCGAGATCCTGATCGAGGCCGGCGCGATCCGCTTCAAGCCGATCTTGCTGACGGCGGTGGCGGCGATGATCGGCGCGGTGGTGATCTTGGCGGACCCGATCTTTCAGGGTCTGGCGATCTCGTTGCTGTTCGGTCTGCTCAGCTCGACCTTGCTGACGGTGCTGGTGATCCCGGCGATCTATCGGATCTTCAAGACCTGATCAGGCATCATCTGAAACACGAGCGCTCGCGCGAGGAAATCCCCTCACGCGGGCGCTTTTTTTGTCGGGCTATACATAAGATGAGCGGCGCGCTTGGGGATGGGGCAGGAGCCTCCGGCGGGAGTATTTCCAGCTAGATGAATACAGTCGCGCTCTCTCTTTTCATCTGGCCAGAAATACTCCCGCCGGAGGCATCCATCCGGATGATTTAGCGCTGCGCGATGGCAGGTTCACTCGGGTTGAAAGCCGTGGATCAACTGGCGCAGCCCGATCAGCCCGCCGATCACGATGGCGGCCAGCGTCACAGGGGCCGAAAAAGCCAGGACCGACATCGCGCTGACGCCTTGCCCGATCGAGCATCCCAAAGCGATGGTGCCACCGATACCCATCAGGGCCGCTCCGC
>NZ_CAJYBT010000052.1 GCF_913064665.1 uncultured Thioclava sp.
GGCCGAAACGTCAGGGAATGGTTTGCAGCCCGTAACCAGTTCGCCATAATGTTCGGCGAGCGCTTCGACGCTTGAGTATCCCAAACCGCATGGGCCGGGACAGATACACAGAGTTCAGGACACTCCCCAACATTTAAGCCAAGCGCTACAACAAACAAGTTCCAGAGCATCACATCCAGATGGACGTCAAGTTCCTGACATCCACTGGACAAAAGGGTGAGAAAATCCATCGCTTCCAGTATACAGCCATTGGCGACGCCACCCGGGTTCGCGCCCTGAAAATATCAAGCATACTCAAGCCAATGCGATCGATTTTGTCGACCACATCATTGAGAAGTTCCCCTTCGGCATAAAGGTAATCCGCACTCATAGCGGTCACGAGTTCCAAGCAAATTCCACTGGCACGTCGAGGATCTTGGTATCCGCCACGCCTATATCAGACGCGGAACACCGCAACTGAACGGCAAAGCCGAGCGATCGCACAGATCTCACGGCCAGAAATTCTACCAGCAGCTCAGCTACAAAGGTGACGTCGATCTCGAGGCAAAACGGGCGGAATGGGAACGGTTCTACAACTTCCACAGGCCCCATGAAGCTCACAGCGGCAAAACGCCTTACGACGCCCTCAGAGAAAATCTATACCCACCAAACTCGATGTTCCGCGAGCCGCCGCACCTTACAAATTTACGCCAGTTACTGTCCTACAAATGGTCATATGTTCACTGCTGATTGGGCCCGAAATTGGCGGATACAGGCACGCACCAAGAACGTCAGAAGATTTCAAACAACCCCGCAGCCCCCTGACCACCGCCGATACACATCGACACAACGCCGTAGCGTGCGCCGCGGCGCTTGCCTTCCAGTAATATATGCCCAGCCATACGCGCCCCCGACATGCCGTAAGGATGGCCGATCGAAATCGCCCCGCCATTCACGTTCAGCCTCTCGTCCGGAATCCCCAGTTTATCGCGGCAATACAGAAGCTGGGCGGCAAAGGCTTCGTTGATTTCCCAGAGATCGATATCATCCATCGACAGTCCCGCCCGGTCCAGAAGGCGTGGGATCGCAAAGACCGGACCTATCCCCATTTCCTCGGGGGCGCAGCCCGCCACCGCAAAGCCCCGGAATGCTCCAAGCGGGGTCAAACCACGCCGGGTCGCCTCGGCGCTCTCCATGATCACGCAGGCCGATGCCCCGTCAGAAAGCTGACTGGCATTGCCAGCAGTGACACATTTATCAGGCCCCAGAACGGGCTTGAGGCTTGCGAGCCCCTCTAGCTCTGTTGTCGGACGATTGCACTCATCTGCCTCCAACCTGACCGGCTTCATACTGGTCTCGCCGCTCGCCTTATCGGTGACGATTTTCATCGCGTCGACGGAAACGATCTCATCTGCGAAAAGGCCCGCTGCCTGAGCACGCGCCGTGCGTTGCTGACTTTGCAGCGCATAGGCATCTTGTGCGGCACGGCTGACACCGTAGCGCTGCGCGACGATTTCTGCCGTTTCGATCATCGACAGGTAATAGGCATCGCGAACGCCCGGCGCGCGGTAGTGAGACCCGTTCCATTCTGCATTCTGAACCAGCGAAATGGATTCGAGCCCGCCTGCCAGGGCGACATCAGCGCCTTCGCTTGTCACCATATGCGCCGCCAACGCGATCGCGTTCAGCCCCGATGCGCATTGCCGATCCAGTGTGACGCCGGCCACGCTGTCGGGCAGATGAGCAGCCTGCACAATATGGCGCGCGACGTTGACACCTGTCGTGCCCTGCGTGAGAGCACAACCGAAGACGGCATCTTCAATCTCGCCCCCTTCCAGCCCGGCGCGCGTCACGGCCGCCTTGACGGCATGGGCCGCCAACGCTGGCCCTTCGAGATTGTTGAACGCGCCGCGATAGGCCTTGCCTATAGGGGTGCGCGCGGTGGAGACGATGACAGCTTCGCGCATGTTGAACCTCAGATCGTTTCGGTGCCGCACCAGTTCGCGATGAACAGGGCGGTGCTTTGTGTGATGCGGCGGAGGCTTTCCAGCTCCACCCGCTCGTTGAAACCGTGAATGGCCTCGGCGCGCGGGCCATAGACCAGCGCTGGCGTGTCGGCATACAGACCAAAGAAACGCGCATCTGTCGTCGCAGTGATCGCCATCCGATCAAGGGCGCGATCATTGACCGCGAGATGCGCGGCATCCAATGCGCCAATTGCGGCTTTTGCCGTAGCGGATGTGTCGTCGCTCAGCGCATAGCCCTCGGCGAGAAAACCGTGCCAGACGATTTCAGGCAGGGAATTCTTCAAGAAGGCGTTCTCGCGTGCGGCCGCCATCAGCACCTCTTCAATCTGCGCTTTCGCAGCGTCGATGTCCTGCCCCGGATAGATCGCGATCCGCATGTCAAAAACACACCAAGCAGGCACGGAACTGGCCCAATCGCCCCCTTCAATCTTGCCGATATTAAGGTTTATCGGATGATGGGCATGCGCATAGTCGCCATGGCGACACCCCGGCGCGTTCCAGCGCTCTTCAAGCGTGTGAAGTGCGGCGATCAGCGGAATAGCGGCTTCGATCGCGTTCGCGCCACTGCCAGCATAGGCCACATGGGTCGGCAGGCCTTTCAGATGCACCTGCGCCCAGATCACGCCAAGTTGGGCGCTGACCAGTTTTTCTTCGAACGGTTCGGGGATCAGCGCGGCCTCGGCTCGATAGCCGCGCTCGAGACAGGCCAAGGCACCGTTGCCAGTGCATTCCTCTTCGACCACCGATTGATAGAAAACATCTGCTGCGGGCGCGAGATTGAGATGGCGCAGCGCGTCCAGCGCAAAGAGGTTAGAGACCAGCCCCGCCTTCATATCCCCTGCCCCGCGCCCATAGAGCCAACCGTCATCGACATGGGGCGCGAAAGGTGGGCTGTCCCACATATCCAGCGGCCCCGCAGGCACAACATCTATATGGCCGTTCAGGATCAGCGAACGGCCCTTGCGGGTGGTGCTGCGATGGCTGCCCACCACATTCACGGCATCTTCATACTCCCCGATCACCGGCGAAAAGCCGGGCAGATCGCGGATTTTGTCCAACTCAATCTGCCAGCGGTCCACCTCAAGGCCACGCTCGGCCAACGCGCCGGCCATGAAATCCTGTGCGCTTTGCTCATTCCCGCGCGTCGAGGGATGCGCGGTCAGCTCGCTCAGGAACGCGACTTCGCTCTCAAACAGGTCATCGACCGCGCTGAGAAGCCGGGTTTGCAGGTCTTGGTCCATCATCGGCCTCAAAAGGTTGGAATGTCGGATTGCGGGATGGTGATCGAGGCACCTGTCGCGGCACGAAGCTCTGCCACGCTGACGCCGGTGGCCAGTTCGCGCAGCGCAAAGCCATTTGGCGTCACATCCACCACCGCCATATCCGTATAAATCCGCGCCACTCGGCCCCGTGCCGTCAACGGCAGCGTGCAGGCGTCCAGCAGTTTCGGATTGCCCTTGCGGTCGCAATGGGTGGTCATCACCACCACCCGGCGCGCTTTTTGCGCCAGCTCGATCGCGCCGCCCGCCCCCGGAGAAAACTTGCCCGGAATCTTCCAGTTCGCCAGATCACCATTGCGCGCCACCTCGAAAGCGCCCAGCAGCGTCAGATCAAGCCGCCCCGAGCGCACCAGCGCAAAAGACACCGCACTGTCGAAAAACGCCGAGCCGGGAATGGTCGAAACATAGGCCCCGCCCGCGTCGATCAGATTACGATCCGCCTCATCATATGGCAGCATCGCACCAATGCCCGTCAGCCCATTTTCGGAATGCAGACAGACCGGGAAATCGGCAGGCAAATGGTTGACGACCTGTGTTGGCAAGCCAATTCCCAGATTGACCACCATACCCGGTGCAATTTCTTGCGCCGCGCGCGCCACCATGCGGGATCTAGCGTCTGACAATGCCATACTCCTGAGAAAGTTCTTTTATTTCAACAACGTGATCGACAAAAGCGCCGGTGGTCTCGACCGCGTCCGGCGCAAGGCCTCCTAGCGGCACAAGGGCTTCGGCCTCGACAATGACGCGCGCAGCCGCCATCGCCATCAACGGGTTGAAATTGCGCGCAGTGGCAGCGTAAGCGAGATTGCCAAACGGATCTGCGATGGCTGCGTGGATCAGCGCCACATCGGCGCGCAGCGCGGGTTCAACCAACATTGCGCGCCCATTCATCTCAACCACCTGTTTGCCATTGGCCAGTTCGGTCTCAATGCCAATATCGGTCAAGATTGCGCCCAAACCGGCCCCACCTGCGCGGATACGTTCCGCCAAGATGCCCTGAGCGCAGAATTCGACCTCAAGATCACCCGAATTCATGGCCGCGATTGCATTTGCGTTGAGACCCAGATGGGTCACGATCAGTTTGCGCACCTGACCGTTTTTAATCAGGTGGTCGATCCCCATTCCCGCCTCGTTGGCGTCGTTTTTGACCAACACCAAATCGCGCTGGCCTTGGCGAGCCAACTCGTTCAGGAGCGTGAAAGGTGTTCCGGGAACGCCAAACCCGCCAACCAAAACTGTCGCGCCATTGGGGATTGCGGCGATCACATCGTGGAGTTCCGTGGATTTGTCAGGGAGCTTCATTCCGCCGTCCCTTCCAACACGGGCAAGGCGTGTTTTTCGGCGAACGCATCCAGTGCATCGCACAGTATTTCCATAATTTCGTCGATCTGCGCTTCGGTCACGATGAGAGGTGGGCAAACCAGGAAATGATCTCCCTCTTTGCCCCCGCGTGTGCGCCGAGAATAGATGATCAGCCCGCGTTCATACGCCAGTTCAACCAGCTCGACATGCGCGTTCCAATCCTTGGGCAACACCGCCATCGTCTCGCGGTCCGAAACCAGCTCAAAGGCCAGCAAAAGCCCCTTGCCGCGCACGTCGCCGATAAAGGGATACCGCTCCATCAACCCGGTCAGGCGGGCTTTGAGCACGTCGCCCATCCGTGCGGCATTGCCAATGATGTCGTGCTCTTCCATCTCTTCCAGCACGGCCAGACCCGCCGCGCAGGCCAGCGGATTTCCTGCATAGGTAAAGCCATGCTGAAACCCGCCTGAGTCCAGAAGCGCCTCGACCATATCGTTGCGTGCGACCACAGCGCCAAGCGGCGCATAGCCCGCGCCAAACCCTTTCGACATCGCGACAATATCGGGGGTGATCCCCCAGTGCTCGGCGGCAAGAAATTTCCCGGTGCGCCCTGCCCCGGTCATGACTTCATCATAGATCAGCAAGACGCCGTATTCGCGGCAGATCTCGGCCACGCGGGCATAATAGCTGTCGGGCGCGACCAGCGCACCGGTCGAGGCCCCGCCAACGGGCTCCATAAGAAATGCCAACACGCTATCGGGCCCCTCGGCCAAGATTTTCTCGCGCAGCATTTCGGCATATTTGATACCGCGTTGCTCCTCGCTCAGATTGTCGCGATCAAGATAGCAGGTCGGCGCGGGGATTTTCGGCATCTCCTCAAACATCGGCGCGAAAGCGCCGGTGAACAACGGGCTGCCCGTCACTCCAAGCGACCCCATCGTGGCGCCATGATAAGAGGGCGTGCGCGAGATCACCTTCCAGCGGCTGCCCTGCCCCTGAGTGACGGCATATTGGCGCGCAAGCTTGATCGCCGTTTCCACTGCCTCAGAGCCGCCGGACACAAAAAACACCCGATCCAGCCCCTCGGGCATAAGCCCCGCGACTTTGGCGGCCAGCTTTTCAGAGGGTTCAGTGCGGAAATGCAGGCGATACCCGAACGTCGCACGGTCCATCTGCGCCTTCATCTTGGCCAGAACATTGGGGTTGGAATGGCCGATATTGGACACCATCGCCCCGGACGAGCCGTCAATATAGCGCTTGCCCGACACATCATAGAGATAGATCCCCTCGCCATAATCCAGAAACGGGCGAGGTTGGCGGGATTGGTAGAACAGGTGAGACTGCTCGGTCTTCATTTCGCACCTTCAAGATGTTTACGCAGGAAATTTTGGGTTCGCTCTTGCGTCGGGTTTTTGAAGACCAGTTCAGGTGGGCCTTCTTCAACAACCAGACCTTTGTCCATGAAGATCACGCGGTCGCAGACCGAGGCCGCGAAATCCATTTCATGGGTGACGATGATCATCGTCATATGCTCCTCAGCGAGCTTTTTCATCACGAGGTTCACCTCCTCGACCAACTCAGGATCGAGCGCAGAGGTCGCTTCGTCAAACAGCATCAGCTTGGGCTTCATCGCCAAGGCTCGCGCAATAGCGACACGCTGCTTCTGCCCGCCCGAAAGCTGCGAGGGGTAGTAATCGATCCGCTCAAGCATCCCGACATGATCCAGCTGTTCTTCGGCCAGCGTATCGGCCTCTTTGTCAGAAATCGTCTTGAGCAGCTTTGGCGCCATCGTGACATTTTCGCGCACGGTGAGATGCGGAAACAGGTTGAAATGCTGAAACACCATGCCGATCTGCTGACGCATCTCGTTGATATGATTTTCATATTGTCGATGCGGCAGGGCTTTGTTGACCTGCAGCCCGTCCAGCCAAACTTCACCAGCAGTCAGCGGGTCAAGGTCGTTGATCGCGCGCAACAGCGTGGATTTCCCCGATCCCGAGGGGCCAATGATCGCAACGATCTGACCGCGCTCGACCGTGAGAGAGATGTCCTTGAGAACCTCTAGCTTGCCATAGGACTTCTGAGCATGGCGGATCTCAACGAAAGGATGTGTCTGTGTCATGTCGCTTCCTCTGGCTTCAGCGAGAGAGACGGTTGCGCTTTTCGAACCCGCGCAGCACCGCCTCCATTCCCAGGTTGATGACGTAATAAAGCACCGCAGCAGCTGCGTAGAATTCAAACGGACGATAGGTGCGCCCGATGGCAAGCTGAGCAGACAGGGTCAATTCGCTCACGCCGATCACCGACACCAACGCGCTATCTTTAAGCAGTGCGATCATGTTGTTGCCGATGGGCGGTAATACATCGCGCACCGCTTGCGGTACGACGACACGCATCAGCGCCTGACGTCGAGACAGACCCAGCGTGCGTGCGGCCTCCATCTGCCCCTTGTCGACAGCCACCATCGCGGTCTGGATCAATTCAGAATTATAGACCGCATAGTGAAAGCCAAGCCCGATCACACCCGCGACGAAAGCCGGAAGATCGACCCCAATCTGTGCGAGGCCAAAGTAAATCAGGAACAGCTGCAACAGCAGCGGCGTGCCCATAAACAGCCACGAGACGAAACGGAACGGCAAGCGCACCACAAGCGGCCCGTAAAGGGCAACAACCGCCAGCAGGATACCTCCGAAGAAGCTTAGCACTGCAGAGGTGGCGGTAATAGCGATGGTCCAAAGAACACCAAGGGCCAACGTGCCATAAAAGGGCGGGATAACGGAGAAATCGAGACCCATAGCTCACTCCTGTTCCACAGCATTGCGAGGGAAAAGACGCATGATCATTGCAGGCGCGCCCGGCGATCGAGATAGGCGACGCCCTTGCCTGTGATCGTAATGATCACGAGGTAGAGAATGCCTGCGAGGAAGAACATCTCGAAGGGTTTATAGGTCGACCCGATATAGCGTTGCGCGGTGTAGGTCAGTTCGACCACCGAGATCGCCGAGACCAATGCGGTCCCCTTGATCTGCGCGTTGATATTGACACCAAGCGGGCGGATCATCAGGCGCATTGCTTGGGGCAAAACCACCTTGCGAAAGCTCTGCGCGCGCGACAGGCCCAGCGTGCGGGCCGCCTCGCCTTGCCCCTCATCGACCGAGATGATCGCACCGCGCATCGTTTCGGTCATATAAGCCCCGATATTGAGCCCCAGACCAATCACGCCTGCACTGAACGCGTCCAACTGGATGCCGATCTGCGGGCCGCCAAAATACAGCAAGAACAGCTGAATAAGCGCGGGCGTGCCACGAAACAAGCTGACATAGGCTGCCCCCAAAAACCGCACGATTGCAAAGCGCGAGAACCGCGCCGTGGCCCCCAAAGCGCCACAAATCAGCCCGAGCACGGTTGTCAAAACCGAAAGCTCAACAGTGACCAAGGCCGCCTTGAGAAAATAGGGATAGACCTTGAGGATCAGTTCCACGTCCATACGTTTTCGCCCCGGTTCTTGGGATGATCGAAGTCCCAGCACCCGCCATTCTCATGCGCGGCAGGTGCTGGGAGTTTGCTACCTGAATTTAGCGGATGTCGCCGCCGACCCATTTCTTGGCAAGCTCAAGATAGGTGCCGTCGGCCTGCATCGCGTCCAATGCGTCCTGCATCGCCTTGTGCAATTCGGGATTGCCTTTGCGGATCGCGATCCCGGCCTCATCGGCCACACCACCCAGCTTGACGTCGAGTTGTTTGATCGGTGCATCGTTTTTCGTGATGGCCAGCAGCACCGGAATATCGTCGTTGACGATTGCATCGACGCGGCCGTTTTCCAGTTCCAACATGAGTTCGGGCAGACCTTTATAGGTGCGCACCTTGTAGCCTTGTTCGCGGGCCCATTGCTCATGCGTCTCACCCAACGTGGCGCCAAGGGTCGCCGTCTTCAGATCGTCGAGCGTCTTGATTTTGCTATCCTTGGTCACAAAGATACCGCGACGCATGCGGTAATACGGGCCAACGAAATCGACGACTTTTTCGCGGTCCGGAGTGATCGACATGGACCCGATGATGGCGTCGTATTTATTGGCCAACAACCCGCCGATAATCCCGTCCCAAGCGGTGGTGATGATCTCAACTTTGAGGCCCATGCGCTTGGCGATCTCTTCGCCAATAGCCGGATCGAACCCGACAACCTGATTCTCTTCATTGATGAAGTTGAAGGGAGGATATGCGCCCGACATAGCAATGCGCATCACACCGTTTTTCTTGAGGGTTTCCAGCTCATCTGCAAAGGCGATCCCCGGCAACGAGACGCCAGCGGCAGCCAGCGCGCTAACGCCGACAAGGGATTTGAGAACGGTTCTACGATTGGTCATGTAACTCTCCTGATGGATTGCGATACACGGTCGCCCTGTTCCCGGAACGTCCCGCGCTGGAGGGGGGTATAAATGCCTCCTTGCAGAAAAGCTTGCATGTGCGACATCATAGCGCAAATAAATATATTAAATTCTGAATATAGATTGGATCTATCGTGAAGCCGTACGAACAACGCTTTCCTTGGAACCTCGACTGGAATCTTCTGCGCACCTTCATGGTTGTGGTTGAGCAACGCGGGATCTCGCGCGCAGCATATTATTTGGGGCTGAAACAGCCAACGATCTCCGCTGCCCTGAGGCGATTGGAAGACACAACCGGGCATAAGTTGATCATCAGAAAACCCAATGAATTCAGCGTAACGCGTGCGGGAAGTATTTTATATCAGGAATGCTCGCAGATCTTTGGGTCGGTCTCACAACTGCCGTCGCTGTTGGAGAGCGGTGCCGAAGAATTGCGCGGACATATCACAATTGCCACAACTTCGCATGTGATCTCGGATCACTACGATGACCTGCTGCACGACTTCGCCAGTGCACATCCAAAAGTAACCTTTTCGACCACAGTTGCCGAAAGCGAAGAAGTCGTCAGTCGCGTGCAGCAGAACCGTGCGAGTTTCGGACTCTGTCTTTTGCACAAAATTCCAGCCAATCTGAAAGCATCCATCCTGTATCGGGAATATTTCGGCCTGTTCTGCGGCCCCCGCCACTCTCTTTTCACGAAAGAGAGAATCGCACTGGACGAGATCGAGGGCGAAACATCGGTCTCCTTTCAGACAGAAACCGAGGAAGGCCCCCTCTTTCCGGTTGCCCATCTGCGGGCCCGCGCCAAGCTGGCCCCCGGCTGGCGCGGTGTCTCGTCGAGCTTACATGAGCTGCGCCGGATGATCGTCGCTGGAGTGGGAATTGGCGCGCTGCCCCTCCATGTGGCAAAGCGTGATATCGAAAGCGGGCTATTGCGACAATTGCCCCCCTACGACGCGCTGCCGCTCGTCAATATCTACTTGCTTACCAACCCACTGCGGAAATTGTCCGATGCAGAGACCGTGTTTTTAGCCACCTGCCAAGCGGCAATCAAAGACAACACCCTGGAAGCGCGGACTTACAAATAGCAGCGCATCTGAACTGAAACGGGCCGGGTCTGACCAAGACCAATTGCTTCACTGCCTGCGGCCATATGAACGCAGCACGCTGCGCATATTAGTTGCCCGATCGGTCGCAAGCGTGTCATGCATCATGCGGCAGAACCAATAGATCTGTATCAGCAGGTAGCGAATTGCTTGCACTGAGTTGCACTCAAGGGATGGATGCATGAAATTGCGGACTCATCACCAGAGGGGATTGCGACATGATGATCTATGGACTGAACACCTGCGCAGTTTGTCAAAAGGCCAGAAAAGCCTTGGAGGCTGCGGGCAACGACGTCAGTTTTCGCGATATCCGGGCAGATCCACTGAGCGAAGCTGAATTGGCTGAGTTGATTGCAGAGTTCGGAGATCGTTTGGTGGATCGCAATTCGAGCGATTACCGAGGGCTCAATCTTTGGATGAAAAATGCGGAGGCAGAGGCGCAGATCGCGGCCCAACCCAAGGTGATGACGCGTCCGGTAATCCGTGATCGGCATATGCTTTACCTGGGGTGGGATGAGACAGTTCAAAAAGCATTACTTCCTGAGTGATATCGCGAACGGTGATGCGTGGTCGAATACCTCAATCCCAGTTGAACGACGGCAAGGCACAAGAATGGCAGCAACCCGAAATCTGCTTTGCGATAAAAGCAGATGCCGTGAACGGCAGGTCCCGTCGCACCCCGCTCGGAGACTGAGGCTTTGACGATCTCGTTTGTGCCAGCTGCGGGCATCCAGCAACGGGTCGCCGTCCGGCCTAGCCCAGCATGTGGCCAACTGTAACACCGCCGCTGGCTGCACCTAGTTCATTTCAAAGCAACAGGCGGGACATGCGTTGGCGCGGGCTGCAAAGCGTGAATATGGTCGCCAGCTTGGCTTTCCTTAGCTGGCGCGCGCTGCAGCGGAGCGAAATCATCGGGCGTAATGGTCTCGCGTTCCAACAAAAGCGCAGCACCTGCATCCAGATCGGCACGGCGTTCAGTCAGGATGGCTTTCGCCCGTTCATATGCCTCATCAATCAGGTTGCGCACAGCCAGATCAACCTCGCGCGCCGTCGCTTCAGAATAGTCCTTGGTGCTGTTTTCAAACTGCGAATTACCCAGCCATTGAAGATGCTTTTGTTCCAACACAGCCTGCCCGAGTGCCTCACTCATGCCAAAGCGGGTGACGCATTCGCGCGCGATGTCGGTCACTTTGGCCAGATCGTCCGACGCCCCGGTCGAGATCTCGCCAAAGACGATATCTTCTGAGGCTCGACCCGCCAAAAGCACGACCATTCGATCTTTGAGATCACCAAAGGTGATCAGAAAACGATCCTCTGTGGGGCGTTGCATCGTGTATCCAAGCGCCCCGATAGAGCGGGGAATGATCGACACTTTGTGAATCGGATCGGTGCTTGGCAGGGCGGTCGCTGTGAGGGCATGGCCCAACTCGTGATAGGCTACGCGCTTGCGCTCTATCGGGTTGAGGATCCGGGTCTTGCGTTCGGACCCTGCTACGATCCGCTCGACGGCGGCGGTCATGTCAGTTTCGGTGACGCGATCGCCGCCACGCCGGGTTGCGATGATTGCGGCCTCGTTGACGAGATTGGCCAGATCGGCCCCGGTGAACCCTGTGGTCAGCCCCGCGATGTCATAAAGATTGACCGCAGGATCAAGTTTGACCTTGCGCGTATGCACCTTGAGAATATCTACCCGGCCCTTGTGTTCGGGGCGATCGACAACCACTTGGCGATCAAACCGACCTGCGCGCAACAAGGCCGGGTCCAGAATTTCGGGCCGGTTGGTCGCCGCAAGCAGTACAATCCCGACGCTCGGGTCGAACCCATCCAATTCGGATAAAAGTTGGTTCAACGTTTGCTCTTTCTCATCTCCTCCCCCCATACCCGACATTGCCGAGCGCGCGCGCCCCAGCGCGTCGAGTTCGTCGATGAAGATGATACAGGGCGCAGCCTTGCGGGCTTGCTCGAAGAGGTCGCGTACGCGCGCCGCCCCGACACCCACAAACATCTCGACGAATTCCGACCCCGAGATCGAAAAGAACGCAACCCCTGCCTCGCCGGCGACTGCGCGCGCCAGCAAGGTTTTACCGGTCCCCGGCGGACCCACCAGCAGAACACCCTTTGGAATACGCGCCCCAAGTCGGCCGTACTTATCTTTATCCGCAAGAAACGACACGATTTCCTTCAACTCAGCCTTGGCCTCGTCCACGCCTGCGACGTCCTCAAACGTGACGCCAGTGTCGCGTTCCACATAGACCTTGGCCTTGGATTTGCCGATATTGATAAGCCCGCCCATGCCCTGACGATCCGCCATCTTCCGGAAAAAGATCGCCCAGAGGCCGAAAAAGAATAAAACCGGTATAATCCAAGACAAAAGTGTCGTCAGCCAAGTTTCGTCAGAGCCGCCTGTGAACTTTACGCCGTCGGCTTCAAGTTGCGCGGCGAAGCTTGGCTCAACCCGTTGTGTGACGAAATATTGCTTGCCGTCCACGGTGGCCTTGAATGCGCCTTGAATCTTGCTTTCAGTCACGACAACTTCGGAAATCTTGTTGTCTTTCAGGTAGGTTAGAAACTCGCTGTAATCGAGTGTCGCAACGCTGCGACTTGCGAGCCAGGCCTGAATCGACATCACGCAAAAAAACGCAAAAACAATATAGCCAACGTTGAATTTATGCTTGGATTCCATCGGGGGTCTTTCGATTACAGAGATCACGAACCCTGCAACCATGCTGTGGCGTGCCGCGCAATACGTTGACGTGGATCATCTTTTTGTTGGAATATGTCCATAATCGCCAATTTGTTAGCGAGTTTCAATGTTTGAAAAGCACGCTGAGGGCGACCACGTGAATCTTGCCTGCGAAGGCATGGACATCGCAAGCCGTTCGAGCCGATGACCGATTTGCTCAAGGCCTATCAGGCAAGCGGTGGACGAAGTGGAATTTGCCGCACCCGCGTGATCCATAACGGGTTCACGGCCGAACAGATGGCACCCGAGTAAAAGAAATCTGACCGCGCCCGACGTGGTGATTGAGACGTTTTACGGTCTTTCCTGGCCAATCATGTCAAAAATGTTGGGTGCTATGACCGATCTTCAAGCCGAAGACCCAAAGACCGAGGGTATCGAGATTCCTGAGGCCGTTGGTGTCTTCGACAGCTTCGAGAGCCTTCAGCAAACTTTCTACGATCTTCGCATGGTCGGATTCAGTCGATTTTATATCCGCCTGCTGGCCATGCAGGAAATGCTGGAAAAGAGCCGGGCAAAGCCTATTGGCGCGCTTGGTTGGGCAACGTGTCTTATGTCGTGCTGATCTTCGGTGCGCTGAGTTGTTTCTATCCGGCCTTCGTGAACGAGGGAAATACGGTGCAGGCCATTATCGGCGCATCGGTCGTTCTTTGGGTTGCCCACGCACTTGTTCTGATGGGTATTCGACAGGCGGCAATCATTAACGTTGTAACCACAATCGCCAAACTGGCGCCGATCGCGCTGTTTATCGTGCTGGTAGCTGTCGCATTCAATATGCCGAAATTCAGTTCTGACTTTTGGGGATGCAGACGCCAGATCTGGCCTGATCAGCCCCACCTGAGTGGTCCAGTTTGAAAGTTAGTGCATAATTGGCCTGAGTTGCATCGTGACGATGGTTTCCGGAGCCGGTGGGCGGTAGCCCAAGGCATTATGTGGTCGTTTGGTATTGTAGTGTTTCCTCCATCGTTCGATCAGGGCTTGTGCTTCACGAAGCGTGTAGAAGACTTCGCCGTTGAGCAGTTCATCCCTCATTCGCGCGTTAAAGCTCTTGCAGTAGCCGTTCTCCCAGGGCGATCCGGGCTCGATATAGGGGGTCTTGGCCCCGACCGCCGCAATCCAGTCTCGCACAGCTTGAGTAATAAACTCAGGGCCGTTGTCTGACCGGATGTAGGCCGGCACCCCGCGGAGGATGAACAGGTCCGTCAGCGCGTCGATGACCTCCGTAGAGTTCATCTTGCGCTTCGTGGCAGCCCTTTCGCAAGCGCTCAAAGAGCGTCGATCGCGGTTCCACTAGATAGCCAGCTTGTATAGCGGCATTCGGAATGGCCCAAGCTATGTTCTAAGAGTTCAGTTCTTGAACGCTCGCACCGCCCAATCGATGAAGACCCGCAGCCGGGGGGAAACGTATCGAACTTTGGGATAAAAAACAGTCACCGGGGACGAAGGTGGCGGCGTGTCCCCGAGCAGTTCGACAAGGCGCCCTGCCCTCAAGTCATCTGCGGCCGAGTAGCGTGGCTTCTGGATGATCCCCAGTCCGAGACGGGCGCAATGGGCCAAGGTTTCTGTGCCGCTGACTGTCACGCTCGCGGGTAGCGAGATCTTTCGAACCTCTCCCTTCTGAAGAAATTCAAGCGGCAGGATCTTTCCCGTCGCCGATGTTCGAAAGCCGACCATCTGATGCTCCGCAAGGTCCGCGATAGAATGCGGCGTCCCATGTCGGTGCAGGTAAGCGGGCGAGGCGCAGGTCACCTCATCAAGGTCGGTCAGCTTGCGCCCCACCAAATCACTGTCGATCGGATCGCCGACCCGCACGGCGCAGTCTATACCTTCGCGGACCAGATTGACCAGACGGTCGCCTTCTTGCAAGTGGATCTCGATATCTGGATGGTGCCGCAGGAAGTCCGGCAACCCCGGCAACAAGAAATGCCGTGCCAGCCCCCCATGCACTGCGATATGCAGTTTGCCCCTGACTTTTGCCCCATCAAAGGCACTTTCGGCATCTTCGATCTCAGACAGGATCGAGAGGCAGCGTCGGTAATAGGCCTCGCCATCCGGTGTTGGATGAACGACGCGCGTCGTGCGATGCAGCAGGCTTACGCCCAATCTGGATTCAAGAGCCTTCACGGCATCTGTAACCGTTGATCGCGGCAAACCAAGGTCCGCCGCAGCCCTCGAAAAACTGCGCGCGTCCACGATACGGGTGAAGACATTCATAGCGTCGAGACGGTCCACCAGATTATCCGAATAATTAGAACAGTGATGTCAATGCATGCCAGTTTATACGGACAATAGAAAACACTAATTTCCTATCGCAACGGGCGCGGTGTTCGTTGTGAAAGGAAAATCCATGAAAGACATCAAAACCAGAACAGCTCTCGTGACAGGCGCATCCCGCGGGATCGGGGCGGCGATAGCGGAACGACTCGCGGCTGACGGCTTCAACCTTGTTGTCAATTATGCCAGCAGTGAAGCTGCGGCACTTAAGGTCGTGGACAAGATCGGCTCCGCTGGCGGCAGGGCCATTGCTGTTCAGGCAAACCTGTCCGATGTGTCAGCCACGAAACGGCTGTTTGATACGGCAGAAGCAGAGTTTGGAGGAGTCGACGTTCTGGTCAACAATGCGGGCATCATGAAGCTGGCCCCTTTGTCCCAAACCGACGACGCACTCTTTGACAGTCAGGTCGCGACCAACTTCAAGGGCACGTTCAATGCCCTGCGAGAAGCCGCAAACCGACTTCGCAACGGCGGGGCAATCGTCAACCTCTCGACCAGCGTGGTGGGCTTGAAACTCGAAACCTACGGCATCTATGCTGCGACCAAGGCTGGCGTCGAAACGATGACAGCTATCTTGGCCAAAGAGCTCCGTGGACGGCAGATCACGGTCAACGCGGTGGCGCCCGGTCCGACCGCAACGCAGCTTTTCCTCAATGGGAAGCCGCAGGAAATCGTGGATCGCATGTCGAAAATGGCACCTTTGGAGCGGCTTGGCACACCTGAGGACATCGCCAATGTCGTAGCATTTCTCGCCGGTCCAGACGGCGCATGGGTCAATGGTCAGACCCTACGTGCAAACGGCGGTATCATCTGACAAGCAGGCTACGGCGCAACGATCCGGCGGATTTCAGCAATAACGTGCTCGACCCCGCAATCGCTTGTTTCACGCGCATGGCTAGCCAAATGACCCAGATGAAGAGGAAACCCGTCTTTCTCGATCGGCGGCGCAAAGCCTATCAAAGAGGGGGGTGAGCGCTCCGATCAAACCCGTGTTTTGGCAGCATGGCCATATGGTCCGTCTGGGCGAGCATCGAGGGGATGAGTTGAAAGGATGGCATCACGGCCTCGATCCGTCGCTGCTGGCCCATATTAGCAAGCGGCACATTCAGTGACGTATGCATGTCTCCTCTGCCCCACATCGTGGTGTCGGGCCATGTGTGCGACTTGACCATGTCAAAACCCTGCGCCGCCGGGTGATCGCGGCGCATTGCGACGACGTAGCTTTCATCGAAAAAGGTGATTTTTTCGAGTTCCTCTATCTCGTTCGAATGAATCGAAATGGCAGTATTTGTATCCCCGTCGAGCAGATCACGTGCGGCGGCATCGTTGCCAATCCAAGGTCTAAAGATGAATGGAATTCAAGGCGCGCTCTTCTCCAGCGCGGCCACGAGTGCCCCGGTAACACGGAATGTTGGATCATAAGACGCAGTGATGCGCGCAACTTGCGCCACCTCTGCCAATGGGAGTTCGACAGGATCCAAAAGCATATCCAGATCGGCGAGGCGATCTTAACCTGTCCAAGGCCGAAGCGGCATTGGCACGCGCCGCGCAGGGCGTTGACACCGTCGAGGTGGTCTACAAGCAGGCCCGCTATTCCGACTGCGCGATCGACATGTTCACCGAGTTCGGCCCGGCGGTATGAATGTGCGACTGTGAGGCAAGCCCGTGTGTCCCCACCGCAAACTTTCTATTATCGTAAAAAACCCGCGCTCAGGCAAAACAAAAGGCGAATGCTTAGACATGGGCCTCAATGGCATCTCCTGCGGCTCATGCGGGCGGGCCCGGACAAACGGCATTCGGCTGTGGCACAGTGGGACAGGCTTGACCTTCACCATGGTGGTCACACCGTCAATCACCACGATCTGTTCGTCGGGATGCCACGCCACTGGCGCCTTTCCTGATCCTCCTTCTCTCCAGTCGAAATGGCGCGCCTGACCCGAGCAAAAATCAGCGGCACTTAGGCAGCGGCGGGATCGTCAGGGCGCACAAAACCGCAATCGGGCACGCACGGCGTTTCATCTGGCGTCGCCTCGGCGGGAAATACGTCAGCCGCACACTTCCCCGCGTGATCTCTGTTCCGAAACCGGGTCGCCGAAGGGAATATAAATCTAATGTTATCAAATACCTGGCTGACGCATCGACTCTGCCTTCACAAACTTTAAATAGACTTCGTCTGCCGCTTCCCTCGGGATCGGTGCTGTCACGTATCACAAAGGTATCGCCGATGACTCTCGTTCGCACGCTCATTGCCACCGCCACGCTCGCAATCATATCCGCAACCGCGCCCCAAGCTGCAACTCTGGCCGAGATCCAGAAAGCCGGGGTGTTTCGCGTCGGCACAGAAGGCACCTACCCGCCCTTCACCTATCACGACGCATCCGGCAAGCTCACCGGTTTTGATGTCGCAATCGCGCGCGCCATCGCGGCCAGGCTTGGCGTGAAAGTCGAATTCCTCGAGGGGCGCTGGGATGGCCTGATCGCGGGGATCGATGCCAATCGCTATGACGCGGTGATCAACGAGGTGGGCATCACGGATGCGCGCAAACAGAAATACGACTTTTCGCAACCCTATATCGCCTCTAAGGCGGCGCTGATTGTGCGCGCCGACGATACCGACATCAAAGGTTTCTCCGACCTGAATGGCAAGACCGCAGCCCAGTCTCTGTCAAGCAATTACGGAGCGATCGCCACGCAAAACGGTGCCACGCTTATCGGCACAGACGGGTTTGCGCAGTCGATCGCGCTGGTTTTGCAGCATCGCGCGGATGCGACCGTGAATGACAGCCTCTCTTTCCTCGATTTCAAAAAACACAAGCCGGAGGCCCCCGTGAAGCTGGCCGCAACGCTGCCAAATGCGGATTTCTCTGGTGTCATCATCGCCAAGAACCAACCCGAGCTTCTGGCCGCAATCAATGATGCGCTGGACGCGATGAAGGCTGACGGAACCTATCTGAAGATTTCGCAAGAGTATTTCGGCGAAGACGTCTCCAAGTAACAGATGCATCGGGGGGCGTGGCCCCCCTGCCCCGCGGAAAGGATCCGGCGTGTCTGATTGGTTGCCATTGATGTGGAGTTCGCTCGCACCGCTTTTGCGTGCGACGCTGACATTCACAATCCCGCTCACCCTCATCACCTTCACGCTGGGCCTTGCGTTGGGGCTGCTCTGTGCGGTTATCCGGTTGTTCGGTCCACGCCCTCTAGTCTGGATCGTGCGGTTCTATGTCTGGGTCATCCGGGGCACACCGCTGCTGGTGCAGCTTTTCCTGATCTTTTACGGCTTGCCAAGCTTGGGCATCACCTTGGATGCCTTTGTTGCCGGGTTGATCGGTTTCACGCTGAATGTTGGGGCCTATACATCTGAAATCTTGCGCGCAGTGATCTCTTCCGTACCCAAGGGGCAATGGGAGGCGTCCTATTCGATCGGCATGAGTTGGCGTCAAACGATGAAACGCACGATTATGCCTCAGGCGGCCCGCGTCGCGGTTCCGCCGCTGTCAAACAGCTTCATCTCGCTTGTCAAAGACACCTCGCTTGCCGCCGCAATTACCGTGCCCGAGCTGTTTCAGGCGGCGCAACGCATTGTCGCTACCACGTATGAGCCCCTGATCCTGTATGTCGAGGCGGCACTGATCTATCTCGCGCTGTGCTCAGTGCTGTCCGCGCTGCAGGGACGGCTTGAGCGGCGCCTTGGCCAATATGGCGGCTTTCTGGAGGAGCGCAGATGATCGAGCTATCGGGTATCACCAAGACATTTGGCGCAAATACCGTCCTTTCCGACGTCTCGCTGAGGATGCAAGAAGGCTCGGTGACAGCGCTGATCGGGCCCTCGGGGGGCGGGAAAAGCACGCTTTTGCGCTGCATCAACCTGCTGGAAATGCCCTCAAGCGGGACACTTGAAATTGGGGAGGCGCAAGTGACCTTCTCTGAGGGGCACCGTCTGACGCGCACCCAGATTCAGCTGATCCGTCAGCAGACCGGCATGGTCTTTCAGAATTTTCAGCTCTTCCCGCATCGCACTGCCATCGAGAATGTGATGGAGGGGCTCGTGACCGTCCTGCACTGGCCAGTCGACAAGGCCCGCTCTCGTGCGATGGCGCTGTTGGAAAAGGTGGGGATGGCACATAAAGCGGATGCTTGGCCGGCAACGCTGTCGGGCGGGCAGCAGCAACGGATCGCCATCGCGCGCGCCCTTGCCCCGTCGCCGCGTGTTCTTTTATGTGACGAACCCACATCGGCGCTCGATCCCGAGCTGGCGTCGGAAGTTGTGGACGTGCTGGCCCAGCTCGCGCATGAGGGCACAACGATGGTGATGGCGACACATGATCTGCGGCTAGCCTCGCAGATCGCCGAGACAGTGATCGTTCTTGATGGCGGGCATGTGGTGGAAACGGGCCCGGCCCGCCAGCTGTTCGACGCCCCAACCCAAGAGCGCACGGCACGCTTCATTGCAACCCTGAAGTCCGCGGGGACTGCTGGATAGGTCTGGCGCGGAGCAACAAGCTTCAGGGCCATCGCTCCGTTTTGGACCCGTCTGCCTAAAAACAACCTGACAAAAGCTTAGAATGAGCGACTTGGCTGCGTTGGTTGATGAGACGGCGACGCCACCTTGAGTGGCGCCCGCAAAACGTTTGCAGAATGGCAGGAGGACTACAATTGGCGCAGACCACATTCAGCCCTAGGCAACCTGACACCCATGGAATTCTTGCAGAGAACGACGATGGACAAAATGGCCGCCTGAGGCCACAGATTTAACTGCTCTGCCCGCTGAAAATTGGACCGTTTGAAACTGGAGTTTTCAGCTAAGCTTTCCTGGCTGGGAGAGGAGCGGAAACGCATGAAAGCATCGAAGTTCACGGAAGCGCAGAAGGCGTTCATTCTGAAGCAAGGCGAGGAAGGCACGTCGGTTGCCGAGATCTGTCGCAAGGCCGGGATCGGGCAGTCGACCTATTTCGCCTGGAAGAAGAAATACGGCGGGTTGTTGCCCGATGAGATGCGTCGGCGGAAGCAGATCGTGGCGGATCTGACACTTGATCGTCAGATGTTGCAGGATGTTGTGCGGCGAAAGCTCTGAAGCCGGAACGGAGACGTGAACTGGTTCGCGGGATGTGCGCAGACTGGGCGGTCTCGATCCGCAGGGCATGTGGGGCCCTGAGGTTCGACCGCTCAAGCTACCACTACAAATCTCGCCGCACCGATCCGGCAGAGCTGAAACGGCGGATCAAAGAGATCTGCGAGACGCGTGTGCGCTATGGCTATCGGCGTGTCTACGTCGTCCTCGACCGGGAGGGTTGGGATGTCAGCATCAGGAGGGTCTACAATGTTTACAGAGACTTGGGGCTGCAACTGCGGAACAAGACGCCGAAACGACGGGTAAAAGCGAAGCTGCGCGATGACCGCGCAGACGCCGTTGGTCCGAACGATGTCTGGGCGATGGATTTCGTTCACGATCAGTTCGCCTTGGGCAAGAAACTGCGGATCCTGACCATTGTCGACACGCATTCACGTTACTGCCCAGCGACGGATCTGCGGTTTCGGTATCGCGGCGAAGATGTGGTCCAGACGCTTGAACGGATTTGTAGCAAGGTTGGCTACCCAAAAACGATACGAGTCGATAATGGCAGCGAGTTCATCTCCCGCGACCTCGATCTCTGGGCATATGCCAGGCAGGTTACCCTGGACTTCTCACGGCCCGGAAAGCCGACCGACAACGGCTTCATCGAGGCGTTCAACAGCAAGTTGCGGGCTGAGTGTCTGAACGCCCACTGGTTCATGAGCCTTGCGGATGCCGCGGAAAAGCTGGAGGATTGGCGAAGACACGACAACGACGATCGACCCCACAGTGCCATCGGATACAACGTCCCGAGCGCACTGCATTTTCCCGATGGCGCAACCAGCCCGCCGTCGTGACAAAGGCCGGAAACTCCGACGTCCGGCGGTCCAAAAACGTAGGCAGAGCATAACCCCAAGGACACCGCGCAAACCTGGAGGGAACTTGGGGCGCGGGTCAATCACCCCATGGGGGCGCTCGAGAATTCTTAACATTTCGTTCGAGAATCACGAGGAGTTTCAATCAGCCTCAACATCGCTGTTCTACAACTCAAACCTGCATTTTCAGACCTCCCGCGAAATTTCGAAGCGACCGTTGGGAGGTATCATCCGATGATCAGTCCG
>NZ_CAJYBT010000053.1 GCF_913064665.1 uncultured Thioclava sp.
AAGGGCGGTAGCCAACGTCACGAGCGGTTTTACCGACAAATGAGGGAATACCAGCAGGGCAAGACTGCGTGCTGTGAGTGGTGTGGTGGGCAGTAACCAAAGCAGCATCAGGAGCAGGAAGGCCTATGCGGTGAGGACCGGGAGTGGACTGCGGGAGGCGGCGACAGGACCGGGGCCCAATGTCGGCGGTCTGGTCGGGGTCAATTACCTCGCCACGATCAACAACGCCTATGCGACGGGGGCCGTATCGGGAACGGCGAGCGATGTCGGCGGTCTGGTCGGCTTCAACTATTACAGCACGATCAGCAATGTCTATGCGACGGGGGCCGTATCGGGAACGAACTCTGTTGGCGGTCTGGTCGGCTCCAACTATTACAGCACGATCAGCAATGTCTATGCGACGGGGGCCGTATCGGGAACGAGTTCTGTCGGCGGTCTGATGGGCGCCACCAGCGACGGCACGATCACGAATGGCTACTGGGATACGACGACCTCGGGCACCACGACTGGCGAAGGCTATGGCGATGGGGCCGGGGTGAGCGGGCTGAGCACGGCCGAGCTGGCCGCAAGCTTGCCGATCGGGTTTGACGGGGCGGTTTGGTCGACCTCGGACAATCGGACAACGCCGTGGCTTCTGGCCAATCGCAGCTTTGGCACGGTCAGCGGGTCGGTGATCTTGGGCAGCGACAGCAGCGCCACGCCGCAGCGGTATGATGTGATCGCGAACGCCACGCAGTTGCAAAACATCACCACCACCGCGCTGGACGCCGCTTATGTTCTGGCGCAAAGCCTTGATCTGTCGGGCATCAGCGACTTCAACCCGATCGGGAGCGACACCACCCCGTTCACCGGCAAGTTCGACGGTCTTGGCCATACGATCAGCAATCTGACCATCAACCGGCCCTCGACTAACTATGTTGGCCTGTTCAGCTACACTTCCGGCGCGACGATCAGCAATGTCGGCCTTGTCGGTGGCAGCGTTTCGGGCCACGTCAATGTTGGCGGGCTGGTCGGGTATAATTCCGGATCCACGATCAGCAATGTCTATGCGACCGGGGTGGTCTCGGGCACGGGCGACGATGTCGGCGGGCTGGTCGGGTATAACTCCAGATCCACGATCAGCAACGCCTATGCGACGGGGGCGGTCTCGGGCACCACAAATGTCGGCGGGCTGGTCGGGGATAACTCCATATCCACGATCAGCAACGCTTATGCGACCGGGGCGGTCTCGGGCTCCAGAGCTGTTGGCGGGCTGGTCGGGATGAACGCATCCAACTCTACGATCAGCAACGCCTATGCGACCGGGGTGGTCTCGGGCCCCAGATCTGTCGGCGGGCTGGCCGGGTATAACTCCAGATCCACGATCAGCGATGCTTATTGGGACACCACGACGTCGGGGCTCTCGACCGGTTTGAGCAGCGGAAGCGAGACCGGGGTGACGGGTCTGACCACGGCAGAACTGGCGGGCGGATTGCCAAGCGGGTTTGACGGGTCGGTTTGGTCCACCTCGGACAATCAGAGCACGCCGTGGTTGCTGGCCAATCGCAGTTTTGGCACGGTCAGCGGGTCGGTGATCTTGGGCAGCGACAGCAGCGCCACGCCGCAGCGGTATGATGTGATCGCGACGACCGACCAGTTGCAAAACATCAACACGACCGGGCTAAGCGGCACCTATGTTCTGGGCAATGATCTGGACCTCGCCTCGATCGCGAATTTCGCCCCGATGGGGATAACGCGCACCCATTCGTAGGCACGTTCGACGGGCTGGGCCATACGCTGAGCAATCTGACCATCGACCGGCCCTCAAGCAGTTACGTTGGTCTGTTCGGAGTTGCGACCGGTGCCAAGCTGCGCAATGTCGGGTTGATCGATGTGAATGTGAAGGGAAGGTATCTCGTCGGCGGTCTTGTCGGGGCCATGTATTTCGGCAGCACGCTTAGCAACGCCTATGCGACGGGCGTGGTGTCGGGCGCGAACTCTGTCGGCGGTCTTGTCGGCACGCTCACCTACGGTGGTTCGATCCGCAACGCCTATGCAACGGCGACCGTGACGGGAACGGGCGACTACACCGGCGGACTGCTCGGCTACTCCTCCAACGGCACGCTCAGCAACGTCTATGCGACGGGGGCGGTGTCAGGCACAAGCAAAGTCGGCGGTCTCGTCGGTCTCAGCGGCTACAGCGGCACGATCAGCAACGCTTATGCGACGGGGGCTGTGTCGGGAACGAGCCAAGTCGGCGGTCTGGCCGGGTCCAACTCCAACAGCACGATCAGCGACGCCTATTGGGACTTGACGACATCGGGCCAGACAAACGCTGTCGGGCTTGGCGATGGGTCCGGAGCGAGCGGGCTGAGTACCGCCGAACTGGCCGCTAGCCTGCCGAGCGGGTTTGACGGGGCTGTTTGGTCAACCTCGGACAATCAGAGTACGCCTTGGCTTTTGGCCAATAGCAGCTTTGGTAGGGTGAGCGGTTCAGTGATCTTGGGCAGCGACAGCAGCGCCACGCCGCAGCAGTATGATGTGATCGCGAGTGCGACGCAGTTGCAAAGCATCAACACGACCGGGCTGAGCGGCGACTATGTGCTGGGCAATGATCTGGACCTCGCCTCGATCGCGAATTTCGCCCCGATCGGGGGTGGCAGCAATCAGTTTACCGGGCAGTTCGACGGCCTTGGCCATACGATCAGCAATCTGACCATCGACCGACCCACGACTAGGGGTGTCGGCCTGTTCGGCTACACGCAAAACGCCACGGTCAGCAACCTCGGCGTCGTTGGCGGCAGCGTGACAGGCGACAACACCATCGGCGCGCTGGTCGGGTTTTCCTTAAACTCGACGATCAGCAATGCCTATGCGACTGCGGCAGTTTCGGGCAGCAACGTCGTCGGCGGGCTGGTCGGGTCCAGCAACCACAGCACGATCAGCAACGCCTATGCAGCGGGGGCCGTGACGGGGACGGGGTCCAATACCGGCGGTCTGGTCGCCTATAGCTCCAACAGCACGATCAGCAACGCCTATGCGACCGGGGCCGTGTCGGTAGCCTATGGTTTTGCCGGCGGTCTGGTCGGCTGGATCAATAACGGCACGATCAATAACGCCTATGCAACAGGGGCCGTGTCAGGAACTAACTATGTCGGCGGTCTTGTCGGCAATAGTGCCAACAGCACGATCAACAGCGCCTATGCAACGGGGGCCGTGTTGGGGACGAAGGCGAATACCGGCGGTCTGGTCGGTTCCAACTCCCACGGCACGATCAGCCATGCCTATTGGGACTTGACGACATCCGGACTGACGGACGGTGTCGGGTCTGGCGATGGGTCCGGGGTGAGCGGGCTGAGCACGGCGCAGATGCACCAGAAGGCCTCGTTCGCGGGTTTCGATTTCTCCGACACGCCCGATTGGGTCATCTATGAGGGTCATACCGCGCCGCTTCTGGCCGCCTTCCTGACGACGCTCAGCGTTTCGGCGAGCGCATCGCATGTGACCTATGACGGGAGTGTGGCCGGGGCCTCGAGCGTCACTACCACGGTGACGGGCACCGCCCCGGCGGGCGCGCTGTTTGGAAATTCGGGCACGCTGAACAACGCCGCGACACCTTTTGGCGATGCGCGCAATGTCGGAACCTATGATGCGGACCTGTGGTCGGATCAGCAGGGTTATCGGATCACGCAAACGGCGGCGAAGCTGAGCATCGATCCGCGTAGCCTGACCGGCTCGATTGCTGCGGGTCGCTCGACTTACGGCGATGCGCTGGCACCGGGGGCGGTGAGTTTCACCAACGTGGTGTCGGGCGATGATGTGAGCGGCACGGTGAGCGTTGACACAACGGGCCATCTCAGCACCAGCGGTCATCTGAACGCGGGCAGCTATATCGGGGGCGAGATAGTCTCGGCGCTGAGCGGCGCGGATGCGGGCAATTACACCATCGGCAGCATCACTGGCGACTACACCGTCACCCAGCGCGCGCTGACCGTGGCGTTCACCGGCACGCCGACGCGCGCCTATGACGGGACACTGGTGGCCCATCTGGTGCCGGGTGATTTCAGCGTCAGCGGGCTTGTGCTGGGTGAGCAGATGCAGGTGACACAGACCCGTGGGGAATATGCTTCGGCCGAAGTGGGTACGCATATTGCTGTAAGCGCCGATCTGACCTCGGGCGATTTCAGGGGCATCGGCGGCACCGATCTGGCCAATTACAGCCTGCCGGTCCCGGTGACGACCAATGGGTTTGGCGAGATCAGGCAACGGGTCTCCACCGGCGGTCCCGGCTCGCCGCTGCAAAACACTCATGTCAATCGTCTCTCGGGGCTGCCAGTGGCGGGCGTGTTGAACGTGCCCAATGGCGTGATCCCCCCCGCTATGCCGTCGCTGGAGATCCAGAACGGTGGCGTCGAGGGGGCTGACGACAATGCATCGTGACATGGCCGATCACGCAAACAAAAAGGAAGACCTGCGTATGAGACAGCAGACACTGCCAATCGCTGTCCGCGGGGCAGGGCGACCAATGACGCTGGCCCTCGGGCTCGGGCTGCTCCTGAGCACCGGGGCTCAGGCGCAAAGCCTGCCATCCCCTGGCGCGGTGCTGGAGCAGACGCGCCCCGCGCAGGTCCAGCCCACGGCTCCGGGCGCGGTGCTGACGCTGCCCGCGCCGACGCAGCAAAAAAGCGGCTCGACGCTGCTCATCCCGGTCAGCAAGTTGGTGATCGAGGGCAATAGCTGGCTGGCCTCGGCGCAGTTGCACAAGCTGGTTGCGCCCGCCGAGGGTCACAAGCTGACGCTCGATGCGCTCAATGGCTATGTCGCGCGCATCACCGAGGCCTATCACGCAGCGGGCTACCCGGTGGCCTATGCCTATCTGCCCGCGCAAAAGGTGCGCAACGGGGTGATCCGCATCGCCGTGGTCGAGCCGCATTACGATCAGGTCACGGTCAGCGGCGAGTCGCGATTCAAACCGGATCAGGCGCGCGCCACTGTCGGGGTGAAGCCGGGCGACCCGGTGGTCTCGAAACCACTGTCGCGCGGCTTGTTGCTGCTGCAAGAGACGCCGGGCGTGCAGGTGCAGGGCATCTTGTTGCCCGGTGCGCAGCCCGTGACCACCACGCTTGATCTCAAGCGCACCGATCTGCCGTTGGTGAGCGGCAGCACCGGGCTGAGCAATGATGGCAATCAATATACCGGCAAGCTTCTGGGCAATTTTAACGTCACGGCGAATGATCCCTTTGGCATGGGCAGCAGCCTGTCGGCCAATGGGCTGATCTCACAAAGCGGTGGGCTCAAGGCGGGCGGGTTTGCGGCGCTGTCGCCCGATCTGGGCAATGGTTTGCGCGCGGGTGTTTATGGCTCGGTGACCAGCTATGTTCTGGGGCAGGACTTCGCCGCGCTCGATCAGCATGGCAAGGCGAGTCAGGCCGGCGTCAATCTAAGCTATCCGCTGCTGTTGCAAACGGGTCGGCGGCTTGATCTGCGTCTCGATCTGCTCAAGAACTGGATGTCGCAGGACACCCGCAGCACCGCCACGCAGGCCAATCAGCAGGTCACGCTGGCGCGGCTGGGGCTAAGCGGGGCGATCAGCGATGCCAAGGGCAATGTCACCTCGGGGCGCATCGCGTTCTCGCAGGGGCGCTTGACGCTGGGTCCGGACGCCGCGCGAGTGGCGGATGCGGCGGGGCCGAACGCGGCGGGGGATTTCTCGCTGCTGCGCTTTCGGCTGACGCGCGATCAGCATCTGGGGCAGGGCTTTAGCCTGCGCGCCGATCTGAGCGGTCAGCTTGCCAGCAAGAACCTCGACAGTTCGCAGAAATTCTACCTCGGCGGGCCCGATGGCGTGATGAGCGCCTCGGCAGGCACCGGCGGGGGCGATGTGGGCGTGATAATGCGTCTCAAGCTGTCGCACGGGCTGGATCAGGTGACGCTGCCCGGGCGGCTGGAAGGCGCGGTTCTGGCGCAGTTCGGCGCGGTGAAACTGGATCATACGCGCTACGCTGCGGGGCCCGAGCATCTGAGCGGGGGCGCGATCGGCCTTGGGCTGGATTACACGCAGGGCGCGTTTTCCGTGCAGGCTGCGGTGGTGGCGCCGGCGGGGGGCAACGGGCTTGCGACCGGGCGTCGGATCTGGCTCAGCTCAACCCTGTCCTTCTGATCTCAGGCACCGGAGCGAAAGTGGATTTCAACATCAACCTGCGCTTTCAGCCCTCGGGCTGGTTCATCGGCGTTCTGGCCGAGCTGAACGAGCAATATTCCGACTGGACCGATGGCAGCTATGACTGGGCCGCGCAGACCACCGATTTCCTGCACAACCCGGTGCCGCTGCCGGAATTCGACGCCAGCCTGTTCAAGACCCCGCTAAGTCAGCGCGCGGTCAATGATCTGCTGCATGTCGCAATGGCGCTGATGAGCGGCGATTTTCTGGCGGTGCGGGCCTATCTTGCCCAGATCCGGTTTGCTTTTGTGATCGGATATCCCCGTTCGGGCGGCAGCTATATGACCAAGGAACTGCTGCGCACGGTCGGTCTTGATCACACGCGGGTGTCAGAGGCGCTGGCCCATGATGGCTTTCCCGAATTGCGCGATATCTGGTATGATCGCGAGGGCGACAAGCCGTATTTCCACTTGCAAAGCAGTGCCTTCCAAACCGCCGAGTTTCTGGTGGTCGCCAATTTCTACTACCAGATCAAGACCCGGCGCGGCGGCGATGGCACCTGGATGGCACCCAAGAAGATGCACAAGATCATCCATTGGGCGGGCAGCTTCAAGATGCTGCTGGGGCAGGGGCGGGCCGACTATCTTGTGACCCTGCGCCACCCGCTGCCCACCGCAATCTCGATTGCCGAGAAAAGCGGCGGTCTGCCCGAGAATCTGCGCTTTCCCGCCGCCCAGCCGCGCAGCGCGATCGAACGATGGGTGCTGAACGATCTGATGATGCTGGGCATGCCCGAGGCCGAGATCGCCGCGCTGAGCTATTTCGAGGCGGTGCAGATCAGCTGGAGCCTGTTTCACGGTCGCATGGCCAGTTCGGGACTGTTTCTTGGCAATCGCGATGAGATCACTCTGCTGCCCTATGGCCGCGATGCGCTTGAGGGCGCGATCCGCAGCTATCGCGCCCGCCACGACACTCCGACGCCGCCCGAACCGCTGCTGATCCACGACAAGGCCAAGGCCTTCCCCGACTGGCACGCGCCCACCAACGAAGCCGTCGCGCAGATGTCGGGCTACTGGCGCTCGCTGGGGCTGACCTTTCCTGAGCTGACGCTGGAGTGACGGCCTCGGGTAAAGCCTGAAGGTGCCTCACTTGGCCAAGGGCTGGCCGGGGTCTGTGGTGTCCAGATCTTCCGCGCCCGAGATCCGCACCAAGGCAGCCGGGTCGAGAACCTCGATCTCGTTGGCCTCTTTGCGCAGGATGACCCCGTCACGTTCCCATTCCGTCAATACGCGGCTGATCGTTTCAGTGGTGGTCCCCAGATGATGGGCAAGATCGCGTCGCCGGATCGGGATGCGCACGATCGTGTGCTTCTGGCATTGCTCCTTTGGAAGCGTCGTGCGCAGATTGCGCCGCAACAGGATCAACAGAAACGACGCCAGCCGTTCCGAGACCTTGCGCGCGCTCATGAGCAGCACCCATTCGCGCGCGGAATCGAGCTCGTCCAGAACGCTGACCAGAAAGATGCGCTCGAGTTCGGGGAATTCCGTCAGGATCGCTTCGAAATAGCTGCGCTCAAAACTCAGGATACGGCACTCGGTCAGCGCGACGATGTCGTAAACGCTGCCGCCGTCAAAGAGGCGTCCAAACATGTCGGTGGGCACCAAGACGCCGATGATGTGGCGGCGCCCATCGGCCAGCGTCTTCTCCATCGCCAGCGCGCCGTCCAGAAGATAGCTAAGCGCGTTCGCGTGATCGCCTTCGGCCAAAATACAGGTGCCGCTGTCAATCTGAGTAATCCTTGCCGCAGAGGAGAGCGCCGCGCGGGCCGTTTCGGGAAGGGCGTGAAGGAGTGTTTCAATCCGCCCATGCGCGAGCGACTCGATCTCGGAAAGATGGCTCGGTTTCAAATTGTTTGGCACTGTTGATCTCCAACTAAGAGCCCGGCCCGGGCGGGGTCGAGAATAACCATGTGAGATTGCGTAATATTTGGACGTATAGCTAGTATGCATTGATCGCAATCAATGTCTGCAAGGGAAGGCTAACGTAAACTTAATGTCCGCTTCGAAAATGGGCGTAAGCCTTGGCTGAAGTGTAGCGCCGATAAGAGCGAGAAAGGCGCAGGGATGCTGTCGCGGGCGGTTGTGTTTTGTATGAGTAAAGCGGCTGGGGGGCTTTGTGAAAGAATATCATCTTATGTCGAAACCGAATGGTGATGTGCACTGCAGCGAGATGCAAACGCGGCTGCAGGACACCATACAGGCGCAAACCTTTGAATCGCTGCGCCGCAGCGCGCATGCCCAAAAGGTCGCGGCCAAATCTGTCGTGTGGAAAGACGGGATGGAGCAGCCAGAAATCGGGATTCTGTGTCAGGGTTATTTGCGATTTCAGCGCAACGGACTGGATGGACGCCGCCAGATCGTCGGGCTCGTGGTGCCGGGTGACATTGTCGGGGAGCGGGTGTGCAGACGCTCGGATATGAGCCTTGAAGCGGCGACCGATGCGACAATCTACTGGTTTGATCGCAAGGTGTATGACGCCTTGTTGCGCTCTGATCCGTTGCTGCGGCGCAAGCATTACCTCAACAGCATGGCGCAAGTGGATCGGCTGCGCTGGCTGACCTTGATGATCGGGGCGCTGCGCCCGAACGAGCGTGTTGCGACCTTGCTTCTCAGCGGGAAGTTTTTCATGCCTTGGCGCGCGCAGAGCCATGATCGGGGCGTGTTGACGCTTGCGCTCAACCGGCGCGACATCGCGGATATGTTGGCGACCACACCCGAAACCATCTGTCGCACGCTGAAAGCGTTTGAGAAGGAGGGGCTTATCGAGATGATTGACCCCGTCCAAGTGCGGGTGCTGGATCGTGCGGGGCTCGTCGCGCGCGCGGCGCTGACCGAGGAATCCGCAGGCCTTGCCGATATCATGCAGCCCGATCGCGCAATCGAGACCAGCGCTGCCTGAAGCTTGCCCTTTTGCCGCTGTTGTCGCGTCGTCTTGCGAGAATGTGCATCTCGCGCGGCACTGGCTGCGTTACGCCGTGCTGTGCGGCAATAGCTCTTCAATCGCATGTGAAAAATCATGCGCCCAGATGCGCTGCGCGCTGATGCAGTGCTCGGAAAGGGTGCTCGCGGCGAGACGCGGTGACATTTCGTCATGCAACCGCGCGAGGACCGGGGGAGAGAGCAAGAGGACAAGGTGGTCGATATCCTCGGCCAGCCTGTCCTCTCGAGAAATGCAACGAATTGGCGCACGAATTCCTGCGAA
This sequence comes from uncultured Thioclava sp., assembly GCF_913064665.1. Lineage (GTDB taxonomy): Bacteria > Pseudomonadota > Alphaproteobacteria > Rhodobacterales > Rhodobacteraceae > Thioclava > Thioclava arctica. Next base: position 9,401 of record NZ_CAJYBT010000053.1, read on the forward strand.
TCCTGCGTGATCTTGTCGTGTGCTTCGCGCAGGAGGGGATTTGGACCGGCCCCGCAACACGCATCCTTTTGAGCCGCTCACTCCGCCCCCTGGCACATCCGCTCAGGGGGGGCACATGGGGCATTTCCCGGTGACATCCTGACCTTTCGCGGGGCCGTTCTGCGTGATGCTCAACAGCTTGTGTCATTGAAGTCTTGTTCGCGCCCGTCATACTTGCTGTCGCAGTTGGGCAATACCGACGTCTGCAAGCAATCGCGTGTGCGCAATGCGCCGCGACTTTCGGCGGACAAAAGATCTTCGCACCGCACCATATCGCAGGAACAGACAAAACCATGCCGCGCAATCGCTATTACAACGGCCCTGTCAGCGACCATTTTGACGGCGCACGGTTTCATTCCCCCGGGCAGCCTTCGCCCGACCGATCGCTGGGCGATATTTGGCGCTGGCGGCGCGAGGGCGGGCGCGCCCGTTGGCCTGCGCAGGTGGCTGTGACCCCCGTCGTCCCCCCCACGCGCAGCGAGTCCGCGCGGATTACGATGGTGGGACATGCGACGGTTCTGATCCAGATCGCGGGGCTGAACCTGCTGACCGATCCAGTCTGGTCCAAGCGCGCCAGCCCGATCCGTTTTGCCGGACCCAAGCGCGTCAGCGCCCCGGGGATCGGCTTTGAGCATCTGCCGCCCATCGATGCGGTTCTGCTGAGCCACAACCACTACGACCATCTTGATATTGCGACGCTGCGGCGGTTGCAGGCCAAACACCGCCCGCAGATGATTATGCCGCTTGGGACGGACGTAACCGTTCGCGGGGCCGTTCGGGGCGCGCAGATCGTGACTGGCGACTGGCATGATCGGGTCACACTTGCGCCGGGCGTTTCGATAAGCCTGACCCCGGCAAATCATTGGTCATCGCGCGGGATTCGAGATCGCCGGATGGCGCTTTGGTGCGGTTTCTGGATCGATAGCCCGCAGGGGCAGGTCTGGTTTGCCGGCGACACGGGCTATGGCGACGGATCGGTCTTTCGCGATATCCGCGCGCGTCACGGCACGCCCGACATCGCGCTGATCCCGATCGGTGCCTATGAGCCACGCTGGTTCATGTCGGCTCAGCACGTCGCGCCAGCGGAGTCCGTTCGGATCTTCGAAGATATCGGGGCGAAACGCGCGCTCGGGTTTCACTGGGGCACGTTTCAGTTGACCGACGAAGCATTGGACGCCCCAAAAGAAGGGCTCGCCGCCAGCCTGTCTGCTGCAAACATCGCCCCAGAGCGATTCATCGCCTTCGCCCCCGGCGCGGTCCATGTCTGAAAGTGAAAAAAGGGGCCACGAAGGGCCCCTTGGAATGTCATGCAATGGAAAGGCGCCTTAGCGCACGACTTCGCCGCCCGCAGCGTGCCAGTCATAAAGGCCGCCGATATTATACACGGTCTCATAGCCCATCTGCGCCAACATCTGCGCAGCCCCCGCCGAGCGTGCGCCTGAGGCGCAATACAGTGCGACCGGTTTGGACAGGTCCAATTCGGGCAGTTTTTCGGGGCTGGAGGGGTCACATTTCATCTTCAGCGTCGCCAGCGGGATATGCAGCGCGCCTTTGGCCTTGCCCGAACTTTTGACCTCCATGCCCTCACGCACGTCGATCACGACCAGCTCGCCCGCTTCGGCCTTGGCCACCGCGCTTTTGGGGTCGATTTTCTCGACATGACCGCCTTTGGCGCCCGAAGGACGTAGAAAGTTGAACATCTCGATTCCTCTTGTCATCAGTCAGGGGCCGCAGCCCGGGTCTCTGCCTCATGTGGCAGATCGCGCCACGCTTTCAAGAGACATACGGCGTCACGAGTCAGAAATACATTCATGTTAGCGAATTTGATGTGAAAGTGCCGTGATTTTGAGCGTTTCGTGAAGACAGGCCAGCCGCGTCTGGGGCGCGTGACGAAGATAAAGACGCCAAGTTCGCCCTTCGTTCGCGTTTTTCCGTTGGAGACTCGCCCACCAGCCCCTATCTAGGGGCAATGAAACCCGGGGAAGTGAATGGCTGAGCAGAAGTTCATCGAAGTGCGCGGCGCGCGCGAGCATAACCTCAAGAATATCGATCTTGATATTCCGCGCGATCAGTTCGTGGTGATCACGGGGCTGTCGGGATCGGGGAAATCAAGCCTTGCGTTTGACACGATCTATGCCGAAGGGCAGCGTCGTTATGTCGAAAGCCTGTCGGCTTATGCCCGCCAATTCCTTGATATGATGGGGAAACCCGATGTCGATCACATCTCGGGCCTGTCGCCCGCGATCTCGATCGAGCAAAAGACCACCTCGAAAAACCCGCGCTCGACTGTGGGCACGGTCACCGAGATTTACGACTATATGCGCCTGCTATTTGCGCGCGCAGGCACGCCCTATTCCCCCGCCACTGGCGAGCCGATCGAGGCCCAGCAGGTGCAGGACATGGTCGATATCATCATGGGGATGGAGGAGGGCACGCGCGGCTACTTGCTTGCCCCGATCGTGCGCGACCGCAAAGGCGAATACCGCAAGGAATTCGTTGAGTTACGCAAGCAGGGCTTTCAGCGCGTCAAGGTGAATGGCGCGTTTTACGAGCTGGAAGACCCGCCGACGCTCGACAAGAAATTCCGCCACAATATCGACGTGGTGGTGGATCGCGTCGTGGTGCGCGAAGGGATGGAGACGCGGCTGGCCGACAGTTTCCGCACCGCGCTCGATCTGGCCGATGGCATTGCGATTTTCGAAGATGCGCCGCGGGAAGCCGAAGAAGGGGCCGAGCCCGAGCGCGTGACCTTCTCTGAAAACTTCGCCTGCCCGGTGTCGGGCTTTACGATCCCCGAGATCGAGCCGCGGCTGTTTTCCTTCAACGCGCCGTTTGGGGCCTGCCCGGCCTGTGATGGTCTGGGCGTCGAGCTGTTCTTTGACGAACGTCTCGTGGTGCCCGATGTGACGCTTTCGGTTCGCGGCGGGGCGTTGGCGCCTTGGGCGCGCTCGAAATCGCCCTATTACACGCAGACGGTTGAGGCGCTGGCCAAGCATTACGGGTTTGATCCCAAGAAGCCGTGGAAAGATTTGCCGGAAAAGGTGCAAAATCTGTTCCTGCAAGGATCGGGTGACGAAGAGATTAAGTTCCGCTTTGACGAGGGCGGGCGGGTCTATGAGGTCAGCCGCACCTTTGAGGGGATCATCCCCAACATGCAGCGCCGCTACCGTGAAACCGACAGCGCCTGGTCGCGCGAAGAGATGGAGCGCTATCAGAACAACCGCCCCTGCCACACCTGTGGCGGCTATCGCCTGCGCCCCGAGGCGCTGGCGGTGAAAATTGGTGGCTTGCATGTCGGTCAGGTCGTGGAAATGTCGATCCGCGAGGCGCATCACTGGGCCGAAAGTGTGCCGGCGGCGCTGTCCAAGCAGAAGAATGAAATCGCGGCGGCAATTCTTAAGGAAATCCGCGAACGTCTTGGATTCCTGGTGAATGTCGGGCTGGATTACCTCACGATGAGCCGCGCTGCGGGCACGCTTTCGGGCGGGGAAAGCCAGCGTATTCGTCTTGCCAGCCAGATTGGTTCAGGGCTGACGGGCGTGCTGTATGTGCTTGATGAGCCCTCGATCGGGCTGCATCAGCGCGACAATGACCGCCTGTTGCAAACGCTGAAAAACCTGCGCGATCAGGGCAATACGGTGATCGTGGTCGAGCATGATGAAGACGCAATCCGCCATGCCGATTACGTCTTTGATATTGGCCCCGGTGCGGGGGTGCATGGCGGGCAGATCATTGCGCGCGGCACGCCAGAGGAAATCGCCGCCGATCCGGCCTCGATCACCGGGCAATACCTGTCGGGCACGCGCGAGATTTCGGTGCCGCTGACCCGGCGCAAGGGAAACAAGAAAAAGGTAACGGTTGTTGGGGCTTGCGGGAATAACTTAAAGGATGTGACGGTCGATTTCCCGCTGGGAAAATTCGTCTGCGTGACCGGCGTTTCGGGCGGCGGGAAATCCACGCTGACGATTGAAACGCTGTTCAAGACCGCCTCAATGCGGCTCAACGGGGCGCGCCAAACGCCCGCGCCCTGCGACACGATCAAGGGGTTGGAGCATCTGGATAAGGTGATCGACATCGACCAACGCGCCATCGGGCGCACGCCGCGTTCCAACCCGGCGACCTATACGGGGGCCTTCACCCCGATCCGCGACTGGTTCGCCGGTCTGCCAGAGTCCAAGGCGCGTGGTTACAAGCCGGGGCGGTTCTCGTTTAACGTCAAGGGCGGGCGCTGTGAGGCCTGTCAGGGCGATGGCGTGATCAAGATTGAGATGCATTTCCTGCCTGATGTTTACGTCGAATGTGAGACCTGCAAAGGCAAGCGTTATAACCGCGAGACTTTGGAAATTCACTATAAAGGCAAGAGCATAGCGGACGTTCTTGATATGACGGTTGAGGACGCGCAAGAGTTCTTCAAGGCCGTGCCGGTGATCCGTGAAAAGATGGATGCGTTGATGGAGGTGGGGCTTGGCTATATCAAGGTCGGCCAGCAAGCCACGACGCTGTCGGGCGGCGAAGCGCAGCGTGTGAAGCTGTCCAAAGAGCTGTCCAAACGCGCCACGGGGCGCACGTTGTATATCTTGGATGAGCCAACCACGGGTCTGCATTTCGAGGATGTGCGCAAGCTTTTGGAGGTGCTGCACAGCCTTGTCGATCAGGGCAATACCGTGGTGGTGATCGAGCACAATCTCGACGTCATCAAGACCGCCGATCATATCATCGACATTGGCCCCGAGGGCGGGGATGGCGGCGGTGAGATCGTGGCCGAGGGCACGCCCGAACAGATCGCGGAAAATCCGCGCAGCTATACCGGGCAATATCTGGGTCCGATGCTGATGGGCAAGGTGGCCGCGCAGTAGCGCGTGCCAGCCTTGCGGGCACTCAGGCGTTAGCGGGCATAGGTTGGGCCCACGACCTCGATTACTTTCTTGGTCGCGTTATCAACCCGGTAAATCGTTCCGCGCAGGACGTAATAGCGCCATGCCCCGGTCACCGCGGGCAGCTTGTAGCGGCGCAGATCCATCAGCATGGAATGTTGGTAAACCGGAAACGCATCGCCGACCTTGAAGTCAGCGCGCAGCTTGCCTTGCAGCACCCAGCGCATGGCCCCGTTCCGGGTGACCTTGCAAAACGTGCTCCCCGAGGTGAGCGTTTTGCACTCGGGCTCTTGGGCTTTGGTTTGCGCGTTTGGGCCGTCGGGGGCGGGCAGTTTGCCTGCGCGCATCACCTCGGGGAGGCTGGATTGCGCCGAAACGGAGCCACAACAGGCGATCAGAGGCAGGGCGAGCAAAAAGCGGTTCATCCCCCCGTGTTAGCCAGCCCCGGCGGGTCGGTCAACCGCGCGCATCCCCAAGCGACGCATAAGAAAAACCCGCCAAAACCACTCAGGGCCTTGGCGGGTTTTACGATTTTCACAGTGGCAATCAGCGTTTGCAGGTATTGATCCCGAAGATCGAATATAGCCCGCAAGTGCCCAGCAAGCCGGTGGCCAGAGGGATGATCCCGATCAGGAACAGCCAGCGATAGGACGCGGTCGGAAACAGGAAAAAGCCCAGAATAAGAGCCAGCCCCACCACGACACGCAGGATACGGTCGATGCCGCCAACATTGTTTTTGAACATAATGAATCCCTTTCGGATTGATCGCTTCCTTAGAGCTTGCATACAGATACGCATCCGGCAAGGTTTACTTGCGGGATGCGGCGTTCCCTCAGGTGCGCGAGCGTTTTTCGAACCGGGGCAGCATGGCGGAAAAATCGCGTCCCTTGCCGTCTTCGGCTTCGACGAAAGCGGCATAAAGTGCTGCGGCAAGCTGGCCCATCGGCGTGTCGGCATCGGCGCTTTCGGCGGCTTGCTGGCTGAGGCGCAGATCCTTGAGCATCAGCTCAGCGGCAAAGCCCGGTTTGTAGTCATTATCCGCAGGCGTTTGCGGCCCGACTCCGGGGGCGGGGCAATAGGTGTTCATGCTCCAACTTTGCCCCGACGAGGTGGACACCACGTCGAACATTTTCGCCCGGTCTAAGCCCAGCTTGTCGGCCAGCGCAAAGGCCTCGCAGGTGGCGATCATCGTCACGCCAAGGATCATGTTGTTGCAGATCTTGGCTGATTGACCAGCCCCTGCCGCGCCGCAATGCACCGCCTTCTGGCCCATGATGTCAAACAGCGGCTTGACCGTGGCGAAGGCAGCATCATCGCCCCCGACCATGAAGGTCAGCGTGCCGTTGGTGGCCCCGCCCGTGCCCCCGGAAACAGGCGCGTCCAGCGCACCGAGGCCCCGCTTGGCGGCCATCGCGGCCACCGCGCGCGCGCTGTCCACATCGACCGTGGAGCAGTCGCAGAAGACAGCGCCGGCAGGCATCGCCGGGATCATCTCGGCGGCCACGTCGCGCAGGATGGCGCCATTGGGCAGCATGGTGAAGACGACCTCGCCCTGTTTGGCGGCCGCCGCGGCGCTGTCGGCGCGCGTCACGCCCTCGGGCATCGGGGCGGTTAGATCAAACCCCACGACCTGATGCCCTGCCGCCAGCAGATTGGCCGCCATTGGCGCGCCCATATTGCCCAAGCCGATAAATGCGATTTTCATGGTGTTTCCTCCCAGATAGCCCAGTCCGGGCCCAGTGGTTCAAGCATCTGTATGACCTCTGCCTCGGGCAGGTTGGTCAGCGTGTGTTTCCAATGCGGATTGCGGTCTTTGTCGATGATTTGCGCGCGCACCCCCTCCAGGAAATCACCTAGCTCCGCAGCCCTCCAGGTAAAGCGGAACTCGTGCTCCAGTGCGGCGCGGATCGTGGGTTTGGCGCGTGTCATGCGCACCAAGCGCAAGGTGGCCGCCATCGACAGCGGCGAGTTGCGATACATCGTCTTGAGCGTGCGCGTGGTAAATTCTGATCCCGAGGTTTCCAGCGCCGCCATGATCGCGTCCAGATCATCGGACCAGAAGATCCGGTCGATCTCGGGGCGCAAGCGTTCTAGCGTGCCGTGCTCGGGGGGCGTGCGGGCATCGGGCAGGGTGTCGATTTTGCCAGTTTCGATCAGGCGCGCCTTGGCGGCCTCCCATTCAGTTTCCGGCACGAACAGATCGGCAAAACCTGCATAAAGCGCATCCGCCGCACCCATCCGCGTGCCTGTCAGCCCCAGATATTCTCCGACATGTCCCGGTGCGCGTGCCAACAGCAAGGTGCCGCCGACATCGGGGATCAGTCCGATTCCGCTTTCGGGCATCGAGACCTGCGTGGATTCGCCCACGATACGGTGGCTGGCATGACCGCCCACACCAACCCCGCCGCCCATCACGAAACCCTGCATGAAGGCGACGATCGGCTTGGGATATTCCGCGATCTTGGCGTTCATGCGGTATTCGTCGCGCCAGAAATCGCGACCGGGCGCATAATCGCCCGCGATGCCGGCGCGGTAAACGGCGGCAATATCGCCGCCCGCGCAAAAGGCACGATCACCGCGCGCGTCGATGATGATCAGGTCAACTGCCGCATCGTTGCGCCACGCATCCAGCGCCGCCTCAATCGCCAGCGCCATATCGTGATCAAGCGCATTGAGCGCGCTTTCGCGGTTGAAGGTCAGCCGACCCGCACGCCCCTCGATGCGCGCGATCATGGTTGCATCGCTCATTGGCCGCGCTCTGCGAGCATTTGACGCGAGACGATCAGGCGCATGATTTCATTGGTCCCCTCAAGGATCTGGTGCACCCGCAGGTCGCGCACGATCTTCTCGATCCCGTAATCGGCAAGGTAGCCGTAGCCGCCATGCAGTTGCAGGCATTGATTGGCCACGTCAAAGGCGACATCGGTGACGTACATTTTCGCCATAGCGCAGAATTTCGTCGCATCGGGCGTCTTGTTATCCAGCTTCCATGCGGCTTGGCGCAGGAAGATGCGCGCCGATTGCAGCTTGACCTCCATCTCGGCGAGGCGGAATTGCAGCGCCTGAAACTGATCGAGCGATTTGCCGAACGCCTTGCGCTCGCCCATGTAATCGAGCGTCTGGTTCAGTGCGGATTGCGCGCCCCCCAATGCCGAGGCCGCAATGTTGAGCCGCCCACCATCGAGCCCCGCCATCGCATAGCTGAAACCGCGCCCTTCCTCGCCCAGCAGGTTCTCGGCGGGAATTGCGCAATCGTCGAACTGTACCTGCGCGGTGGGTTGCGCGCGCCAGCCCATCTTGTCCTCCAGCGCGCCAAAGCTCAGCCCCTTGGTGCTGTCTTCTACGATGACGGTGGAAACCCCCTTGGGACCATCGCCGCCGCTGCGCACCATTGCGATGTAAACGTCCGAATAGCCGCCCCCTGAGATGAACGCTTTGGTGCCATTGATCACCCAGCCCGCATCACTCTGGGCCGCACGTGTGCGCAGGGCGGCCGCGTCTGATCCCGATCCCGGCTCGGTCAGGCAATAGGAGTAGATTTTCTCCATCGAGCACAGATCAGGCAACCAGCGCGCCTTGTTTTCCGGCGTGCCGAATTTGTCGATCATGCCGCCGCACATATTGTGGATCGACAGGAACGAGCCGACCGCGGGGCAGGCCATCGCGAGGGCCTCAAAGACCAGCGTCGCATCAAGGCGCGACAGCCCCGAGCCGCCATGCTCTTCGCTGACATAAATCCCGCCCAATCCCAGCGCGGCCACTTTGGGCCATAGATCCTTGGGGATCGTGCCTTGGGATTCCCAAGCGCGGGCATGCGGGGCGATTTCATCCTGACCAAAGCCATAAGCCATGTCGAAAATGGCCTGCTGCTCCTCGCTAAGTGCGAAATCCATGTTATTCCTCCCCGGAAACCTAGATAAATTGAACGCTCGTTTATTTAATCTCCGATTCTTGCACAAGTTTTGCAAGGGCTGGTGGAGTCGGGCAAGCACCCAATCGCGCAGAACGGTGTGGGCGTTTCTGCACGGCGTGGCTGCATTTCGGCATTTCCCCGTGCGAAAATGCTGATATTTGCGCGATCATGCTGCTGGCGCGCGCGGCCCAATCGGCAGGTTCGGGCGCAGCGCATGGCGTTCTCTGTTTTGGCGCCTGCGCAGGGGGCTTGGCAGGAGCCAGTTGATGCGCCTTGAGATGGCGCGGGTTGGATGCTAATTTGTGCGCTAAATCCTTATTTGGAAGGTGCTGCAATGTCGGAGTACCAGCCCCCGTCCAGCATTTTGCCACTGCCGGAGTCTCTTGCCCTTTTGGACCGTGTGTTTGGCGCAAATACGATTCTGAACGACCGTGGCAAAGACCAGGTGCGCGCCTATTACAAACAATCTTTGATCGGCTATGAGAAATACTACCATGCGCGCGGTGCGATGCATATGGCGCTCAACGATGGGTCAGAGCCGGGGCTGGGCGGGTTTCAAAAGCAGGTGAAACGGTTTCGTGATCTGATGAGCGGCGAGAAGATGGAGAATATCCTTGAGCTGGGATCGGGGGCCGGGTTCAACCTTGTCTGGATGGCCAAGAATTTTCCTGATGCCAAGGTTACGGGGATCGATCTGCTGCCAGACCATATCGGGCGCACGCGCAAACGAGCGAAAAAGAATGGGCTGACCAACATGGAGGCGCGCGAAGGCGATTTTGCGGCAATTCCCGAAGATCTTGGCCAGTTTGATCTGATCTATTCGGTCGAGGCTTTGTGCCATGCGCCCGAACTGCCCAACCTGTTCAAGCACATCGCCTCGCGCCTGCGTCCGGGCGGACGCTTTATGGTGTTTGACAGTTTCCGCAATTTTCAGCCCGGTGAACTGAGCGAAGATTACGCCCGCGCAATGGAAATCGCGGAAATCACAGTGGCGGTGAACAGCGGCTTTCACACCGTGCCCGCTTGGATGGATGCGGTGAAAGGGGCGGGGTTGGAGTTGGTGGCAGATGAGGATTACAGTCATCAGGTTCTGCCAACACTGGTGATGCTGCACGAACGCTGCATTGGGATTGAGGGCGGCTTCAAACGCGTGCTAATGAAAACGCTACCCCGCTATCTTGCGCGCAATGGAGCGGCCGGGTTGATGGGCTTTCATGCGCATGCGCCGATCCCGGGGCGCGCAGATGGGCAGGGCCCGCTTAGCTATCGCTGCATCGCGGCGCGCAAACCCGAATAGGGCCGGGCCAGGTAGGCTGACGCGTGCACAACAAAGGAACACGATCATGGACGGCGGACCCCAAACGCAAGAGGCGCAGCTGCGCAAGATGTTTCGCCGCCTCAGCATGGGCAATGCCGAGCGGCGCACGCATTTTGGCTATAGCGAAAGGCGCGCAGCCCTGCTGGCGCTGCGCAAGACCCTGCGCGACTTTGAAGGGCCGATCATCGCCGCCCTGGCGCAAGATTTCGGCAAGCCCGAAACCGAGGTCCGCCTGACCGAGATCATGGCCGTTCAGGCTGAAATCTCGCATGCTTTGCGTCACCTCAAGCGCTGGATGCGTCCGCGCAAGGTGGCCTCGACCCTTGTCTCTTTTGGCACGCGCGCCCGCATCGTGCCCCAACCCAAAGGCACGGCGTTGATCATTTCGCCGTGGAATTACCCTGTGACTTTGGCGCTGGGCCCGCTGGTGTCGGCCTTGGCGGCGGGCTGTAGCGCGGTGATCAAACCTTCGGAACTGGCACCCGCCAGCGCTGCGGTTGTCGCCCAGATCGTGGCCGAGGCGCTGCCCGAAGATCTGGTGAGTGTCTGTGAGGGGGGCGTTGAGGTCAGCGAGCTGCTGCTTGACCTGCCCTTTGATCATATCTTCTTCACTGGCTCCCCGCGCGTGGGCAAGATCGTGATGCAGGCGGCGGCGAAGAACCTTACCTCGGTGACGCTGGAACTGGGGGGGAAATCGCCGGTGATCGTGGGGGCGGGCGCGGATATCAAGCGCGCGGCCAAGATGACGGCTTGGGGCAAGTTCGCCAATGCCGGGCAGACCTGTATCGCGCCCGATCATGTCTTTGTGGCGAAATCGGTCGAGACGCAGTTTCTGGCCGAGTTGAAAGCCGCAATCGCCAAGATGTATGGCCGCGACGAGGCGGCTCAGGCAGCCTCGCGCGATTTTGCCCGCATCATCAACCCTAGCCATTTCGAGCGTCTTTCGGGGCTGATCGCGCAGGCCGAGGCAGCGGGTGCGCGCAAGCTGACGGGCGGGGCCAGCGATGCGCAAAGCCGCTATATCGCGCCCACTGTTCTGATGGGTACGGATTCCCAGATGGGCGTCGAACGCGACGAGATTTTCGGCCCCGTTCTGCCGGTGATCCCCTATGATCGTCTGGATGGCGTCTTGGCGCGCATCGAGGCGGGGCCGCGCCCCTTGGCGCTGTATTTGTTCGAACGCGATCGCGCTGTGATCGATCAGGTGTCGCGCTCTTCGATTTCGGGCGCGCTGGGCGTGAACCTGACCTTGGTGCATTTCCTGCATCTCAACCTGCCATTTGGCGGGATCGGAAATTCCGGGCTTGGTGCGGCGCATGGGATCTGGGGGTTCAACGCATTCAGCTATGAAAAATCGGTGCTGGAAAATCGCTTTGCCCCGATTGCGCCCTTGATGCCGCCCTATCGCGCTGCGCGCAAGCGGCTGGTACGCGTGATGGCGCGGGTGGTGGGGCGCTAGGGCGTTAACCCTACGCTAGGTCAGTAGGAATTGTGGGGGTTTGCGCGTGGCCAGCAGATCCGGGGTGGGCGATCACGCACATGCTTCTCGCCACCTCTTT
>NZ_CAJYBT010000054.1 GCF_913064665.1 uncultured Thioclava sp.
CGCAGGATTTCTGCAAGGTGCTGCTTGGCGGGTTTGGCGCGCAGCAGTTCTCGGAGATGATCGGAGCTCATACGCGCCGCGGTATGCAGGGGGCTGTCTCGCGAGGACGCTTGCACACCAGCGCCTATGGCTACCGCAAGCGGGAGGAGCCGACGGGCACGAACCGCGAAATCGCCCCGGAAGAAGCCCGGATCGTGCTCCGGATCTTTCGCGAAACTGCTGAGGGGCGCTCGGCCATGGCGATCGCAAAAAGGTTGAATGCAGATCGCATCCCGGCACCCAAAGGCGGCACTTGGGAGCCCTCGACGATCCGCGGGCGTAAAGATCGCCAGGAAGGCATTTTGAACAACCGCCTCTATATCGGCGAAGCCTCGGTGTGCAAATTCGGCCGCCGCTACCATCCCGAGACCGGTGCGAAGGCCGTCTATTCGACCGAGGAAGATATGGTGCAGAAAACCTTCGAAGAACTGCGGATCATCCCGCAGGATCTTTGGGATCAGGTGCAGGCCGAGTGCGCGACGCGCACGCGCCGTGCAACCGTCTCGGGAAACCCTCAGGCGGCGCGTCGTTCGAAGCACCTTCTGAGCGGCTTGCTGGTCTGCGACTGCTGCGGTGCGCCCTATATCAAAGTGGGTCGGAAACGCTTTCAGTGTCGCGAGGCCCGAAAGGGCGCCTGCAACAACAAATACACGATCCGTCAGGACCGGATCGAGGCCCGTGTCTTCGACGCGCTGCGCGTGCTCGAAAGCACCGATTTCGGCACTGCGATTAAGGCCGCGAAAGCGCAGCTGACATTGGCTCGCACGGCGCGCGATGGCATCATGCGCGCAATCGAAAAGGGAGCTGACTTTGCGGATTACAGTGCGCGCGATAAGGAACTCAAAGCCGAGATCACGGCACTCGAAGATCGGATCGCGCACTTGGAAACACAGCAGGCCGAGAAAGACGCCATACCGCCTGACATCCCCGCGATCTTCGAGGCGGCGCTCCATGATCTCGAAGCGTTGCTCGGCGATCCTGATCTCGTCGCGCGCGGCAACGAAGAGCTCGCGGCCTTGGTCCGATGTATCACCCTCCTACCGGACCCTGAGTCCGAAGACGGCCTGGCTGCCGAGATCCACATGGATCTCGGCAGTTTCCGTTCCAGGGCATGGGATCGGGGATGAAGCGCAGGGGCAGTCGCCATGAGGTGCAATTGGGAAGCGCACGGGGCGGGTCACTGCCCTTTTGAAACCCCGTTTGCAGGCAAGGAAAGCCTCGGCGCGCCAAGGTTGGGGGGCGCTGCCCCCGGCTTTGGCTGCCTCCCCCGGGATATTTTCAGAATTTGGAAGCTTGGACGCGTTTGTCCCTCCAAATTCGCGAAATATCCCGGGGGAGCGCGTCAGCGCGGGGGCAGCGCCCCCCTATCGCGCCAAGAGTTCCGCGAGCACCAGCGCCATTACCTTGGCACTGTCGGCCATATCGTTAATGCCAACCCACTCATCGGGCTGATGGGCAAGTTCCAGCAGGCCCGGCCCGTAGGCGATACAGTTTTTCAGCCGTCCGATCCGGTCGATATGCTTTTGATCATAGGTGCCGGGGCTGACGACATAGGCGGCCTCGCGTCCCAGCACCGCCTCAATCGCGCTGGCGGTCGAGCGCACGATGGGGGCGTCGCGGTCGGTCATCGACGGCTGGACCTCAAACAGGTCACGGATTTCGTAGGAAAATTGCGGTCTGCGCGCCTTTACACGCTCCATCAGATTGGCGATTTCGGCTTTGACCTGCCCGATCTCTTCCTCAATCAGAAACCGGCGATCAATAATGATCCGGCAGCGATCAGCCACGCAGGGCGCGGGCAGGCCGGTGTAATCGGCGTCTTGTTCCGGTTCGCCGCCATGGATCGAGTTGATGTTGAGCGTAGAGGCGCGCGCGCCTTCGGGGATCACCGGCATCTCGGTGTGTTTGTTGGCCAAAAGCGGGAACAGAGTTTGCTCCATCTCCTCAAGGACCGCGCCCATGTGACGGATCGCGCTGTCGCCCAGAAACGGCATTGAGCCATGCGCGATCCGGCCATGGGTTTCGATCTCGGCCCACCAGACCCCGCGATGGCCCAGACAGATCTGATCTTTGTGCAGCGGCTCGGGGATGATCACATGCTGAACGCGAGCGGGGTCGAATCGGCCCTGTTGTGCAAGATAGGCGACGCCACCAAAACCGCCGCTTTCCTCATCTGCCGTGGCCGAGATTTCAATCGCGCCCGCGAAATCGGGGCAGGCGGCGAGGAAGGCCTCGGCGGCGATGATCGAGGCGGCCAGCCCGCCCTTCATGTCACAGGCACCGCGCCCGTAAATGCGATCGCCCTCGATTTGACCGCCAAACGGGTCACGCGTCCAGCCATGGCCCAGTTCGACCACGTCGTGATGCGAGTTGAAATGCACGCAGTCTCCGGGGCGCGCGCCGTCGATCCGCGCGACAAGGTTCCAGCGTGGAAAGCGGTCACTATCGCCGGGCGCATCCTTTGCGCGGATCAGCTCGGTCGTGAAACCGCGCGCCGCCAGCCGTGCCGCCAGATATTCGCAGATTTCCAGATAGTTGCGCCCCGGCGGGTTCAGCGTGGGGATCGCGATCAAATCCCGCGTCAGCGCCACCAGCGCGTCGCGGCGGTTGTCGATTGCAGCTTTCACTCGGGTGTTTAGATCCATATCGCAAGGCTAGACCCGCGAACGGGGCGCTCCAAGAGGGAAAACGCATGGAGTTTGCCCGTCGCACACGGTATCGAGAGGCAAGCCCGGCAAGCGTGTCGGGACAGGAGGAATGGAAATGAACCTGTTTTTGCTTTTCGCATTGGTGATTTGCGTGGCGGTCGGCGCGTGGCTGTCGAAATATGAATGGCTGAAACTGTTGGCCTTTGTCCCGATTGGAATGTTGCTGCCGGCCTTTTACATGACCGGCACGTCTTGCGGGGCGGGGTTTGTGATGCATTTGTCCAAACAGGCTGCATGCACGAATGGCTTTGCCCCGCGTGAGATGTTCGCGGCGACTTATGTGCTGGCCTTTGTGCCGGTCGCCGCCTCGGCCATCGCGATCAAGCTGATCCGCATGGCGAGGGCCGCGCGAAAAGGGTAAGTGGCTGGTTCGGCCAGCGTTTGGCGCGTAAGATTGGCGCATCTTGCAAGGAGCAGGGGCGATGTTTGGCTTTATCCGACTGGCGATTCTCGGTTTCATCGCGCTGAGCGTGATCTTCTGGCTGGTGCGAATTTATGCGCGATCGCTGCGCCGTGAGGCGCTGGAGGACGAATGGGCCGAGGCTGAGGCCGCAGGTGCCGCCCCCGGTCCGCGCGAAATCTATGTCGCGATCGGCTTGAAGAATTACGAACGCAGCCTGCTGCGCAAGCTGATCTGGCTGGTCTATATCGGGCCCATCGCACTGGTGGCGGGGCTTATCTATCTGGTGAATTACGCGTGAGGGTGAGATGCGCTATTTGAAATGGGGATTCTGGGCGGTTGTCGCGATCACCGTCTTCACCTTCCTGAGCTACAACCTGCCGCGCCATGACATCGTGCGCATCGTGGGCACCGAAGTGCGCCGCGTCGATTTCGGCGAGAACTCGATCTTCTGGGCCGCCCCCGATGTCGGCACGGCGGGGGGAACCAGCCGGGATGTGCGCTTCATCAATACGGTGCGCGCCAATGGCAAGCCGTTGGTGTTTCGCAATGAAGACACCGGCTGGGGCTGGCCTCCCTATTTCAAGCTCGACAGTTCAAACCTTCAGGCACAGGCCGAATCATTGATTTCGACCAAGGCTGATCCGGTTTGGGTGTCGGTCTCGCGCTATGGCTGGCGCTCGAATTGGCTGACGATCTTTCCCAATGCAGTCGGGATGAAGGTCGTGGCGGGCCCCGATGTGCGCATCATTCCTTGGGTGAATATCGTCATCTTGACGCTTCTGCTGGTGCTGATCTTGGTGATCCGCGCCATGTGGCGACAATTCCGCGAACGCTCTATCGACCCGCTCATCGAGGATGCCGGCGAGGCTTGGGACGATGCCGAAGAGGGTGCAAAGGGCTGGTTTGACCGGCTGATGGGGCGCAAAAAATAACCGCGATAGCGTCCTCGATGTCTTTTAGGCGGAATGCGCGCCTTTGGCCAAGCTGGCGACGAAGCTCAGAATTTCGGCTGTTGGCTTGCCTGCGCTGATTTCTTTGACGATGGCCGATCCCACCACGCAGCCATCGGCCACGCTTGCGATGGTCTGCGCGGCCTCGGGTGTGGTGATGCCAAAGCCCACGATCACGGGCAGGTCCGTTTTGGCCTTGATCCGAGCGACCTCGGGGCCGACTTCGCCAGCTTGCGCCGCTTGCGCGCCGGTGATGCCGGTAACCGACACATAATAGACAAAACCCGATGTGTTCTGCAGCACCTTCGGCAGGCGCGCATCATCGGTGGTGGGCGTGGCCAGCCGGATAAAGTTGATCCCGGCGGCCTGCGCGGGAAGGCACAGCTCGCTGTCTTCCTCGGGGGGCAGATCAACCACGATCAGCCCGTCAATGCCTGCCGCTTTCGCATCCCTCAAAAAGCGATCCACGCCGCGGCTGTAAATCGGGTTGTAATACCCCATCAGCACAATCGGCGTCGTATCATCATTTTTGCGAAATTCAGCCGCCATATCGAGCGTCTTTTGCAGCGTCTGCCCGCCATCCAGCGCGCGTTGCCCGGCCAGCTGGATCGTCGGGCCATCGGCCATCGGATCGGTGAAGGGCACGCCCAGTTCGATAATATCCACGCCCGCGCCCGGCAGCCCCTTCATCACCTCAAGCGAGGTTTCCAGATCGGGGTCACCCGCCATGATATAGGAAACAAAGGCCTTCTTGCCCTGTTTTTTCAGCGCGGCGAATTTGGCGTCAATGCGAGTCATGGCGTCCCTCTGGTCAATCCCAAGGCGGTTTGCGCCATGGGGGCGAGAAAATCAATGGGCTGCGCGTCTGGCTTGCGCAAAGGCTGGGCAATGAATAAGAAACGCCAAGCCGTAATCAGGAGGGCGAAATGGGTTTCAAGATGGGTATCGTGGGTCTGCCGAACGTGGGCAAATCGACCCTGTTCAACGCGCTGACCAAGACCGCAGCAGCGCAGGCGGCCAATTTCCCCTTCTGCACGATCGAGCCGAATGTCGGCGAGGTCGCGGTGCCCGATGCGCGCCTTGAAAAGCTGGCGGCGATTGCGGGGTCGAAAGAAATCATCCCCACGCGGATGACTTTCGTCGACATTGCCGGTCTGGTGAAAGGCGCGTCCAAGGGCGAAGGTCTGGGTAACCAATTCCTGGCCAATATCCGCGAAGTCGATGCGATCGCCCATGTGTTGCGCTGCTTTGAAGATGATGACGTGACCCATGTCGAGGGCCGTGTCGATCCCGTCGCCGATGCCGAAACCATCGAAACCGAGCTGATGATCGCCGATCTCGAAAGTCTTGAAAAACGGCTGGCGAACCTCGCGCGCAAGATCAAATCGGGCGACAAGGATGCCAAAGACGCCGCGCGCCTGTTGGAACAGGCGAAAGAGGCGCTTGAGGCGGGTCGTCCCGCGCGCACGGTTGAGGTCTCGGCCGATGATCGCAAAGCTTGGGATATGCTGCAATTGCTGACCGCCAAGCCGGTGCTGTTTGTGTGCAACGTCGAAGAGGCCAATGCCTCGGCGGGCAATTCCAAATCCGAAGCGGTGGCGAAAATGGCGGCCGAACAGGGCGCGGGCACGGTGGTGATTTCGGCCAAGATCGAGGAGGAGATCAGCCAGCTTGAGGCCGAGGAAGCCGAAATGTTCCTCGAAGAGATGGGGCTGCACGAGGCCGGTCTCGATCGTCTGATCCGCGCGGGCTACGAATTGCTTGGCCTGCAAACCTATTTCACCGTTGGCCCGAAAGAGGCGCGCGCCTGGACCATCCGCAAAGGCACGCTGGCCCCCGCAGCCGCCGGTGTGATCCACGGCGATTTTGAGCGCGGTTTCATCCGCTCCGAAACCGTGGGCTATGATGATTACATCGCGGGCAAAGGCGAAGCGGGCGCGAAAGAGGCGGGCAAATTCCGCGTCGAGGGCAAGACCTATGAGGTCAAGGACGGCGACGTGTTGCACTTCTTGTTCAACGCGTAAGGCTCATTTCTTCGCGCCTGCCTGCACCTCCTCAATCGCGTCCAGATCGACAAGTTGCCACGCCATGTCGGCGTTGCGATAGAGGCGCTTGCCCTTGTCGGGATAATCGCCCACGTCATGGGGCAGGCGCTGACCGACTACAATCAGGCGCAAAACCTCGCTCCCGCTGTTGAGAATCGTATGCGCCGCGCCGCCCGCACGATAGCCGATGAAATCACCCGGGCCGATCGGATGGGTCGCCTCGCCGATCCGCGCCGTGGCGCTGCCCGATAACACGAAAATCGCCTCATCCTCATGGTGATGGGCGTGAAATTCGGTGCTCTCGCAGCCGGGCGCGACCTCGATGATATGCACGCCGATGCCGGTCAGCCCGGTCATGTCGCCCAAGCTCTTGTTGATCCGCCGCGCGTTAGGATTGAGAAAATGCGTCTTGGCGAGCCCTGCCATCGCCGAGATCTCCTCGGCGCGGATCAGATAACGGTCTTCGCTCATCGCCCCCCCTTTCATCTAGCTAAAAATACTCCCGCCGGAGGCTCCACCCTACCGGGTCGCGATCCGTTCGAGAATAGCGGACACATCATGACCCGCCATCGCACCGGTCGTGCGCCCCGCCTCGCCAGAAATGCGTGTGGTGACAAAGGCGTCGGAAACAACTGCGGGGGCGTGGCGGATCAAAAGCGAGGCGGTCAGCAACAGCGCGAGTCGCTCGACAAACCAGCGCGCCTCGGCTTCGGGCGGCAGCGCAGGCCAGCGCGCGACATGCGCCTGAAGCGCCGCGTCATAGCGCGGATCGCTGCCGCTGGCGGCCGCCAATTCGACGCGCAAGACCTCTGCGGCCAGCGGTTCGCGCGCTAGCGTGCGCAGGATGTCGAGACAAATCACATTGCCCGAACCCTCCCAAATGCCGTTAAGCGGCGCCTCGCGATAGAGCATCGGCATCGGCGTATCTTCGACATAGCCCATGCCGCCAAGCGACTCCATCGCCTCATAGGTGACGATCGGGCAGCGCTTGTTGCTGAGATATTTCGCCAAGGCGACTGCGATCCGGGCAAAGGCACGATCCTCGGGCGTTGGGCCGTCATAGGCGCGCGCCACCCGCAGCCCCAGCGCCAGCGCGCCTTCCCAATCCAGCGCCAGATCGGCCAGAACGGCGCGCATCAGTGGCTGGTCGATCAGTCGGCGTTGAAAGGCGCTGCGATGGGTTGCCCAGTGATGGGCCTCGACAATCGCGGCGCGCATCAGCCCGGCGGGCGCCATCGCGGTATCGAGCCGCGTGTGATGCACCATTTCGATGATTGTAGCGACGCCGCGGCCTTCCTCGCCCAGCAGATAGGCCTCGGCCCCCTCATATTCGATCGCGGCCGAGGCATTGGCGCGATTGCCCAGCTTGTCCTTGAGGCGCTGAATACGGATTGCGTTGCGCGCGCCCTCCAGCCAGCGCGGAACGAGGAAACAGCTCAGGCCAGCGGGCGTTTGCGCCAGTGTCAGGAACCCGTCCGACATCGGCGCCGAGCAAAACCACTTATGCCCGGTAAGCCGCCAGTGATCGCCTGCGGGTTCGGCCCGCGTCGTGTTGGCGCGCACATCCGATCCGCCCTGCTTTTCCGTCATCGCCATACCCAGCGTGACACCCAGTTTTTCGCGCACCGGGCGCAAGGAGGGATCATAGCGGCGCGTGGTCAGTTTTGGCTGCCAGATTGCGGCGAGATCGGGTGAGGCGGCCAGCGCCGGATAAGCCGCATAGCTCATGGTCATCGGGCAACAGGTGGAGGGTTCGACCTGCGAGGCCAGATAGACCATCGCGGCGTGGGTCGTATGGCCACCGGGCGTACCCTGCCACGCGGTGGCGCAATAGCCAGACGCGATGCCAAGGTCGAGGAATTGGTGATAGGCGGGATGGAAATGCACCTCGTCCAGCCTGCGCCCCCCGGCATCGAACAGATGCATTTTCGGCGAGCAGGTATTGGCGTCGCGGGCGGCTTGGCGCATCTCGACCGTGCCCAAGGCTGCGCCATATTCGGCAAGGGGCGCGGGTTGACCACCCTCGCGGGCAATCGCCTCGCGCAGCGGCGCATCGCTGGCCCAAAGGTCCGTGTCGCCGCGCGCGGGAGGCTGGTTCTCGACGCGGTGGGTGGACAGGTCGGCGCGGGGGGCGGGCGTGGTCATGGTGAATTCCTCCTGCCCAAAAGATAGGGCGCAAGCGGATGTGAAGCGAGTAAAACACATGTGCAGGGCTTTTCAGCGCGCCCTGCGCCCCTAGATCATGCTCGAAAGGGAGTGCGATTATGAGCAAATGGCAAAAATCCGAGGCAGCGCTGGCGGCGCTGACCCCCGAACAATTCCGCGTCACCCAACAAAACGGCACTGAGCGGCCGTGGACGGGCGAATATACCGAAAACGAGGCGCGCGGCATCTATGTGGATCTGGTGTCGGGCGAGCCGCTTTTCGCGTCCTCGACAAAATTTGAATCTGGCTGTGGCTGGCCGTCTTTCACCAAGCCGCTGGTGTCCGATCACGTTGTCGAGCTGCGCGATGCCTCGCTTGGGATGGTGCGCACCGAAGTGCGTTCCAAGAACGGCGACAGCCATCTGGGCCATGTGTTCCCTGACGGGCCGCGCGATCAGGGGGGCTTGCGCTATTGCATCAACTCCGCCTCGCTGCGCTTTGTCCCGCTCGAGGAGATGGCGGCCGAAGGCTATGGCGATTGGATTGATCAGGTCGAATAGGCCGCGGACCTTTACCTTACATCGGTGCTCTGGCAGGGTCGCGCGAAACGAACAGAAGGGACGTGCGAATGCGCAAGCTGGAACTGGGCCGCAGCGGAATCATGGTGTCGGAAATCTGTCTCGGGTCAATGACCTGGGGCACTCAGAATTCGCAAGCCGAAGGGCATGCTCAGATCGACATGGCACTGGAGCGGGGGGTGAATTTCATCGACACCGCCGAGATGTATCCGGTTAATCCGGTGCGCGCCGAGACGGCGGGCGATACCGAGACGATCATCGGCGCCTATCTGGCAAAGCGCGGCAAGCGCGACGATCTGGTGATTGCGACCAAGATCACCGGTGAGGGCAGCAATGCGGTCCCGGGCGGGCCTGCAATCTCGCCCGAACGGATCCGTCAGGCGGTGGATAGCTCGCTGACACGGCTGCAAAGCGACTATATTGATCTTTATCAGCTGCATTGGCCCAATCGCGGCTCGTATCACTTCCGTAAATCATGGCGCTTTGATCCCTCGAAACAGCCCACGAAAGAGGCTGTTCTGAACGATATGGAAGCCTGTCTGGCCACGCTGAACGATCTGGTCAATGAGGGCAAAATTCGCGCCGTTGGCCTGTCGAACGAGACCGCTTGGGGCACCGCGCAATGGCTGGCATTAGCCGCGGCAGGCAAGGGGCCGCGGATGGAGGCGATCCAGAACGAATATTCGCTGATGTGTCGCTATTACGATCTTGATCTGGGAGAATTGGGCCAACAGGAACAGGTCACGCTGCTGGCCTATTCGCCCCTTGCCGCCGGTATTCTGAGCGGAAAATATTCCGGCGATACCACGCCCGAAGGCACCCGCCGCGCGCTCAATCACAATCTAGGCGGGCGCGCCAATCCGCGCGCCTTCAACATTGCCGATGCCTATGTGGCGCTTGCGCAAGAGGCCGGGCTGAACCCGATCACGATGGCGATTGCCTGGGTGATGAACCGCCCGTTCCCGTCGATCCCGATCATTGGCTCGACCTCGCTGGCACAGCTTGGGCCAAATCTGGATGCGGCTGATCTGACGCTGCCCAAAGAGCTGCTCGACAAAATCGCAGTGCTGCACCACGACCTGCCGATGCCCTACTGATGCGCGCGGCGATCGTGATCATGGCCGTGGGGCTCGCTTTGGCGGGCTGCAAGCCATTTGATGGTCTGCGCGGATCTGACACCAGCGCGCAACTGCCGCTTGTGGGGCAAGAAAAACAGGACGCCGAAAAGTTCAACTGCGTGGCCAAGGGCGGGACTTGGGCGCAATATCAGAGCGGCTTTCTCTGTCAGCATGAGACGCGCGACAGTGGTAAATCCTGTCACTCTGCAAGCGAGTGCGAGGGGGCGTGTCTTGCGCGCTCTGGCACCTGCGCGCCCGTGACGCCGCTTTTGGGCTGCAATGAGGTCATAACCGAGGCGGGCTATCCGATGAAAACATGCGTCAACTGATATGGGTTTTGATCGGCTTGGCCGCGCTGGCAGGGTGCGCGCCCGAGCCCTCGACAAGCCTGCGCGACCCCAAAGCGCTGATCTCATCCGCATCGCTGTTTGACAGCGCACGATTTGGCGGCACGTGGCAGGTGGTTGCCAGCGGCGTGCCGGGCTGTTCGGGTCAGCAAAACTGGGCGTGGGATGGCGTGGGCGCCTATCACGTCACCGGTACGGCCTGCGCCCTCAGCGCCCAAACGGTAGATGAGCGCGTTGTGCTGACGGGGCCGGGCGGGCGTCTGGCGGCGCGCACTGGGTTCGGAGGGGAGCCGATTTTCGTGATGTGGGTCGATCAGGACTATCGGATCGCGGCGCTCGGCACGCCCTCGGGGCGCTGGGGCATGATCTTGTCGCGCCAATCCCCCGCGCGGCCCGATCTATTGAAAGCGGCGCGCGAGGTGCTTGATTTCAACGGCTATGATCTGGCGAAAATCACCCCATGACCGCAGCGCCCGCGCATCTGTGGGTCTGGGTGACGCTGTTTGCCGCAGCAGTGCAAACGTTCCGGTTCATGCTGCAAAAGCTGCTGGCAGGGGCACAGCTTTCGGTGGGCGGGGCCACGTTTTCGCGGTTTCTGTTTGGCTTTCCGCTTGCGGCGCTGGTTGCCGTAAGCTTCCTTGGTCTGACCGGCACGCCTTGGCCGCATCTGAGTGCCGCGTTTTGGGGTTTCATCCTGGCAGGCGGCGCAGCACAGGTGGCGGCCACCTTCCTGACTGTGGCGCTGTTTTCGATGCGCAATTTTGCGGTCGGGGTGGCCTTTACCAAGACTGAGACGGTGCAGGTCGCGCTATTTTCCGCAGTCCTTCTGGGCGAATGGGTGGGGCCGCTGGGCTGGCTTGGTATCCTGATCGGGATGGTGGGCGTGCTGTTGCTGACCAAGCAGCCCGGTGTGGCACGGATCAATCTGCGCGCGGCGGCCTATGGTGTGGGCGCGGGGGCGCTGTTTGGGCTGTCCTCGATCTGCTATCGCGGTGCCACGCTCGAGCTGCAACCGCTGGAGTTTTTTGCCCGCGCGATCATCGCGCTGGCCTGCGCCACCTTCGCGCAAAGCATTGGCATGGGGCTGTATTTACGGCTGCGTGAACCCGGAGAATTACGCCGCGTGCTGGGCGCATGGCGGCGCACGGTGCTGGTGGGAATTGCCGGAGTGCTGGGCTCTGCCGGGTGGTTTACAGCATTTTCGTTGCAAAACGTGGCTTATGTGCGCGCGCTTGGGCAGGTGGAAATCGTGTTCACGTTGCTCGTCTCGGTGTTGGTGTTTCACGAACGGCTGCATCGGCGCGAGGGGTTTGGCATCGCGCTTGTCGTGGGCTCGTTGGTGGTGATCGTGCTGGCGGGAACGCGCTAGGCGCCGATGCGGCGAAATTCTGACGCAGGGCCGCGATTGTCGAAAAACGGCACGCTGGCAGGCGTTGCGATCGCGTGATCGGTTTGCAAAAGGGCCGAGATTTCGGCCAGCACCACCTCGGTGATGAAGGGCAGGTTGAGCGCGCGCGCCTCGGTAAGCGGCACCCAATGCAGATGAGACAGCTCATCGCAGGCGCGCGAGAAATCATCGGGGTCACCCCAGATCGCGCCCGCATCCACCAGAAAGAAGCGCGCATCAAAGCGGCGCGGACGGCCCGGTGGCGTAATCGCGCGAAACACGAAACGCAGATCGGCGGCTGAGGGGAGAAATCCGAGATCGGCGAAGCCTTGCCAGTCGGAGGGTACGTCGGCGGGCCAAGGCGCGCGCTGGCCAAGGATCATGCCGGTTTCTTCCCACAACTCACGCAGGGCGGCAGCGGCCAAAGCAGGGGCGATGCCGTCAGGCGCGTCGGCCTCAAGGCGGCTCGCATCGGTTTCAGGCAAGGGCGCGGCCAGTGGCACTGCCCAATCGCCATGATCCAACGCTCCGCCGGGAAATACATATTTTGAGGGCATAAAGGCCGCGCCGGCGCCCCGCTGCCCCATCAAGACGCGCGCGGGCCTGTCGGCCTCACGGCGCAAAACGATCACACTTGCGGCGTCGCGCAGCGCTGTTTTGTCGAGCGGCGGCGCGAGGGTGGCGTCAGTCATGCACAATCTCGCTTTCGCCAAAGCCATGCATCCGGCGCGACCACTGGATGGCCACCATCAGCCCCTTCATGCGCGGCAATAACACCAGCGACAGCACAATCGTGGCCGTGCCGAAAAGCGCAATCATCTGCCAAGGTTCCGGACGGTAAGCAATAAAGGCGGCGGCCATCAGCGGCAGCATCAAATGCCCCACGATCAGGATCGTCAGATAGGCCGGCCCGTCATCGGCGCGTTGATGCGACAGGTCTTCATGGCACTTTGGACAGGTGTCGCGCACCTTCAGATAGCCACTTAGGACACGACCCTTGCCGCATGCCGGACAGCGACACGCCAGCCCGCGCAACATCGCGCGCCCGATCGGGCGGTCGTCAACAAAGTCATCCTCATACATACCAACTCTCCCGCCCAGCATTCTCCTGCAGGCTGCGTGACCCAATATGGCGTTGATCGGCGCGCTTGGGAAGCCTCGCCAAACGATCACGGCTGCGTGAGGGCGCGCGATTGGGCGACGGAAGCGCGTGAATGGCGCGTTTGTCTTGCATCGACGGCAAGAAATACGCCGTCAAACCGATCCAAATGGAGAGTAAGCAATGAAACTTATGAGCAGAAAAACCATCATCGCAGCCCTTTTGGCAGGCACCAGCCTTGCATTCACCTTGCCCGCAATCGCGCAAGATCAAGCGACGACCACGGATCAGGCACAGGCCGCAACGCCCGCAACCCCGCCCAAAGCTGGCAAACGCCCGATGATGAAAGATGGCGGTTTCTTTGGCTTTGCCATGAACGAGGTGGATACCAATGGCGATGGCGCGATCTCGCTGGAAGAGATCCAAGCCAAACGGGCGGCGGATGCCAAGGCCCTGGATGCCAATGGCGACGGTATGATCTCGAAGGATGAGTTGGTCAATTTTGAGCTGGCCAAGGAAAAAACCCGGATCGAGGCGCGTGTGGCGCAGCGGTTTGCCGCCCAAGATGTCAATGGTGACGGGGAATTGTCAGCCGCAGAGTTGATCGAGCGCCCGCTGCCGATGCAGATGTTCCAGCGTATTGATCGCAACAATGACGGCGTTCTGAGCGCAGATGAATTGCAGGCGGCGCGCAAGATGATGCGCCAGCGTATGGGCGATGATCGCAAGCATAGCGGCAAGCACGAGCGCGGTGGCCACGGCAAGATGGGCCAACACGGCAAGATGGGGGGACATGGCAAGATGGGCGACCGTGACGGGAATGGCCCAAAAAATGGCCCTGATGGCAAGCCTTGGCAGCAACCCGACGGTAACAACTGATCCGTTTTGCGGGGACCAATCGCCGGGAGCGCCAAGCGCGCTCCCGGTGTTTTGCCTCGATTGCGCGACCACGAAATCCGCGCTAGGCGTTTGGCGGAAGAGATATGGCGCTTGATGCGATGAATGACAGGTCTGACGAAGCTCTGCTGGAGCTGTACGCCGAGGGTGACCCGGCGGCCGCGCGTGCTTTGACGCTTCGGCTGGGGCCGTTGGCCTATCGTTTGGCGATGCGGATGTTGCGCGACGGGGCCGAGGCCGAAGACGTCGCCCAAGAGGCGTTGTTGCGGCTGTGGAAAATCGCACCAGAGTGGCGCACCGGGGAGGCCAAGGTTTCAACCTGGCTCTACCGGGTGGTTAGCAATCTGGCGACAGATCGGCTACGTAAGCGGCGCGGAAGCAGTCTCGACGACGCTCCGGAGGTCGCCGATGACAGCCCCTCGGTGCTGGATGAGATGATGCGCCGCGACCGGATGGCGGCGCTGGACGCGGCTTTGGCACAACTGCCGGACCGCCAGCGGCTTGCGGTGACGCTGCGACATATTGACGGTTTGTCCAATCCCGAGATCGCGGAAGCGATGGAAACCGGGGTTGAAGCCGTAGAAAGTCTGACAGCGCGTGCGAAACGCGCTTTGGCAAAGCTGCTGGCTGGGCGGCGCGAAGAATTGGGGTTTGGCGATGACTGACAAGAAATTGGATCGCGAGACAATGCAACGTCACGAAGACGCGCTGGTGGATGCGCTCTTGGCGCAGGCCAAAGACGAAATCGGTGACCCGAACCCCGCCTTTCTAGCGCGGGTGGTGGAGGGCGCCTTGGAGGTGCAAGCCGGTTTTGATCTGCCCGCAGCCGCAGCCCAATTGCCGCGCCAAGAGCGTGCGCGTGGTTTGGGCGTTTTGCAGGCGCTGCGTTCGGTCTTTGGCGGCTGGGGCGCGATGGGCGGGCTGGTCACGGCCGGTTTGGCGGGGCTTTGGATTGGCTTTATCGGCGCGGATCAAATGGGGACGCTGACTTCAAGCTACTGGCAAGGCAGTGAAAATCTCGGCACAGTCAACTTGATGCCAGTGAGCGAGACGCTCGCTTTTGTGGATGATGGAGGGTTTTGATGGCCATGACGGGGGCTGGAAATTGCCGCGGGCTGCGCTGGGCGTTGATCGGGTCGGTCACGCTTAACCTGCTGATTGTCGGGGTGATTGTGGGCGGCATCATGGGACATCAGCGCCATCCGCCGCGCGCGGTGGTGCGCGATGTGACGCTTGGGGCCTTCACCGAGGCGCTGAGCAAGGAAGACCGCGATGCGCTGCGCAAATCGGCGCAGAAGCGTGGCAGTGAGTTTCGCGATATGCGGCGACAGTCGCGTGCCGATATGATTGCGCTGATCGACGCGCTGGCGATCACGCCGTGGAATCGTGACGAGGTCGAGAAAATTCTCGCCCGCCACCAGTCCCGCACGGCTGCCCGGGTGCAGATTGGCGATACGCTGATTTTTGAGCGGATCGAGGCGATGACTGAGCAGCAGCGCCAAGCATTCGCGCAGCGCTTGCAGCAGGATGTGCAGCGTTTGGACAATCGTCGTGATCGCAATGAGAAGCGCGAGCGCCAAGGCGCGCCGCCTGCGAATGGCGCGCCTGACTGAGGCCCACTCACTCACACATCAACGCCCGGTTTTGCAAACCGGGCGTTTTTCGTTGTCTCAGGCGGCAGTGCCAGCCCGGGCCACGCTGACCTGATTGCGCCCGGTCGCCTTGGCGCCCAGCAAGGCGGTATCTGCCTGATCGACCAAGAGCTGAGGGTTGTCGCGGGTCGTGCCGCCAATGGCCAACCCGATGGAGATCGTCACCGAAAGAGTGCGCCCGTCAAGCAATTGCACCGGGGTGCTTTCGATCACTTGGCGCAAGCGTTCCGCCGCTGCGCGCGCCTCTTCCAGCGCGGCGTCGGGCATCGCCACCAAAAACTCCTCGCCGCCGATCCGGGCGATCAGGTCAACCGCGCGCAGATTGGTGCGCAGCCGTGAGGCGACCTCTGTAAGTACCTCATCCCCAGCGGTATGGCCAAAGGTGTCGTTGACGGATTTGAACCGATCGAGATCAAGCAGCATCACCGCAAAGGGACGCTTGGTGCGCAGCGCATGTTCGGCCAGCCGCGCCAGATGGGTGCTGGCATAACGGCGGTTATAAAGGTCGGTGAGCGGGTCGACCATTGCCAGTCGCAGCCCCTCATCCAGCGTTTCGCGCTGCCGTTCCAGCGCCCGTTTGCGGCGCAATTGGCTGTGCAGGCGCAGCGCGGTTTCCTGCGCTGCAAAGGGCGACGAAATATTGGTGAAGGCAAGATCATTGGCGCCCAAATCAAGGGCGGTGGCTTGCGATTCAACGGCGCTGGGGCTGGTGGCGATGACAATCACCGCATCGCGCGTTTCAGAGCGCGAGCGCAATTCCGACATCAGCCGCAACCCTTCGCTCGGTCGTGCCAGATCTGCCTCGATCATGAAAATATCGGGCGCGGCAGTGCTGCTCGCGCGTGCGAGCGCCTTTTCCTGGCTGAGCACCTCAATCATGTCGTCAGGCATCTGTTGGCTGAGCGCGTTTTTCCAGCGCAGGGCCATTTCAGGCTGTGCGGCGATCATGGCAACGCGTGCGGGCGAGGTGTATTCGTTGCGCGCCTCGGCAAAGCCAAGTTCGCGGCAGGTCGCCTCGCGCAGGGCGAATTCGGCATCTGTGCCATGTTCACGCAGCAAGCTGCGCAACCGTGCGAGCATCAGCAATTCGTTGAACGGCTTGGCCAGAATTTCGTTGGCCCCCGCGCGCAAAAGATCCAAGCGCATTTCGGGCGTGGTATGCGTGGTCACGGCAACGACCGGGATACGCCGCGTCGCGGGGTCGGCACGCAGCCGTGTGATGACCTCAATCCCGGTCATATCGGGCAGATCTACATCAAGTAGGACCAGCCCGGGTTGTTCGGCGGCCGCGACTGCAAGCGCCTGTGCCCCGGAGGCCGCCTGACTTGTCGTATAGCGCGCACCCGAAAGCATCGCTTTGAGCACGATGCGATTCGTGGACACGTCATCAACGATGAGAATGGATCCCGCCATGGGTTCCTCTGCTACAAACCAAGACTGTTCGTCAGTCACTTGAAGATATAGAGCAATAAGTTAACAAAGCGTTTCGAATAGCAAGGGGGGCTCAAGATGGGGCAAGAATTCGCGCATGTTCTTGCGATCCGCGCGCTGGGCTGGTTGGTGTCGCAAGAAACGCTGATCGACGGTTTTTTGGCCCATACCGGAGCGACGCAGGAGGATCTGCGCGCTCAGGCGGGCGATCCCGATTTCCTGTGTGGTGTGCTTGATTATATCTTGCTCAACGATCAGTGGGTGCTCGATTGCGCCGCTGATCTGGAGGTGGTCCCCGAAGAGTTACCCGGAGCGCGCATGGTTTTGGGGCGCGGCGATCAGCGGCACTGGACCTGAGCAAGCCAAGCGGGCAGTCTGCGCGCAAACTGGGCAGGCCATGGTCTGAGCAGAACGCGGGCCGGGGAGGGCAAGGCGATGAACGCACAGAAAGTTCGGGCGATCCTGTTTGACAAGGATGGAACCCTCTTTGATTTCGATGCGACCTGGGGGGTGTGGGCGTGCGCGCAGCTGGCTGAACTGGCGCGTGACGAGGCTCATTTGAACGAATTGGCCGATGCGATTGCCTTTGATCTTGTGCAGGCGCGGTTTGATCCTGCCTCACCGATCATTGCGGGCACTGTGGCGCAGGCGGCGGATCTGCTTTTGCCGCTTTTGCCCGGGCGTGAGCGCGCCGAGCTGATTGTGCAGCTGGATCAGGCGGCTCAAGATGTGCCTTTGGTCGCCCCCGTGCCGCTTGCCCCTTACCTGAGCGATTTGCGCGCGCAGGGCCTGAGGTTGGGGATTTGCACCAATGATTCCGAGGGCACGGCGCGCGCGCATGCCGGTCAAGCCGGGGTGCTTGCGCTTTTCGACGTGATTATCGGTTATGATAGCGGGCATGGCGCCAAGCCGACACCGCGTCCGCTGCTGGCCTTTGCGGATCAGTTGGGGCTTGATCCGGCAACGGTGGTGATGGTGGGGGACAGCCTGCATGATCTGCACGCCGCACGTGCGGCCGGGATGCGCGCGGTGGCGGTATTGACCGGACCGGCCAAGCACGACGAACTGGCCCCAGAGGCCGATGTGGTCTTGGCCGATATTGGCGCTTTGCCCGATTGGTTGGCGCGGCTCAACACAGGAGGCTGCGATGCATAGTCGTTTACAGCACATCCTTTTAGGTGCTTTGGCGGGGCTCTTCTTCTGGGCCCTGCAAGAGGGTGGTTTTGCAACTGGCCTGCTGGGGGCGCGGGGAATTTTCACGCTCGCGATTGCGGGCACGGTGTTTTTCGGGACCGGTCTGGCGATGCTGGGGGAGATTGGAGCGCGAAAGGCGGGGCTTGCCGCCGTGTTGATCGCGATCCCGGCCACGCTGTTGGGGTGGTGGCAGGCGGGTGGATTAGTCTTTGGCGAAACGCTGATGGGGCAGATGGATTTCTCGATGTTGGCCCTGTTTGTGCTGGCCACTGTGCCGATGCCCTTTGCAATGGTGGTCGCGCAGCAAGGGCTCACTCGGTGGGCGGATTATCCTGCGCTGTTTACCCATGCGTGGAATATCGTGGTGCGCTACGGCGCGGCTTGGTTGTTTCTCGCCGTGGTTTGGCTGCTGCTGTATCTGTCCTCGCAACTGCTGGAGAGCGTTGGCATTGACCTGTTACGCCAGATTTTCCGACTGGATTGGCTGGCGCTTGGCCTGTCCGGGGCGGTGCTGGGGCTGGGGCTAGCCGTTGTGACCGAGCTGGAAGAGATGATCTCGCCCTTCTTACTGCTGCGCCTGTTGCGGTTGTTGCTGCCGGTGGTGATGGTCGTGGTTGTGCTGTTCCTGCTGGGGTTGGTGCTGAATTCCGGGGCGATTGATGCTGTTGGATTCTCACATGCCACTACCTTGATCGCGATCTCTTTGGCAGCGATTTTGCTGGTGTCGGTCGCGGTCGAGCGAGAAGATTTTGAGGCCGTCGTTGCCCCGATCTTGCGGCTCTCGACGCTGGGGCTTGCGTTGATTTTGCCGCTGCTGGCAGCGGTGAGCGCGTGGTCGGCCTGGCGCTCCATCTCCGATCTTGGCTGGACTCCGGCGCGGGTCGCACAGAGTGTGCTGATCGTTTTGATCGCGGGTTATGGGATTGGATATGCCGTTGCAGTGCTGCGCGGGCGGAATTGGATGGCGCGGGTGCGCCGCGTCAATATCGCAATGGCTGTAGCTTTGCTTGCAATGGCGGTCGCGTGGCTGACGCCGTTGATTGATGCCAATCGGATTGCGACGAAATCTCAAATCGCGCGCTATGAGGCAGGGGCCATCCGGCCTGCGGATTTGCCCCTTTATGAGATGGCGCAAAACTGGGGAAAGGCTGGGCAAAACGGAATTGCGACTCTGCGGACGCGGGCTTCGGGTGATCCGGCGCTGGCGCGTGCTTTGTCATCTGTGGCGACGTTGAACGGCGCCGCGCAGCCCGATGTCGGGGCTGCGCAGCTTGCCGATTTGCGTGCGCTGATTGCGCTGCCTCCCGGTGCTCCGGCGATCCCCGAGGCTTTGTTGCAGGCAATCGCCAATGATAATGGATGGCCGCAGTCAGCCCTGTGCGCGCCCGGCACGCAGGCGCAGCCAAGCTGTGCCCTTGTGATGGCCGACCTGCGCCCTGATCTGCCCGGCAATGAGGCGATTCTGGTGCGCGACGATGGGTCTTACGCCCCCGTGCGTTTCTATTATCTCATGAAAGATCATTGGGTTGATGGCGGTGCGCTGCGCGCAATCTCTGGCAAGAATGGTACCATGGGTGCGGTGATTGCGGCGATTGCGCAGGGACAGTTCCAGATTGTGCCAAGCGGGATTTCTGCGCTGCAGGCGGGCGGGAAGACTTTGGTGCCTCAGCTGCGCTAACCTCAGATCCATTCGGGCTTTTTTAACTTGGAGTGCGTAGCATGGGCCATCGGAGGTGCTATGCTTGGACTGGTCAATCGCTCGATTCAGAATTTTCTGACCGACACGTTCGGTGAGGAAATTTGGCGCGCCGTCGCGTGTCGCGCCGAAGTCTCGCCCGATGGGTTTGAGCCGATGCTGAGCTATGAGGATGGCCTGACCGACAGGCTGCTTGATGCGGCCTGTCAGACCCTGGCGCGGCGTCGGTTTGACCTGCTTGAAGACCTTGGCACCTATCTGAGTACCCGCGAATCCGTGCGCAGGTTGCTGCGCTATGGCGGTCGAGATTACGTTGATTTTTTGCGCTCTCTCAATGAGTTGCAGGGGCGAACGCAGCTTGCACTAGAGGATTTGAAGCTGCCAGAACTCACTCTGCATGGCCTTGGGGACGGGCATTATTCGCTTAGTGTGCATGGTGCGTCGCCGGGTTGGGGGGCAGTTTTCGCCGGGGTTTTGCGCGCGATGGCGGATGACTACGGAGCCCTTGTGCTCATCGATTTGATCGAGACCGTGCATGAGAGTGTTCAGGGGGAGGCCCTTGAGGTGCGATTGCTTGATTCTTCTTATGCGCGTGGACGCTCGTTCGATCTCTCTGATGCAGCGGGAGCAGAGATGTGAACGAATTGCAGCCACAAACTTGTGAAGGTGATGCCGTGCCCTCAACTTCGGGCAAAGCGGCCTCGGACGCTGCCGCGAAACTCTTTGGTTCGGAACACGAATTTCGGCTGAATTTGCCCATGCTTGGCGCGCTGCTGCCAATGTTTCTTTGGGTGGATCTTCAAGGCAAAATCCGTGCGATGGGGCCAACCTTGCACAAGGTTCTGGGTGGTCAGGCGCTGCTGGATCAACCCTTTTCCCGGCATTTTCGCGTAGGGCGTCGACAAGACCGGATTGAACCCTGCGCCGAGGCTGAAGGCTGTGATCGTACCGCCGTGGGGGGCGAGACGCGCGTGGGGGATTGCGGCGCTTCGCTGCTAACGATTGCCAATGAGCGCATGGTGCACCTGACCTTGATATCTCAACCAGCGATTGGCCTGCGCGGAGAGGCTTTTGCACTTGGCCCTGCCGGTAAGCACGGGACGTTGATCAACCTCAGTTTCGGATTTCATCTGCAGGAAGCTGTTGCGACATTTGCCCTGACCGAGCGCGATTTTTCGCCCGCCGATCTGGCGATGGAATTGCTCTATCTGCAAGAGGCGAAATCGCTGGTGA
>NZ_CAJYBT010000055.1 GCF_913064665.1 uncultured Thioclava sp.
TATCGAGGTGCAGATCCTCGGCGACGGAACCCGCGCGGTGCATCTGTTCGTGCGGGAATGCTCCCTTCAGCGCCGCCGCCAGAAGGTCTGGGAAGAAGCGCCGGCCGTCGCCCTGCCAGATGATGTGCGTGCCGCTCTCTGCGCCGCCGCGGTGCGCTTGGCCGAAGGCGTTTCCTACCGCGGGGCAGGGACGCTGGAATATCTGTACGACATGGACCGAAAGTCGTTCTACTTTATCGAAATGAACACGCGCATCCAGGTCGAGCATCCAATCACCGAGATGATCACCGGTGTTGATATTCTGCGCGAGATGCTTCTCATTATGGGCGGTGCCAAGCTGTCGCTCGCGCAGGAGGAGATCACGGCGCAGGGCCATGCCATCGAAGTGCGCATCAACGCCGAGGACCCGGACAGGAGCTTCTTCCCGGCGCCCGGCGTTCTTGAAAAGTTGACAGTTCCGGGTGGCCCCGGCGTGCGCTTCGACACCGGCGTGAGCGAAGGCGATACCATCCCGCCCTATTACGACTCGCTTCTCGGGAAGCTCATCGTGTGGGATCGCACGCGCGACAGGGCTTTGGCGAGGCTCGCAGGCGCTCTAGGCGAACTGGAGATCGGTCCGAATCCGACCACAGCGAGCCTTCACGCCGCCTTGTTGGCCGCGCCCGACGTCATCTCCGGCACGCTGTCGACCCTGTGGCTCGAAGACTGGCTTGCGATACGCGCTGGAGACGCGCGCAAGTCCGCCTGATTGGCCTAGCGGCTCGCGATCTCTCAAGGGAACAGCCCCCGGATCGCTCACGCCGGTCGGGGGGCTTTTCGCGTTTTCGGGGCACTCTTTCAGGCCGCGCGATCTTTCCTCCGACCTTGTGCGGACGCAGCCTTTGACTGTCAATCGGCGCCGAATACTGACTCCCTATCGGCGTGCAAAATGCCCCCCTTGCACAACGGAAGCTGGCGCGATGCGGTGGTCCTCCCCTATTGCGGTGGTCCGCCGTAATGTTTAGGAAAACGGAGGACCAGATTGGCTACGCAACGGCACAAGCCAGAAGAGATTGTCACGAAGTTTCGGCAGGTTGAGGTGCTTGTCGGGCAAGGCATGGCGCGGATGGATGTGATCCGCGAGGTTCGTATAACTGTAAATATGCGGTTACTCGCGGGACATTTCCTTTAAACTCCCAGGATTGGGAAGAAGTAGATGTTCATGGCCAAGGATCAACGCGAGATTCAGTGTAAGCTGAGCTTGATGCTCCAAGGCTTAACTGAGACGCTTCCTTTGCATTACAACCCCGGCCCATCGTCATAGGGAGACGGTGCTGGAAGGGACGTTTCGGATTCGTCGGTGTTTGGCGTATCCCGGGCTTCATAGAGCGATGAGAGACGCGTGGCATCTGGCCCATCCTGAATGACCCTCACGCCTTGGGCGGATATAATGGCCCGATCTCCCGCTGGAAAATCTACACTTATCGCCAATTGGTCGGGCAATCGCTGCCAGCGCCATCTACGAACATTCGCGCTTAACAGGGCAAGCGTGCGGGCCAGCCATGCGCCGAACATCAGTCCATCGGGATGTTCATGGTTTTCAGCAGTTTGTCCTGTTTCGCGTCGATCGCGTCCAATCTTTCCATTAGATTCTTCTGCTGATCTAAGCTCGCCTTCAGGGCGTCCACCTGCTTGTGCCGGAGCTCCCGGTTCAGGCGCAGTTCCTCGTTCAGCAACGAGAGCGCTTCCAGAAGTTGTTTCCCCAGCTCCGAGCTTTCCGTCTTCATCAGTTTGAGGAGTTCCAGCAGGGGCAACAGGCGATCGGTCTTTTCGTCGATCGATTTCCACAGGCTCGAGAGGATATTGAAGCGCGTTTTCGGAAGCAGTGATTTCGGCTCTTGCGGCATTTGACAGGTCCTTCAGTTTGGCTTGGATTGGTTTAAGGGCGAGCGTGATGCGGGCGACGGCGAGGGCCATGGCAAGTTCAATGCGAGCGCGCAGGTGACGCGGCTCCCATGCGATGCCCAATGCCCCGCCGGGCAGATCTCCATAGGGAGTTTTGAACAGATAGCTCGGCTTCCCGTGGCAATTGTTGATGTCAATCAGCGCGATCGGCTCGGTGCGATCCTGTAACCGGTTGGACAGCGCTTCGAGGGAAACTGGCGGGTCCGTAGCAAAGATTTCACCTAAGGCTTTATGCAGACATATCGCTTTGCGCGATTTCAGTTTGCGTTTGGGGGTAGGCGGGCGCAGCGTTGGGAAACCTGGATCAAAATATTCCGGCACTGGCAGGTCCAAAAGCTTGGCCATGGTTTGATGATTGCGATCCGTTTGTGCGCGTGTCAGCACAGGCTTCAGGGGCTCCCCCAAGAAGGTGGTGGGTGCCAGCGCGATATGAATATGATCACAATTCGCATCCACATGGCGTGCAGCAACCCAGGGCAGTTTAAGCGGCGGCAGCCCCATTAGTTCCAGCTGGGTCATGACGATCCGGATCCAGTCATCTTTCTCGGCACGCAGCCCTTCCGGAAGTGAGAGCGTGATGTGCAGGAACCCGCCATTGCGCCCCAAGCGTTCGAATTGCTGACGCAGGTCGTGGCGACCTTCGATGATCACAGTGCTCCCGATCAACTGCGCACCATCGCGAAAGATGTATGCCTCGATGAACTTGGCGTCTTTGTGCTTTTTAGTGTGCGCGCGCATGATCACCCCTCCGCCCAGCTGTAGATCACCTCATGGAGTTCGCGCACTTCATGCGCGATCGCCTTGGCTTCCGGTGAAGATTTCGGGTCGAGTTGGTTCAAGGCCATCCCGATGCGACCGAGCCTCTCGGCAATTTCGGATGCGTCGGCACAGTCACGCAGGTCCCGACGTGAGTGTTGCAAGAGTTGAAGGCGGAGGTAACCTGCGCGCGTGGCGCACCCAGCCTCTGTGCGTTTTGTGTCAAGGAGATCGAGTTCGGTTTGAGAAAGCCGGACCTTTATGACTCCTTCTAATCAGCAGGTTGAGGGTTCGAGTCCTTCAGGAATCGCCATTTTATTGTTTTAAAGCAATGTATTACTGGCCCCGCCTCCTTGGCGTCTCGTGCCGATATTCTCGCCGGAAGCATGGCGGAAGCAACATGCACGGAATCATTTGTTGCCAAGTCGCAAAGGTTGAGAGAGCAAGCGTTGGAGATTTGATCGAACGCCCGACGTGATCGGGCTGAGCTGCCGTTCAATATTCATCAGAGATACGGCGCTGCAGCGCTCCAAAGCAGACACAGCGGCGATCAAAACCGATTACCGATCTAGATGCGCAGCAGGCTGCGCAAGACGGCCTGCGCGATATCCAAGGTTGGAACCGCAAGAAAGAAATAGCCGAGCGTTCCAAACAAAAAAGACGAAATGCGTGCCGCTCGAAAGGTATGTACCGCTCCGATCCACCACTCTCTTGCTAAGAGAGCGATGTAGTCACCGTGTTGCGAGAACATCGTCGCTCGAACGTCCCACCGAAATCCTGACACTACTGGCTTCTTCGAACGTCTACGTCCTTGAACCAGCCAGAAAGCATCGGTGCGTTCAACCCAGCCTGTCGAGTGAACTTGCTCCTCTAGCTGTGTAAGATCGTGAACGCTATACCTTTGCCTCACAAGCTCAGAAAATTCCAAGTCGCTCTTTGTGACTTCCAGCACCTCTGGGCGAAAGACTCGATAGATCAAAAAAGAAAGGAGGACAAAGAGGCTTCCAAAGAACACGAGTCGAAGCTTGATCAGGCCGCTAATGAGAAACGGCGACTTAACGCCTTCAGCGACACTGGCTAGGGAGTCAAACGAAGCCATGCCGACAATCTCATCGTTGAACAAGATCAGATACCCGGCAATAGGGATTAAGCCAACAACCCGTGTGAAATCGTTGTTCGCGATGCTCTTCACAAAGTCCCAACGCACAAATCTCCAATCCGTCCTCGTCACCATTTATTGGATGCCTCTACTTAGAAATTCATTCGACTTTAGTCGTTACTGGAATGATTTCCACAACATGTTCGGCCCTGAGCGGACGTTGAAGTTGGGAGCCCGTGCCGCGATGCAGCTTCACCTAACCGGCCATTCGTGCATCGCGCAGCAATTCCGGCTCTGGAAGGTCGGCTCAGCGGGACGAAGCCGACACTCTCAGCTTTGGGTCATGGCATTTTCAGCTGCGCCGTGGACATCTTTCCGGTCGCGGCCTGGCAAACCTCGATAAAGGCGCGCAAAGGCGCTGGTGCCTCGCGGCTGGGGTAGTAGAGGTGCGGACCCTCCA
Organism: uncultured Thioclava sp.; assembly: GCF_913064665.1. Lineage (GTDB taxonomy): Bacteria > Pseudomonadota > Alphaproteobacteria > Rhodobacterales > Rhodobacteraceae > Thioclava > Thioclava arctica. The sequence goes on from NZ_CAJYBT010000055.1 coordinate 4,260, forward strand.
TGTCCTGCCACCAGTCCGGCAGGATGGGCAGCAACGTTTCGGCGACAAAATCTTCGTCGAGCCAGTTGCGGAAAGTGTGGATGATGCCCAGCCCCTCGCGTGCATAGCGCAGACCCGTATCGAGGGCGGACACGCTCAGGATGAGCACATTGATCGGCTCGACCCGCACGGATCGCCCGGCGCAATGAAGCTCCCAGGGCAACAGCGGCCCGCTGGCGAGGCGGTAGCGGATGGCGTCATGGGTGGTGAGATCCTCCGGTTCCTGTGGCATGCCTCGTGCTTTCAGGTATGCCGGGGCCGCTGCCAGTGCTGTCTGCTGTCTGCGCGGGCCGATTGGGATCGATATCATATCCTGCTCCAGCACGCTGCCGTATCGGATTCCAGCGTCGCAGCCTGCTGACACGATGTCGACGAGATCGCTCTCCACCATGATTTCGACCTCGACCCCGGGATGAAGCGCCAGATATCGGGCCAGCAGCGGCGGCAGGATGTCAGGCATGACTGCCCCGGGCACGTTCAGCTTCAGTCGCCCCTGCACTTCACGCCCAAGGGTCGCCACCTCCAGGCAGGCAGTATCCAGCGCTGACAGCAAAGGGCCGACGCGTTCCACCAGCATTTCCCCGGCGTCGGTAAGATGCAGGCTGCGCGTCGTGCGGCGCAGAACGGGAACGCCAAGCCGCTCTTCGATCCGCGAGACTGTCGTGCTGACCTTGGAGGGGGCTATCCCCAGTAACCTGGCGGCGGCTCGGAAGCCGCCTTCGCGCAGAACCGCGAGGAGGACGGCAAGATCGTCAGCGGAAACACTGTTCTTCATTCAGAACAACCTATTCGAAATTTGACCTCTTATGTAAGTAATCCGGAACAGTCATGTTGTCGATAATCACCATGGAATGTGCCTGTTGGCGCGAGACAAAGGACAGGAAATCTAGCATGTTCATCGTTACGGGAGCTTCAGGAAAACTGGGTGGGCTTGTGGTGGACGCACTGCTGCACCTCGTGTCGGCGGATCTGATCGGTGTCAGCGTGCGCGATCCGGAGAAGTTGGCAGGTCTTGCGTCCCGCGGTGTGCGCGTCAGGCGAGGCGACTACGACGACGCCAAGAGCCTGCGCCATGCCTGGGAAGGTGCCCGGCGTGTGCTGCTGGTATCGTCCAATGCGGGGGCCAGCGGGGGTGATCCTCTGAAGCAGCATGAAACGGCCATCGCGGTCGCAAGGGAACTGAATGTCGAACGGCTCTTCTATACAAGCCAGGTGTCGAGCAGCGCGCAGTCCGCTTTCCCGCCTGGGCGCGATCATGCAGCGACCGAGGCAATGCTGGCAGCTTCGGGGCTCGCCTGGACTGCGCTGCGTCATGGCTTCTACGCAGACAGCGCCGTGGGAATGAATGCGCGCGGCTTCAGAAGTGGCACGCTGGCAGGCCCCGAGGACGGCAAGGTTGCCTGGACAACCCACGAGGACTTGGCGGAGGTCGACGCGCTTCTGCTGGCCGGTCGCCAGACCTTCGACGGCGCCACGCCGCTGCTCACCGGAAGTGAAGCGCTCGATTTCACAGACCTCGCGCGGATGGCGAGCCAGGTGACCGGTCGCACAATCACCCGTCAGGTCATCAGTGAAGACATCATGATGGAGAACGCACAAGGTGCAGGGCTGCCGACAAGCGTCCAAGAGATAATGCTGGGCTACTATCGAGCCGCCCTAGCCGAGGAATTTGCGACTGTCGATCCGACGCTCGAGCGCGTGTTGGGCCGAAAGCCGCGCCCTATGCGGGACGTTCTGGCTAGAGAACTGAGATAGTGTCGAACCGGGCGGCCAGGCAGGGGAGGGCGTCCGTGTGGCAGTTCGCGCGGGGGCAAGTATGAGGCCTCGGCCATCGGCGACTTTGGGCTCGAAGCGGACCTCGGATGCTTCGCAGCATTTCATGATATGATGCAGTGTCAATGTCGGGTTGTCGACGTGGGAGGGCATGGCGGATCGGAGGAACTGTCATGCAAACAACAAACTTGCCGGCCATTCGCGCACTTCGCCCCGCTTGGAACAAGGGGCGCATCGTTGGTCAGAAGCGCCCCTTGAAGCCAAAACATGTCTGGGCAATCCGCGTGAGGCTTGAGCTGGCTGAAATCCACCGCGATCTGGCTCTGTTCAATATGGCGATCGACAGCAAATTGCGCGGTTGTGATCTGGTAAGGATGAAGGTCGTGGATGTCATGGCATCCGGCCAAATCAAAGAACGCGCGTCGGTTTTGCAAAGCAAGACACAGAAACCTGTCCGCTTCGAAATCTCAGAAGGCACGCGGGCGTCTCTCCACAGATGGATGAAGGACCCGCTGATGGTCGGGTCAGAATATCTTTGGCCAGGCCGTTTCCATGAACGTCTTCACATCTCAACGCGTCAATATGCTCGGATCGTACGCAACTGGGTCTCATCCATCGGGTTGGAAGTGAGCGCCTACGGCAACCATTCAATGTGCCGGACAAAGGTTACCCAGATTTACAAGAAGACGGGCAACTTGCGTGCCGTTGAATTACTGCTTGGCCATACCAAGATGGACAGCACTGTCAGATACCTGGACGTCGAACTTGAAGATGCGCTGGCTGTCTCTGAAGCCATTGAAATCTAATGCTCCTGGCCGTTCAGCGCGACCAGCCCTTAGCGGACACTGGCTGTGTTGTTTTGCGCTGCACCGCAGCTTGCAACAGCCAGCGAGCGTCGGGTGAAGGCGTTAGCCCTATGTTCGGTTGACGAACTCGATCCTCTAAAGGGATCGCTGCGATTCAGGATAATAGGTCCAGGCAATAAACCGGCTTGTCTTCTGCCCTTGTGCCATTTCGACGACCTTGAACTCGGCAACCCTCGCTTTCTTCAGCAGTCTTGAGAGTGGCTGCAGGTTGTCTTTCTTGGACACGAGGGAGGTAAACCATAGGCATTGATCGGCAAAATCCATGCTCTGCTCAATCATTCTGGCGATGAAGCCGATTTCGCCACCAGGGCACCAGAGTTCGGCGTTCTGGCCACCGAAATTGAGTTTTTTCGAGTGTCCTTTGCCAAGGTTGCGCCACTTGCGCCGGGTGCCTTTGTCCGCCTGTTCAAGGGACGCATGAAACGGCGGATTGCACAGGGTGATATGGAAGATATCATCGGGACCGATCACGCCTTCGAAGATATCCTCCGGATTGTTCTGGCCTCTGAGCCTGATGTTCAGACCGTTTCGCGTGCAGATCTGCCGCGCCGATTTGATTGAGACCGGATCGATATCAACAGCTGTGAATTCCCAGCCATATTCATGCTGACCGGTCAGCGGATACACGAGGCTGGCACCGGTCCCGATGTCCAGAGCTTTGATATCGGGGCCGTGCGGGATTTTCTGGTCATTAGACTCGGCAAGCAGATCGGCCAGGTAGTGAAGGTAATCGACGCGTCCGGGGATCGGAGGGCACAGATAAGTGTCGGGAATATCCCAGAAATCAATGTCGTAATGCGTCAGCAAAAGTGCTCGGTTGAGCATGCGGACCGCGTCCACGTCCGAAAAATCGATCGTCAGCCGACCGCGCGGGTTTCTTGTCGTGAAGGCCGCCAGTTCGGGTGAGCGCACGATCAGACGTTCAAAGTCATACCCCTCCCGGTGTTGATTGCGTGGGTGCAACATGGGTTTGATGGCCATGGAAAAACCTTCGTGCATATTTGTGGAAACAGCTCGTCCAACAGGGTGTCGATCTTAGATCTTCATGGCCGCTTGAGGAATGCCTGAACGGCCTATATCTGCCGTTCGCGCCAACTAAGCCGAAGGGCCGGTGCCAGCCCAAATAAGAAACCTGCAATTGAACCGAACTTTCCTTGGCGCCAAGAAAGGTTCGTTGGCACGACTAACATGCCGTCTCACGGCGTTCAGGGGGTCAGAACCTTGGCGCCGGTTCCCTGGCCGTTCTCGAGTGCGCAAAGCGCAGCAGCGGCTTCGGTCAGCGGATAAGCCTCTTTGGGAGAAACCGAAATCCCGCGTTGAATCATTGCAAATACCTCCTCGCCAGCCAGGCGATACACGTCCGGATCGGCGGCAAACGCCATAACGCTCGGGCGTGCAAAGCGTATGGCGCGCCTAGGAGCAAAATCGGCGACGGAGAAATCAGGAATCGGACCCGCCACCTGTCCAATACTGCCTACGGTGCCATCGACACGCACACAGGCGATCGTTTCGCGCAAGCGGCCCCCGCCGATGCCGTCAATTGCGAAATCCACACCGCGTCCGTGGGTAAGTGCCTCCACCTCTGAAATCCAATCCGAATCGCGCCCGACAATCACGTGATCCGCGCCGAAACGGCGAGAAATTGCGGCTTTCTCAGGTGTGTTTACGGTGCCAATGACCGTTGCACCAAGTGCCTTGGCCCATTGTGTCAGGAGCCCCCCCGAGGCCTCCGGCGGATGCGTGAACCAGAATGAGGCTTGTCTCGCAAACGGGATAGATTTGCTTCAGCAGCATCTGCGCCGTCATTCCTCGCAACATGGAAGCCGCGGCAACTTCGACGCTGATCTCATCGGGCATCGCCAAGGCACGCCATGCCGGCAGCAGCCGACTGGTCGCGAAGCCGCCCGGCTGGGCGCGATAGGGGACTTTCTGGCCGACCGAGAAGCCGGAAACACCTGGTCCGATTTCTTCTATGGTGCCCACGCCTTCCACTCCGGGAATAGCGGGATCGGCCAGAGGATAGAGGCCGATCCGGAAGTAGCTGTCAACGAAGTTTCCGCCGACGCAGTCGTGCCGGATACGCAGCTCACCTTCGCCGGGCGCGCGGAGTGTCCACTCGATTGCTTTCAGCGTGCCATTGCGGCCAGGTTGATCCAGTTTAAGGGCAAGTTCCATGAATATCCTCACTTTCTTGGCGGAGGATATTCCTTGCCGACTGGTAAACAATTCCCTTGATCTGACCATATATGAGAACATTTTAACATCTATGAACTGGGACGATCTCCGCTACTTCGCAAGCTTCGCCGCATCGGGTTCGCTGTCAGCGGCTGCGCGGGCACTGAATGTCGAACACGCGACCATTGCGCGCCGGATTGCGGCGCTGGAGTCTGATCTGAACCTGAAGCTGTTGGATCGGCGCGGGCGCAAGCTCTTGCTGACGGCTGAGGGAGAACGGATTGCCGCGATCGCTGACAAGATGGAGTTTACGGCTGAGGAGGTTTTGGGTCACGCGCGCAGCGTGTCGTCAGAGCTGTGTGGCAAAGTTACGATCAGCGCGCCACCCGCGTTCGCCGCGGTTATGCTGGCGGCTCCCCTCGCGGCTCTGCACAGGCGGCACCCCCATCTCAGCGTCTTCGTTTCAAGCGATGTGCATACCGTCTCGCTTGACCGTCGAGAGGCGGATATCGCGATCCGATTGCGTCGTCCCGAAAGCGGAGACCTGACAGCGATGAAATTGGGCGAGAGGCGTTTCCGTCTCTATGCCCTTCCGGATTTTCTTGCGCGCACAGCAGAAGAAAATTGGGACTACATCGGACTCGATAGTGCGCTTGCGGCCGCCCCTCAGCAAACGATCCTCGGCGAGAAAGCGGGCAGCCCCGGATTGTCGACCGACCAGATCGAAATGCAGCTTGCCCTTGTGCGTGCCGGTGCTGGCGTCGCGATGCTGCCGGAATTCCTGGCCGTCGAAGCCACTTCGCTGGCGAGAGCAAAACCGGAAGCGCCACCACTGATCCGCGAAATCTGGCTGATTTATCATTCGGACATGAAGAACGCGGGTCCGATTCAGGCGGTTGTTCAAGAACTCAGATCGATACAAATCCCCGCAAAGCAATTTCGTTATGAGGGACCGTTGAGACCTCGTGAAAATCACTTGTCGCGCATTCCGACGGCTCGTGATCGCTGCAGCCAGCGACCGCGTCCCGCACTTTCGTCGACAAGGTCGAAACGGCCCAAAGCCGACCTTTTGCGGGATCGTCGATGCCTCAGTGTAGCTTAACCAAAGCTGACATTCGTCGAACGACCCCAACATTTCATTGGTTGGATGTCTCCAAAGCAGGCCAGAGTTGCCGCCCGTTGGATAGCAATTACCCTGCAATATGAGCGGAGTTTCCCGATGTTCTCATGCGGCATGGAACACAAACGATCGCATCGAAACCGATCCAAGATCAATCGCGTCGGTCATGAAGGTGAGGTCGTCGTCCTTATCGGACGCACCCGCAATGGTCAGGGCGGGCAGGTAGTGATCCACCGTAGGGTGGGCTTCTCTGAGAAGTGCGCCCAGTCGGCCACGATCGGTGAGAAAGGTGAAGTCACGGTCCGATAGCCGATCGGCAAACAACCTGTCAAACTCCATTGCAAAGTCTTGTGGTGTGCCGCCGGGTCGCATGGCGCGCAGGTTGTGAACCACGTTGCCTGATCCCAAAATCAGAACACCGCGATCGCGAAGCTCTGACAGGGTGTGCCCGACCGAAAGCTGGTAGCTGAGATCCCGACTCATATCGATCGAGATCTGAAATACTGGGACGTCGGCTTTTGGGTATAGGAATTTCAGCACCGCCCAAGCACCATGATCAAGGCCCCAAGTGTCATCTTCTTGCGCGTGATGGCTCGCCAGAAGCGTCGTCACTTCGCGCGCCAAATCCGGAGCGCCAGTGGCGGGATATTGCTCCTGATAAAGGGCCTCTGGAAAGCCATAGAAATCGTGGATTGTTCGCGGCACCTTAGATACGTCGACCAGTGTCGTCCCGCGCGTCATCCAATGTGCCGAAACGACGAGAATGGCCTTGGGGCGCGGTAGATCGCGACCAAGGGCGGACCAAGCGCGGCTGTATTCCGTGTCTTGAATCGCATTCATCGGGCTGCCATGTCCCAGAAAGACGAGGGGCATCCGGTCCGAACGCTCAAGGCCTTCCTTGAGAAGTTCGAGTTTGCGAGCGACAGACATGGTGTTTCCTTTCTTCAATGACGGGCGCGCCCGACGAGCCTTGCCGGTCCGCGGTTTTCCTGGCTCCTAAACGCTGCCAAGGCGTTGATGGGATTTCCAGTCGGGATCATTTAGGCGAACTGCCCAAGACGGCGGTCCAGTTTCGGGATGCGCAGGGCAAAGGCTCCGCGTCCCAGAACTGCGATGGCCGTTTGAACCACGGCCCAGAAAAGCGGGAATTCCCAGCCGCCGCCATCGTTGGTGAAGCTCCAGCCGAAACCCGAATGCGCCCAAGTCGCGCCCAGCAAGACGGGGATCAGCGCGAGTGACACGAGGCGCGTGCCGACGCCTAGGATAAGGGCAATGCCGCCCGCCAACTCGGCGAAAATCGTCAGGTAGGCCAAAAATCCGGGCAAGCCGAGGCTTTCGAAAAACGCCACCGTGCCGGGAATGGTAAAGACGCTCACCTTCATCCAGCCATGGGCAAGGAACAGGGTGCCGCTTGAAATCCGAAGAGCGGCGGCGGCGTAATCGGCATTGTCTGGTGTCTTCATGCTAAACGCTCCTATTAAGTGTTTCAGGCGAGCTGTCAGCGCAAGACGGCCCGGTTTTATCTCAAGGCAAAGTATGATTTTTCTTTCATCCACAAAATGACGATTTTATAGAATGACTATCTCTCTTTTGTTCCGAAACGGATGGCCATGGATATCGTAGATGAACTCAAGGCCTTTGTGGCGACAGCACGCGCTGGTTCGTTCACGGCCGGGGCCGAACAACTCGGGGTCTCCAATCGGCTGACTTCTAAATACGTGGCCGATCTCGAGGCGCGTCTGGGCGCTCGCCTCTTTCAGCGGACCACCCGAAAGGTCGGGCTGACTCCTGCAGGGGAGGAGCTTTTTACCCGTGCGCCGGCTGTTCTTGACGACCTCGATGATCTTCTGAGCCAAGTATCTGAGGGCTCGCGAAGCTTGGGCGGGATCATCCGGGTGTCAGCACCCGTAACGTTCGGAGAAATCTACGTGGCGGGTATGCTTGCACGGTTCGCCCAAGCGAATCCGGATCTTACGCTCGATCTCAGATTGGATGATCGCTATGTCGATCTGGCGTCCGATGGGATCGATCTGGCCTTTCGCATCGGAGTGTCCGGGATGCAATCTCTCAAAACGCGCAAGCTCGGCTCTTTCCGCAGCTGCGTCGTGGCGCATCCGGACTATTTGAACAACAACGGCGTCCCTCAATCGCCCGAAGATCTCTCCCGGCACGCTTGTATCGTCGACACCAATCGGCGCCAGCCCTACCGTTGGGCCTTTCGCAAGGCGGGAGCTGAACGGATCGTTCAGGTCGAGAGCAAGTTTCATGTCAACTCGGCACGGGCGGCCATCGAGCTTGCCGCTGCTGGCATGGGGGTTGCCTATGCCCCCCGGTTCGCGATTGCAGATATGCTTCGCGTGGGGCGCCTTGTGTCTCTGTTGGACGACTACGAAATGGACAGCGGGCCGATCAGCGCCGTCTACCTCGAGGGGCGGGCCTTGCCCCGCAAAATACGCTCTCTCATCGACTTCGCGGTCGTGGATATCAAGAGCGCCGGTGTGGAATAAGGGGAATCTGATGTGAAGCCGGCATGATCCACCCCTTGCGGCGTCTTGCAAATCGCACGATTGGGCTCGAAGTCACCGTTCTCCACGCCGCAGGATCAAAGTCTTCAGAAGGGCTCCGTGCCGTTACTCTCGGCCCATTGCCGACATTGGCTGGGCCAAGTCGGCTTTGGGCCGAGTCGTACCGCGGCGCAGCTTCGCGAGACCGGTCATTTGTGCATGGCGCAGCATTTTGGACTGCCCCAACCCCGGCTTAGTCCACGCGGGACTGTCAGTTGCTGAGTAAATTTCGCCTTCCACGCGGGTTTTCAAAACGCCACCCGTTTCCAGACCACAGTCCTAAAATCATTCACAGATTTATCGTTGAACTGTCATCCGTTCGTCACCGAATGCGCGCAGATGGGTCCCGTCGCGGGCCAATTGCCTGCCGGGGCATTGAGGCCCCCAACCGGAGATCGACTATGACACGTCTTACACGATTTGCGCTGCCGCTGTTGGCCAGCGTTTCTGTCCTGAGCATGAGCGCAGCCTATGCTGAACCGAGCCAAGAGCTGATTGACGCCGCCAAAGCCGAGGGAAGCCTGACGACCATCGCCTTGCCGCATAGCTGGTGCGGATATGGCGCGGTGATCGACGGCTTCAAAGCGAAATACGGCCTCTCGGTTAATGAACTGAACCCGAACGCAGGATCTGCGGACGAGCTGGAAGCGATCAAGGCCAATAAGGGCAATACCGGCCCGCAGGCCCCTGATGTTATCGATGTGGGTCTGTCCTTCGGCCCCGCCGCCAAAGAGCAGGGGCTTCTTCAGCCCTACAAGGTTTCGACTTGGGACAGCATTCCCACGGATGCCAAGGACGAAGACGGCTATTGGTATGGCGACTATTACGGCGTTCTGGCCTTTGGCGTGAACAGCGACATCTTCCCCGATGCTCCGACCAGCTTTGCCGATCTCATGAATGGGACCTACGCGAACTCGGTGGCCATTCCCGGCGATCCGCGCACTGGCAACAGCACCATGATGACGGTCTACGCCGCAGGGCTCGCCCAAGGGGGCAAAGCTGGCGCGGATGCTTTGAACAAAGGCATTGCCTATTTCAAGGGGCTCAAGGACAGCGGCAATTATGTGCCGGTCAATGGCACCTCGCAAACCCTCGCACAGGGCACGACGCCGATCTATTTCGACTGGGATTACAACCTGTTGGCGATGCGTGACAAGCTGGACGGCAATCCGCCGGTCGACGTGGTGGTTCCCTCGGACTCGGTCGTTGCCGGTGTCTATGTGCAGGCGATTTCCGCTTATGCGCCGCATCCGAATGCAGCCAAGCTTTGGATGGAATATCTCTATTCCGACGAAGGTCAGACGCTTTGGCTTGCAGGCTATTGCCACCCGATCCGGTTCAACGAGATGGCCACGCGCGGCGTGATACCGCAGGACCTGTTGGACAAGCTGCCCTCGGCTGAAAATTACGCCAAGGCCGTGTTCCCGACACTCGCCCAGCAGGCCGATGCGAAAGCCGCAGTCGCCGAAAATTGGGGCAAGGACATGGGCATCGAGTAACACCACTCGCAGTTTTTCTGGCGGCAGGTTCCGGCCTGCCGCCTTTGCCATATCACCGACGGAACATCCCTTGACTTACACCACCTCATCACTCGGGGCCGCGCCATCAGAGGCTACGGCACCACAGCGACGCGCGTCGCGGCTCAACTGGTCTTGGCTGGGCCTCATGCCCTTTCTGCTTTTTGCGCTGTTGTTCCTGATTTTACCCGTTCTCTACCTCGTCAATGGCGCGTTTCAGACGCCCGATGGGCGCTATTCGCTTGAGACGATGCTCTCACTTTCGGCCCCTGAGATCGCAAGCTCCTACCTGCTATCCATCCAGTTGAGCCTGGCCTCTGCCGCGATGGGCACGGTCTTTGGGCTGGTGCTGGGCTATACGCTGTTACTGGGAGGTTTGCCCGGATGGGTTCGGCGCGCCTTCATGACCTTTTCGGGCGTCGCGTCCAATTTCGCGGGCGTGCCGCTGGCCTTTGCCTTCATCGCCACGCTTGGACGGCTGGGTCTGGTGACGCTTGTGTTGCGCGATATCTTCGGCATCAACATCTACGCCGCTGGCTTCACCCTGTTTTCGTTCTGGGGGCTGGCGCTGACCTATCTCTATTTCCAACTTCCGCTGATGGTCTTGATGATCACCCCCGCGCTTGAAGGCTTGCGCCCCGAATGGCGTGAAGCAGCCGAGAGCCTAGGGGCGAGCCGCAAGCAATATCTGACCCGCGTGGCGCTGCCTTTGTTGGCACCGTCGGTGTTGGGCTGCTTTTTGCTGCTTTTTGCCAACGCTTTTGGAACGCTGGCGACAATCTATGCGCTGACCTCGGCAAACTTCCCGGTCGTGCCCATCGTGCTGTTCCAACAGATCCGCGGCAATGTGCTGTATAATCCAAACCTTGGCTATGCGCTGGCCGTGGGCATGATCCTGATCATGGGCCTGACCAATACGCTGTATTTCATCCTGCGTCGCCGGGCCGAGAGGTGGCAGAAATGACCCGTCGCCCGCCAATCTTGTCGATCCTGATTGCGCTAATCGGGGCTGCCTTCTTTCTGGTGCCGCTGATTGCGACCTTCAATTTCTCTTTGCGGATGAAACGTGGAGAGCTGTCCTTCGCGGCCTATCGCTCGGTCTTTGAAAGCGACACGTTCCTTAGCGTGCTCAGCTTTTCCGCGGTCGCATCGCTGATGGCAATTGTTCTGGGCATATTGATCGTGGTGCCCACGGCCTATTGGGTGCGCCTGCGGCTGCCGCGGATGCGGCCCGTGATCGAATTTCTCAGTCTGATGCCGCTGATTATCCCGCCTGTTGTGTTGGTGTTTGGCTATGTGCGCATCTACGGGACCAGTTCGATCCTGCCACTGACGATGACACAGATGGGCACGAACATCTTGCTGGTGATCGGCTATGTGGTTTTGTCGATCCCCTATATGTATCGCGCGATCGACAACGGCATGGCCTCTATCGACATTGCCACGCTGACCGAAGCTGCCGAGAGTCTAGGGGCCTCGCGGTTGCGCACCATCGCTGTCGTGATCTTTCCAAATGTCCAGTCGGCCATCGTGTCGGGAGCGTTCCTGACCTTCTCGATCTCGATGGGCGAGTTCGTCATTACCAGCCTGCTAAACCGCCCCGCCTTTGGTCCCTACCTCGTGCAGATGGGGCAGGACTTTGCCTATCAACCCTCCGCGCTTGCGATCATGGCCTTTGTCTTCACATGGGTCTGCATGGTGCTGATGGAGCTATTCGCAACCCGTAAACCGGGCCAGCGCCTGCTGCCTTGGTTTGTGCGCCGCACCGTTCAAAAAGGGAAATTATGAGCTTTCTGACCCTGACCAACATCAACAAGTCCTTCGGGGCCAATACGGTCGTGCGCGATTTGGATTTGACGGTGAACACCGGCGAATTCGTGTCCGTCCTTGGCCCGTCAGGTTGCGGCAAGACCACCGTGCTGCGCATGATCGCGGGGTTCGAGACACCCAGCAGCGGCAGCATTCGCGTGGACGGCACCGATGTGACTGCCTTGCCCGCCAGCCGCCGCAAGATCGGTATGGTATTTCAGGCCTATGCCTTGTTTCCCAACATGTCGGTGCGCGAAAACGTGGCCTTTGGCCTGAAAATTGTAGGGATGTCGCGTGCGCAGATCGATGCGCGCGTCAGCGAGATGCTCGACCTGATCTCGCTCGGTCATTTGGCCGATCGCTATCCCTATCAGATGTCGGGTGGCCAGCAACAACGCGTGGCCCTGGCGCGCGCCCTTGCGCCGCGCCCCAACCTGTTGCTTCTGGACGAACCACTTTCAGCACTGGACGCGCAGATCCGAACCAGCCTGCGTGATGACATTCGCCGAATCCAGCAGGAACTTGGGATTACGACGATCTTCGTGACCCACGATCAGGAAGAGGCGCTGTCGATCTCGGATCGGGTCGTGGTGATGCACAAGGGGCGCGCCGATCAGATCGGTAGCCCGGCGCAGATCTATAACCACCCGAGCACAGGTTTCGTGGCCAATTTTGTCGGCAAGCTGAACACCTTTGATGCTATGGCCAGCGGCACCGATAGCGTCGCGGTGGCCGGGCAAAACATTGCGGGCCTGCGCAGCACCGCGATGCCCCCCGGCACGCCAATCACCGTTGCCCTGCGGCCCGAGGCTTTGTCACTTGCGCGCCGTCCCGGCGATGATCTGTCTTTGCCCGGGCGTGTGCTGACAAGCAGCTTTCTCGGCTCGGTCATCCGCGCGCAGATCGAGATCGCGGGCCAATCGGTCAGCGTCGATATGTTTAACCGCTCCGATGCGGTTCTACCCGTCGTGGGAGAGCAAACCGAGGTCTGGTTTGCCCGACATGACGTTCTTATCTTGAGAGAGGTTTCCCCATGATCCTGCCCGCTTTCGCCGCTCCCGGTCGGTTCTACCGTGGTAATTTGCATACCCATTCCACCCTATCCGACGGCATCCTGTCCCCCGAGGAAGTCTGCCGCCGCTACAAGGCCGAAGGCTATGATTTCATTGCCTTGACCGAGCACATGATCGGTATTTACGGCTATCCGATTGCCGATACGACCGGCTTTCGCGACGATGCGTTCACCACCATTCTGGGGGCAGAGCTGCATTCGGGGCCGATGCAGAACGGCGAGCTTTGGCATATCCTCGCCGTCGGCCTGCCTGCGGATTTCCCCCCCGCCAATGCGCCCGCCTTTGTCCCGGTCGAGGGACAGGAAACCGGGCCGCAACTGGCGCAGCGCGCCGTGGATGCGGGCGCTTTCGTCGCCATTGCGCATCCGCAATGGTCGGGCATGACGCTTGAGGACGCCCGCAGCCTGAGCGCCGCCCATGCGGTCGAGATCTACAACCACGGATGCGCCGCCGGCTGCGACCGCCCGGACGGGTTCCAATACGCCGACCTTCTGCTCTCCGAAGGCCGCGATTTGACGATGGTCGCCACCGATGACGCGCATTTTTCCGAACCCGACCACTTTGGCGGCTGGGTCATGGTGAAATCCGACGCGCTGACGCCCGACGCCTTGCTGGCCGCGTTAAAAGCAGGTCATTTCTATTCCAGCCAAGGCCCACAACTGCACAATGTCGAGGTGACGGAGAATACCGTCATCATCGATAGCAGCACCGTTGTCTCAGTGATCGTTCAGGGGCACGGGACAGCCGCGCAGGCGCTGCACGGGGACTCCATGACTCGCACGACGATCAACCTTGACCGCTGTGCCAAATCCCCCTGGCTGCGTATCACCGTGATTGATCGCGCGGGTCGGCGCGCCTGGACCAACCCGCTGCGCCGCTGAGAGCGAAACGCCGCGCGCGCTTGCTGTTTTGAGCGCGAGCGGCGTTAAGCCTGCTATGTCATTCGCCCTTTACCTATTGGCATGTGCTCAACCGCGACAACTATTCGCAAATCCATGGTCAGATGATCGAAGCGATGCACGCGTGTCTCGCCCCTGTTCTGGCGCGTGCAGGCCAGATCGGCTGCACGCTGATGTTGGAAAATATCGACGACACCGATCCTGCGGCGCGCGTTGCGGCGGTTGCTGCGATTGATCATCCAGCATTGCGCGTGTCCCTTGATACGGGCCACGCCGAGCTTGCGCATGGCCGCTATGGCGCGCCGCCCGATCGACTCAGCACACTCCGCAAAAGTGGATCGCAGCCCCGAGCGTCCGCTTTCTTCTGGTTTGCGATTCTAGTTTGCAGGCGCAGCGAACGGTCGCTACCCGCCCTTACATACACGAGATGAACCGATGCGCTTATATTCGCAGGCGCACTCAATTAGGGTGGGGCGCTGCCAGTGGGTTTTGTTCTCCTACAGCGGTATGGCTCGTCGGCCATGCCAGTGAGATCGACTTTTTCGAAGATCACGGGCAAACTGATCAAAGCTTCAAGCATTTTTGCCGGGGAAGTGGCATCTCGATACACCTTGTCGTGAATGTCTTTTCCTTCATGACCAACGATATCTCGAACAATTTCGTCCTTCACATCTGCACGGTCGAGGGCGTTTTGAACGAAATGCCGCAGGCTGTGAAACGAGAGCCCTTTGCCTTCGTCGCCAAGCGTTTCATCGATGATCTGGCGCATTCGGCGTCCGAGTTTTCGGCCGTGTTCACCGCTTTTCGGTTCACGTAAGCTTGGGAACAGGTCAGGATGGACTGATTTGCGAACGCCTTTGACATAGTCGAGAAAACCGAGTTCGATCAGACTGGGATGGATCGGAAGGATGCGACGGGAGGAGAGGTTTTTCACCCTTCGCAATTCGGAATCCTCAATCGAGAAGCAGGGAATGCCATCGGCTTCGATAATATCGGAAGGCGCCAAACCCGCGATTTCCTCTCGGCGCGCCCCGGTGGCAGCTCCGATCAGGGGGGCCCAATAGAGGCCGTTGCGATAGATTTTTCGTCCCGGGCGAGTCTGATATCGCTCGGATTCGGAGCCGGTCCGGACCGGGTTGCGAAACAGCACACGCAGTTGCTCGGTCGTGAATGACGCTTTCTTGTCACGCGCACGCACCTTGTCTTTCCGACGGAGTTTCCCGGGCTTCAACCGGCTGTCGATTGCGATGCCCTCACCATCTGCCCATTCAACAATTTGCTTAAGATGTTCCAGATGTCTGTTGAGCGTTCCCACCGACAGGCCGACCTTGTCAGCGGGCAGCTTGGCCGCACGTGCCATGATCTCTTCGCGTGACGCCGTTCGATCCACCGGACTCTTGCCCCAGGAGGTTGGAATCTTCTGGAGATCAGCACGAAAGGCACTCGCGTGGCTTTGTCGGATCTTGCGCACATCCTCAATGCCAGTGAGGCGGACGAAAAGCGTGGCAAAGCTTTCATATTGTCGCAGGGTTTTCTCTTCGATTCCTTCTGCGCGTTTAAAAGCGTTCATGCGCGCGACGACGGCGAAGATCGACGGGTCGTGAGGTGTGTTTGTTTCGCTTTCTGCAATTGAATTCTCGTGTGCAGCCGGTGCGGCGCTTTCCGCATTGGACAGCGAGGAAAGTGCGGGGCGTCCATGAGCGTGTGCCGTGTCTAGTCCGGCTTCAAGTAGCGACTGGCAGAGCTGAGAAGATGACCTATCCTCATTCCAAGCGGCACTCCGCCCGGCGATAAGCAAATCCAGCAAGGTCATTTTTCCCAGAGCAGACACGTCATCCCGCCCGGTCAGTTTAGCGAATTCCTTTCCGATCTGATAACGGCGCACGTCGCTCGAGAGGTCTTCGCGGAAACCGTGGAGGTTCATGAGCAGCAAGTTGTCCGCATCTTTCGGGGGAGGGGCATGGATTCCATGTTTAGCGATATGCGCCCAAGCCCTACGAAGGCGCTCATCAGAGGCTTCCTCTTCCTGCACATCAGTTGCGAGGACGCGACGGAACAATCCGTTGCGATCAATCAAGGCTTTTTCTTTTCGAATAACCTCGGCCAGCCATTTGCGCGCTTCATCCGCGGTGATGCCGTGTTCAAAAATTTCCTGCATGATAATATCACTTTCCGCACTGATCTTGCGGCATAATATAGTCGCTACAGGCAGTTCTGTCGTCCCCAAGGAGAGCTTGAAGTCGAAGATTCCTGTGGATTGTCGACAGATGCGGCGTCGCCAATGGTAGACGTTGCCACGTTTGAAGAGGTGAGGTTGAGCTTGCATTTCGTAGGTCCGGTCCGGGTTTGGACGGACAGACGTAGCGAGGTGAGTATGGAACACCCCTATGCCACAACAACGCAGCCAATAGGGCTGGTTTTGTAGCTATTTCAACGCCTTAAGCGGGGAAATGGCTCCGGCGGTAGGGATCGAACCTACGACCAATTGATTAACAGTCAACTGCTCTACCGCTGAGCTACGCCGGAACACGTGGGCTGTATATGAACCTCAAAACGGGTTGTCCAGAGGGTTTTTTG
>NZ_CAJYBT010000056.1 GCF_913064665.1 uncultured Thioclava sp.
CAGCTTGTCCTTTGTCTGGCTCGAGAACCGGGGATCAAGGAGGCGAACCGCGATGATCGCCGTCAACCCTTCACGGACATCCTCTCCGGAGAGGTTCTCCTTCATACCCTTGAGGAGATTCTGTGCCTGGGCATAAGTGTTGATCGTCCGGGTGAGGGCCGCGCGAAAACCCGACCGATGGCTCCCCCCCCCCCGGTTGACGACCGCGCCCGTGCCTGCCCCACCCTCCCCCGCCCCCCCCCCCTCCCCCCGGCCCCCCCCCCCCATACGACCGCGGCACCCCGAAGCCCGCCGGATCGCGCGCCCCCCTCGCCCCGGCAGGCCCGCGCTGCGCAATGCGCATCCCTTCAGACCGCGTCAATGCCAAGGGCACTTCGCTTGCCGAAGCCGCCGAAGACGTGTCATCCGGAAACACGGCTTCGGCAGCGCGCGTCTCAAAACTTCCATCCGCCTCAACATAGGTCAGCCGCACACGGCCCGCCATTTCCGCCTCACTCGCCCGACGGGTCTCAAGGCTTTGCGCTGCGTCATCAAGCGCCAGTTCCGGCACTCGCAACACCCCGTCCACACTGGCATCGCGCATCCGAAATACCAACTTTCCATCACGCTCTAATGCATCAAACCCATAGGCAAGGCTAAGCGATTGCAAAGCACCGCGCGGGCTGATTGCGCCATCGACGCGGTAGCCACGCACCACCCCGTAAACTGCACGGGTATCGATGTCGCTCAGCCCAGCGCGCGCGCAAATCTCGTTGACCACATTGGACAAAGGTTGAGCTGTCACGCGCCCTGAAATCCAATGTCCACGGGCGTAATTGACCCCGTCTGACCAAACCTCGCCCAGCGCTGGAAATTGTGGATAGGGACGCGTGTCCCACGCCCAAACATGGGCGCGCGCCATATCCACCATCGCTCCACCATATACATCCGAGACCGGATTGTGCGCCGCCTCCCCCCAATAGCTCACCATCGCGCGCAGGTATTGCATCTGCAGGAAATCATCACGCCGCCCGTCAGAATAGTGAGGCAGGGAGCTTTCAGAGCTCTTGGGGTCTAGAAATTTATTGGGCTGGTTTGTTCCCTTGTCAATCGCCGCACACCCCATTTCAGTGAACCAGATCGGCTTTGACCTCGGCTCCCACGCGGTAGACGTTTCCAGTCGCACGCCCGCCACTCGATCATGATGGTCGTTCTCCCACCAACTGCGCATGTCCTTATACCGCCAGACCCACGGCTCAGCGTGCGCGCCATCGGTGATTGGGGTGCGAATCTGCGCGTCTCGGTGCTCGCGCGAGGCATAATACCAGTCATAGCCTTCGCCACCCTCGATATTTGAGCGCAGGTAATCCAGATCATAAATCGCGCCCCAATGCACATCCGCATGATGCTCACAATCGCGCCAATCTGACATTGGCATGTAGTTGTCGATACCAATGAAATCGATTGCCTCGTCCGCCCATAGGGGATCAAGATGAAAGAACCGATCGCCATTGCCGGGTTGATAGCCAGAATACTCTGACCAATCCGCCGCATAGCCGATCTTGCACTCTGGCCCCAAAATCAGACGTACATCTGCCGCCAAATCGCGCAACGCAGCGACCGCAGGAAAGCTATTCCCCACGCCACGTATCTGGGTCAGGCTGCGCATCTCGGAGCTAATGCAAAACGCATCCACCCCGCCCGCCATCGCGCAAAGATGTGCATAATGCAGAATAAAGCGACGCAGGGACCATTCCGGCGGCCCCGAATACATCACCGTATTGCCGACAGGCGTGAAATCAGTGGGCGCAGCGGTACCAAAGAATGCCGCCACTTCGGCCTGTGCCCCAGCACTTCCATCGGGCGAGCCCGCGCGCCCGGGCGCCTGTGAAAGCGTAATGCGTCCGCGCCATGGCAAGTGAGGTTGCTCAGCGGCATCGCTCCACGGATCTGGCAGCCCGTTGCCTGCCAATTGCTCCATCAAAATAAAGGGATAAAAGGTCACTGCTTTGCCCGCGGCTTGCAAAGCCTTGATTGCTTCGATCACCGAGGCATCCGCTGGCGTGCCTCCATAAACACTGCGCCCCTCGAGCTTTGCGATTTCTTGCGCATCAACACGCGTCAGGCCCGATGCAACCCATGGCATCTCACGACCATCGACGAGCTTGCTCGACACTTTCGGGCGCACCTCGCATTGCGCACAGCGCAGATCATTGCCAAACCAAGACACCACCAACGAGGTCGCACCGCAGCGCGGAAGTTCCTCATCCAACACCATAAGCGAACGCTCAAAATCGGTTTGAGACCCGGGCGCGTTCTGGTTGACCAACCGCATCGTGCCGGCAACACCGGTTCCCGAATAGCCTTGCAACGATGACCCCGCAGGATAGCTCACCCCGCCGCCAAACCCGGTCTCATATATCTTAGTTGTCGCCAGTGCATATTCGCCCGTGCCAGGGATCAATGCGACCGCCTGCAACCCTTGTGTCAAATCCGCGGCGGCATCCAACAGCGGCCCCTGTGCCGGGCGCACCACCTCAAAAGTGAATTGTGGCACCCGATTGCCAAAAGCGGCAAGCTCAAGATCTTCAAACACGACATAAGCGATGCCACGATAGGCGGGCGCGACACCCAGCCCCTCGACCGCCTCGATTTTTGGATCCGGCTGCTGGTCTTCGCTGCCAGTGTACACCCGCATATTGAGCGTTTCGGGATCAACCTCCGCCCCATCCGCCCAAATGCGCCCAACCCGCAAGATTTCACCCTCGCCCAGCGCCACGGCCAAACTCACCGAATAGCTGAATTGCGTGAGTTTTGGCTGGTTCTTACCACCGCCGCTCGTCTCGCTGTTCTCAATAAACCGCGTGGCCCAGATCACCTGACCACCCACACGCATCCGCCCCCAAACCAAGCCCAGACCATCGCCCTCAGACGCGCCCGTCAGCCGCAACCGCTCGACCCGGCCCGTCTCCACCGTGCCAGACCCCGCGCCCAACAGGCGCTGGTCAATTGCGCGGCCCAATGTGGCACCAACAGCGCGCCCGATCACCGCACCCGACAGGCCCAGAACCGTTCCGCCAAAGCCGCCACCGATTGCGGCACCCGCCGCCGAAAGCAAAATCGTCGCCATTCAACTGGCTCCCTCATGGAAAGTGAAACCGCGCCACAATGCGCCGCCGCCAAGGACGCGTGAGCGCACTCTCGACAACGCCGTGACCGGTATAGGCATGGATAAACGCGCCCTGTTCGGCGAGCGCCGAGACAATGCCCAGATGCTTCGCCACACCATGGGCACGCATCCGAAACAGAACCACATCACCTAGGTTCGCGCCTTGCGCTGGGTGCAAATGCCGCGTCAGCGCGCGCAAAAGAACCTCGTCTCCCGCAGGCTCGCCCCAATCGGCGCTGTAGCGCGGCATGCTCTCGGGCTCAGCCCCATAAATCTCGCGCCAAACGCCGCGCAAAAGTCCCAGACAATCGCTGCCGACACCGCGATGCGAGGCCTGATGCAGATAGGGTGTACCAATCCAGTCCCGCGCAATCGCTACTACGCGCAGCCTCGGATCAAAGCTCAACTGAACAGGCTCCCGCCATCGTTGGCCCCACCCTGCACCGGATAAGACACAAGCCAGTCCTCTCCCGGAATATGGGGAAACCCGCGGAAGTTCAGGAAGTTGGCGAACTTGTCGCGACAGGTTTGCGCACGCTTGTCACAACCCGCCTCAAGTCGCACCAGATCGCCCACGCCAATCTCGGCGCCAATACGCTGCCACAGCTCGATCTCACGACGATCCCCTGCCAGCGTGTGATCATTCTTCACGAGTCCAACCAAACCCACAGATGCACCTGACAAAACCCTGAACCGTCCTTTTTCAAACCAGCGCGCATCAAATCCCGCAACCGCGTCAAAGGTGAACACCACCGCGTCGCTCACGCTCGCAATCGGCCCCTCAAACACAAAGCCCAATTGGTCCAAGTCGAACCGGCATTGCCCATCGCCCAGCACAGCCGAGCAGCGTGGGTGATACACTCGACCACGCTCGACATTGAGCGCCTCGGCCAAACCACGCAATTCCGTCGTAAACGCCCCCTCCTGGCGCGAGATTTCCCCCATTGAACCACGAAACAGCAACGCATATTCAGACAGATCGGCCCAGTTCACGATCCAGGCGCGCACCTCAGCCCCGTCATATCGGCCCGCCAAAATATCCGCCTCGGTGATCGCCTCCGAACTCAGCGCGCCATAGGCCTCGCTATTGTCGACCGACAGGCCTGTGCCCTGCGCAATTGCCTTGGCCGTCATCCCGCTATCGGGCTCAAACTGCACACCCTCAAAGGAAAACGCCACGTCATGATCGGTGAACCCCAACACGGCTCCATCACCACGCGTCACCGCCCAGGCCCGCGCAATCGTCGTGGCTCCACTGGCAAGATGCGCTTTTAACGCCTCGGAAAAAGCCATCAGATACGTACCTCCACAATCGGAACCTGCGGCATGTCGCCCGCCTGAAAGGACTGGATTGACACCTGTATCGCATCCGCATCAAAGCGCACGGGCACATCAAATTCGAACCCGGCCGTTATTGGCGCACCCTCACCGGGGGGATCATAAAACGTCACCAGCCCGTTCGCCGTATCCACCTCCCAATCCACCGCTTCCGCCTGATAGGCTCCCTGCACACCGGCCTTCACCGTGCCAGCCACCGGCTTGAGGATCGGACGGCTATAATCCACGCCGCCCGAGCTATATTTCTTGCTCAGCTGAAACACCCGAGTGACCCCGTCACCATGTCCGATCAGCTGATCCTCGTAATCCACATCGCGCGAAGGCACGCAGCTTTTGAAATCCGCCCAATCCTTCCAGCGAAACCCGTGCAACTGCCCACCGCGCGCCTCGAAAAACGCAATCAGCCGCGCCACATCATCAAGCGAGCGCAATCCAACCCCCGCATCATAGCGCCGACGTGAATGCGCCCAGGGCGAGTTGCGCTCTTCAAACCCGTTGCTCAGCGTCACTATCTCGGTGCGCCGCTCGGGCCCGCCAACCGAGCCAAAACTCAAATTGGCGGGAAATCGAATGTCGTGAAATGCCATCTCTTGTCCCTCACCGGTTGCGTTCGCCGCGCGCCAATGCGCGATTGACCTGCGCTGCGATCTGCGTCGAGCTGCGCGCGAACCCGGCCACATCTGGCGTGCTCACATTCATCACAACGTTCACGGCGCGCCCCCCTTGCGAGGCCACACCCAGCCGCCCATCAGCCCCCCGCGTGAGCGGCATGATCGCCTCAGGGCCAGCCTCGCCCATCAGCCCCGTGGCACCGCGCATCGGGAATGTCGTCGGGCTGCTGACCACACCGCCTTTGGCAAATGGCATCACCCGGCCTTGGCTAAACGCCCCACCATTGGCAAAGGCGAACATCCCGCTCAAAGCCGAGTTCATCCCATTGGCCAGCGCGCCCCCCACGGCCTGTTGCACCGGCTTCATGGCGACGTTGTAGACGCTGTCAGCCATGCGCTGCGCCACCTGCGACAGCGCATCCGACAGCCGCATCCCGTCAAACGCCACCCCGTCAAACGCACTTTTCAAGGTGCGCCCGAACGAGTTGCTCAACGTGTTCACCTCGCGCCCAGTAAACACCAAACTCTCGCGCATCGAGGACAGTTCGGAATTGAACACTTCCGCCATCGCGCCCACACCGCCCAAGCTTTTTTCCAACTCAGCCGCTTGCTGGCTCAGCCCGTCGATCCCATCCACTTCGATCATTCGTTCGTCCTTTCAGATCCATCCGCGCGATCGGGAAACCGCGCCAGCAGCGCCTCAAACCGCGACCGCCCCATCGGGCGCGCCGCGCTGGCCCCCTCACCCAACATGATCGCCAGTTCTGCAGGTGTGAGCGCCCAAAACTCTGCCGGGCACAGCCGAAGCTGATGCAGACCCACCCGCATCAGCCCCGCCCAATCCAGCCCCTGCGCCGGCGTCATGCGTCCCCCGCACCCGGCACTGCAAACGCCCGCGCCAGCAGTTCCGCCGCACGCTGCGCTGCCACCATCGGCCCGCCGCCAATCTCGACACTGCGCAAATCCTCAGCGCGGCCTTGCCAACCGCCCCCCCGCAGCCCAGCCACTATCAGCGCCAGCACATCGCGACTGGAAAACCGCCTCGCCTCGAACCGCTCGACCAGCGCAATCATCCCGCCAGCCTCACCGATCTCAGCCTCCAATTCGGCCAGCGCGCCCAGAGTCAGCTTCGCGCGATGCGCGACACCATCAAGCGTGATCTCGACCTCACCAGTCCAAGGGTTCGCCATGTGTCATTCCCTCAGATTGCGGTGAAGGCCAGCGCGCCCGCCGAGGCCAGCGCAATCTCATAGCTCGCCTCGCCATCATGACTGCCCGCATAATCAATCGAGGTGATCATGAACGCGCCCTGCACGATCCCAAAATCGGGGATCACGACCTGAAACTCTGGCACCTCGCCATCGAAAAAGATCTGGCGCGCGCGCTCATCCGTGCCCGCATCCTTGAACACGCCAGATCCCGAAATCTGCGCCGAGCGCACACCCGCCCCCCCCAGCAATTCGCGCCAACGTCCCTCGCTTTCCAGCGAGGTCACATCGACCGTTTCGGCATTAAAGGTGATGCGCGTGGCGCGCAGCCCCGCGATGGTCTCAAATGTCTGATTGCCATTGATGTCGAGTTTGATCAAAAGATCCTTGCCGTTCTGCGCCGCCATGGCTCATTCTCCGATTAGTGAAAGAAACCGCCTGCCAGCGCCGATCTGACGCCAACAGAATGTTGATTTTGTGAAAGTTTTGCTCAGCCTTCAACGCGGGCGCGAAAGGTCAGATCGATCCGGCGCGTTGCACCTTTATCCACCCGCCGAGCCTTGGCCTTGAGAAACCAAAGCCCCACGACATGCCCCCGAGACAGCTCAAGGTCCGCCCCCAACAGCGCATCCGAGATCGCCTCGGCCACCTGTTTTCCCGCCTGAAACCCCGCCTCATCCGTGATCACCGACACGATGAAATCATGCACCGCCCCGTCCCCGGTCTTGTCGGATGCATCACGCGCATCTTCAGGTCCAAGGCTCACATAGGTTCCCGTCACCGTGCCCGCAGGCACCGCATCATAAACCGCAGCCCCGACCAAATCGCTCAGCACGACATCGCCCTGCAAGCGCTGGTAAACCGCGCCCTGCAAGGCCGCGCCAATCGCATAGCTCATGCCACCACCTCCTCACGCGCAAAACAGGTCAGGTAGTGACCCGCCACGTCATTTTCCGCGACCGCCAGAATGCGAAACACCCGCGCGCCGTCGCGAAAGCGCTGCTCGGGCAAGGGGCGGCGCGGCGATCCCTGCGGGGCCGCGCGTACGGTGATCTTCCACGGCACGGAGGCCAGTGTCACAAATTCACCTGCACGTTCCACACCAGTGCCCGGGCTCATCTGCGCCCAGACTTCCCCCAACGCTACCCAAGCATGGCTGAACCCGCCCGCGCCATCGGCCACCCGCTCGGGCGCTTCCAGCACCAGCTTTCGGTTGAGAACAGGCACGCTCATCCCCGCCCTCCCAGCATCCGCACCGTGCGCCACCGCTCAATCAGCGCCAACACGCCAAACGGCATTTCGCTGCCCGCCCCCGCACTGTCATGGCGCAGCTCGAAATACTGAGCTGCCAGCAAAAACACCGCCTGGCCCAGATCAACCGGCAGATCCGCCCAACGCGGGCCAAACCCACCCGTGAACCGGATCTGCGCGGTGCCCCCCGTCGGGATTGTCGGCAAACTCGCGCTAAACGCTTCCAGACGCGGGCGTTGCATATCCTCGATCAACCGATAGCGCTCGGGCTCGATAACCGTAATCGCCCCGGCACGATCCACCAATTGCATTTCCAAAACCGCGCGCACCGGCGCCACCGGCAGGGCCTGCACCGCCCCGCCCCGCCACGCCTCTAGGCTCAGCACAAAATCACGCGCCAACAACGCCTTGGCGGTGCGCCCCTCGATCGCGGCCATCGCTGCGCGCAAATACGCCTCAAGTGCCGCATCCTCCGCCCCAAGGTCGCCAAAGCCCGTGCCCAGCCGCAAGTGATCGCGAAACTCGACCAAAGGCAGTGCGCTTGTGGCCACCGCCGTCTCTTCTCTTAACATCATGGACTCTCTCCGAAATTCACGAGATGACACCCCGACTCCATCGGGATGCCATCCTTCATGTCGGACGCAGGCCCCGCCGCCACTCGAACGGAGGGAGCAGCTAGGCAGCGGCTGACAGACCCGCGCCCACCCCGAACCGGTCACCCGGCCCAAGGACCGGAGGGCTTTCGCCCCCCGAGCCCCGTCACGCCTCTCAGGTATCGGCGAATTTCAGCAGCTTGATCGCAGCGAAATCGCTTACATCGCCGCCCACCCGCTTAGACGCATAGAACAGCACATGCGGTTTCGCCGAGAAGGGATCGCGCAGCACACGCAGGTCCGGGCGTTCCGCCACGGTGTAGCCGGCGTTGAAATCACCAAAGGCCACCGCAACCGCATCCGAGGCAATATCGGGCATGTCCTCAGCGATCAAAACCGGATAGCCCATCAGACGCGCAGGCTCACCCGCCGCCAGACCGTCCGACCACAAGAAGCGACCATCGGCATCCTTCATCTTGCGCACAGCGCCCGCCGTCTTCGAGTTCATCACAAAAGACGCATTGGCGCGGTATTCGGCATCCAGCGCATAGACCAGATCCACCACCGCATCGGCCGGATTCACCGGAGAAAAATCGCCATCCGCACCGGTCGCGACATAGCCCAGACCACCCCAGGCCCAGGCGTCATTGGCGACAGCCGGATGGGTCAGAAACCCGGTGGGTTTATCCACACCATTGCCCGAAATGAACGCCTGCGCCTCGGCACGCGCGAATTTATCGGCGATCCGCTGTGCCAGCCAAGTCTCGACATCAAACGCGCTGTCATCCAACAGCCGCTGGCTCGCCTTGGGCATCGCCGCCAACTCATAAAGCGGGATCGAAATCCGGTCGATCTGGGGCGTCGTGGTCTCGGTCAGGTTCGCCGTTTCGGTGGCCCAACCTGACCCCATCTCCGAATGATCCACCAGCACGTCAAACGAACTCGCCTCGACATTGACGACATTGGCGATCATGCGGATCGACGCGGTCGAGCTTAGCACTCCCCGGATCGTATCGCTGGTTTGTGGGTCGACCAGATAGCCACCCTCGCCAGCCACTGCGGTATTGAGCCCCTTGCCCTCAAGGCTCAGGCCACGCAGCCCGTCATCATCACCCGAACGCAGATAGGCCGCGAACGCTTTCTGATGGGGGGCCTCTTCAAGGGCGGCGGCGGAAAGGGCGGGACGCCCGGCGGTCATATGTTTGGTCTGCAGCATGGTCAAACGCTCATCCTGTTGTTGCATCTTTACATTCACTTCTTCTTGGAAGCCTTTGACTTCCTTTAGGAACCCGGCCAGCGCGGCTTTCACCTCAGTTGCCGGGTCCGGGCCTTCGGACACACCCGTCCCGGCCCGAGCCTTGATCTCGGTCTTCATGCTCACTCCATCTCCATTGCGATCAATGGGCCGGGCGCTCAGCGCGCGGCCAGTTCAGCTGCAGCGCTGCAAAGCACCCCAGCCAGATCGCGCAACGTGCCATCCAAAGCATCACCCTTGGACGCCACACGCGCCTCGCGAAGCATCGGGAAGGTCACTAGCGACACCTCCCAAAGCTCCAGTTCCGCAAGAAGCCGCTGGCCTTTTGCGTCCTTCTCGGCAGCCACCGTGCGGTAACCGATCGACAAGCCGTCAATCGCCCCCGCCGCGATCAGCGCTACCGCCTCGCGGGCGCGGGCCACGTCAGGCAGCAACCGCCCCTTGACGTAAAGCCCACGCGCATCCTCATAAATCTCGTCCCAGATCCCGATTGGCTGAGCAGGGTCATGCTGCCACAGCATCTTGACGCTGCCCCCACGCCCCTTGAGCCGCTCAAGACCGCGCCCATAGGCCCCTTTGCAGACCACGTCGCCACCTTGATCGGGCAGACCAAACAGGCTGGCATAGCCCTCGATCACCGATCCATCGCTGACTTGCAAAGTCGTCGCCTCGCTCGCGCAAAACTTTAACTCCAGCCCGTAATCATCTGTTGTCATGTGCTTTTCCTTACTTCGGCGCAAAGTCCAATACGCCCTGAACGGCTTGGGTCAGGATCACCGCGACCACCCCGTACACCGTCATCCACAAGCGCCGCTCAAGCCCCTCGATCATCGTCTCGATCCGCCCGAGCCGCTGATCGACCTGAGCGAACTGGATCTCCATGATCTTCTCGGTCGCCTCCATGCGCTGCTCATGCACCGCGAAAGGCTCCTTGAGATAGCGCGACCCACCTGTCGCCATGCCCTCAACCCTCGGCCAGAGGCGGCAGGCCCAACAGCACCCGTTTCTCCGCATCACTCAGGAATTGCGCCTCGCCCACGCGCTTCCATTGCTGGTCACGCTCGGCCGCCAGCGCCGGGATTTGATCGAGGTCAGGCTTGAGCAAAACCCGCTCGCCCAAATGCGTCGACAGCCACCACGCCACATCCGCCGCGACCTTGCTGGCCAAGGGCAGAATGGTCAGCCGATAGAACGCCCGATGCGCCTCGGCGTAATTGGCATAGGTCGCATCCCCGGGAATCCCGAGCAGCATCGGCGGTACGCCGAAAGCCACCGCAATCTCGCGCGCCGCGCCCGCCTTGGTCTCATGGAACTCCATATCCGAGGGCGAGAACCCCATCGGTTTCCAGTCCAACCCGCCTTCCAACAGCATCGGACGCCCCGCATTGCGCGCGCCCTGATGGTGGCTCTCCATCTCATAGACCAGCCGATCATATTGATCCGGGCTCAGGCTGCCCTGACCATCCGCACCTTTGTAAATGATCGCCCCCGAAGGCCGCGCCGCATTGTCCAGCAGCGCCTTGGACCACGCGCTTGCCGAATTATGCACATCCAGCGCAACCGCCGCCGCCTGCATCGGGCTCAGCCCGTAGTGATCATCTTGAGGATGAAAGCTTTTCAGATGGCAGATCGGGTCGGGACTGCCCGTCATATCAAAGCGATGCTTGCGCCCGCTCACGGTGTAGTCATACGCCACCGGCCAGCCATCCGCGCCCGGCACGATGCTCATCCGGTCCGCGCGCAGCACATGCAGCTCGCGCGGCAGCCCCGGCTCAACCGCAACCGCCTCCAGATAGCCATTGCCCGACAACATCATCTGCCCATAGAGCGCCTCAAAGAACTCGCCCTGCCCCTGGCCGGCATTCGGTCGCGCGATCAGATCGATCAGCGGGTGGATATCATAGCGCCGCTCTGCGTCCTGACACACCAAAGGCACCGCCGCTGCGGCTTCCGCAATCAGCTTGACACAGCGAAAGCCAATCGGGTTCCCCGTAAAGCCTTGGCGCGTCAAAGACGCCGTGTCGCGCGGACTCCACACCACGCGCCCAGACCCCGACGCCATCGCCACGATACGCCCCGTCGCCGAAGCCTTTTGCTCCGGCGCGCCACCCGCATCGGATTTGCGAAACATTTTCCAACCCATTCCCGTCTCCTTCTCGCGACCGCACCCGGTCCGGCAAAGAAAAGGGCCGGGAAAGATCCCAGCCCTTGCTCTCGAATTTCATCTGTCGAACCGGGGGTTTTGCACCCCCGGACCCCCGCAGGATATTTAGATCAAGAGGAAGACAGCCCTCTCAAAGCCCGCGCACCTGCGGTCGTTTCCAATGGGCTGCGGGTTCCAAAATCAGCTCATGCAGCGCCCAAACCAGCGCATCCACCCGATCGGGCGAGCCTTTGCCCTGAAAGCCCTGCAAGCTCATCTGCGCCATCTGGTCTTCCAGCGCACCAAGGTTTCCCGCCTTGAGATGGCGCACCCGACCCTGCTCATACAGGGCAGCCACGGGTTCGGCGCGCGCCGATTTCCCACGCGTCGCCCGCAACGCCTTAAAGGGAATAAGCGGGTCGATCTGGCGCAGCACGCTCTCGATCAAATCACCGCCTTGGTTGACCTCTGCCACCAGTTTTTCCGCGCCCCAACGCTCCATCGCCGCCACACCTGCGCGCGCCCAGTCAGTGGGTTTGCCGCGAATGCTCGCATCCTCCAATACCACCGCACGCCAGTCTTGCACCGGGCCGCGTGTGCACGCTCCGACAACGACGATCCCACATTCATCCGAGGCCGCCTTGCCACTCACCGAGGGGTCCAGCGCCACCACGATACGATCCAGATCGCCGGGCGCGTCCACGTGAGACGCCTCCAGCATCGCATTGCTCCAGAGCGCCCCCTCGACATCATCCAGCAACACGCCGTCCAACTCTTGCCGTCCCAACCGCGTGCCAGCATAGCGCGCCTGCACTTCGCTCAGAAAACTCTCGGCAAGATAGGCCTTGTTTGCCTCGGTTGGCGCATGGGTCACGACAGTGGATGGGTTATTCAAAATCGTCTTGAGCACCCCGACATTGCGCGGCGTGGTCGTGATCACCTGTTGGGGATGCGTCCCCAGCCGCAATGCGAATTGCAGCATGTCCCAACTGTCCTCGGCCTTCTTCCACTTCGCCAACTCATCCACCCAAGCCGCATCAAATTGCGGCCCGCGCAGCGACTCTGGCTCAAAGGCCGAAAACGCCTGCGCTATCGCCCCGTTGGGCCAAACCAACCGCTTGCGCCCAGCCTCCCAAACCGGGCGTCGATCCGGGGGAGAGCACGCCAAGATCCCGCTTTCGCCAAAGATCATCACCTCTCGCACCTGATCAAAGGTCTCACCTACCAGCGCCACACGCCGCGCCTGACCGGGGTCGAGCGGTTTTGCACCTTCCACAATGGAACGCACCCACTCGGCCCCGGCCCGCGTTTTGCCCGCACCGCGCCCGCCCATGATCACCCAGGATTTCCAGGCACCACTCGGGGGCAGCTGATGGGGCAGCGCCCAAAACTCAAAGATCCACGGCAAGGCCAGAAGCGCATTGTCATCCAACCCTTCAAGGAACGCATCAACGTCCTTCTGCGTCGCGCAGGCAAGCCAGGCGGCGCCCGATCTCAGCACGGGCGAGGTCGAAATCAAGCGCGCCTTCGCGCCCGGTTGCGACCCCGGCAAGCTGTTTGCGGAGTTTCTCGACACGCGTTCTCTCCTCCATCACCAATTGGAATGCGGTGCGCAAATCCTTGACCGCCAGCACCGCCGCTTTCGCCTCAGATACCTCGCCGCGCCGCACCCCCTGCAGCGCCGTCGCCAGTTCTTCGGCCACATCCCTGTAGAGCGCCTCCGTCAGATCCAGAAGATCGACCGAAGCACCGCCCCCACCCACAGTTTCATTTTTCATGAAGTCCGAACCCACCCTTCAAAGTTGGTCCGTTCGAGAGACATGAAAAAACGCCGTCGGGTTTCCCCGCGGCGCTTGCCCACTTCTCCTAGCATGCATAATTACTACTTTAGAGCGTTCGAAAAGTCAAGCGCTAAATCCAGGGTTGTTTTTAGTGACCAAATAAAAACCCGGTCTTAACCGGGTTTCTATAATAAAATCAGTTGCCTGAGCCTGTTTCTTGCGCCTTCTTCTCCAGCGCACGCCAAGCCGCGACATTCTTGTTATGCTCTTCAATCGTGCTGGCAAACGCATGCCCACCCGACCCATCAGCCACGAAAAACAGGTATTTGGTCGAATCGGGATGCAAAGCCGCCTCGATCGCCGCGCGTCCCGGATTCGCAATCGGTCCCGGAGGCAGCCCGTCGATGACATAGGTGTTATAAGGTGTCGCCTTGCGCAATTCAGACTGGCGCAAGCCACGCCCCAACATCCCCTTGCCGCCCGTCACCCCGTAAATCACCGTCGGGTCCGTTTGCAGCTTCATCCCTTTTTCAAGCCGGTTGATGAACACACTCGCCACCTCGGGCCGCTCCGACGCAACACCTGTTTCCTTCTCGACAATCGAAGCCATCGTCAGCGCCTGTTCCGGGTTCGCATAGGGGAGCCCATCCGCGCGCCCAGCCCAAGCATCCGCCAAGATTTTCGCCTGCCGTGCCTCCATCATATCCAGCAACGCCTGACGATCCGCCCCGCGCTTGACCTCATAGCTATCGGGCGCCAGCGAACCTTCAGTAGGGACATCGGCAATCGTGCCATCCAGGAACGGCGCCTCTCGCAACCCCTGCACGATCTGCCAGCTTGTCACCCCGTCCACCACCGTCACACGGGTGCGCACGTCGGCAGCCTCGGCTTTGCTCTCAAACCCTTCGGGCGGCTTTTCGCTCTCGGGATTATACTCCGCGACCTTCTCATAACTGCCCGTCGCCGGGTCAAGCTCGCGCAGCAGCACCTCATTGCCGCTCACCCCGATGCGAAACACCAACTCGGTCCCGCATGTCGAGGGCCCTCCCGCGGTGATCTGATTGACAATCGCCTCCATCGTGGAATGGGGTTCAATCAGATACGAGCCGAATTTCAGCTGGCTCGCCTTGTTCTGATATTGCGCACCGGTGCGGAAAATATAGGCCGAACGCACGGCACCGCCGCTCTCAAGATCGCCCGAGACTCCGCGAATATTCGCCCCCGGCGCGACACGCAAACACATCGCCTGCGCCAGCGGACCCGGTTCAACATATTGCCGCTTTGCCCAAGCGACCAAACCGCCCAATGCGACCAGAATGATCACCGAAAGCGTCAGAAAATTCGAGACGATATTGCGCCACATCACCCTTGCACCTTACCCAGCACGAGGCTCGCATTCGTTCCACCAAAGCCAAAACTGTTCGACAATGCCACGTCAATCTTGCGTTTCACCGCCGCTTTCGGTGCCAGATCCAACCGCACCCCTTCAGGCGGATTGTCCAAATTCAACGTCGGCGGCGCGATCTGATCGCGGAGCGCAAGCACGCAGAAAATCGCCTCCACTGCACCTGCCGCGCCCAGCAAATGCCCGATCGAGGATTTTGTCGAACTCATCGTGGCCGTCTTGACCCCGTCATCGCCCAGCAACCGCTCGACTGCGCCCAACTCAATCGTATCCGCCATCGTCGAGGTGCCATGCGCGTTGATGTAATCGACCTGCGCAGGCGCAAGATCGGCGCGCTCCAAGGCCGCTTTCATCGCACGAAACCCACCATCGCCATCCTCAGCAGGTGCCGTGATGTGATAGGCATCGCCCGACAGACCATAGCCCAAAACCTCGGCGTAAATCTTCGCACCGCGCGCCTTGGCATGCTCATATTCCTCAAGCACGACACAGCCCGCGCCCTCGCCCATCACAAACCCATCGCGATCCGCGTCCCACGGGCGGCTTGCCGTCTGCGGCTCATCTCCCCGCTTGGTCGACAGCGCCTTGCACGCGTTAAACCCGGCAATCCCGATCTCGGACACCGGGCTTTCCGCGCCACCGGCCACCATCACATCGGCATCCCCCAGCATGATCAGCCGCGCCGCATCGCCAATCGCA
This sequence comes from uncultured Thioclava sp., assembly GCF_913064665.1. Classification (GTDB taxonomy): domain Bacteria; phylum Pseudomonadota; class Alphaproteobacteria; order Rhodobacterales; family Rhodobacteraceae; genus Thioclava; species Thioclava arctica. The sequence continues at coordinate 15,433 of NZ_CAJYBT010000056.1, forward strand.
TGCGCGCCCGTCGAGCAGGCCGTGACGACCGCATGGTTCGGTCCCTTGAACCCAAACCGGATCGAGACCTGCCCCGATACAAGATTGATCAACGCGCCGGGAATGAAGAACGGGCTGACGCGCCGCGCGCCGCGTTCCTTTAGCAGCACAGCCGTATCGGCAATCGTGCTCAACCCGCCAATGCCCGAGCCAATCATCACACCGGTGCGACACCGGCTTTCCTCATCTTCAGGCACCCAACCTGAATCGCGCACGGCCTGCGTCGCGGCCGCCATTCCATAAAGGATGAAATCATCAACCTTGCGACGCTCCTTCGGCTCCATCCAGTCATCAGGATTGAACGTGCCATCGCTGCCATCACCCAGCGGAATCTCGCACGCATATTTTGTCACCACGCCCGACGCATCAAAGCGCGTTATCGGCCCGGCCCCAGATTGCCCGGCGATCAACCGCGCCCAAGTCTCCTCAACCCCGCATGCCAGCGGCGTGACCATCCCAAGACCCGTAACAACAACCCGGCGCATCCCCGACCTCTTTCGCTGAAAACTCTCGAAAGTTCTGATACACGCGAGGCCCGCGCGGCGCAATCATCCAGACGAGCCGCCCCCCCCTAAGCCCCCCAGCGCGCAAGTCTCTGCCACCCAAATCGCGACGGCCCCGCAAATGCGCGCGACCACGCGTCTCTCACGTTCCACGAAAAACCGGGCGGCTCATCTCAAACGCGCAAAATTTGACACCTGCAACTTCAACACACCCACAAAACCCGGCAATCCGCCCGACCGCCTCACTCAACTCAGATCACGCTAGGCAACGGTCCGACACCGGCCTGCCACAGACCGCTTCAGCAGATGGCGGAAACTGCGCATCACTCACAAGTTCACCCATTCGATCAATCCGCCCGCCAAAGCCCTGCCCTGTCGCCAACAAAACCCGGTTCCGCCCCAATTTCTTGGCCTCATACAGCGCGCCATCGGTGCGCGCATAAATTTCATGCATGCTTTCCCCGGCAATCCATTGCGCCACTCCAATCGAGGCCGTCACCCGTTGCACAGACCCATCCTCACGCGCGACCCGCACATCCTCAATACAGGCGCGCAAGCGCTTGGCGATCTCATAGCTGTCAACCAAAGTCGCGCCCGGCAAAATCACCGCAAACTCCTCACCACCGACACGGGCCAGAGTATCATCCCAGCGCATCTCCAGCCGCAGCGCCCGTGCTACATGATACAACACCCGATCCCCCAGCTCATGCCCGCCCAGATCATTGATCGACTTGAACCGATCCAGATCAATCATCAACATCGAGAACGGAACGCTACCGTCTTCTGCCTGCGCCACCGCCCGCACAAAACGGCGCTCCAACATCACCCGGTTGAACACCTTCGTCAGCCCGTCGCGCAAAGCCAGATCCGACATCATTCTCTCTAGCTGACGACGCTTGTGATCGGCCCGCTCCATCACCATCGCCGTCACCACGATCAGCGCGATATTGAACCCTGTCAGGGCGGCAATCAGCAAAAAGACCTCGCTTTGCCCCTCCAACCAATCGGGCACACGCATGAACAGCCCGCCCAAAACAAGCGGTGTCAAAATCCCGAGGAATAGCTGCATGCGCGCATTGCGCCCCGACGCGTAGGGTCCAAGAAGAACCCGCATCACTCCGCGATTGGCATGGATTGCAGCAATTGACCCGGCCAACGCAGTCGTCATCACGGCCGTTGTCAGCGACATCTGCCCCAGAATCTCATGCTGCTGCCAGATGCCTGCAATCATCAAGATCACGGTCAATCCCATTGCCAGAAAACACAACAGCGCCCCCACCGAATGAAACCGCGCCTCGCTGATCAGAAAGCCAGCCGCAATCATGCCCAGCACCAACGCGGTGTTCCAGCCCATCATGTAAGGCCCGCCAACTCCGAAAACCGGCCCGAATTGTGGAATGAACCGCGCTATCACAATGCCCAGACACAGCGCCGCCAATAGGTTTGCAACGCGCAGATCGCGTCGCCGCATCTGCACCGCAAAAGACAGAAGCAGAACCAAAATCGACGTCATTTCATGGGTTTTATAGCTATCCGTGAAAACCCCAAACATCCGCTCCGAACGCAGAAAATGCCCCATCAAAGGCCAAAGCGCGATCGCCGCCGCCAGCCACGCCAAGGGGCGTACCAGAATTTGAGAAAGACGATAAACGGTCAAATCTTGGCTCCTCACTCTCGCACGCATTGCGCATCTACGTCGCGCGCCACGGAACGTGTTGGCCAAGCTAGGGAAAAATGCTGAACAAATCCTTAACGACGACCATCAAACAGTCGCTCCCGCTACGCGGGATTCAAATCTTGCCGCACTCAAAACGAAAAACGGCGCCCCACTCTGGAGCGCCGTTCAAATAGCTCAATCGCCAAAAGCGCGTTACGCGGCTTCCGTGATGAATTTGACCGCATCGCCAACGGTCTGGATGTTCTCAGCGGCGTCATCGGGAATTTCGATGCCGAACTCTTCTTCGAACGCCATGACCAGCTCAACGGTGTCAAGGCTGTCAGCGCCCAGGTCGTCGATGAACGAAGCGCTCTCGGTGACCTTGTCTTCTTCCACGCCGAGATGTTCCACGACGATCTTCTTCACGCGATCTGCGATGTCGCTCATGTCAATTCCTCAAAATTCTAGGGCCCAAGGCCCAGTCTATGCTCGTTCGAGCGTCTCATACACCCCGACGGATCACGAGGCCGCAAGCAGACCCCACGCAATTTGCGCAAGGCCCGTCTGCTGCGCTCTTAGCGATTGGTGCGCTGCATGGCAAGCCGTTTCTGATGCCCGCACAAGGCGGAATTGCCCTCAGATAACACGATTGTCAAAGCCACGGCCTCAGATCATCGCCATCCCGCCATTCACGTGCAACACGGCCCCCGTGACATAGCCCGCCTCGGGGCTGGCCAAATAGCGCACAGCCGCTGCGATCTCGTTCGGCGTGCCCATCCGCCCGACCGGGATCTGGCCCATCAGCGCACCCTTTTGATCGTCATTCAGCTTGTCCGTCATCGCCGT
>NZ_CAJYBT010000057.1 GCF_913064665.1 uncultured Thioclava sp.
CAGTCTTTGTCGCGCGCCAGTGGATCCGCCACCGCACCGCCAACGTCAACGAATACTCCGCGCGCTACTCGATTTTGGATCGCGAATTCTACATCCCCTCGCCTGACCAACTGGCCGCGCAGTCCAAACAGAACAACCAAGGCCGGGGCGAGGTTCTGGAAGGGGCCGAGGCCGCCCGCGTGCTTGATCTTCTGCGCGAGGACGCGATGCGCAGCTATGACCATTACGAGGACATGCTGACGCCCGACGCCGATACCGGCAAGCTGGGCCTCGCGCGTGAGTTGGCGCGGATGAACCTGCCCGCCAATATCTATACGCAATGGTATTGGAAGATCGACCTGCACAACCTGTTCCACTTCCTGCGCCTGCGCGCCGACAGCCACGCCCAATACGAGATCCGGGTTTACGCCGAGGTGATGTGCGACATCGTCAAGGATTGGGTGCCGAGCGCCTATGAAGCGTTTGAGGATTACCGTCTGGGCGGGGTGAATTTGAGTGGCAAGGCCGTTGAGGTGCTGAAACGCCGTCTGGCGGGGGAAGATGTGGCGCAGGAGAGCTCTGGGATGAGCAAGGGGGAATGGCGGGAGTTTTGTGGGGTTTGGGGGTGACTGACGAAGTCGACAATGGTTCGCCGGAACCTCCAAAAGGTAGTGGAAAGAAAGGCAAAGCAAGCCGAGCGGTTCTTAATGCTGCTGGAGGGCTGGTTCCCTTTGCTGGAGGCTTGCTGTCCGCTGCGGCAGGTGTTTGGTCTGAGAACGAGCAGGAGTCAGTAAATAAATTTCTCCAGCACTGGATTGCAATGCTTCAAGATGAGCTTCGGGAGAAAGAGCGAACAATTCTTGAAGTCATGGCCCGTGTCGACATTCATAACGTCGAGATTGAGAAACGAATACATTCTGATGAATATCAGTCTCTAGTTCGCAAAACATTCCGTGAATGGGCAGCGTCTGAAAGTGAGAGAAAACGAATTTTCGTCAGAAACATCCTTGCAAACGCTGCTACTTCCTGTCTGACAAGCGATCATGTTGTCCGAATGTTTCTTGAATGGCTCAAGCTCTACTCCGACCTTCATTTCGAGGTAATAGGTGCAATCTACAATCGGAAAGGCATCACACGCTTCGGCATCTGGCAACAAATGGGTCGCGAACAGGTTCGAGAAGATTCCGCTGATGCCGACCTGTTCAAACTAGTTATTCGTGACCTTTCGACCGGGGGGGTAATTCGGCAGGCTCGCGAAACCGATCCTCTTGGCAATTACATAAAAAAAACTACGAAGCCTCGTGGCGCACAAACGTCGACAATGAAATCCGCTTTCGACGATGAAGACGGTTATGAACTAACCGCTCTCGGTGACCAGTTTGTACACTACGCGATGAATGAGCTAAGTCTTCGTATCGAGTTTTCCGAGAACTAACCGCCGACCCTCGGGTCGGTCGCGGCCCTCCTCGCCTGAAACCAACCGTGCTACACTCCCTGAAATGACCCAACGCTTCCACGCCCCCCAATTGCGCGACTATCCCATCGCCCTGCGCGAACTTCGCCAAGGCCGCAAAACCTCACATTGGATCTGGTGGATTTTCCCGCAGCTCGCCGCGCTTGGGCGCAGTCAGCGGGCGCGCGAGTATGGGATCGCGGATCTGGCCGAGGCGCGGGACTATCTCGCTGATCCAGTCTTGCGCGCGCGGCTGGTAGAGGCCTCCGAGGCGGTACTTGCCCATGAAGGCCAAGATATTGAGGACATCATGGGGCCGGTCGATGCGCTCAAACTGCGCTCTTGCGCGACGCTGTTCGAGGCTGCCTCAAATGGAAAGGAGCCGGTGTTTCCCCGGCTCCTTGAGACATTCTATGGCGGGCAACGCTGCCCTCTGACACTGGCCGAGATCGGCCGTCAAGATTAGCCGGGCGTCATCCCCCGCAGCCGTTCAGACCTGCGGCGCAGCAGCTCGACCGTGGTCAGCAGTGCGATGGAGAAGAACACGAGGATCGTCGCCACGGCGAGGATCGCCGGGCTGATCTGCTCGCGGATGCCGTTCCACATTTGGCGCGGGATGGTCTGTTGCTCGTAGCCGCCCACGAACAGCACCACCACGACCTCATCGAACGAGGACACAAAGGCAAACAGCGCGCCCGACACCACGCCGGGCAGGATCAGCGGCATGATGATCTTGAAAAACGTCGTGCGCGGATTGGCCCCCATATTCGCCGCCGCTCGACTGAGCGAATTGTCGAACCCCACCAGCGTTGCCGTCACGGTGATGATGACAAAGGGAATGCCCAGCGTCGCATGCGCCATGATGATGCCGGGATAGGTATGGGCCAGCCCGACTTTGGAGTAGAAGAAGAACAGCCCCGTCGCGGTGATGATGATCGGCACGATCATCGGCGAGATCAGCACAGCCATGATCGCGCGGCGATAGGGCATTTCCGGGCGCGACAGGCCAAGCGCGGCCAAGGTGCCCAGCGACGTGGCCAAGATCGTTGCGAAGAACCCGATGATGAGCGAGTTTTTCGCCACCCCGATCCAGGTCGAATGCTGCCAGGCATCCATCCACCATGACCAGCCGCGCTCTAGCTGCGGTTCCTGCATGCCAAAGGTCAGCAGCAAGTCATACCAGCGCGACGAATAGCCCGCCGGATTGAAGTTGAGCATTTCCTTGGTGAAGGTGAAATAGGGCTGCGCATTGAATGACAGCGGGATGATCACCACGATCGGCGCGATCAGGAAGAAAAAGATCAGCCCGCACAACACCAGATAGGTGTAGTGCCATGCGCGTTCGAGCGGGCTTGCATAAGCGGGAAGTGCCATATCGGTGTCTCCTCAGCCCAGTTTCATGTTGTCGATGCCCACGAGCCGATCATAGAGCCAATACAAGATCACGACTCCGCCCAGCAGCAGCGAGGCAAGCGCGGCCGCCAGCGACCAGTTGAGCGATTTCTGCATGTGGAAGGCGATCATGTTCGAGATCAGCTGACCATCGGCGCCACCAACCAAGGCGGGCGTGATGTAATAACCGACCGAGAGGATGAAGACCAACAGCGAACCAGCCCCGATCCCCGGCAGGGTTTGCGGCAGGTAGATTTTGCGAAACGCCGTCCAGCTGGTAGCGCCAAGGCTGCGCGCGGCGCGCACATAGCTTGGCGGGATCGTGCGCATCACCGAATAGAGCGGCAGCACCATGAAGGGCAGCAGGATATGGGTCATCGCGATGATCGTGCCGGTCTTGTTATACATCATCTCAAGGCGCCCATCGTTGTTGATGATGCCAAGCCAGACGAGGACATCGTTCAGCACGCCCTGTTGTTGCAGCAGCACCATCCACGAGGTCGTGCGCACCAGAAGCGAGGTCCAGAAGGGCAGCAGCACGAAGATCATCAAGAGGTTCGATTTCGCAAGCGGCAAGGTGGCGAGCAGATGCGCAATCGGAAAGGCGAGGATCATGCACAGCACGGTGATGATGATCGACAGCATCGCAGTGCGGCCAAACAGCTTGCCATAAATCGCGCGGTTGGGATTAACGGGAACGATATTGTTGTCCTTGTCGCGCGTGTGATCCATCGCCGCGAGGTAGAAATCAATCGTATAGGGCGAGCTGGCCGAGCGCATCGCGCGCCACAGGTTGGCATCGCTCCAGCCCGCGTCAGCCCCCAAGATCGCCTCTTTCCACGGCGGCTCAAGCTTGTCGATCTTGCGCGCGGTCGAGGTGAACAGCGAGCGCGTGCCCGCCACATCATAGTTAATCCGCGTGCCCGCCTGCCCCTGCGTGCGATCTGCCTTCATCAGCTTGAGATCGCTGGCCAGCGCGGCATAAGCGCTTTCGTCAATCGGGGAGCCCAGCGGATGGGCCTTGAACCATTTGTCCAGCGCGGGCGCGGTCGAGGAAAACCCGTCATTATAGATCGATTGCTTGAGCATCTGACCGATCGGCACGACAAAGGTCACGAGAACAAACAACAAGAGCGGCGCAACGAGGAAAAACGCCCGCCGTTTCGCACGCACCTGACTTGCCGCCAACGCCGCCTTCAGCGACTTACCGTCTGCGGTTCTCAATTCGGTCGTGACATCTGTCATCATCTCTCCTCGGGAAGCGGGGCTGCGCGCAGCAGGCGACGAAATTCGATATTAGGAAGGGCGCGCAAATTGGCGTCGGCCCTTGGAAAACAGATCGGGCCGCGCAAGTTACCTCGCGCGGCCCGGTGTCAGATTAACCAGCAAGCCAAGCGTTGAAACGCTCGCTCAGCTCGGTGTCATGATCGGCCCAGAACTCAAAGTCATTGACCAGAGCGTTCTTCATGTTGGCTTCGGCGGTGGGCATTTCGGGGCCCATTTCGGTCTTGCCGTCCTGATACAGCCCAACCAACGGTGCCGAGGATTTACGCGCCGGACCGTAGGAGATCCATTTCGCCTGATCCGCGAGCTGCTGCGTGCTGGTTGCGAATTTCAGATATTCCTTGGCCTCTTTCATATGCGGCGCGCCCTTGGGGATCACGAAGAGATCGAAATCAAGAACCTGACCGTCCCAGACGATCTTGAAGGGCTGGTTCTCGGCCACTTGGGCGTTGAAAATCCGACCGTTATACGCAGTGGTCATGACCACTTCGCCATCCGCCAGAAGCTGCGGCGGTTGCGCGCCAGCATCCCACCAGACGATATCGTTCTTGATCGTGTCGAGCTTTTTGAACGCGCGATCCACACCTTCGGGAGTGGAGAGCACTTTGTAGACGTCCGCGGCAGGCACGCCGTCAGCCATCAGCGCCATTTCCATCGTCGCTTTGGCGGATTTGCGCAGACCGCGCTTGCCGGGGAACTTCTTGGTGTCGAAGAAATCGGCGATCGTAGTCGGGGTGCCTTTAACCTTGTCGGTGTTATAGGCCATGACCGTCGACCAGACGATATTTGCAACAGCGCAATCCGTGAGCGCGCCGTCAATGAAATCCTTTGAAGCAGGGGTTCCATCAGGCGCAGCGGCCAGATCGGTATCGGGGTCGATCGGCTCTAGCAAGCCTTCGTCGCACAGGCGCACCGCGTCGGATTTCTCGACATCGGCCACGTCGATCGAGACGTTATTAGCCTCAACCTGTGCTTTGATCGGGGTGCCGGGGTTGTCGGCGGCCTCCATATTCACATCAATGCCGGTCGCTGCAGTGAAGGGCTTGTTATAGGCTTCGACCTGGCTTTTCTCATAAGCGCCGCCCCAAGACAGGACGGTGACCGATTCAGCTTGAGCCGCAACGCTGGCAAGGCCGAACATTGCTGTACTCAAAATCAAGATCTTCTTCATGTGTAACTCCCAGTTGGTTGATTTTTTACGACTTTTTGTCGTTTGGCCGCTGGATTGCGGCAGGTCGCAGCAGCGGGTGCCGCTGCGATGTCTGTTACATCGGTTCAAGCGCGCGCGCGTCTTGCGGATGCCAACCGATTTTAAGCGTCTCACCCGGTTTCAGGCGCACCTGATCCAGCGTGTTGCGCGATTTCATCACGAACTCTTCAGAGCCTGCAACGCGCATCCGGGTGCGGAAAATGTCACCCATATAGATTACTTCAAGCACCTCGGCGCTGATCGTGTGCGAGCCTTCGGGCATCATATCTGGTTTGAATTCCACGCGTTCCGGGCGGATCGAGACAAGGGTTTTCTGCCCTGCCTCACGGATATTCACCGCCGTCGCGTCGATGATCTCACCGGTTTCAAGTCGAACGGTGCAAGTATCGCCATTCAGGCTTTCAACGATTCCCAGCAGCTTGTTATTCTCGCCGATGAACTGCGCAACAAAGCTGTTTTGCGGGCGCTCATAGAGCTCATCTGGCGGCGCAAGTTGTTGGATGCGACCGTCGTCAAACACCGCGACGCGGTCCGACATGGTCAGTGCCTCGCCCTGATCGTGGGTCACATAGACCACCGTAATCCCAAGCGAGTCGTGCAAATGCTTGATTTCGAACTGCATATGCTCGCGCAACTGCTTATCGAGCGCCCCCAGCGGTTCGTCCATCAAAACCAGTTTGGGGTCAAACACCAGTGCGCGCGCCAAGGCGATCCGCTGCTGCTGGCCGCCCGAAAGCTGGGCCGGACGGCGGTTGATGAAAGCGCCCATCTGCACCATATCCAGCGCGCGTTTGACCTTGGTCTCACGCTCGTCCTTGCCCATGCCCCGCACGTTCAGCGGGAACGCAAGGTTCTCACCTACCGTCATATGCGGGAATAGGGCGTAATTCTGAAACACCATGCCGATACCGCGTTTATGCGGCGGCACATGGTTGATATTTTCGCCATCGAGCCGGATTTCGCCATGCGTCGCCATCTCAAAGCCCGCAAGCATCATCAAACACGTGGTTTTGCCCGAGCCCGACGGCCCCAGCATCGTCACAAATTCGCCCTTGCCGATCGATAGATTGAGATCCTTTACGACGAGCGTTTCGCCGTCATAGCTCTTCTGCACACGGTCGAAGACGACGAAGCCTTCGTCGTTATCAGCGTTGGTCAAAGCGGGCTCCCCATTGGTTCTTATATTTGGTCATTTCCCGTGCATATGACTAAACCAAGGGCACTTGCAGAATTCAACTTGTTTTTCTGATTGCTGCAAATGAACCGGGCTACGCGCAAGAATTGCCTGAAAAATCATCTATTTGCACCCCATCTCGCGCAAGCCTTGACCAAAGCCTGCATGCCTGCCTGTCAATGTTGACCCAGGGTAACACGCCGCGCACGCGCGGCCCATAGTCGGCGCTGGCGCGTCGTTTCGGCAAAAAGGACGCCTGCCAATTTCGGCATCGCGCGCAGCAATGACCAGCGCGCGCGCCTCTAAAGCGCCCAATGCAAAACGGCCCCCGGCCAATAGCTTTCGACCCACGCCCCCTGCGCTTGCACAAACGCGTGGCGGGGCAACAAGATGTGGTGGTATTGGACCACGCGCACCCCGCCCCAGCCAGACGCCGCCAGATGCTTGGCCCGGCCCAGCGCCCCCGCCTCCCCGTCCGGCAGCCCCAATGCGCCCTTGCCGCCATGACAAGAGCCCCCCAAAGACAGCATCAAAAACACTCCGAAAACCCGGTTAATAGCACAAAACACTGGATGAAATTTGAGCCAATTCCGCCAAAACGGGGGACTAAATGACGAAGGCCCGGACGGGATGCGTCCGGGCCTTTCGGCAAATCTGGTGCGGTCGAGAAGACTCGAACTTCCACGGGAGTTACCCCACAGCGACCTCAACGCTGCGCGTCTACCAATTCCGCCACGACCGCACAGTCTAGGCTTGGTGAGGCGCGTCTTAGCCAAAGCCTCGCGCGATGGAAAGGGGGTATTTCGGCTTGAGCCACAGTTTTTTTCAACGCTGGACCCGTTGAGGGCTGCGGGCCGGGGCGTCTTGCCCGGCCCGCGCCCAAGATTACACGCCTATTGCGCAGCGCCCGTTGTGACCAGATCAGCGGCCATATTGGCAAAACCGGGAAGCCCTGCCCCTTTGGTCGCTGTCGGGGCTGGCTCGGTCATCGAGTGACCGTTGATCACCAGTGCTGCCTTGCGGATAAGGGCATTGCGCTCGGGTTGGCCGGGGGCAAAGACCGGCGTGGCGGTCACACTTTTTTCATACCAGCCCAGCGCCAGATCGCGGCGCTCCTGCGTACCGATACCGCGCACCAGATGGTGGCCGATCAGCTCTCCATAGCCGTCTTGACCCAGCGCGCTCAACACCAGTGCCGAGCCAATCGCCACGCCCATATCATCGGTGCGATAGCCAACCGACAGACAGATCTTGGCAGTGCCCGTCAATTGCGCGGGGCTCATACCTGAACCCGCAACAAAGGCTTTGACCTGATCAATCACCACGTCACGCGGGCTGATCCCGGCCGAGGCAACCTCAGATTTCAGCAGCGCGCCAAAATCACGGCACTGCGCCGTGACCTGATCGGGCGTGAATCCCGAGATTTTGGCCGCCATCGCCTCACCACTGTCAATCGCGTAACCGCGTGCGAGGCAGAACTGCTCCCCAAGCGCCTGATCGGCATCGCTCATTGCCGCTTCGGTCATGAACCCGCCATTGGACGAGGTCACAAGCCCGACCTTGGCGCAGTAAGAGGCCAGCGACACTGTCGGTACGGCCGCCGCAAAAGAGGGCATCGTGGGTGTGTTCGCCTCACTCAACTGTGCCGCGAAAGCTGGCCCGCCCGAGGCCATCACGGTATCGGGCAAGCCCTGCGACTGCGTGCTCAGGTTTGATCCGGGCGCGCCCGCCATCACCGGCGCTGTCTGATCCAGCTTTTGGCAGGTGGCCTGACGACAGGTGAACATGGCAGGCGTTGCGCCCACCGCCTGGAAGTCATTGCGCTCATAGCCTTGCGGGGTCGAGGCAAAGATCCGCACGGTGCAATTATCGCCATTGCACCAGAAGCCCTGCCCCAGCACCGACGTATCCAGCAGATAATCCGTGCGCCCGTCGGCGTTCATATCGGCCAATTGCACAAAGCCCGAGCGCGCGATGAGCTGCTGAGGCTGCACATTTGAGTTGCGCGCGATTTCAAACACAGCCTCCGACACTTCGGGTGGAAGCCCCCCAATCGTGCCGCCCGCATATTTCGGCGACCCCGCCCCGCCCAGCATCTGCTCGCGCGTTTCAACAAGAAGACCGCGCATTCCCTGCGGATGCGTCGAGATGGTCTGCGCCACGGCAGAGCCCCCCAGTCTGGCCTTTTGATACGCAGAGGTCAGGATCGTGCGCTCAAGCTCGCTCAGATTGCCGGTGATCGGGAAATCCATGAACGCCTGATATTGCGAGATGCCCGTGCGCGAATTGCGCCCAAGCACACCATCGGGCCGGCCCACATTCCAGCCGAAATGATTGAGCGAAGCTTGCACTTCGCGATTTTGTTCGCGCTGTGCTGAGGACATCGAAGGTGCCCTGTAAACGTTTCTCGTGACCGTGCGAGTTCGGGTGGTGCGATTGCGATTCGCCTCATTCACGATCGCGCCGCCGATGATGCCACCGATCACGCCGCCGACAATGTCAGAGCCCCCCGCCGCCACCGGTCCCACCGGACCAAAGGCGATGCCAAGCGCGAGTGCGCCGGTAATCCAAGCCTTGTGTTTCATCTTTAGACCCTCCAGTCCCATGCTTTCGGCTTTGCTTTTTGCAGCGTAAAAGCCATTTTGCAGCGCCAAGGGGGGGCTCTTGGATGTGAAGCACTCCACGGCACCGCTCACCAATCCGTGATAGTTTGCGGGGCGAATCGCTTGGATGGCAAGAAGAATTGACGTTGGGTAAGGGAATCCAGCGCCGGAAAAGGAGATGTCATGGTCGAGTGGCGCATCAGCGATACCTTGGTGCCTTACCAAGAGGCGCTTGCCTTTATGGAGGCGCGCGTGGCGCAAATTTCCGCCGGCGACGCCGATGAGATGATCTGGTTGCTTGAACACCCCCCGCTTTACACGGCGGGCACGTCGGCCAAACCCGCCGATCTTGTCGATCCGGACCGCTTTCCCGTCCATGAGGCGGGACGGGGCGGGCAATATACCTATCACGGCCCCGGTCAACGCATCGCTTATGTGATGCTGGACCTCAACAAACGTGGGCGCGATGTACGCCAATTCGTGCATCAACTCGAGACTTGGGTGATCGCGGCGCTGGCTGAATTCAACGTCACCGGTGCGATCCGTGAGGCGCGCGTGGGCGTCTGGGTCACCCGGCCCGAAAAGCCGCGAAGCGCCGATGGAGCCCTGGCCGAAGACAAAATCGCCGCGATCGGCGTCAAGCTGCGCCGCTGGGTCAGCTTTCACGGCATCTCGATCAATGTTAACCCCGATCTCAGTCATTTTGAGGGAATCGTGCCCTGCGGGATTCGCGATCATGGCGTGACCAGTCTTGTCGATTTGGGCATTCCCGCGACGATGGCCGATCTTGACGTCGCGCTGGCTGCGACATTCGCGCGCACCTTCGCGGGGAAACCCGCTCACGCGCGATAAAGTTACTGACATTGACTATATTTTGCATGTTAAGACCGCCTTCAAGACAGCGTGACTGTCTGTGAAGGCCGGACCGGGAGGGTCCGCACTGCTCACACAAAACTAAGGGAATACGCGATGAAACTTAGCTTGATTGCCTCGATCACCGCCATCGCCTTGGCTGGCCCTGCTTTCGCGCAGGACGCCGCCAAGGGCGAAAAAGAATTCAAGAAATGCAAAGCCTGCCACTCGATCGTCGCCCCTGATGGGACCGCCATCTACAAAGGCGGCAAGGTCGGCCCGAACCTTTATAACGTTGTGGGTCGCCCCGTCGCATCCGTCGAGGGCTTCAAATACAAAGACGGCATCAAGGAACTGGGCGCGACTGGCGCGGTCTGGACCGCCGAAGACATCGCAAGCTACATAACCGATCCGTCGACCTATCTCGAAGAGAAAACCGGCGATCCCAAAGCCAAATCGGGCATGACCTGGAAGCAAAAGAAAGATCAGGCCGATATCGCCGCCTATCTTGCCTCCCCCGAGGTTTCGCCGGGCAACGCCAGCTAAGCAGCGCTCGCGCACTCAGAAGACGAAAAGGCGGGGCTTCGGACCCGCCTTTTTTCGTTGCAGCCCCCGTGATCGACGCTGCGACATGCAAATATTCAAGTTTCTGCAAAAATCTTCACGGAGCTGCGACAATTTTTCACGGTTGCGTGTGTTGAAATCTTGCTCCGGGCGCAAAACCCCCATAACGTCACCCTAATCAGGCCCATGGGAGGGAGACCCCGGCCTGCAGGGAGATATGGGAGTATACTATGGCCGACGCAGCCGTCCACGGCGAAGGTGCACATGGAAGCCGCGGGTTCTTTACCCGTTGGTTCATGTCCACCAACCACAAGGATATCGGGATCCTCTACCTGTTCACCGCAGGGTTTGTTGGCCTGATTTCAGTTCTTTTCACAGTTTATATGCGCCTCGAGCTGATGGAGCCCGGCGTGCAATACATGTGCCAAGAGGGCGCAAGATTTATCGCCAACGCGGCCGAGGAATGCACCCCCGACGGGCATCTTTGGAACGTGATGATCACCTATCACGGCGTTCTGATGATGTTCTTCGTGGTGATTCCGGCGCTGTTCGGGGGCTTTGGCAACTACTTTATGCCGCTCCAGATTGGCGCGCCGGATATGGCCTTCCCGCGGATGAACAACCTCAGCTATTGGCTGTATGTCGCAGGCACCTCGTTGGGGATCGCGTCGCTGCTGGCACCCGGTGGCGGTGGTGGCATGGGTTCGGGCGTGGGCTGGGTGCTCTACCCGCCGCTTTCAACCAATGAATCCGGCTATTCGATGGATCTAGCGATCTTTGCCGTACACGTTTCGGGCGCCAGCTCGATCCTTGGCGCGATCAACATGATCACCACGTTCCTGAATATGCGCACACCGGGCATGACGCTGCACAAAGTGCCGCTGTTTGCCTGGTCGATCTTTGTGACCTCATGGCTGATCCTGCTGTCCCTGCCGGTTCTGGCGGGCGCGATCACCATGCTGCTGATGGATCGCAACTTCGGCACCACCTTCTTTGACCCTGCAGGCGGTGGCGATCCAATCCTCTATCAGCACATCCTGTGGTTCTTCGGTCACCCCGAGGTCTACATCATCATCCTGCCGGGCTTTGGCATCATTTCCCACGTCATCGCGACCTTCTCGCGCAAGCCGGTCTTTGGCTATCTGCCGATGGTCTATGCGATGGTCGCGATCGGGGTGCTGGGCTTTGTCGTCTGGGCGCACCACATGTACACGGTGGGCCTATCGCTGACGCAGCAAAGCTACTTCATGGTGGCGACGATGGTGATCGCGGTGCCCACGGGCGTGAAAGTGTTCAGCTGGATCGCGACGATGTGGGGCGGTTCGATCCAGTTCAAGACGCCGATGCTTTGGGCGCTTGGTTTCTTGTTCCTGTTCACCATCGGCGGCGTGACCGGTGTGGTTCTCAGCCAAGCTCCGCTGGATCGCGTCTATCACGACACCTACTACGTCGTGGCGCATTTCCACTATGTGATGTCGCTTGGCGCAGTGTTCGCGATCTTTGCCGGGATCTATTTCTGGATCGGCAAGATGTCGGGGCGGCAGTACCCGGAATGGGCGGGCCAGCTGCATTTCTGGGCGATGTTTATCGGCTCGAACCTGATCTTCTTCCCGCAGCACTTCCTGGGCCGTCAGGGTATGCCGCGCCGCTACATCGACTATCCAGAGGCCTTTGCCACCTGGAACTATGTCAGCTCGATCGGGGCGTTCATCTCGTTTGCCAGCTTCATCTTCTTCATTGGCATCGTGTTCTACACCTTGTTCTTCGGCAAGCGCGTGACCGAGAACAACTACTGGAACGAATATGCCGACACGCTGGAATGGACCCTGCCCTGCCCGCCGCCCGAACATACGTTCGAGCAGCTTCCCAAGCGCGAGGACTGGGACCACGCCCATTCCCATTAGCGGCGCTCCTATCTTCCTGATCTAGAAACGGCCCCGGTGTGATCCGGGGCCGTTTTTTATTGTAGGAAGCGCGCGCAGAACGCTTTGCCGAGTTGGCGATCCGCGTTATCTTTGAGCCTGCGCGTGAACGAGTGACCTTATGCCCTATCGCTGGACACATAGCCCTGCTGCCGGGGCCTCTACGGCCCATACCGCAACCGAGTTGCACCTGTGGCCCTACCGCTCTTTGCCGCGCAAAGGCTTTGTGACCTTCATCGTCATTTTCGTAACGCTGATCAGCCTGCCGCTTTTTGCGGTGCTGGGGCGGGTGGCGCTGTGGTGGCTTTTGCCCTTCATCATGGCAACCGTGGCAGGGGTTTGGTGGGCGATCTCAGCAAGCTATCGCACCGGCGAGGTCCGCGAGGTTCTGTCGTTCAGCCCCCAAAAGCTGCATCTGACGCGCCATGATCCCGGTCGTGCGAAAGCGCGCGATTGGGAGGCGAACCCGCATTGGGTGCGTGTCGAAATGCACGCCAAGGGCGGGCCTGTGCCCGATTATCTGACCTTGTTGGGCGGTCCGCGCGAAGTCGAGATCGGTGCTTTCCTGACACCCGAAGAGCGGCGCACCCTTCATAACGAGCTGACCCGTCAGCTTGCCGAGCTTCGCGCTCCGGGCCAGTTTTAGCGCCTAGTTCTGCACGCCCACGCCCGGGCCCGAGACTGGCAGACATTGATAGGTTTTCTCGATCTTGAGCGCGGCTTGACGTGCCCACGCATCGCTTTGGCCATTGATCTTTCGGGTCGCGGTTTTGGGCGGCGCGCCCGCTGTGAGCGCCCCGATCAACGCCGTTGCGAACGTATCGCCATAGGCCCGAATCTCGGCCTCATAAGCTGTGTGGGCCTGCAAAGCGCGTGTCTTGGTGGCGCGCGGCGTGACGCTCGGCGCGCAAAGATATCCCAATTCCCCCCCAGCCACGCGGGAGGGAAACTGAAACATCTGTCTGTCGGGATAACTGCGTTTGAGGTCGTCCAAGCCCGCTGACGGCACACAGGCCCCAAGCAGTGAAACGACCCCCAACGCGCCAAGCACACGTCGATTGAGACGGTTGGGCATGGCACACTCCACTCACTCACACAGTCACATTCTAGTGCCAACATCCCCGAGCCAGCAAAGGCCCCTCAGGCGGATCGCGATCATCAGGGATGAGAGCAGGGCCAAAGAGCGCCTGAGGCGCTGCGGCCCTGCCCCTTAGACGGTAAGGCGATCCTTGACCTGCGGACCGACTTTGGAGAAATCCATCTGGCCAGTGTATTCCGCCTTCAACTCGCCCATCACGCGGCCCATATCGCGGATCGAATCTGCACCGAGCTTGGCAATGGCACCATCAATGGCCGCCGAGACCTCTTCATCACTCAGTTGGCGGGGCAGGAAATCTTCGATCACAGAGACCTCGGACAACTCCTTTTCGGCCAGTTCCAGCCGCCCGCCCTCTTCATAGGCGCGCGCGCTTTCCTGACGCTGCTTGACCATTTTCCCCATGATCGCAAGCACTTCGGGATCACCGACGGTGCCCTCACCTTCGCCTTCCGAGCGCATCGCAATCTCACGGTCCTTGATGGCCGCATTGATCAGGCGCAGCGTCGAAAGCCGCTCGCGATCCTTGTCCTTCATTGCCGTCTTTAGTGCGGCTGCGATCCGTTCTCGCATTTCCATGATCAGCGTCCCCTACGTATCAAGACGTCAGAATAGCTGCTTTGCGAAATGCGCACAACCAATGCAAATTATTGATTTTATTGAATAATACAAATCTCTTTCTGGCCCTTGACCCGCGCGCATCGCGCGCCTAAGTTCCGTCGAATTTTGCCTCGGGGAGTCGCGCCATGCCTGCAAGTCAGACCGCAACGGAAAAGCCCACTGCATTGATCGCTCTGGCAGATGGACAGCTTTTCTACGGCCACGGATTCGGGGCCCCCGGAGAGACAGTCGCTGAACTGGTGTTCAACACCGCGATGACAGGCTATCAGGAAATCATGACCGACCCATCCTATGCGGGCCAGGTCGTGACCTTCACCTTCCCCCATATCGGCAATACCGGCGTCACCCCGGAAGACGATGAAACCGCAGAACCTTTTGCTGCGGGCATGGTGGTGAAATGGGACCCGACCGCCCCCAGCAATTGGCGCGCCACCGAGACCCTCGTCGAGTGGCTGGAAAAGCGCGGCCGCATCGGCGTCGGTGGCGTTGACACCCGCCGCCTGACCCGCGCGATCCGGCAGCAAGGCGCGCCGCATGTGGCGCTGGCCTACAACCCCGATGGCGTGTTTGACATCGAGGCGCTGGTGAAAAAAGCGCGCGACTGGAGCGGGCTTGTCGGCCTTGATCTGGCCAAGGATGTGACCTGCGCGCAAAGCTATCACTGGGATCAGATGCGCTGGGCTTGGCCCGAAGGCTACAGCGCGGCGACCGATTGCGATCTCAAAGTTGTCGCGATCGATTACGGTGCGAAACGCAACATTCTGCGCTGTCTGGCTTCGGCGGGCTGCGATGTGACGGTGCTGCCTGCCTCTGCGACCGCCGAAGATGTGCTCGCGCTCAACCCCGATGGGGTGTTCCTATCCAATGGCCCCGGCGATCCGGCGGCGACGGGCGTCTATGCCGTGCCCATGATCAAGGGGGTGCTGGACGCGCAATTGCCAGTCTTTGGGATCTGCCTTGGTCACCAGATGCTGGCGTTGGCGCTGGGGGCCAAGACGATCAAGATGAATCACGGCCATCACGGTGCCAACCATCCGGTGAAAGACCTGACCACAGGCAAGGTTGAGATCACTTCGATGAACCATGGCTTTACCGTCGATAGCCAGACGCTGCCGGCAGGCGTGAGCGAAACGCATATCTCGCTGTTTGATGGCTCCAATTGCGGTATCGCGCTGCAAGATCGCCCGGTTTTCTCGGTGCAGCACCACCCCGAAGCGAGCCCCGGCCCGCAGGACAGCTACTATCTGTTCGAGCGCTTCGCCGATGCGATGCGTGCGCGCAAAGCGTCTTGAAATCGTGGCATTTTTGCGCCTTCCGGGTGTGAATGCCACGCAATGCCCTTGATCTGTTAATCCTCTGTTAACCCTCACTGCGCAAGGTGTGAGCGGGACAGTGATTAGGGGCGACTCATGGCGTGGGCCAAGTCAAGTATTCTGGAATTTCCGACAGACTTGGCGCAGGGAGCGCCGCCGCTCTCGGCGCTTCAAACGGCCACGCCCGCACAGCGCCTGCGCCGGGTATTCCCAAAATCCTCAACCGAGCGCACATCGCGCACTCCGCTGGGCCAGATCTTGCTGGAAATGGGCGAGGTGGAACCGGGAAATCTGCTCAAGGCGCTGGCGCTGCGACAGCGCGAAGATGTGCGGCTTGGGGATATCCTGCTCACCCATGGCTGGGTCGAGGAACCAGCCTTGATGGCCGCCCTCGCGCGGCAATGGCAGGTCTCGGTTGTCGATCTGATGCGCGAACATCCCGATCCCCGGCTGATTGATGCGCTGGGGGCTGAACTGTGCTTGGCGCAAGCCATGGTGCCGTGGCGTCAGATCGGTGGGCAAACCGTGATCGCCACCGCACGCCCCGAAAGTTTCGCAGCGCTGAAATCCGCCCTGCCCGCGAAATTCGCGCCCTACCGCATGATGCTCGCCCCCGAACGCGATGTGCATGACAGCCTGCTGCAGCGTCGCCAAACGGCCCTGATCCGGCGCGCCGAGGTCAAGGTCGACCCCACCGAAAGCTGCCGCACCCATAACGAGGCCCGCGCGGCGCGGATCGCGGGGGGCTTTGTGGTTCTGACGTTGCTGGGGCTGTGGTTTGCACCGCAAGCGATCTTTGGGCTTCTGTTTGGCTGGGTAATGCTGACCTTGATCGCCTCGATGGGGTTGAAATTGCTGGCGTTCACGGCCGAATTCCTTGCGCGGCGCAAGGCAGATGCTCCCCCCCTGCCCCTACATAGTCCAACCACGGGCCCGCCTCCGCGCCTGCCGATCATTTCCATGATGGTGCCGCTGTTTCGCGAGAATGACATTGCGCCACGGCTGGTGGAGCGGTTGGGGCGGCTCAACTATCCGCGCGAGTTGCTGGATGTGATCCTTGTCGCCGAGCAAAGCGATGCCATCACCCGCGAGGCTTTGGCGCATGCGCGATTGCCCCGCTGGATGCGAATCGTGACCGTTCCCGACGGCCCGATCAAGACCAAGCCGCGCGCCCTGAACTATGCGTTGAGCTTTTGCCGCGGCTCGGTGATCGGAGTCTGGGATGCCGAGGATGCGCCCGAACCCGATCAACTCCATATCGTGGCGCGCCATTTTGCGCAGGCCCCGCGTGAGGTGGCCTGCCTGCAAGGCGTCCTCGATTACTATAACCCGCG
>NZ_CAJYBT010000058.1 GCF_913064665.1 uncultured Thioclava sp.
CGGCAAGCAGGGCGGGGTCGTTTGCGGTTCGGTGGTCGTGCGAGAGCCCGGCCCTTGGAACCAGACGGTCCCGCGCCGCGCGGCCTCGCCGAGCAAGGCCTGAAAGGCGTTGTCCTGCGGCTCACGACTGGGGCGACAATTGCCCAGATGGTCGATCACGACGTTCAGGCCTTGCGGCAATTGCTGCAACACACGTAGGCCCGTCTCGGGCTCTTGCGCATAGATATGGATGTGCTGATCGGCCCGCAGCCGCGCCCAAAGCGCCGCCCATTCCGACGTCGCGAAGTCATCCGGCCCAACACTCTCAGGCGAGGCATCATGCAACACGATCCGCACACCAACGATCTGCGGATGGCGCAGCCGTTCAGCGGTCGCGTATCCGGGATCGGCAAGGATCGTTCCGACCAGCCGGATATTTCCGTAGCGCTCCGGCTCCCGCGCCTGCAACATTTCCAGCTCAGCAAAGGAAGAAAACACGTTTTCGGAATCGGGCAGGATGCTGAGATGCACGTTATTGATCAGCACAGGCACAATCCCATCTTGGCTCAGCCCATCAAGATAGCTGGTCAGAGATTGCGCGGCGGGCCGGGCATAGGGCGCGTCATCAGCAACCCGCGAAAGGTCGCCATCCCTATAAAGATGGACATGTGCGTCAATATGGATGTCGTTTGGCTGCATGACCGGTTTCCCCTTGTCTCTGCAGCACAATATCCGGCGCAATGAGATCGAGGCTCCACAGGCTCGCCGTCAAATATCAAACTAACGACATCTTGCGGCTCGTGTCCAAAAACACTCCATTGCCATCTGGCCGCCTGCTGCCGGCCTGGCAGTCTCCCGAGGAAAAGACTTGGCAAACTCCGCTTCCTGCGCATGGCTGATGTTGGTGGCGGAAGCAGCATTCAGCAGTGTGGGCTCAGTGCGAACCCTCGCCGCGCGCGGCACCCATGACGTCAGCGCGGACCAACTGGACCTCTGGTTTTTGCGTCGGAAGGCTTGGGATCGGCGCTTCTCGCCCCCCAGCTGAGTGAGGCAGCCTGTTGCCTACACCGCCCCCTCCAAGTGGGTCGCCTCGTGGTCACCCGGCCAAGGCGGCATGGTCACGCAGATAAACGTCAACGGCTGATCTCCCACATTGCGATACTGGAAGGCCGTGCCGACAGGAATGTCGATCGACACGCCCGGACGCAACGGTGTGATCCTCTCTTCGGTCCTGTCTCGTCGCCAGATCTCGCCTTCACCTTCGAGGATGAACCAGAATTCGCTGACGGTGGCATGAACCGTCGCCCTGTTGATTTGGCTTGGTGGCACCGTGCTATGGATCATGTTGCCCGTGGCCCCATCCATGATGAAGCGGATGTTCGCCCCGGCCGGGGATTTCGCATCCGGTGTGGGTTGCAGTGATGTCTCCTTCAATGTTTTCGCTCCCGTGCTGATTATCGTTCTGAGTCTGTGCGACCGCCACTACCGGGCTTGTTGTTAGATGAAATTCGACGCGGCCAATGAGTGCCCGACGATGGTCGGCGTGAAGGCCACGATGCGACCTAACTGTGCGAAAAGCCCATTTGCGGGTCCAATCTGGGCCGAATACGGCACGAGATGGGAGACTGCCGACGCCGAAACCGAAGCCGGGCTCGAAAGCGGGCAGCGCGCTTGCGATCAGCAGGACAGCGGCGGTGAGAACGAGCGTGGTTGGCTTCACCCGATCCGCCAGCAGACCGTAGACGAGGCTGCCCGCGATGCTGGCGCGCGCGACCAAACCGGAGGCGTTTCGTGCCTGGGCCGAACTCAAGCCGTGGGCTTCGATCAAGAAAGTTGACATCCTGCTCAGGATGGAAAGCGACAGGAGCATGAGGCCGAGGGCCTGTCCAGAAGTGGCTATTCCGGACAGGTGCGTTGCCGATGATGAACATGACATGCATGGCCGCAATGGTCTCCCTTGCCCTCTATTGCGCGGTCCACCCGCCATCGACCGGGATAGACGTTCCGGTCACGTTGTGCGCGATCGGCGCGCAGAGCCATAGCGCGAGCGCCCCGATCTCTGCAGGGTCCGAGGTTCGCCGCGAGGGTTGTTTCTCCGCAAGTAGATCCGCAATCCCGGCCGCGCGGTCGCCGTCATGAGCCACCGCGCGTTCCTCGATCTGGGGGGCGAGAATGGCGGTTTCGGTCCAGCCAGGGCAGATGCAGTTGACCGTCA
Organism: uncultured Thioclava sp.; assembly: GCF_913064665.1. Lineage (GTDB taxonomy): Bacteria > Pseudomonadota > Alphaproteobacteria > Rhodobacterales > Rhodobacteraceae > Thioclava > Thioclava arctica. Next base: position 2,195 of record NZ_CAJYBT010000058.1, read on the forward strand.
CCCCGCCGGTGGATTTCGACCCTGCCGTCGCGTATTCCAGCGCCGCGACCCGGCTCATGCCGACCAGACCGAATTTCGATGCGACATAGGGAGCCTTGTTGACCGAGGCCACGAGACCGTGGACAGAGGCGATATTGACGACACGACCATAACCGCGCTCTGCCATTGAAGGCAGCGCGCGGCGCATCGTGTGAAACGCGCCCGAGAGGTTCACTGCCAGAACCGCGTTCCAGATCTCGGGGGTCGCTTCGGCGAGGCTCGCCGTGCGCTGGATACCCGCGTTGTTCACCAGGATATCGGCCCCACCCCAGTCCGCCACGCCGTCCATCATCGCGTCGATGGCTGCGGGGTCCGCCATGTCGGCATCGAAAAAGCGCACCTCTGGCGCACCAGCCTCTTTCAGCGTCGCAGTCGCCTCGGCGACTTGGGCGTCATCGGCCAGACCATGCAGCGCGATGCGCGCCCCGGCACCGGCAAGGGCTTCGGCGATCGCAAGGCCGATGCCCTGAACCGAGCCAGTCACGAGCGCTGTCTTTCCATCCAGTCTCGACATCATTCCTCCTCCTTCAATCTCTGTCTCAGCTCGGTTTTCAACACCTTGCCGTAGTTGTTCTTTGGTAGTTGCGCGACCACGCGATACGCCTTGGGGCGCTTGAACCGGGCGATGGTTTCGCAGCAATGCTGGTCGAGCGCCGTGGGGTCGATCTCTGCGCCCGGCGCGGGAGTGACGAAGGCCACGACGCTCTCGCCCCATTCGGGGTCGGGCATGCCGACCACCGCCACCTCGTGAACGCAAGGATGCAGCAAGAGCGCCTCCTCGACCTCACGCGGATAGATGTTGGTGCCGCCGGAAATGATGACGTCCTTTGAACGATCCTGCAGCGTGACAAAGCCATCCGCATCCATCGCGCCAAGGTCGCCCGTCCAGAGCCACCCATCCCGGATCGCGTTCGCGCTTGCCTCGGGGTTCTTCCAGTAGCCGGCCATTACCGCCGCGCCGCGCACAAGGATTTCCCCTGTCTCGCCCGGTGGCAAAGTCTGACCCTCGGCATCCGCGATGCGTACAGAGACCGGGCTTTGCGCCTGACCGACCGAAGCCAACCGTTCGCGCCAGCGCGGATGGCTGCGGTCAGCCACGAGATCGCGCGACAGGGCGGTGATCGTCATCGGACTTTCGCCCTGACCGTAAATCTGGACGAAGCGGGGCCCCATCACAGCGACCGCCTCGACGATATCGGCGAGATACATCGGCCCGCCGCCATAGACGATCGTCTTGATCCCGTCGCCCGCCTGACCGGCCGCCTTGGCGTGATCGACCAGCCGACGGATCATCGTGGGGGCTGCGAACATCGAGACATGGTCAAGCTTCGGGGCGAGGTCTAGAATCTCGTCGGCCTCAAAGCCACCTGATTGCGGCACGACGTGACGCGCGCCCCGTATGACGTGCATGAAGTTGTAGAGCCCCGCGCCATGCGACATCGGTGCGGCGTAGAGGATCGCGTCCTGCTCTGCGACGCTGTCGACATCGGTGAAATAGCCCAGGCACATCGCCTGGATATTGGCCGAGGTGATCCGCACCCCCTTGGGTCGACCGGTGGTGCCTGAGGTATAGAAGAGCCAGATCGTCTGATCCGATGCCACCTCAACCGGGGCGCGCAACGGCGCGTGACCCAGCAGTTCGGAATAAGCCTCGCCGGCGATGTCGATCGTCTCGGCGCGCAGGTCCGCGCCCGTATCGGGAGATACGAAGGTAAGCTTTGCGCTAGAGGCCTCGATGATCCATTCGGCCTCACGCGGGTGGAGCTTCGCGTTGATCGGCACGACCACCGCGCCCGCGAACCACGCCCCGTAAAGCGCCTCGAGATATTCGATGCGGTTTTTCATGAAAAGAGCAACGCGATCGCCCGGCACGATACCCCGTTCCGCCAGACCGGCGCCGATCCGCGCCGCGTGCTCAGCGAAGGTTGCGTAATCGGCGCGCACCTCGTCGCCACAGAGGAGCGCGGGGGCCGCCGGACGGCGGATCGCGCTGCGCACAAGCCATTCAGCCGGGTTCATGCCGCGCGCTCCGCTTCGAGGATCGAGCAGTAATTGGCAACACCCGAGCCGCCCATGTTAAAGACGCAGCCCAGCTCCGCCCCCGGCAGTTGCATTTCGCCCGCTTGCCCGGTAAGTTGCATCGCCGCCAACACATGCATGGAGACCCCGGTGGCGCCGACGGGGTGCCCCTTGGCCTTGAGACCGCCCGAGAGGTTCACCGGCAAGCGCCCGTCGCGATTGACCATGCCCTCATCGATGGCGCGCGCGCCAGCGCCCCGAGGCACCAGCCCCATCGCCTCGTAGACAAGAAGCTCGGCGATGGTGAAGCAGTCATGAACTTCGGCGAAGGAAAGGTCTCCGACCCCGAGACCTGCCTTGCCATAGGCGCGGCGGAAGGCCTCTGCCGGTCCCTCGAAGGCCAGCAGATCGCGCCGCGACATCGGCAGGTAGTCGTTGACCTGCTCGGCGGCGCGGAAGGCGATGGAATTGGCGAAATCGCCCGCGCGATCGTCTGCGACCATGATCAACGCTGCTGCCCCGTCCGAGATCAGCGAGCAATCGGTCATCCGAAGGGGCGCTGCGATCATCGGGTTCTTCTCGCTGACGGTGTTGCAGAACTCAAAGCCTACGTCCTTGCGCATCTGCGCCATTGGGTTGGCGAGCGCGTTGGCATGGTTCTTCGCCGCGATCCGGGCAAGCGCTGAAGACCGGTCGCCATAGGTCTGAAAATAGGCAGTCGCGAAGCGCGCGAATATCTGCGGGAAAGAGACGCCAGCTTCTTCCGCTTGATAGGACGCGCCCGCCAGAGCCTCCGTCACGCCGGCTGTGTCCTTCGCGGTCATCTTCTCGGCCCCGATGACCAGTGCGGCCTTGACCCGTCCGGATCGGATCGCGTCGCGCGCGGCGTAGATCGCGGCAGATCCCGAGGCGCAGGCATTCTCGACCCGGGTCGCGGGTTTGAAGCGCAGCGCGTCATCCAGACCCAGCGCGAGGGAGCTCGCGAATCCGTCGGGCACGAGCCCGGAGTTGAAATGGCCCAGCCAGATCGCGTCGATCTCGGCGGGATCAATCCCCGCGTGATTGAGCGCTGCGGCGCCTGCTTCGAGAACCAGATTCTCAAACGTCTGGCCCGCAAGCCTGCCGAATTTTGTATGCCCCCAGCCGACGATTTTCGCGTCCATGCTGTCATCCTCCCAAATGCATCCATCGCGGCGCAGACTAGCGCGAGACCCACGCGCGCTCTATTCGTAGAACTACGATATCGGGAGAAGACGATGAACAAAGACGCCATGGACGTAGAGGCGGCTGTGCTGGCCTTCACGCATGCGCCGATCGGGTTGGCAGTGACCCGTGATCGGGTGATCGAGCGTTGCAACGCGCGCTTCTGCGAGACCTTTGGCTACGCCGAATGTGAACTCCCCCGTCGTTCGCTTGCGCTGCTCTACCCGTCGCACGAAGAATTTCTGCGCATCGGCGAAATCGGGATGCGGCGCATGCGCGCCACCGGACGTTATGCGGACGAACGCATCATGCAGCGGCGCGACGGTTCGCTCTTCTGGTGCCGGGTGCGTGGCCAGTCGCTGACGCCCGAAACGCCCTTTGAGCGTGCGGTGTGGAGCTTCGCGGACATCTCCGAATCGCGCCCCGTTGTGGACCTCACAGCCCGCGAGCGTCAGGTTGCGGCGCTCTTGGCCGAGGGTCGTACGAGCAAGGAAATCGCGCGCACTCTCGACCTGTCGCCGCGCACTGCCGAGGCACATCGTGCCAAACTGCAAGCCAAACTGGGGGCGCGAAACACTGCCGAACTCGTTGCACGCCTGACAGGCCTGCCGATGTGACGCTGCAAACCGCGCATGTATCTAGGACTTTTCTGCACATAGAGGACGCTCCTGCCTTGCGTAGCAAAAAATTCTCTTCTGCTCAGGCTGTCTCGAAGTTTCGGCCCGGAGGTGTCATTCGATTGCACGCCGAGGTGCTGCAACGTGGCCGCCATATCGGTCTTTCGCTGCATATCCATCATTCACGTAGCGCCGAAGGCCCCAACTGGGACGAAACCGCTGGTCAATACGCCTGCCTCGTGCGGCGCATATCGACAGATAGACCGACAACCTGAGGGCGGTTCAGCCCTTTCTTAGATGCCCCAAGACAAACAGCACCGTCCGTTACCTTGACGTTGCGCTCGAAGACGCTCAGGCGATCTCTGAAAGCGTGGAAGCCTAACGATTGGGCTCACGTTCTCTGATGGTCGCGACTTGACGCTTACTTGTCACCCCGGCACCGAGACAGGGCTCGCCGATGCGAGCGAAACCTATAGTTTCTCATAGATTGCGCGGCGCACGCACGTTGGTGTGAGATGTGTGTGATCGGCTCGACCTGTCGGGCCGTGGGGACCAATCACAAAACAGGGCTTTCTCATGACTCTAAAATTTGCGCTTGCGGCTTCAGCCGCCTGTCTTGCGCTGTCCGCTTGTAACAGCAGCAACGGTTCTTCCGGCGCTCTGACGTCAGCAGCGGCACAGAACGTCGATGCCACCTATTCCGACTATGAAGACCGCATCACCAGCGGGGCACTGACCACGACGGCTCCGACGGGGCAGGCTTCGATGTCGGGCTACATGGGCGTCAGCGACATCAATCCCGAGGACAGTACCACGACTGCGATAGGCAAACTCGCGATGGATGTCGACTTTGATGCGGGAAAGGTCAGCGGCACGGCTTCCGATTTCGGGATCTACAGCGGCGAGACCCTGACCAAAGACGCCAATGTCAACGGCACGCTTGCCGTGGACGGGACCGTGGGGGGGACGGATCTGACGGCCTCCGCGACAGGAACATTGTCGGACGGCGAGACGCCAACAGACGTCGCTCTGAACATGACCGGCAGTTTTTATGACGATGCGGGCACCTTGACCGCCGTCGGTGATATAAGCGGAACAATTGCTGACTCTGGCGACAGCTCGACAAGTATCGACGTCGGCGGTGCTTTCTACGCGACCAAAAATTGAGACGGGACACTCGTCTACATGGGGGCCGGGCGCAGTGCGCCCGGTGTCCTTCGGACCGACAAACCGACTTCTGAGCACGCGATGCGAAACGTTTTTCCGTTAAAATGGCTTTGGCTCACAGTCTCGATCTTCGTCGGACTTACAGTCGTCGTGCCGACACGCGTTCAGGCTCAGCAATCCGTCTCGGATTGGCTCGCATTCGCGAACGAACAGATCTCACGCGACAAACCGGGCACCGCCCTTGTGGTTTTCGGAAAAATCGCGGCGCGCCACCCCAATTACGTTCCTGCACAGGTAGGGCTGCAAAAGAGTTTCGCGAAATTCGGCTCAATCCGGCGCAGCGAGGCTTTCCTGCGCTATGCTCTCGCGAAGGATCCTACGCATGAGCCCGCGCTTCTCGCGGCCTGGCAGGCGCTCGACCGCGCCCATCCCCTGCGGTTCTCTGCCTCGGCCTCGCTCCTGCCGAGCAGCAATGTCGATCACGTCGCTTCCGAACGCTACCTCGTGACCGATTTCGGCACCTTCCTTATCGATAATGGCGGGAATGAAACCTCCGGTGTCGGGCTCGGGTTTGGCATGAATATGGATTGGGTCATCCAGCCCCGACCGGGCCATCGTGTCCGGTTTCGCGCCACCTATGCGGGAGCTTGGTTTCATTCCGCCGCGCTGCGTTACGCAGAGCCCTCGCTCGCGGTCAGATACGAGCATCTTGGCGGCCGAAACCCCTGGTCATTGGAGGCAGCCCTGCGCAAGCGGCGTTATGGCGGCGCCGCGCAAGATGTAACCTCGGACAACATCACTCGCGCAATTAGTTTTTCGAAATCTTGGCGCCAAGTTGGCGGGAGGCGCACTTTCTTGCGCATCACTGGAGAATACAGCAGCTATTTGGAGAAACCCTACCTGACGGGCCCCCGCTACAGCATTGACCTTGGGCGCAGAAACCCGCTGGGGCGGAGAGGACATTTAAGCTACGGGGTGCGGCTTGAACGTGCCCTGCCGCGCACCGACTATCATCGCTACAGCGGTGCCGAATTGCGGATCGGATATGAGCGGCCATTGCTTGAAGGGCTCCGCGGTGGTCTCTCTCTTAGCTATGGCGAACGCAGCTACGATGCCGATTTCCCGATCGTAGGCGAACGCCGCCATGACCGTTCGGCGAGCCTTGGTCTGAGTGTGGCATTGCGACAGGCGAAAATCTTGGGGCAATCGCCCAAAATCAGTTGCACCGTGCGGCGCACCCAGTCGAATGTTGCGCTTTATACAACCAATTCCGTCGATTGCGCCCTGTCGCTAAAACTTGATTTTTGACAGGAATCGGGCATCTTAGCGTAGGGTTAACAAGTTTCATCTGTCCAGTTTCACGGTGTCCTAGGCGATCTGCTGCGGGGCATATTAACCGATCGACTTGGAGATTTGGCTTTGGTTTCGCAACGGCTTTCCTATCGGGAGCAAGGCGGTTCCCCGAACCACTGCTCAGCCAGAGATCGCGCAACAGAATAAATTCATCCAATGCCTAAAGCCCTATCGCATCACGACATTTACGAAGCCGCCTTGGATGACGAGCTGTTCAACACGCTGCCCAATCGACTGGCGCGCGAAATCGACGTTCCTTCGGCGATATTCATATGGCTCCACCCGGGGGACTACCGGGAAATCACCGCCGGAACACAAGCGGAAGCCAATCTCGATTACAACACATTCGAAGGACCTGATCCCTGGTTGGCGCAAGGCACGGATGACAAGGTTGGGACCGGCGTATTTCGACTTTCGAACTACGTGTCCCCGCAAGAACTTGAAGAAAGCGAGATGTTTAACGAGTTCATCACGAAGAACCGACTGGATCGGTATTGGTGCCTTGGCCTGCTACAAGGCACGCGCGACGGTCGGGTTGCCACGGCCTTCCACAAAGGCAAGACCGCCGGGGATTTCACGGATACCGAACTGAGCCTGATAAATCGCCATGTCGAAGACCTAGGTCGGCTCCACGCGATCCGGCGCGAATTGCACCGCGCCAGCATCCGCGAAATCGCAGCCGCGGATCGCAGCTTGCTCGACGATGCGCCGATCTTCGAACTTGATCATCAGGGCCGCCTTCTTCGGATGAATGGGAAAGCTGAACGTCTCTTCAAGTTGCATCCTCTTCTGGCCGTCGATTCCAAGCGCACGCTTAGGGTTCAGGGTACCGGACAGAGCGCCTTTCACTTGACGGCCGGAAGGGCCACGGCAGCCCGCAAAAGCGAGGCAGGCGCGATGGATCTAGCCCAGACGCGCGCGATCGACGGGCGTATCATCCCGAGACTGCGGCTCAACTTCCTGCCACGCACCGACGGCGGGCGTAAGGTGCTTGTTATTGCGACAACCGAATTCACCGATGGGATGCAGGATCTTTTCGACTCTCCGCAGGAACGAATACTGCTTACGCCTCGTGAGCGCGATGTCCTGCATGGTTTGATCCGGGGCCTCAGGCGCGATCAGTTGGGCCACGACCTTGATCTGGCGATGCCAACGATCGATTTGCACAGTGCCAACCTACGTAGAAAGCTGGGGGCGCGAACCATCGCGGAGGCGGTCGCCATCGCCCTAAAGCTGGGCCTTATCTAATCCAATAAGATCCGTGGAGCGTTCGGCGCAGGCGATGAACTATGCGTCCGCTCTGCCTCTGCGATTTCAACGGGTCGCTGCAACGCATGCTTCAAACTTCTCGGCTGATTGTCGAAGGCGACCGTTTCAAGCTTTGCGCGATCGAACGAAACGACCGCTTTGCGACAAGCTCACGGGAAATCCCCTCCCGCTCAATGAGACCCAACGCCCCTCGCGACCGCCTGCGTTCCGGTGGCCCGATCCCACCAAATTGCGCCTGATGAGGAAAGAACGAAGACGACGCACGATTGAAGTGACGCGTCTTCGCCAAGCCCGCCTTCAAGCTGGTCTGAAGAGTTGAGCTTCACTGCGATGGGAAAGTTAGGACCGACTGCCGCACGCATTGCCTCGATGGTTTCAAGGAGCAGTCTCATGCGGTTGGCGATTGCTCCGCCATATTCATCGCGGCGCGTGTTGAACAATGGCGACAGGAATTGACTGAGCAAAAACCCATGTGCGGCGTGGATTTGTACACCGCCGAACCCGGCTTGCTGTGCCAAGCTGGCGGTCTTTGCGAAATCCAGAGCCATCTGGTGGATTTCATCTTGTGTCATCCGCTCACAGCGAAAGCCGGGTAAATCGAGGGCGCTTGGCCCCTTAGGGCTGCTGATTGGCGCATATGCAAGCGCCCCGGCGTGACCGAGTTGCAGCCATAACTGCGTGCCGTTTTGAGCGCCATGTTCGGCAAGCGCGCGAAACTTTGACAGGTCAGAAGCTGCGTCAAACATCAGATTGCCGGACCTTTCAGCGTAGATAGGCGTGGCTTGCACCTCGCCAATGATCGATACGGCCACCCCACCTTCGGCCCAACGCTGATACAGCCTGTTTTGCTCGGCTGTCGGATGACCGGTTTCGTCCCCCAAGGAGTCAGACATTGCCGATTTGGCGATCCGGTTTTTCAAGACCACGCCGCAAGGCATTGTGGGTTTGGGGTCCAAGCGGTCATACGGCGGCACGGCTTTGCCAAAATGGCGATGCACCGCCGCGAGCGACGATCCCGACCCTTAGCAGCCCTTTATGACGATCGCCGCAAAGGTCTGGAAGCAGCTTGAAGCTGCCAGTCGACCACGACGCGGGAAAGCACAATGGTCTGCCCCGAACAGCCGCTCGATGATACAAGCCTTGTCCGCCCTGAGTTTAATCGTTTTCGAAGCTACAACAAGAATCCAAGCAGTCACTGATCTTAAGCTTTCGGCGTTTGGCATGGCCCGAAATAGATCGGACATCCTCGAATCCTCAATGACCGTGCATCGCCTCACCCATCGCGATCGCAAGGTGATGAGCCTGATGATGCGCCCCGACGGTCAAAATGCCGATGAAGCCAAGCGCACGGATCTTTTGAGCGTCCGCCCCTTTCACTATAAGCGCGCTGCCTCCGGGGATATTCTCGGCGCTCATCTTCCAGCCCTCGACCCCGTTCATCGTCGCCACATGGGCCGGCACCATCGCCCGGATCGACGTGGTGACCGCAGGATCGTCCGAGGTTGCCTCGAAACGCGCGCCGTCGGGGATGTCGCGCGCGCGAACCTGCGCATGAAGGGTGACGTTGTTCATGTCGATCAGGTGCTGGCGCAAGGCTTCGATATCGACGCGGCTCCAGTCGGTGTTGGGATCGGCGAGCAGATGGCCCACGATTTCTTGGATCGCGGCAAAAGCGGACTGGCCCGGTTCAGTGATGGTGCGCGCATCACCCATGGGCTGGACGCCGGGCATCATCCCCTCGGGCCCGGTCATATCCGCGCCATGCATCATCGCATGATCGTCTGACATCACGGCATGGCCCTCACCCATTGCTTGGTCCATGCCGTGACCGTCCATGTCCTGTGCATGGGCGAGCACAGGAACCGCCACGAGAGTGAGGATGGCGAGACTACGTTTCATATAACCTCCAACAGTTTGCATGAGCCTATCATGTTGATCCGGCCGCGTCACAATTTCAGCCTGCGCAGCCGCAACGCATTGGCGATCACCGAGACCGAAGAGAAGCTCATCGCGAGTGCTGCGATTACCGGCGAAAGCAGCACGCCGAACACCGGGTAAAGAACGCCTGCCGCGATCGGCACGCCGGCGGTATTGTAGGCGAAGGCGAAGAACAGGTTCTGACGGATATTGCGCATCACCCCCTCAGCCAGACGGCGCGCGCGCACAATGCCATTCAGGTCGCCCTTGACGAGCGTCAGCCCCGCGCTTTCCACTGCGACATCAGCCCCGGTGCCCATCGCGATGCCGACATCTGCCGCCGCCAGCGCCGGGGCATCGTTCACCCCGTCGCCCGCCATTGCGACCGAGGCGCCGTCCTTGCGCAGCTTGTCAACCAGCGCAGCCTTGTCTTCGGGCGAGACGCCGGCATGAACCTCGTCGATCTCCAGCGCGCGCGCGACCGCCTGCGCGGTGCCCTGACTGTCGCCGGTGGCCATGATGATGCGCAGCCCTTCGCCATGCAGGGCGCGGATGGCATCGGCGGTGGTTTCCTTGATCCGATCGGCGACGGCGATCACTCCGATCACCGCGCCATCGCGGGCAAGATACATTGCGGTCTTGCCGTCGTTCTGAAGGCGTTCGACCGTTTCGGCCTGCGCCCCGGTATCGGCGCCGATCTGCGCCATCAGAGCGGCGTTGCCAAGCGCGATCTGCGCGCTCTCCACCCGGCCCATGACGCCCTTGCCGGTCACCGCCTCGAACCCCTCCGCTTCAAGTCTGAGCGCATCCTGTGCGCCCTGCACGATGGCCTCGGCGAGGGGATGCTCCGAGCCACGTTCCAACGCTGCAGCCAGCGACTTCACCTCTTCCTCGCTTACCCCATCGGCAATCACGTCGGTCAGCGTGGGTTTGCCTTCGGTCAGCGTGCCCGTCTTGTCCACGATCAACGTGTCAACCTTGGCAAAGCGCTCCAGCGCCTCGGCATCGCGGATCAGAACGCCTGCGCTCGCGCCGCGCCCAGTGCCGACCATCACCGACATCGGCGTGGCGAGACCCAGCGCACAGGGGCAGGCGATGATCAGGACCGAAACGGCGGCCACGGTCGCGTAACCTAGCGCCGGACTGGGGCCGAAGGTGAGCCAGACGATGAAGGCCAGCCCCGCGCAAAGCACCACCCCCGGCACGAAATAAAGCGCCACGCGGTCGGCCAGCCCCTGAATCGGGGCACGCGAGCGCTGCGCCTTACCGACCATTTCGACGATACGCGAGAGCGTGGTCTCCGAGCCCACCGCCTGCGCCTCCATCACGAAACTGCCCTGCTTGTTAAGCGTGCCGCCCGTGACCGCATCGCCCTGCGCCTTCTCGACCGGCACGGGCTCACCCGTGAGCATGCTTTCATCGATGGCCGACGACCCATCAGCAATCACGCCGTCTACCGGCACGGTCTCGCCCGGGCGCACGCGCAGCTTGTCGCCCGCCTGCACTGCGTCGAGCGGCACGTCCTCCTCGCCGCTGTCGGTCACCCGGCGCGCGGTCTTGGGCGCCAGATCCATAAGCGCGCGGATCGCGTCGCCGGTCTTTTCGCGCGCCGAAAGCTCCATGATCTGCCCGATGAGAACGAGCACGAGGATCACCGCCGAAGCCTCGAAATAGACGGGTGGCATCCCGTGCTGGTTCAGCATCTCGGTCGGGAAAACACCCGGCACCAAAAGGCCCACAAGCGAGAACAGGTAGGCTGCAAGCGTGCCGAGCGAAATCAGCGTCCACATATTGGGCGAGATGTTCACCACCGATTTCCAACCCCGCACGAAGAACGGGCGCGCGAACCACAGCACGGGCGTTGCCAGCACGAATTGCAGCCAGAGGAAGGCTTTCGGGCCGATCCAATCCGCGAACGGCAGGCCGATATGTGCGCCCATTTCCAGCACGAAAACAGCCGCCGCCAGCGGCCCCATGATCCAGAGCCTGCGCCGAAAATCTACCAACTCCGGGTTCGGGCCAGCATCGGCCGAGGGATTCATCGGCTCCAGCGCCATACCGCATTTCGGGCAGTCGCCGGGATGGTCTCGCACGATCTCGGGATGCATCGGGCAGGTATATTGCGTCCCTTCCGGCATGGCCTTGGCCGCCGACCGGACGCCGAGATAATCCTGGGGGCGCGCCTCGAACTTGTGCTGGCATCCGGACGAACAGAAATAGAACCGCTCGCCATCAAGCTTGGCCATATGCGCGGCCGTGGCGCGATCAACTGACATGCCGCAGACGGGATCGGTCGCTTTGACGTACTCCTCGGGCTTGGCGACAAACTTGTCGTGACACCCTTGCGAGCAGAAATGATAGCGATGCCCATCATGGTCATGGCTGGGCTTGTCGGCATTCGGGTCCACGGTCATCCCGCAGACCGGATCGCGGGTGATCGTTTCGGCAGTGTCATGCTGATGGCGCGATGTCATCCGTTCATCCTTTCGGCAACTTCGCTTGAACAGATAGGGCCTCTAGGAACTGGAGGGTCAAGCGCCTCGCGGGTATTTTCCTTCAACCCCGGGCCCCATCCGCCAGTTCCCGCGCACATCACGCAAGCGTGACTTTGCCTTCCAGCTACTAGAGGGCTTACTTGCCGCTCAGGAGGAATGTGCAGATGAATATCGGGGCCGCCGCGACGCAGACCGGGCTGCCGGTCAAGACCATCCGCTATTACGAGGAAATCGGCCTCGTCACGCCGGACCGACGCGCGAATGGCTATCGCGATTTTTCTGCGGCTTGCGTCGAGCAGCTGCGGCTTTTGGCGCAGGCGCGTCACCTTGGCTTCTCGCTTGAGGAATGTCGTCGCCTGCTCGCGTTGAGCGCCGACGAGGACCGCGCAAGCCGCGACGTGCGCGCGCTTGCGCAACAAAATCTGGAAGCGGTGCGCGAAAAGATCGCGTCTCTCACCGCATTGGAGGCGCAGCTTGAAGGGCTCATCGCGCAATGTCACGGCGACGATGCCCCCGATTGCGCGATCCTTGACGAACTGATGGGCCTGCGCGGCGATTGACAGGCGCGCGCAAGCCCACCAGATATGGATGAGGGAGAAACGGGAGCAGACATGCGCAAGGCGCTGCATATCTTCATGTTCGGGCTGGTCGTGATGATGGGCCTGTCGCAGTTGGGTGCGCCCGCTGCGGCGATGACCCATACCCGCGCGATGGACGCGCTCACCATGGCAGATTGCGCGGCCTGTCCCGATGGGCATCACGCGGGTCAACCCGCGCAGGACATGCCCTGTCCACATGCGGAAATGCTGGTCTCGGCCACTCTCACCTTTTCGCCCGAGCTCTCTCTGAGCCGAGCCGATCTGTCGTTGCCGCTGCGGCCCGCCGACATACCGGCCCCACCGGCGCATGAGCCCCAGCTCGACCTGCCACCCCCCCGAATCTGATCGATCAAACGTTCGCACGTTCTGCGCCTGCGCGCGCGGACCCTGTTTCTCGCGCCCGCGAAGGCGCGTCTGATCGCATTGGATATCTATATGAAGACCTACATACTCTACGCTGCGCTCGTCGCAGCGATCGCCGGGGGCGTCTGGCTGTCGCGGCGCCCTGCCCCCGCCACCGAGGCAGAGGCCGCGACGCCTGCACAAGGCGATGCGCTTGTTGCCATCAGCCTTCCCGAAACCCTCTCTGCGCAGGCCGTCATGGGCAAGCGCGCCTTCGAGTCGACCTGCATCACCTGTCACGGCAAGAACGCGACCGGCAAGGCGGGGTTCGGACCGCCGCTGGTACACAAGATCTACGAGCCCTCGCATCACGGCGACATGGCCTTTCTCGCTGCGGTTCAAGCAGGCGTGCGCGCCCATCACTGGCGCTTTGGAAACATGCCGCCGCAAGAGGGCCTGACCCGCGCCGACACCGCAAATATCGTCACTTACGTGCGCGAATTGCAGCGCGCCAACGGGATCAACTGAGATGCAGAACTTCAAACCGACCCGCCGGGCCGTTCTTGCCGGAGCGGGTGCAAGCGCGCTGGCATGGCGCACGGGCTTCGCCCAGACCGCACCCGTCGTTCTGACCGCGCAGCGCGCAAGCGTGCAGATCGCGCCCGAGGGCTACCCTCAAACCGACGTCTGGGCCTATGACGGCGCGCTGCCCGGTCCGCAATTGCGGGTTCCCCAAGGCGCGCGGTTGCGCCGCCGTTTCGTCAACAAGCTCGATGTGGCCAGCTCGATCCACTGGCATGGCATCCGCATCGACAATGCGATGGATGGAGTGGCGGGGCTTACGCAAGACGCCGTGCCGCCGGGGAACAGTTTTGACTACGATTTCACGCTGCCCGATGCCGGAAGCTATTGGTATCATGCGCATACCAACTCGATGGAGCAGGTCGCACGCGGGCTTTCGGGCCCGCTGATCGTCGAAGAACCCGAGGCCCCGGATGTCGATCGCGACGAGGTACTGATGCTGGATGACTGGTTGCTTAACCCCGAAACCGCCCAGATCGACCCGGATTTCAGCCAACCGATGGATCTCAGCCATGGCGGTCGCCTTGGCAACTTGATCGGCACGAACGGGCGTTTCAACCACCGGCTTGCCGTCAAGCGCCACGAACGGTTGCGCTTGC
>NZ_CAJYBT010000059.1 GCF_913064665.1 uncultured Thioclava sp.
ACAGGCAAATCCCACAAAGCGGCCATATTGTAACACTCCGCGACCTGCCCCTGATTAGAAGCCCCGTCGCCCATATAGGCCAGAGCCACACCGTTATCGCCTTTATATTTATGAGAGAAGCCAAGACCTGTACCAATAGACGTTCCTGCACCAACTATCCCGTGCCCGCCAAAGAAGTTCTCTTCCCGGCTAAACATATGCATCGAGCCACCTTTGCCGCGTGAATAGCCAGCACTACGACCTGTCAGCTCAGCCATGATACCTTTAGGGTCCATCCCGCAAGCCAGCATATGCGCATGGTCACGATAAGAGGTCACAACGGTGTCTGGAGTCTCCTGCACAGACGTCATGCCCGTAATAATGGCTTCCTGACCAATATAGAGATGACAAAACCCGCCGATTAGCCCCATACCATAGAGCTGCCCGGCCTTTTCTTCAAAGCGCCGGATCAACAACATGTCGCGGTAATATTGGGTCAGTTCTTCGGCCGAGACGTTCGCGCCCGCTTTAGCGCTGCTCGCCGATCCTTTCCGTGCTGCCATGGCTGCACCTCCCTTGATCGAGATAGTTCAATGTTAAACCATTCTATATAACACAGCCAACAGGTTGGCAATGACCCCACGGCATCGCGGGATAGCAACAGCCATCACGATTCATCTAGGGCAGGGAAAGCGTGCGCATAGGAGGAATTTGGAAACCCCGCGCGCTAGCGGATCACGATCTCGTCCGAGCGCATTTCGCCCAACACATCGCGGGCCTGCTGATCAAGCAGATCAAGATCAAGGTAATCATCCGACAGGCGATGGGTCAGATTGGCCATCCGATCCACCTGCGCACGCAGATCGTCGCGCTCGGCACGCTTGGCGTCAATCTCGGCTTCGATCTGGGCGCGCTGCAAGATCCCAAAATGTCCCTGCACGGCTGCAAAGGCAAAATAAGCCCCCAGCACCACAGCAATGGTGAAAAAGATAAGCGGCCCAACGGTGGGGCGTGTCATCGTCATCGTTCTGCCTCGTCTTTCCGGCCTCGTTTATCCGGGCAGCCTATCGCAAGACTGCGCGCAACCTCTTTGGGCCGTTGGTTCAAACCATGCCATAGCAGATTCGCCAAAGGAATCCCTCTCGCGATCAATTTTGAATAAAATCCGCTGCGCGGCGCAAATGCCGCGCTGAAATCGGGCGCGCCGCCCCGTTGATCGCCGCTGAAGCCCAAACCTGCGGGGGCGTCTTCTTTGGTAGGCGCGCTCTCTTTCTCTTTCACGTCCATTCACTGCGCGCGAGGGTTTGGAACGATCGGACAGCGCAGTATCGGCGAGCACATTGCTGTCACCCTCTTGCATCCGGTGCAAAGGGATGACCCTATTTGATGACATCGCCGTTTTCTTCATCCCGCAGTTGGATGGTTCCAGTGCCGCAACGCTCTGTCTTGTCGCCTTTTCAAAATCCGACCTTTCGCGCGCTCTGGTCGGCGACGCTGTTTTCGAATCTGGGAACGCTGGTGCAGGCGGTGGGTGCGGGTTGGCTGATGGCCAGCCTGACGCCGTCGCAGGATATGGTCGCGCTGGTGCAATCCTCTAACACCTTGCCAGTAGTTGTGTTGTCCCTCTTGGCCGGAGCGCTGGCGGATAATTTCAACCGCCGCCGGATTATGATCCTTGCGCAGGTTTTTGTCGTTCTGGTGTCGGTCGCATTGGCATTATGTACTTGGGCGGGGCTGCTGACGCCTTGGTTGTTGCTGGGCTTTACCTTTCTGATCGGCTGCGGTGGGGCGCTGTTCAACCCGTCCTGGCAGGCTTCGATGGGCGATATCGTGGCGCGTGAAGATCTGTCAGCCGCGGTCAGCCTCAACAGCATGAGCTTCAACATGATGCGCAGCCTTGGTCCTGCGATCGGAGGGATCATCGTGGCGGCGGCGGGGGCTGCGGCGGCATTCGCGCTTAACGCGATCAGCTATTTGCCCTTGATCGCGATCCTGTTTCGTTGGCGCCCCAGCTATCCCAGTGATCCGCTGCCGCGCGAGCCGCTGCGCCTCGCGCTTGGGGCCGGGCTGCGCTACGTCATCTTGTCTCCGGTGCTGTTGCGGGTCATGGGGCGCGGCGCCATCTTCGGGTTTGCCGCGATCTCGGTGCTGGCACTTTTGCCACTGGTCGTGCGTGATCTGTTGCACGGGACGGCACTTGATTACGGGATTGCGCTTGGGGCATTCGGACTGGGGGCGATTGGCGGCGTCGTGTTGAACGCACCGCTGCGCGAGCGCTTCTCAAACGAGGTGGTCGTGCGGATATCCTTTATCGGGTTCGCGGTCGCGGTGGCGGCGCTGTCTGTCTCCAACTCGCTGGCGCTCAGTTGCGTCGCGCTGATCGTGGCGGGGCCGTTCTGGGTGCTGGCCTTGTCGCTGTTCAATGTCACGGTGCAACTGGCGACGCCGCGCTGGGTCGTCGGGCGGGCGCTTTCGCTGTATCAGACGGCGACCTTTGGCGGCATGGCCAGCGGGGCCTGGGTCTGGGGCGTTCTGGCAAGCCATCAGGGGGTGAGCGTTGCACTGGCGACGGCCGCGTTCGTTCTGGTGATCGGTGCCAGCTTGGGCGCTTGGTTACGCCTGGCAGAGTTCTCGACCGTCGATCTTGATCCGCTTGGGCAATTCGACGCGCCAGAGCCCCAGCTTGATATTCGCGCCCGCTCCGGCCCGATCCTCGTGCTGGTCGAATATGAAATCGACCCCAAAGACACCGCGCAGTTCATGGCGTTGATGCGCGCCCGGCGCCGCATTCGAATTCGCGACGGTGCGCGGCAATGGGGGTTGCTGCGCGACCTTGAAAATCCGCGCTACTGGATGGAGAGCTATCACGTCCCGACCTGGATCGAATATCTGCGTCACAACGCGCGGCGCACCAAGAATGATGCGCTGAACTACCAAGAGCTGTTGACGCTCCACCAAGGGCCTGAGCCGACGCCCCGTGTGCGCCGCCTGATCGAACGCCAGACCGTGCCACTGAAGGACGACACACCACCGCGCCCGCCGACGACCGAGCTGCCCGGCGTCTGAGGGGGGCGATGTGAAACGCGTCGGCGTGTCTGAAGTCGCCGCCCCCCGGTGCGGGATCAGCCTGCGATTGAAGCGGCGTGGATCGAGCTGATCGCGCCCCCCAGCATCGCGTCAAATTCCGCGTCTGATTGCTGCGCGCTCAGCCCTTCGGTGAGGGCGCGCGAGAAGGACGCGATCATGCCGGTGTTTTGCGCCAGTTTCGCATTCGCCTCATCGCGCGGATAGCCACCCGACAGGGCGACGACTTTCAGCACCTTGGGGTGATCGACCAGCGGCTTGTACAGATTGGCTTTGCTGGGCAGCGAGAGCTTGAGCATCACCTGCTGGCCCTCGGGCAGGGCGTCAAGATGGCGCAGGATTTCGGCCAGCAGCATGTCTTCGGCCTCGGCTTTATCCCTGATCGAGATCGTGACTTCGGGCTCGATGATCGGCATCAGCCCATGGCTGATCACCTGCGCACCCAGATCAAATTGCTGATCGATAATCGCCTTGATGCCTTGGGCATTGGCCGCCGAAATGACCGAGCGCTCTTTGGTGCCAAACATTCCGGCCTTCACGGCGCGGGCCAGCAGATCATCAAGGCCCGGAATCGGCTTCATCAACTGCACGCCATTGGCTTCGGCTTCCAAGCCCTTGTCGATCTTGAGAAACGGCACGACATTGCATGTCTCCCACAGGTAGGTGGCGGTAGGCGTTCCGTCGATATCGCGATCCATCGTTTGTTCAAACAGGATCGCGCCGACCACTTTGTCACCCGAGAAGGCGGGCGATTTGATGATGCGGGCGCGCATCTGGTGGATCAAATCGAACATCTCGGCTTCCGAGCTATAGGCGTCCTCGGTGATGCCATACAGCCCCAGCGCCTTGGGCGTGGAGCCGCCCGACTGATCGAGAGCCGCGATAAAGCCGTTCCCTTCGCGCATTTTCGCGGTTTGTTGAGCGTTCGACATGGGCCTATACCTCCTCATAGAAATGGGTCTTGGCAGGGATAAGCGCGGCGTTTCGCCATTGCAACGCTGGTGACGCTAACAGTCGAAACTTCGCGCGTTTCAGCCCGCGCGGCGCAAAAACCAGCCTGTCAGGGCTGTCACAAGGGCGCGCGGTGCCAGCCGGGGCATAAAGGTGAAGATCTTGTTGTCCCAGCCCGTGACGACAATGCGCCGCCCCTTCATGCAGCCCTTCCAACCCGCGCGCGCCACGCTTTGCGCCGAGGGCATCGGGGTGAGTTTCATCAGCCATGTCGTGCCGGTGTCTGCGCGCTCGAAAAACGCGGTGCGCGTGGCGCCGGGACAAAGCGCGGTGATCGTGATCTCGGTATCAGACAGCTCGCTTGCAACGGCCTCGCTAAGCGACAGAAAATACGATTTCGAGGCGTGATACACCGCCATATTCGGCCCCGGCATGAACGCAGCCGCCGAGGCGACGTTCAAAATCCGCCCCGCACCGCGTGCCCGCATTTCCTCGATGGCCAAGCGCATCAACTGCGTCGCGGCGGTGATATTGACTGCAATCACCTCATCCTCGCGCGCTTCGCCCGCCGCGCCAGTGGCGAACAATCCGTGACTGCCAAGGCCTGCGTTATTGATCAGCACATGGATCGGTCCATCGGCCAGTGCCTGCGCGCGCGTCCAAAGGTCCTGCGCCGCACCGGGTTGGGACAGATCGGCGGGGCAGGGGCGCGCACTCACCCCCGTTGTCCCTTCGATCTCGCGGGCCAGATCCTCAAGCGCGCCAAGATTGCGCCCCGACAGGATCAGGTTATAGCCGTCGGCCCCCGCGCAGCGCGCCAGTTCAAGACCGATGCCCGACGAGGCCCCGGTCACCAGCGCCCAACCGCGCGGGCCGCTCATGTTAGCCGCGCTCCAAGGCGGCGACGCCGGGCAATTCCTTGCCCTCCATCCATTCCAGGAACGCCCCGCCCGCAGTCGAGATATAGGAGAAATCCTTGGCAGCATCGGCCTTGTTCAGCGCCGCGACCGTATCGCCCCCACCTGCAACCGAAATCAACTTGCCCTCGCGGGTCAATTCGGCGGCCTTGGCGGCGGCGGCGTTGGTGGCAATGTCAAACGGCGCGATCTCGAAGGCACCCAGCGGGCCGTTCCAGATCAGCGTCTTGCTACCCTCGAACACCTTGGCGATCTCGGCCACCGTTTTCGGCCCCGCATCCAGAATCATCGCATCGGCCGGGCAGGCGTCTTTGGCCACGGTTTCGCAGTCGGCCCCCGCCTTGAATTCGCGCGCCACAACCACATCCAGCGGCAGATGAATCGTGCAACCAGCTGCGCGGGCTTTGTCCATGATCTCGCGCGCTGTATCGGCCATGTCATGTTCGGCAAGCGATTTGCCCACATCGATGCCTTGCGCGACAAGGAAGGTGTTGGCCATGCCGCCGCCAATGATCAGATGATCGACCTTGGCCACCAGATTGCCCAGCAAATCCAGCTTGCTCGAGACTTTCGCCCCCCCGACCACCGCCGTCACCGGGCGTTCAGGATTGCCAAGTGCTGCGTTGAGCGCCTTAAGCTCGGCCTCCATCAGACGACCCGCGTAAGACGGCAGCACATGGGTGATGCCCTCGGTCGAGGCATGCGCGCGATGGGCTGCCGAAAACGCGTCATTGACATAGACTTCGCCCAGCGCACCCATCGAAGCGGCAAGCTGTGCGTCATTGGTCTCTTCGCCCGCATGAAAACGGGTGTTTTCCAGCAACAGAACTTCACCGGCTTGCAACGCGCCCACGGCCCGTTTTGCAGGCCCGCCGATGCAATCTTCAGCGAAATTCACCTTTACACCCAGCGCTGCCTCAAGGGCTGGCACCAGCACCTTCAGGCTCATTTCGGGGACAACCTGCCCTTTTGGGCGCCCAAAATGCGCCAGCAGCACCGGCTTGCCGCCCTTTTCAAGGATATCGCGCACAGTGGGGACAATCTTTTCGATCCGGGTGGCATCGGTCACTTTACCGTTTTCCACCGGCACGTTGATATCGACACGCACCAAAACGACCTTGCCCGCAAGATCGACCTCGTCGAGGGTTTTCCAAGCCATAAAAAAATCTCTCCCATTCGTCGCTGGATCGCGATGCGTTTATCACGCGGCTGTGCGCTCGCGTAAACTTGCCGATATGGGGTGCCAAGGTCAACGTCCTGTCGCTCAATTGCGCAGCTTTACCCTTGCGAGTGACCCGCTCGCACCCCTATGGTCGCGCCAAATGCCAAAGGAGGTTTTTCATGGCCGAGATCAAAGATCCCGAAAACACCATCATCATCGAGCTCAAAGACGGTCCCGTCGTGATCGAACTGCTTGCTGATGTGGCCCCCAAACATGCCGAGCGCATGAAGCAACTGGCGCGCGATGGCGCGTATGACAACGTGGCGTTCCACCGCGTCATTGACGGTTTCATGGCGCAAACGGGCGATGTTGCCCATGCGAATATGGAAAAAGACTACAATCCGGGCCGTGCGGGCACCGGCGCGTCGCAATATCCTGATGTGCCTGCGGAATTCTCCAAACTGCCCCATGATCGTTGCACGCTGGGCGCGGCGCGTTCGGCCAATCCGAACTCGGCCAATTCGCAGTTCTTCATCAACTTCTCGGACAATCACTTCCTGAACGGCCAATACACCGTTTATGGCCGGGTGATTTCGGGCATGGAGCATGTCGACAAGATCGCGCGCGGCGAGCCGCCGAAATCGCCTGATCGGATGGTTTCTGTAAAGGTGGCTGCTGATGCGTAATTTTACCCGCCGCACGGTTCTGGCCGCCGCGCTTGCACTCGCAGCGCCTGCGGCATTCGCTAACAGCGACAGCTCGGGCGTGGCCGATACCGGTGGCCCGAAACTGGTGCTGGAAATCGGTGGCTCCACAACGGGCAAGGTCGTGATCGATCTGCTGCCCGATGTCGCCCCCAAAGCGGTCGAACGGCTGGAAACGCTGGCCAAAGACGGCAAATATGACGGCGTGGTGTTTCACCGCGTGATCGACGGTTTCATGGCGCAAACGGGCGATGTGCAGTTTGGCAAAAAGGGTGGCGACACCTCGATGGCGGGGATGGGCGGCTCTGACCTGCCCGATCTGCCCGCTGAATTCTCCAACCGTTCGTTCCAGCGCGGCATTGTCGGCATGGCGCGTTCGTCTGACCCGAACTCCGCCAACTCGCAATTCTTCATCATGTTCGCACCTGCGCCCAACCTTGACGGTCAATATACCGTCGTGGGGCATGTGGTTTCGGGCATGAATGTGGTCGACAAGATCAAGAAGGGCGATGCGGCGAAAAACGGTTTAGTCGAAGATCCCGACTTCATCGCCTCGGCCACGGTCGAAGAATAAGCGCAATCCGCGCATCTAATGAGTCTCAGATCAAACGGGCGGTGCCTTCGGGCCCGCCCGATTTGTATTTTTTCCTTGTTCCATTGATAAAATAACGCCCGCGTGAGCCTGTCGCGGGTTTCTGCACCTGCACCTGTCTCGCGGCTGAGACAGATGAGGCAATGCCCCGATGCAAGCCCGCTATGCAGGCGCGTTCAGCGTTGTCACGCTGATCCCATGCCGCTCTTCATGAGGAGGGAGCGGAGATTTTTGGGAGGAAGACACATGGCCAATGATATGGCACCAGAGTTCAAGGGCGTTTCGGTTTCGCCGTTCCGCGAGCGTTACGGCAACTTCATCGGCGGCAAATTCGTCGCCCCCGTCGGTGGCAAGTATTTTGACAACGTCACCCCGATTACCGGCGGTAAAGTCTGCGAAGTCGCCCATTCCAGCGAGGCCGATATCGAGATGGCGCTGGATGCCGCGCATGCTGCCAAAGACGCTTGGGGCAAGACCTCGGCGGCAGAGCGCTCCAACATCATTTTGAAAATTGCCGACCGTCTAGAGGAAAATCTCGACCTGCTGGCAGCCGCCGAGACGTGGGACAATGGCAAGCCGATCCGCGAAACGACGCTGGCCGATATTCCGCTGGCAATCGACCACTTCCGCTACTTCGCGGGTGTGCTGCGCAGCCAGGAAGGCACGATGTCGCAGATCGACGAAGACACCGTGGCCTATCACTTCTACGAGCCGCTGGGCGTTGTCGGACAGATTATCCCGTGGAACTTTTCAATCCTGATGGCCGCTTGGAAACTGGCCCCTGCGCTGGCCGCTGGCAACTGCATCGTGATGAAACCAGCCGAGCAAACCCCGGCAGCGATTCTCGTTATGGCCGAGCTGATCGCGGATCTGCTGCCCGCCGGTGTGCTCAACATCGTGAACGGCTATGGCGCCGAAGTCGGTGCCGCGCTTGCCAGCTCCAAACGCATCGCCAAGATCGCCTTCACCGGCTCGACCGTCACCGGGCGCAAGATCATGCAGGCGGCGACCGAAAACCTGATCCCGGTCACGCTGGAGCTGGGGGGCAAATCGCCCAACATCTTCTTTAGCGATGTGATGTCCAAGGATGACGCCTTCCTCGACAAGGCGATCGAGGGGTTTGTTCTGTTCGCCTTCAACCAAGGCGAGGTTTGCACCTGCCCAAGCCGCGCCCTGATCCAAGAAGACATCTATGAGGCCTTCATGGAACGCTGCATTGCCCGCGTCGAGGCGATCAAACAGGGCGATCCGCGTTTGATGGAAACGATGGTCGGCGCCCAAGCCAGCCAACAGCAACAAGATAAGATCCTCTCGTATCTCACGATCGGTCGCGAAGAGGGTGCCGAGGTGCTAATTGGTGGTGCGGCGGCGCGCTTTAACGGCGAGCTGTCCAACGGCTACTACATCCAGCCCACGATCCTGAAGGGCCATAACAAGATGCGGGTCTTCCAAGAGGAAATCTTTGGCCCCGTCGTGTCGGTCACGACCTTTAAAGACGAGGCCGAGGCGCTCGAGATCGCCAATGACACGATGTATGGTCTGGGCGCGGGCGTGTGGTCGCGCGATGCCAATACCTGCTATCGCTTTGGCCGCAGCATTCAGGCCGGTCGGGTCTGGGTGAACAACTACCACGCCTATCCGGCGCATGCTGCGTTTGGTGGCTATAAGCAATCGGGCATCGGTCGCGAAAACCACAAGATGATGCTTGATCACTACCAGCAGACCAAGAACATGCTGGTAAGCTACAATCCGAACAAGCTCGGGTTCTTCTGATCGGCTTGCCTCCCCAAGCCGGGGCCGCACCTTTCAGGGTGCGGTCCCTTTTTTATCTCTGAATAGCTCCAAAAGGCCGCCATTCGCGGCGCATTGCGCGAATTTCGTAAACGCGATTTTAGCGAATTGCCTTTATCCCGATGGCACCTTGCCAATCGGAGCCAAGCCATGACCCTACGCCGCCAGATATTGATCCTGCCGATCTTCGTGGCCCTTCTTGCCTGCGCATTAATGGAGATCGGGACCATCTGGATGAGCCAGCAGGTCGATACTATGACCCGCGCCAATCTGATGGATGGCGCTGACGCGCGGTTACAGGCCAAGATCGCATCGGCAGAGCACGAGGCGTTGGATCGCGCCAAGCTGATCGCGGGCCTGCCGCAGGTGCAAGCGGCAATGGCTGCGCGCGATGATGGCGCGCTTGAGGCGATTTTGGCCAAAAACTGGCCGGTTTTGCGCGATGAAACCGGGATTGAGCAGCTGCAATTTCATACCGCACCCGCGACCTCGCTGATCCGTATTCACAATCTCGACAAGCGCGGCGATGACCTGTCAGCGTTCCGCAAAACAGTGGTTGATGTGAATACCTCCGGCAAGGCGATTTCTGCGCTCGAAGCGGGCAAGGCGGGGATTGGCGCGCGTGGCGTAGTTCCCGTCGTGCATAACGGCGTTCAAGTTGGCTCGGTTGAGGTTGGATTGAATGTCGGGCAAAGCCTGCTTGATGAACTCGCCAAGACCACCGGGGTGAACTACGAATATTACGCCTATCAGTCACAAGGCCCCGCCAAGATGCTGGCCAAAACCGGGGACAGCCCCGCATTTCTGAGTGCCGCACAGCTCACAGAGCTGCATGCGGGTGGCACACTGGAGGGGGATATCAACATTGCCGGCGCGCAAAACTTTCTGCGCGCGTTTGCCATTCGCGACTATAGCGGTGATGTGGTCGGGGTGTTTTCGATGGCCTCGCCTTCAACGCAGGTCGCGGCCCTCAACGCAATGATGACGAAAATTTCGCTCGTCCTTGCGGCTGTAACCTTTGTGGTCTCAGCACTGATTGCATGGCGGCTCGGCGGGGCGATCGTGCGCCCGATCTCGGGATTGGCCAAGGCCACGCAAGGGATTTCGCAAGGCGATCTCACCACACAGGTCGCAGGAACGCATCGCAACGATGAACTGGGAGACATGGCCCGCGCCCTCACGGTTTTTGCCGAAAACCTCGAAAAGAACGCGCAGATGCAAAACGCCTTGCGCATCGAAGAGGAAAACGCCCGTCAGGCAGAGGCCAAGCGTCAGGCCGAGGCGCGCGAGGCGGAAATAAACCAAGCCGCAGCCAAGGAAGAGGCCGAGGAACTGCGGCGCCAGGTCCAAGCCGAGGAACAAGCGGCCCTGCGCGAGCGTGAAGAGGTGGCGCGGCGCCAGCTTGAGGAACAGGCGCAGATCGTTTCGGTTCTGGCCGCTGGCCTCAATGCCTTGGCGCATGGCAATCTGGCCAGCACGCTTGAAGATGCCTTGCCGGGCGAGTACGAACAGTTGCGCATTGATTTCAACGCAGCTGTGGCCCAGCTCGCGCGCTCGCTTTACCAGATTGAACAGGGCGCACAGCTGATTGATTCCGAGGCGCAAACGGTTGCCACTTCGGCGGATGAACTGGGCCAGCAAACTGAACGCAACGCCGCCACGCTAGAGCAAACCGCCGCTGCGCTGAATGAATTGACCGTTTCGGTGCAATCTGCAGCCGAGGGCGCACAATCAGCGCGTTCGCTGGCCAATGACGCGCGCGGCCATGCCGAAAGCGGTGCGCAGATCGTGGAGAACGCGGTCTCTGCGATGGCGGGGATCGAAAGCTCGGCCAAGTCGATCTCGCGCATCACCTCGGTAATCGATGATATCGCGTTTCAAACCAACCTGCTTGCGCTCAATGCCGGGGTTGAGGCGGCACGTGCGGGCGAGGCCGGGCGCGGTTTTGCCGTTGTCGCCTCTGAAGTGCGCGCGCTGGCGCAGCGATCTTCGGATGCGGCCAAGGAAATTTCGGAACTCATTGCCTCGTCAGATGTGCAGGTGCAATCGGGCGTTACATTGGTGGGGCAGACCGGCGAGGCGCTTGGGCGGATCGTGACGTCGGTGCGCGATATTCACGACCGAGTCAGCACCATCGCTGTCTCGTCGGGCGAGCAAGCCAGCGGCATTTCCGAAATCAACTCCGCCTTACATCTGCTCGATCAGGCAACTCAGCGAAGCGCGGCGATGTTTGATCGCACCACGACCGCGAGCCGGGCCATGCTGGGGGAAAGCGCGCGCCTGATGGGGTCAGTCGCAGCCTTTACGCTGCCCGATCCGGCAAGGCTCGAGGCGGACCAAGACCCGGCTGCGATGATCGCTGCGCAATAAGGTGGCGCGCGCGCTAACCGCTGCCGCGCGCGAATTGCTGCCGCGTGCTAACCGGTGCGGCGAAAATCAATCGGGGTTTTGCCGGTTTTGGCGTGAAAGGCGCGGGTGAAATAGGCCGGGCTGGTATAGCCCAGACTGGCCGCGATCTCTTTGACGGGCAGTTTTGTGTCGCGCAACAATTCGCGCGCTTCATATAGCCTGCGCTCTTGCAGCATTTCGGACGCGCCTTTGTTGCAGCTTTCGCGACAGGCGCGCGTCAGATGCGTCAACGTGACCCCCAACTCATCCGCCATCTCACCAACCCCGATGCCCGAGCGGAAATTCCGCTCCACCAGCGTGGTGAAGCGCGCCACCAACCGACGCGCGCCCGAGGGCTGGATCGCAGCCGTCTGATTGGAGGCAATCTGGCGCTCCAGCCAAACGCTCAAAAGCCCAAGCTGGTGCTGTAGCGCCCGGTCTGCGGCAGGGCGGTCGCTGTCCAACTCACGTTGCACCGCCTCAATGATCGACCCGATCTCGCCTTGTGCGACCCCGTCGCGCACCCGCAAATGCTGGATCGCATGGGGTAGCACGACATCGCTGTCACGCCCAAAATGCACGATCTGTCCTTGCGGTTGTGAGCCCAATTCATAGGAATGCATCACCCCGGCGGGAATGAAGATCACGTTATTGGGGCCGTAGCCGCGCGTCACACCGCCCAACGTGATACGCCCCTGGCCACGGGTGAACCACAGCAAGCATGGCTCAGAGCGTGCGCGCATCGCCTCGACGCGCCAGCGCCCGGCCTTGGCCAAGCGACTGATCTGGCTAATGCGCACCGCGGAAGGCGCGGCTGGCAAGGAGCTGCGGGCCGCCTCGGGGCCGCGTGCGTCTGCCGGATTCCGGGGCTTGGATTGCGAAAACTGCGACAGCGGCGGGGTCGAAAAAAGTTTCACTTTTGCGATCTTTCGAAGGGCGGAATGCGTTAATATTACCTTGTAACCCGCTTTCAACCAATAGTTTTTCAACATTGCCCCTGCATCGCTGTGGCGGCAGGGTCACGCACACGCGATCTTGTGCCAAGCCTTCATGCGAGCACGAAACCAAGTGCGTTGACGCTTGGCATATTGGCGAGAAGCCGCCTGTGCACGGCTGCGCGCGGTCTCCAGATCGACCTCATCGCGCAGATAGGCGATCAATTCGGGCGCTCCGATTGCACGCGCCCAAAGCGCCTCGGGGTCCCAAATCGGTTCGACGGCGCGCACCTCATCCAACGCGCCCTGTTCCAGCATCAGATCAAAGCGGCGATCAATGCGATCTGCCAACCAGTCGCGATCAGCCTCCAGCAGCAGGGGCACGCAATCGCGCAGCGCCAGCAGCGGCGCGGGGGTGCGTGCCTGCCAAACCGCAAGCCCCTCACCTGTCGTGCGCAACACTTCCCAGGCGCGCTGCACCCGCATCGGGTTTTGCGTATCGATCTGCGCGCGCGTGGCGGCGTCCAGTTCGCCCAAAAGCGCGCCATGCCCCTCACGGTTGCGTCGCGCATCCGCCTCGGCGCGGATGGCGGGCGGGGTGGCAGGAATCTGCGCCAATCCTTGCGTGAGAGCGGTGAAATACAGCCCCGTCCCCCCGACAATGATCGGGCGCGGGCCGCCTTGGGCGTGTTCGGCCAAGATCGTCGCCACCTCTTTTAGCCAATGGCCCACCGAATAGTCGGCCCCCGGCGCAATATGACCATAAAGGCGATGGGGCGCGCGCGATTCCTCATCGATCGAAGGGCGCGCCGAGAGCACCCGCCAGCACGACCAGACCTGCAACGCATCGGCATTCACCACCACGCCCCCCGCTGATTGCGCGATTTCCAAGGCCAGCGCGGATTTGCCGCTGGCCGTCGGTCCGGCAATCAAAACCGGGATATTTGACGCGATTTCAGGCAGGATTTGCAGCATAATAAAGCCGATCACAGGATCACAAGGGCAGGGCGGGTGCGATCCCTCGCCACGAGAGGTTGAACCCGGCCCCCATTTGCGACATTTTGCGCGCCGATGACAACCGTCTGACCTGAGGGGACCGCAATGAGCGACGAGACGCTACCGCAAACCAAATATAAACGTGTCCTTCTCAAGATTTCAGGCGAGGCGCTGATGGGCGATCAGGGCTATGGCCTGCACCCGCCGACCGTGGCGCGCATCGCGCGCGAAGTGCAATCGGTCCATGAGATGGGCGTCGAGATTTGCATGGTGATCGGGGGAGGCAATATTTTCCGTGGGCTGGCGGGCTCGGCCCAAGGGATGGAACGCACGACCGCTGACTACATGGGCATGCTGGCCACGGTGATGAACGCGCTTGGCATGCAGGCGCAGCTTGAGGCGTTAGGGCTGCACACCCGCGTCATCAGCGCGATCCCGATGGATGAGGTCTGCGAGCCCTACATTCGCCGCCGCGCCGTGCGTCACCTTGAAAAGAAACGGATTTGTATCTTTGCTGCGGGCACCGGCAACCCCTATTTCACCACCGACACCGCCGCGACCCTGCGCGCCAATGAGATGAATTGCGAAGCGATCTTCAAGGGCACCAAGGTGGATGGCGTCTATGATAAAGACCCGATGAAATTCGACGATGCCAAGCGCTATGACACGGTCAGTTATGACGTCGTGCTGCAAAAGAACCTGGGCGTGATGGATGCCTCGGCGATTGCTTTGGCGCGCGACAATAACAAGCCGATCATCGTGTTTTCGCTTGATGAGCCGGGCGGGTTTCGTGGCATCCTTGCGGGGCAGGGCACCTACACACTTGTGCAGGGCTAAGAGCCAC
Organism: uncultured Thioclava sp.; assembly: GCF_913064665.1. Taxonomy (GTDB): domain Bacteria; phylum Pseudomonadota; class Alphaproteobacteria; order Rhodobacterales; family Rhodobacteraceae; genus Thioclava; species Thioclava arctica. The sequence goes on from NZ_CAJYBT010000059.1 coordinate 14,344, forward strand.
GCAAATGCTATCTTTCGCCTCGGCACTGCGCTAAACCAGTGCCCGAGGCTGCAACCAAGACGGAAAAACCAACAATGTCCGACGAGATTGAGATCGACACCGATGACCTTGAGCACCGCATGAAAGGTGCCATGACTTCGCTCAAACATGAATTTGCTTCGCTGCGCACGGGGCGGGCTTCGGCCTCGATGGTCGAGCCGGTGATGGTGGATGCCTACGGCTCCATGACCCCGATCAACCAGGTCGGCACCGTGAACGTCCCCGAGCCGCGCATGGTCACCGTGAATGTCTGGGACAAGGGGCTGGTCGGCAAGGTTGAAAAGGCGATCCGCGAAAGCGGGCTGGGGATCAACCCGCAGACCAACGGCACGATCATCATGCTGCCGATCCCTGAATTGAACGAGGAACGCCGCCGCGAGCTGACCAAGGTCGCTGCGCAATATGCCGAAAGCGCGCGCGTCGCGATCCGCAATGTGCGCCGCGACGGGATGGACCAGATCAAGAAAGCCAAAAGCAACGGCATGTCAGAAGATGACGTGAAGTTCTGGGAAACCTCCGTGCAAGAACTGACCGATACCCACACCGCGCTGGTGGATAAGGCACTTGAGGGCAAACAAGCCGAAATCATGCAGGTCTGAGGCGAAAGAATCCCCGAAATGGCGCTGCGAGACGACAAGCCGGCCAAGAAGGCCCCCGCATCTGATATGACCGATTATGGCGTGCGCCATGTCGCGATTATCATGGATGGCAATGGGCGCTGGGCCAAACGGCGCGGCTGGCCACGTTTGGCGGGCCATCGCAAGGGCGCCGAGCAGATCAAGAAAATCGTGCGCGAGGCCCCTGATCTGGGCATCCGCTACATGACGATCTACGCCTTTTCGACCGAGAATTGGAAACGCTCGCTGATCGAAGTGCTTGGCCTGATGAAGATGTTCCGCTTCATGATCCGGCGTGAGGCGGATGCGCTGGCCACTGAAGGCGTGAATCTGCGCTTTATCGGGGATCGCTCGCGCCTTGATCCGGCGTTGCGCGAAACGATGGACGCGATCGAAGCACGCACCAAGACCAACACCCGCCTGACGCTGGCGGTCGCAATCAATTACGGCGGGCGCGATGAACTGCGCCGTGCTGCCGCCCAGCTGGCGCTCGATTGCGCAGAGGGTCGCATTGCCGCCGAGGATATCGATGATGAAGCGTTGGCCGCGCGCCTTGACACGGTGGGCATGCCCGACCCTGATCTGGTAATCCGCACATCTGGTGAAACCCGGATTTCCAATTTCCTGTCTTGGCAGGCGGCCTATGCTGAATATGAGTTCACCGAAACGCTTTGGCCTGATTTTACGGTCGAAGAGCTGACCGACATCTTGGCCCGTTTCAGCGGGCGTGAGCGCCGCTTTGGCGGGGTGCAACCGTGAGCGCGCCAAAGCTGGGCGGCAAATGGGGCGATCTGGCGCCGCGATTTGCGTCAAGTCTGGCAATGGTCGGGGTGGGTGTTTTCCCGATTTGGTGGGGCGGGCCGGTCTTTGCAGGGCTTGCCGTCGTGGTCAGCGCGCTGATGAGCTGGTTTTTCTATCAGTTCTTCCTTAAGCCCTTTGACCTCAATTTCCTGCAGATCGTGGTTTTTATCGGCCTGGTCTCCCTTACCGTCCAGGCCGTCGATACCATCGTCCGCAAGGTCACCCCGATCCTGTTTAATTCCTTCGGGGTTTATCTGGTTCTGGTTATCGCCAACTGTATTATCATTGCGGTGCCCTTGATTCTGGCCGATAACGAGTACAATTTTTATGAATCGTTTATGTTGTCTTTCGGGGCCGGTTCCGGTTTTCTCCTGGCGCTTTATCTGATGAGTTCGGTCAGGGAGAGAATGGAGCTTGCTAATATACCGCCGACTTTTAAGGGCATTCCGATCGCTTTTGTGGTGGCCGGACAGTTTGCTCTGGCATTTCTAGGTTTTTCCGGGCTTTCCCTGTTTTAGAACAGCAGGCCCTTTTTCGTTCAGGTGAAATATGGATCCAGCTTTAATTAAAATAGCCCT
>NZ_CAJYBT010000060.1 GCF_913064665.1 uncultured Thioclava sp.
GTCGAGCTTGTCTTTCAAAAGCTGCGCATATTGCGGCATTTTCGGCGTCAGCGCGCGCAGGAACAGCGCCGGATTGGCGCTCGCGGCAAAGGCCGTCAAGCGGGCCTGTGGATCGGCGCGCATCGGCTCGCGCTTGATATCGGGCAGCACTTTGGTCGGATCCAGAACGCCATGGGAAACATCATGGGCATAGTCCAGAAACACGCGGCTGAGCGCGACCTCTAACAAGCCCCGCTGGCGTTCCGATTGCACTGCGCCAAACCGCGCACGCAGCCCTTCGGGATCGTAATGCGCCTGCGGCAAGCCCTGCATTCCCGAGACATCGAGCGCGGAAAACAGCGCGGCGCGGCGCGGCGCGTCTTCAGCGGAGGTCCAGATCGGGCGGTAATCGCGCGCGGCATAAAACGCGGCTAGCGCGGGGTCAGAGGCAGCCGCTTCGGCGATCGCTTGGGTGAAACCGCTCAGTTCAATTCCGCTGATCGGAGACATTGCTCCTTGGGCCGCGATCTGGGCCGTGCCCTGAGCGAGCGCGCCAAACGCTATCCCCGAGACTGTTGCCGCAAGAGCGACACCGCGCAAACCGAACCCCATAAAACTTGTCCCAACACCAGAAAACCCACTACCGATGTTTCAAATTAAGGTGGACGAGTCCAGAAAAGCTTTGTCAAAACTGCGCGAAAGCGGCGCGTATCAATCGAAAGATGCACCCGCGCAACAGCCGGAATCTTGGCGCTAACAGGCGGGTTCCTGCCGATTTTTAGTCACGTGCGCGTGTTCGACAATTCGATTCTTTATCGCCCCAACGGTCTATGCCATAACAGTGGCGAAGTTTGGGTTTAAGCTTTCGTTAGTCACCCGACGAACAGGGTGGAAACGAAGGACAGGCAACGACAGGACAGTGAGCATGACGACGATCTCCCGGCGCGGACTATTGGGCGCTTTCGCTGCGACCATGGTAACCGCAGCGCCGACGATGAGCAGCGCATTTGGTCTTCTTAAAGGTGCCGGCGATATCCGACGCATTCGAATGTATAACGGGCGCACCGGTGAGAGCCTCGATACGATTTATTGGATCGAAGGGGAATATATTCCCGAGGCCCTGAAAGAAGTGACCTATTTTGCGCGCGACTGGCGCACCAATCAGCTCAAAACCATCGACGCGCGCACGATTGATATCGCAGCCGCAGCGCATAACCTGATGGATATCAACGAGCCCTATCTCTTGCTTTCGGGATACCGCTCGCCCAAGACCAACGCGATGTTGCGTTCGCATTCCAAGGGCGTGGCGAAACACTCGCTGCATATGCAAGGCCAAGCCACCGACCTGCGGCTCAAGTCGCGTTCGGTCAGCCAGATGTATCGTGCCGCGTCTGCCTGCCACGCGGGCGGCGTCGGCAAATATTCGCGCTCGAATTTCGTGCATATGGATTGCGGCCCGGTGCGCACCTGGGGCGCCTAAACCCTTAGAATATGCCGCATTGATCTGAAAATAGCGTCGCATCTGCGGCGCTTTTTCCTTTGCGCCCACGCCCGGACTTACAGCAGAAGGCGGCGTTTGAACCGGCGTAGCACTGACGACAGACAAAGCCGCACTCCTCCATTTCATCTAGCCAGAAATACTCCCGCCGGAGGCTCCGACAGACGCCAAGCCACACATCACACCATGAAAAAGGGCCCCTGTTTCCAGAGGCCCTTTTGCGTTGGATCAGAAACCGCCATGTCAGTCGATGACGCGCCCGGTTTGACGGAAATAAGCCTCTGCCTCGGGAGTCAGGTCGACCTGCTCATACCCCGTTACCATCGGGCGCACATGGTGGCGGAAGCCACCGATGGTGAGCAGATAGACATGGATCACCACAAAGCTTGCAATCGCGAAAGCCGCAAGAACGTGGAAGTTCGCGATGATCTGGAGGAAAAAGCTCCCGCCATCAAGATGATCCCAAAAGCCATAGCTGAGATACGCCAAGCCCGAGATCCAGATCGCCGGGAACAACGCCATCTTCAGCACAAAATAAGAGGCAGCCTGAAGTGGGTTATGTCGATGTTCAAAGCTTTTCTTATAGGGATGCTTTTCCCCCTTGAAGACACCATAGGCGTAAAAGCGCGAGACTTGCCACATCCCCGAAAGCCGCGGCACGAACTGCCGCCAGCCGCCCGTAGTGAACAACCAGAACGAGGCAAAGACCCAAAGCACCAGCAAGGCCAGCGCTACGACCGTGTGCACCATCACCGCAAGGCCGAACGGACCCAGCTGATGCAGCCCCAACAACCGGGCCCCGGTGAAGAACAGCAGCATGATCGAGACAACCTGCGACCAGTGCCACAGCCGGTTGAACCGCGAATAGACCTTAACGCAATGTTCAGCCATGATGATCCCCTTTTCCTTTGGAGCGGCTGATCACGCGCAGCAAGCCATGGCCAAGCGCCCCCAGCAAGGCCATCAAAAAGACCGCTAGGCCAATTTTACCGCCCAGATTTATCTCCGCGCCGGGTACATAAATCCCTGCGATATTCGCCATCCGGCCATCTTTCGCGTGGCAGCTTTCGCATTGCACGGCGTCTTCCTTTGGCGCGACCATATGGGTGATGGGCCAATACATGTAGGTATCGACAAAGCCGAAATCGCCCGAATATTCCGCGCCGACATAGTCCATCCCGGCCTGAAGCGATTTCTTCCAATCGTAATATTGCCACAGCGCCGTGCCATCCCCCGGGCCATAGACATGGTTATAGAGCAAGACTTCGCGTTGCTTGTCATAGGCTTGCGAGCCATCAAGACGCTTGAAGGGGAAAATCCGGCTATCCGCAGCTCCCGGCGTGCCACCGATCTTGTTGATCTCGACAACCTTGGAGGGGTCGATTTTCTCCTCGGGCAGCGTGTAGGTCATGACGCCGTTGGACCAGGCATAGACCGGCACGACATTCTCACCATATTCGAAATTGCCCTTGATCGTCAGATAGGTATGCAGATGCTTGCCATCGGATTGAACGTAATTCTCTTCCGAATAGGGTTTACCATCTTTGAGCTTACCCGCCGTCGACCAGTCCCACTTGGTTTTGGTCGCGACGCCACCGCGCGCAAAGCTGGGGATATGACAAGTCTGGCAAGCCAGCGTATCGGTGTGATCGTTCAGCTTGGCTGCGATCAACGCGTTCGGACCCTTATGCGGGGTGTCCGTGTGGCAGGACTGGCACGCCGCCGCATCATGGGCGCTTCCGGCCATCCGGTCGGGATTGGGATCGACCACATCGGTTTGATAACGCGAGCCCTCAAACACATGCTTGTCCGAAACATGGCAGGTTGCGCAGGCGAAATTGCCGCCATCGGGGGACATATGCACATCGACATCCTGCGGCGGGTTGAACAGCACCGAACTCAGATCGCCATGCTTCACGTTATCGCCGCCACCGCCGTAAAAGTGGCAATTGCCGCAATTGTCGCGCCCCGGAGGTGGCCCGACAGATTGCGCCGCCTCGGCCAGATCAACGGGCCAGGCGGGCTCGCCGGTGATGGTTTTCGCGCCCGCCGCGACGGGTTCCAGCGGAGGCTCGCCCGCCAAGTTATCTTGCTTGGTGTATTGGCCCGATTTATCATGACAGACCAGACAATCCACCTTGGTCGGATCATCGGGCATCTGCGCGCGAATATCGGTCCAGCCATAGCCGGTGTGACAAGAGGTACAGCGCACCTCATTAGACGCGACATTGCCACAAAACGCGTTCATCTCATGCGCTTTTCCCAGCAATTGCCCGGTCTTTTCGTTCTGATATTCCCATTTCCAATGCACCGAATGCATCACTTGATTGCCCGCCTCAGTGTGGCAAGACAGGCAAGCTTCGGTCACCTGAGAACCCGAGGCAAAAGGCCCCTTGAGCTTCATGAGTTTCGAATGATCCGCCGTACTGTCGGAAACCGGGTCGCTCATATGGGCGGGGGCCGATCCAGCGGGGCGCGACTGCGCACCGATTGCGGGTGTCTCCTCCTCGGGTGCGGCTTGCTGCGCATACGCAGGTAACTGGCCCATCATTACGGCCGAGACGAGTGCCGTAATACACAATGCGGTCTGTCTCATCAGCTCTCCGATAGGTTTGGTCTTTGGCTGGAGATCATAACTTACCGCAATTCTACGTTCACGGATACGTTATGATGCGTGAACCTCTCGTGACCAACTGTCGCAGCTTGCTGTCACAAAGGCCTTAACAAGCGTGAGAGCGCGTGCAGGAACACGCCCTCTCGCCACCCGTTGGACGGGGCTCTGCGCGGCGGACAGATACCCGGCTTCACGCCGCTTTCGCGCCAAAGATACGGGTATTGATCATCTCAAACACCAGCGCAAATAGCACGACCCCGGCAAAGACCAGCAGTTCCAGATCATGCCCACCAAAGAGGTGATAGATGAAAAACAACCCCAGCCCGCCATTGCCAATCACCGCCAGCCACAGCAGCACCGGATTGGCCCCCGTCCTTTGCCGCTGATTGAGCACATTGCCCAGCGGAATAAAGCTGTGCACCAGCAAGAAGGTCAGGCTCGCAACATCGCCGATCTGGCCCAGATCAAGGGTCAAGATCATCGCCATCACGATCACCACGGTCAGGATCATCGCGATATTGCCTTGGCGCAAAAACAGCCGCTTCGAAAGTTTGGGGCTGAGCTGCCCGGCCGATCCCATATAGGAAATCGTATTGGCAGCCGAAAAGGTATTGGCGTTGATATTCGTCATCGTTGAAATGATCGCTGTCAGCCCCAGCACCACGAACCCCGCCTGCCCCAAGACTGGCCGTGCAGCCTCGGCCAAGGCGTAGTTCTTGGCGGTCTCGATCGTATCCAGTGAGATCGAGCCAAACACCGCGATATCGAGCGAGACATAGACCAAAGCCACCACAGCAATCGCAATGAAGATGGCGCGCCCAATCGTGTCCGCACCCGCGCGCACGCTGCCCCCAGCATTGGCAATCACCGCAAAGCCCGCAAACGACAGGTTAGCCAGAGCAACCGCATTGACGAATTTCCCGAAATCAAAGGCCACCGTGCCCTGATTTCCGCTATAGACCGAGGCGTTGAAATGGGTGAAGGCGATGACGGTAAAGCCCACTAAAACGACCAACTTGGCGATCACGAGGATCTTCTCTGAGATGCCCATGAACTTGATACCCGCGGCATTCACCAGCAAAAACACCACCATAATCGCAATCGCGAGCGGGTCGGTCATCGCGTTGCTCAGTCCGAACACCTGCACCGAGTAGTGGGCGAAAGACTTCGCCACCAATCCCAGCACGATCGCGATGGACAGAAAATAGCACAGCGAAATCACCGACCCCGTCAGCCCGCCATTCCAGCCCCGCGTCAGATATTCCGCGATCCCGCCATTGGTCTTCGAAATTTTCGACAAGCTGAAATAGGAATAGCCCGCCAATCCCGAGATCACGCCCGCCGCCAGAAAGGCAGCCCAGGCATACCCGCCCGCAAGTGTCGAAATCTCGCCAAACAGCGCAAATATCCCCGCGCCGATCATCGTGCCCACACCCAGCGACGTGACTTCGATCAGCGACAATTGAGGAGGTTTCGCTGCGGCCATATCAATCACCTTTGGTTGAAAAATGGGGCGCAGACGGAATTGCTCGCCCTCTTGTCGCGAAACGCGAACACCCCGCGCCATGTTCCTGAAACTACGCGCTTACGTCTTTTGTAGAAACTCCAGAACCGAACGCGCGGCGCGCAGGCCCGGCGGGTCTCCGCCCTCGCCCAAGCGCTCCATTGTCAACTCCATCGCCGCAAATTGCTCTGCGCGCGCATCGTCTTGTTCAAGCACCTGCAGCAGCTTGCGCGAGATTGCGCGCGGCTTGCAGTCGGGCCCCAGAAATTCAGGTATCGCGCGCGTATCCGACACCAGATTGACCAGCGTCACGGTGTCCACCTTCATCATCAGGTTCCAGATCAGATGCCATGTGAGGAAACTGGCATCATAGGCAATGACCATCGGCACACGATTGGCGGCCAATTCAAGGCTCACCGTGCCGCTTGCCGCGAGGGCGACATTGGCTGCGGCAAAGGCCGCGCGTTTGTCGGCGGGCTGTTCGACCACGATCGGGGCGATGGGCCAGCGCGCAGACATTTCGCGCACCATCGGGGCCACGCCGCGCACCGTGGGCAGCACCACGCGCAAGCCCGGCTCGCGATCGCGCAGCTGCATCAGCGCCTCGTCAAATCGCTTGCCCAGCCGCTTGACCTCGCCCGCGCGCGAACCGGGCAGACACAGCGCCAAGGGTTGATCGGGGCCGATCATGTGGGTCTCGCGAAAGGCCGCGGCCTCGGCGGCGCTGGCGCGCTGTTCAGCCACCACCGGATGGCCAACGAAATCGCAGCTCATCCCGGCGGCCTGCATGTAGGGCGGCTCAAAGGGCAGCACTGCCAGCACATGATCGACCACCTGCGCCATCTTAGCCGCACGCCCCGGACGCCACGCCCAGACTGAGGGCGCAACATAATGGACCACCTTGAGATCAGGGTGCTGTTCGCGCGCAAGCCGCGCCACGCGCAGGCAAAAATCGGGGCTGTCGATGGTGATCAGCGCATCGGGGCGCATCTCCACCACCGCCTGCGCGGTCTCGGCAATCCGGCGTTTCAGGTGGCGATATTTCGGCACCACCTCCATCAGGCCCATCACCGACAGTTCTTCCATCGCGATGCGGCTGTCCAACCCTTGCGCGGCCATCTCTGGCCCGCCAATCCCTTGCCATTCGATGCCCGGAGCAAGCTTTGCAAGCCCCTCCATCAGTGCCCCGCCAAGCTTGTCCCCCGAGGCCTCCCCCGCGATCACGAACAGCTTCATGGCGCACAGGCCCATAGGAACAGACCGGCGTCCTGCGCAGCGGCTATCACCGCGTCGCGTTCCAGCAACATCACGCCGCCCGCCTCAAAGGCGATGCCCGACAGCCCGGCTGCGGCCGCCTTTTGCACGGTACGCACACCGATGACTGGCAGGTCCGCGCGGCGATCCTGACCCGGTTTCGGGGCCTTATAGAACACCCCGGACGCGGACTTAAGATCGTCGCGCAACCCTTTGTGAAGGTGCACGAAATCGAGCATCGCATCGGTACCCGGCAAGGTTTCGACCGCCAAGCACAACCCGTCTGCCACAACCGCGCCCTGACCAATATCGGCGCGCCCCAGATCGGCGACGATGGCGGCGGCGCGGGCCATATCGGCGCGGTCGCGGTCGCTGGGCGCACCGCAGATCACGCCGGGGGCGCAAACCAGATCGGGCGCGATCTCATGCGCGCCCACGACCTGAAAATCCCAATCCTCGAAAATCTCGATCACCGCGCGCAGGGTCGCATCATCGCCCCCCTGCATCGCCATCGCGAGGCGCGGCACAAGCTGGGCCGAGCGTGGGTCGATCAGCTCCATATCGACGCGCGGGCGCTGCAAGGCGCCGGCAAACACCACCTGCTTGATCCCGCGATCAGCCAGCGTATCGAGAAACGGCACCAGACGTTCGACGCGAAAGCGCAGCGTCTCGGGCGTGCCGATCTCGCTTGGCGTGCCCTCCATCTCACAGACCAGCAGTCCCGGCGCGGCGCGCGCGATCAGCCCGGGCAAAACGCCCTGTCCCGCGATCAGCGCAATATCCCCGGACCCGCTCATTTATGCGGCGTCAGAAAGCTGCGATCGGAGGGGCCGAGAATGAAATCAATCACCTCACGCGCCAAATCGCCCTCGACCTTGCCCTCAGACAGACGGCGCGCAGAGTCGCGGAAATTGCCCGTGGACAGCTCGGCAAATGTCGCGCGCAGCGCCGACAGCTCCTCGCGCGAGGTGCCACGGCGCTTGAGCCCCACCAGATTGAGCCCCTCAAGCGTGGCACGCGGCCCCGCAACCAGCGCATGCGGGATCACATCGGCCGTCACCATCGAGAGCGCCCCGATAATCGCGCCGCGCCCGATGCGTACCCATTGATGCACCCCCGACAGCCCGCCCACGATCACGTCATCTTCCAATACGCAATGACCTGCGACGGCGACCGAATTGACCAAGATCACCCGGTCCCCGATCTTGCAGTCATGCGCGACATGGCAGGACGACATGAACAGACAGTCATCGCCGACCTGCGTCAGCCCACCACCGCCCTCGGTGCCGGTGTTCATCGTGACATATTCGCGGATGCGGTTGCGTGCCCCGATCTTGAGGCGTGTCTTTTCGCCTTTGAATTTAAGGTCTTGCGGGATCTGTCCTAGCGAGGCAAAGGGAAAGACCTCGGTTTCTTCACCGATTTCCGTGGCGCCCTGAATGACGACATGGGACTGCAACGTCACGCCGCGCCCCAGCACCACCTCGGGGCCGATGACGCAGAACGGGCCGATCTGGCAGTCCGGGCCAATTGTGGCGCCCTCTTCGATCACCGCCGAGGCGTGGATCTGCGCGCTTGGGTCGATGGTCATGCCGCTCAGCCCTGCAAGTCCATCATCGCGGTGAACTCGGCTTCGCAGGCCAACTCTCCTTCGACCATCGCGCGACCCTCAAACTTCCAGATCTTGCCACCGCCGCGCTTCACGTTCACATGCAACTCCAGCACATCGCCCGGCACGACCTTGCGGCGGAATTTGCATTTGTCGATGCCCATGAAATAGGTCAGCAGGTCGCGATCCACCACGTTGAGCGAAATCCCCACCACCACGGCCGAGGTCTGCGCCATCGCCTCGACGATAGTGACGCCGGGCATGATCGGCATATCGGGGAAATGGCCCTGAAAATGGGGTTCGTTGCAGGTCACGTTCTTGATCCCGACCGCGCCCTTCATCGGCACGATGTCACGCACCTTGTCGATCAGCAGGAACGGGTAGCGATGGGGAATGATACGCTTGATCAGCGCCAGATCAGCTTCGGTATAGGGGGCGGGTTCGGTCATCGAAAAGGCTCCTTCAACTCAGGCTGCGTCTGGTGCGGCCCGTTCGATTGAGTCGTTGCTAGCAACGGATCAGGGACTTGGCAAGGATTGCCGGGGTATGGTTAGTTCTTCAACCTGGGCATCGGCAGACCAAGAGGCGGCGTCGGATCGGGTGGGCTGCCCCCGTTCAGCGCAGGATCAGCACCCGTTTTGGCATTCGAATTGAGGCTGTCATCCACAAAAACGCCCCCATCCCCATTCGTGCTGCCCGTGGGTGCATCGGGGGCTGCGGGTGCCGTATTTTTGCTATCGGGTTGCGTACCAGTCGCGGGAACGCTGGCGGTCACCTGTCCTGCCCCATCGCCGACCTCGGAATCGATCCGTTCGCCCAGTTGCGCAGTCACATCCGCCGACGCGAGGCCGCGAATGATCACCCGCGAATCCAGAACCACCTCGGCACCGCGCGCGCGCAAAACCTCGTCCAGTTTGGGCATTACAGCTTGTAAAAACCCTTGCCGCTCGTTGTTGAGTTGCTGCTGGATCGCATCCGCCTTGGCCTTTTGCGCGGCGCGAATGGCAGTGGCGCGTTTGTCAAACGCATCCGCAGCGGTTTGAAATGCGGCCGGGTCCATCTTGGGGCGGCGATCTGTCAGATCGCGTTCTTCGGCCTCAAGCTGAGCGGCGATACGGTTGTTTTCGGTGCGCAGATCGGCTGACGCGGTCTCGATCTCGCGCGCCACCCGCTTGCCCCAGAGCGAATTGTCGTACAAACGCTCCCAGTCCAGCGTCAGAACCGGGGTTTGCGCCGCAGGCGGAACCGGGGACGCAGACGGAGCCTGTTGCGCAAGCCCCGGCGCGGCGAAACCCGCCAACACCAGAGCCAGAGCAAACGCACCTCTCATCCGATCAGACCAATCAGAATTGCGTCGACAAAGTCAGGTCGAAATTCTGCGGCTTGTCGTAGGTTTCTTTTTTGACCGTTTTCGAGAAATTCAAGCGCAGCGGACCAATCGCCGAGTCCCAGAAGATCGACACCCCAACGGCAGAGCGCACATGCATGGAGTCATCCACGGTCCCTGCTCCCGCTGTATTGTCGAGCCCCCAGACAGAGCCGACATCGAAGAACACACCACCGGTGACGCCATATTCTTCGGGCAGGCCGATCGGGAATTGTGCCTCGACTTTGCCGACCCAGTAGAAATTCCCGCCAAGCGCGTCCTGGTTGGCTGCAGCGGTATCACGCGGGCCGATGCCATAGCTTTCAAAGCCGCGAATCTGGCTGCCACTATAGCGTTGCAGGATCGTGGTGCCGCCAGAGGCATGAACCGCGCCGCCCTCAAGCGAGGCGCGCAGCGTGACCTCTTCGTTCATGATCTTGCGCTCGCCCTGAATCTTGGCCGAGGTGATGCCGCCAGTAATATCACCGCCCAGCCCCCAGAAATCCTGCGAGACCGTGAACTTCATGTTGTAGCGCGGGTCAATCTGATCAATCGAGGTGTCGAACGTGTAAGTATATCCCGGACCGGAATAGACCCGCTTGCCTTCCTCGCTCTGCAAAATCGGCGATGAGGCGGTCGTGACATTTTTCAGCTCATCTTGACCAAGCTTATAACGCACTTCCAGACGGCCACGCTCGGAGACCGGGAATTCAAACGCCGGCGAAATCGACATGCGTTTGGTGTCGTAATTGGTGTTCGAAGCACTGCTCGAGGTGTTGTAATACGCCCCGAACGAGAATTTCACATTCCGCCCCAAGAAGCGCGGCTCAACGAAGCGCAGGCTTGAAGAGTTGTTATCCGTCGTCGTGCCAAGCGATAGGCCCAAGTATTGCCCACGCCCAAGGAAGTTGTTTTCCTGCAAGGACGCGTTCACGCCGACCCCGTCCGTCGCACTATAGGACGCGCCGAAACCAAGCGAGCCGGTGGGCTGCTCTTCGACGTTCACACCCACAACGACCTGATCGGGAGACGAGCCCTGCTTGGTGTTGACATCGACATTCTTGAAATAGCCGGTGCCACGAATGCGATCAGCGGCGTTCTTGATTTCGCGCGGGTTGTAGGGGTCGCCCTCAACCGTGCGGAATTCGCGCCGCACCACCCGATCCAGCGTGCTGGTATTGCCTTCAATATCAATGCGCTGCACGAAAACGCGCGGCCCGCGCACCAATGCAAAGGTGACATTGACAGATTGGGTGCGCTGGTCTTCGGTAATACGCGGCTCGACACGCACGAATTGCGCGCCGTCCTTGATCGCCTGCTGCTCCATCCGCGTCACAACCAGATCAATCGCTTGGGGCGAATAGGTTTGCCCCGTGCTGATATTTGCCAGCTTGGCAAATTTCGCAGAATCCAGCTCGGGAATTTCCGAAACGGTATCGACCTTGTTGAAGTGGAATTTCTGCCCTTCGATCACGTTGAACGTCATGAAAAAGGCATCACGCTGGCGTGTCATCTGCGAGGACACACCCGTTACCTGCACATCTTTGAAGCCGCGCGACTGATAGAAGTCGACCAGCTTTTGCTGATCCAGCGGAACACGATCAGGGTTGAATGTGTCATTTTTCACGAAGGTGCGGAACAAGCCAGCTTGTTTGGTCGCAAGCGCCTGACGCAAACGGCGATCCGAATAAGACCGGTTACCGGTAAACGAGATCCGCTCAACCGAGGTGATCTTGCCCTCTTTGATTTCAAAAGCGATGTCGACGCGATTGTTCGAGCGCCGGATCACCTTGGGTGTCACGCGCGCCGCCATCCGGCCATCTTGGGAATAGGCCTGCACCAGACGCTGGGCATCCGCCTCAACTTCTGAGGGTTTATAGACACGGTTCGGTTTGCTTTGCACAATCGAGGCCAGCTGCTCATCCTTGATGCGCTTGTTGCCCTCGAAATTGATCACGCTGATCGTGGGATATTCCTGCACCTGAATAACCAATGTGCGGCCCTGAGGCGTCAGCGACACAGTTTCAAACAGGCCCGAGCCAGAAATGCGCTGATAGGCAGCATTTAGATCGGCCGCAGAAACCGCCTGATTACGAGCGATTCTCGCATATGCCAGAATCGTAGCGGGCTCGATACGCTCGTTGCCCACCACTTTTACCGAAGAGAAACTATATTGCTGCGCTTGGGCTACCTGGGGCACAGCCAAGCAAGCCATTGCTACCGCAGGAAAAACCACGCTCGCCCGAAGGGCATTTCGCGTCGCACAGATTCTGAGCACTGATTGCAAGCCGATCGACATCGCCCTCTCCCGCCAAGTATTCACTTTTCTTTTGTAAAGTGACTACCGAAGCAGGCCCGTCTTGTCAAAGTGCACAGCCCCCCATGACGCAACTATTTGCGTTGGGTTACGCAAGGGCCACAACTGATCGAAAGATATATGCTATTTTAGATGCGGTGCAGCAGGGCGGGATCAATGCCAACGACATCGAGAAGCTGCACCCCGATCAAAGCCGCCCCCATCAGCGCCACAATCACCGCAACGGGCACCAAAAGGCGATCCGCGACGATGTCAAAGATCACGCCCATACCGCGGTAGCTTTCCGCAATCATCATACCCATAGCGCGATCCTTTTTCGGCACAAACCCACATCTTCAGCATCTATCGCCTGAAAATGGCGCAATTCAGAGCCAATTAGGGCAAAATTGCGGCAGCCGTGCCGAGCGGGACCTTAGCAGGTGATATCGTTCCACAGACCAAACAGCATCAGCGTGGCAACCAAGGCCAGCCCCACCGACATGAACACGTTCATCAGCCACTCGGACGGGGGCTTGCCCGCCAGCGCCTCATAGGCGTGAAACATCAGGTGACCGCCATCCAGAACCGGAATTGGGAACAGATTGAGAAACCCCACCGCCGTGGAGAGCACCGCGATAAACCAGATGAACTCCAGCGGGCCGGATTTGGCCGCCGCAGCCGAGGTTTCCGCAATGCGCAGCGCGCCTGACAGGTTACACGAGGAAATCTGCTGCGCGATCATCGCCTTGATGCCGGAAACCGACTGCGCGACGATGCCATAGGTGGATTTCACCGCCCCCGTCAGCGCGTCCACCGGACCAACTGCGACCGTCATCGGGGTGAACATGTAGCTGCCCGTCGCGCCGATCAACAGACGGGTTTCAAACCCGCCTTTGCCATTGGGAATATCGGTGCGGCGCGGCACAAGCGTGACGTCAAACACCTTGGGCGCGCCGCCGTTTTCAGAGCGCCAGATCGACAGCACCATCGGCGCCCCATCGCCCGCCTTCACCGCGTCTTGCAAATCCGCAAACCGCCAGATCGGAGTGCCGTCAATTGCCGTGATCACATCACCGCCCTGCAGTCCCGCATCATAAGCGGCAGAGTTTGGCGCGATCCCGGCAAAGCGTGCCGGAAACAGCTGCGGTCCCGTCACATCCAGCGTTTTTCCTGCGCGTTCAACCGTGTAGGGCACTGTCGGCCCGGCAGGCATCTGATCAATCGCACCGTTCAAGGCGGCGTAATCCGAAATTTTGATCCCATTCACGGCCACGATCTTGTCGCCATGCTGCAACCCAACCGCCCCTTGGGGCAGGGCCACGATAGTGTCGATATCAGGCGTATCTGTCGCCTGCCCTGACCACATTGTAAGCCCCGAAATGATGGCAATCGACAGGATAAAGTTGAACACCGGGCCCGCTACCACTGTCGCTGCGCGCGCCCAAAGCGGGGCGCCATGCATGGTGTGGCGTCGCTCGGCATCACTGAGCTGCGCCATCTCTTCTTCATCGGCGCCCGCCGAGGCCGCATTCGCATCGCCAAGGAATTTCACATACCCGCCCAGCGGGATAGCCGCGATCTGCCAGCGCGTGCCATGTTTATCCACCCGGCTCAGCAGCTTGGGGCCAAAGCCCAAGGAAAACACCTCAGCCTTGATGCCCGACCAGCGCCCGACGATGTAATGGCCAAACTCATGAACCGCCACGATGATCGAAAGCGCTACGACAAACGCGACAACGGTATAGAGCAGATTGCCGAACTGGGGCAGAAGATCCAAAACTCAAATCCTTTTTTGATCACAGAGCGCGAGGGCCAGCCTGCGCGCTTCGGTATCGGTGTGCAGCACGTTATCTAGGCTCATCGCGGCATTTCCAAGGCCCTGCCGCGCGCTCATGTCCGTCAAAACATCCTCGACCAGACCCGCCATATCGAGAAAGCCGATCCGGCCCGCGATAAACTGATCCAGCGCGGTCTCTTTGGCCGCGTTGAAAGCCGCCCCCGCCATCCCGCCGATCTCCATCACCTCGCGCGCAAGACGCAAGGCCGGGTAGCGCAGCGGATCGGGGGCGCGAAAATCAAGCTGGCCGATTTTGGCCAGATCGAGCCGTTCCACCGGCAGTTCATGCCGCGCCGGCCAGTTGAGCGCATAGCCAATCGCGTGGCGCATGTCGGGCACGCCCATATGCGCCATCAGCCCGCCATCATTAAACCCCACCAACGCATGCACGATGGATTGCGGATGCACGACAACCTCAATTCGCTCAGGCGATATGGCGAAAAATTCTTTAGCCTCAATGACTTCCAAGGCCTTATTAAACATCGACGCGGAATCGATCGTGATGCGCTGACCCATGTCCCAATTGGGGTGGGATGAGGCCTGCGCGACCGTCGCCGCGGCCAGTTTTTCCATCGGCCAGTCGCGAAATGCGCCGCCTGAGGCCGTGATGATGATGCGCTCGACCGCCGCCATATCCTCGCCCACGAGGCCCTGAAAGATTGCGGAATGTTCGCTATCCACGGGCAGGATCGTGGCGCCATGCGCGCGCGCCTCGCCCAGCAGTAGCGGGCCGGCGGTGACCAACGATTCCTTATTGGCCAGCGCCAGCGTGCGCCCCTGAGACAGCGCCGCAAAGCCCGGCGCAAGACCCGCCGCGCCCACAATCGCCGACATCACCCAATCGGCGGGGCGGTGAGCGGCTTCGATTAGTGCTGCGGGGCCTGCGGCCACAGCGATACCGCTGCCGCCAAGCGCCTCAACCAGATCGGCGTAGCAATCCTCATAGGCGGTCACGGCGATCTCGGCCCGCAGCGCACGCGCCATCTCGGCCAACCGCTTGATACTGCGCCCGCCCGTTAGCGCGACCGTGTGAAACGCCTCTGGCCCACCTTGGCGCATCAGCAAATCAAACGTGCTTTCACCAATAGAACCCGTCGCCCCGAATATCGAAATTCTGCGCATCGCTTAGCCTTCCGTGAGCGGCAGCGGCATCACTTGCGACAACAAGATAAGAAAAACCACCGCCCCCGTCAGCGCGTCAAAACGATCCAGCACGCCGCCATGGCCGGGGATCAGCGCAGAGCTATCCTTGACCCCGACCGCGCGTTTGAGTGCGCTTTCCACGATGTCCCCCATCTGCCCGGCAAACGCCAGAAGCGGTGAAATCCAGATCAGCGAGGTCGCGGCCCCGAACTGCACGAAAACCACCCCGACAAGGGCGGCCCCAACCCAGCCCGCCACGGTGCCTGACCATGTTTTCTTCGGCGAAATCTTGGGCCAGAATTTCGGACCACCCATCAGGCGACCCACGAAATATCCAGCAATATCAGAGACAACCACCACAACGACGATCCAGAAGATCACGCTAAGCCCTGCCCCCTCGCGCAGCGCCACCAGACCATAACCTGTCAGCATGATCGCAAACGCATAGGCCGCGCCAACCAGACGCCGCCCGCGTGCATAGGCAAGCGCAAGGATCGGCACGATCAGCAGATAGAGCAGCGCAAACGGGCTGTGCAGCCAGAGCACCGCCACCAGCACTGCCGCCGCAACAAGCGCCAACCCGACCGCATTGCCCGCGCGATTGGGCGCGAGCATCATCATCACTTCCCAGATCATCAGCGCGCCGACCACGACGGCCAGCCCTGCCAAGACCGGCCCGCCCCACCAAACCGCGAAAACACCCACCCCGACCAATGCCAACCTTGACGCAAAACGCCGCGCCCGCACGCCCCATTCGGCTCCCCG
>NZ_CAJYBT010000061.1 GCF_913064665.1 uncultured Thioclava sp.
CGAGAATGCCGAAACTCCCGATCATCGTGATCGACCAGCCCCGCACGCCCGCCGCATAGACCCCGCCGAATGTGAACATGCCCGTCAGCGAGGCACGGTAAAAAATCGAAGCAACCAGGAACGAGGTGAGCGAGCGGGGCTTGGGCAGGGCGCGCAAGGTGGCGCGCAATTCCGGCCATGCGGCGTGCAACGCCGTGGCGACGGGCATGGCATCGGCTTTGCGCGGTTCTCGCACTCAATTTTTTTTTTTCAAGCAGAAGACGGCATACGAGATCGCGACCAGCGGCCCGACAACACGGGTATCTTCGCGCGTGGCCGGGTCAAGGCCGAACAGCGGTGCGATCCCCAGCATCGTCTTGCCAGTGGTCGGGCTGGCTTGCAGCAAGAACAGCATGATCAACAGCGTGATCAACCCTCCAACATAGCCAAAGGCCCAGCCCGAGCCGGAAATTCTGCCAATCTGCTCACGCGGACCCAAATCGGGCAGCATCGCATTGGTGAAGGTGGTGGCGAATTCCATGCCAATCATACCGATGGCAAAAGACAGCATGATCAGCATCAGGCTGAAATTGCCCGGCACCGCATACCAAAGCCCCCAAGCGCCCAGCACATACATCAGTGAGAAAACCCAGATGAACGGCATCCGCCGCCCCGAGCGATCCGCGATTGCGCCCAAAAAGGGTGAGAAGATCGCAATCACCAGCCCGGCAAGCCCGACTCCATAGCCCCAGACGGTCTGAGCCCCGGTGCCAGAGCCCAGCAGGTCTTTCATGAAAGGCGCAAAAATAAAGGTGATCAGCAGCGAGTTATAGGGTTGGCTGGCCCAGTCAAAAAACCACCAGCCCCAAATGCGTTTGCGTGCTGTAATCATGTCGTCCCCCGCAGGCGTAAATTGCCTTTAGCGCGATCAAGCCCGAAAAGATGTGCCGGTGCAAGTCACAGTGCTTGGAAGCGCTAAATAGTTGGCGGCCAAGGACGCTTGGTATCGGCTTCGGCCCAAGCAGTGACGAATTCGGGCAATTCGGGGCTGACCACATCAACGCCCATTTCGGCCATCACCTGTGCGGGCGTGATCATGCCATTGCGCGAGGTCACAGCACCACGGATCAACACATGGGATGAACATTCGCCCTTGGTGAACATCGCATGTTCCAGCCAGATCCAGCGATCATCCCAGCCGATGCACCGCGAGCGCATCTCAAAGCGCTGAAACGCCTGCACCCGGCGGCGATAGCGCGTGGTATTGCCCGCAACGACAATGCCCCAGCGGTTCTTTTTCAGCGCAGGCCATAGCCCGGTACGCATCGCCAGCGGAATGCGCCCCAGATCATACAAGGTCAGCGTGCGCCCGTTATTGAGCTCCATCCACAGGTCGATATCCCACGGCCAACAGATATGCTGACTGATATGAGTGCCCGTGATCGGCAGCGCAGGCGCATTGCGGAACTTCAGGATCTCTTTGGTCATGCGAATGATCGGATACATGCCCCCAGCGGTGCCGCGACGCAGCATCGTCGTCAAGCGGGACGTTACGGAAAAAGCCGCAGGTGTGATGGTTGCATTGCACGCGCCCCTCGCTTACCTGTCTTTGCGACCCAAAGCGGAGGTGTTCGATGGTCACGCTTTTTCAAGCGCTCGTCCTGATCCTGAATGTGATCTGGTACATCATGATTGCCCATATCATCATGAGTTGGCTGATCAATTTTCAGGTGCTCAACCTGCGCCAGCCCCTGGTTGCCCAGATCTGGTACGGTCTGACCAATCTGCTTGAGCCGATCTATAGCCGGATCCGGCAGTTCCTGCCCAGTACGGGCGGGCTTGATCTGGCACCGCTGGTGGCCTTTATCGTGCTGATCATCCTGCGTCAGGCGCTGTTTAACAATGCGGGCTTCTTTTACGGCAACGCCTATTAATGTCTGAGCCGGGACCGAGCAACGACCCAGCCGCGCTGCTGGCGCGGGTCTGGGGGTTTGATGCGTTTCGCCCCGGTCAGGAAGAGGTCGTGCGTGCTGTGATCGCGGGGCATAACGTGCTGGCGATCATGCCCACGGGCGGCGGTAAATCCCTTTGTTTTCAGCTACCTGCGCTGATGCGTGATGGGGTGACGGTGGTGATTTCTCCACTGATTGCGCTGATGCGCGATCAGGTGCGCGCGATGAAACAGGCCGGCGTCGAGGCGGGCGCGCTGACCTCTGGCAATACCGAGGAAGAGACCGAGGAAGTCTTTGCCGCGCTCGATGAGGGGCGGCTGAAGCTTTTGTATATGGCCCCCGAGCGGCTGGCCTCGGGCGGGGCGCAGAATATGTTGCGCCGTGCCGGTGTGTCGCTGATCGCCGTCGACGAGGCGCATTGCGTCAGCCAATGGGGCCATGATTTTCGCCCCGACTATCTGCGGATCGGAGAATTGCGCCGGTCCTTGGGCGTGCCGCTGGCCGCGTTTACCGCCACAGCCGATGAAGAAACCCGCGCCGAGATCGTGACGCGCCTGTTCGACGGCCAAGCGCCCGAGACGTTTCTGCGCGGCTTTGATCGGCCCAACATCCATCTGGCGTTTTCGCCCAAGGACCAGCCGCGCAAGCAAATCTTGACCTTTGCCGGGGCGCGCAAGGGCCAATCCGGGATTGTCTATTGCGGCACCCGCGCGAAAACCGAGTCTCTGGCTGCGGCGCTGCGCGAGGCGGGGCATTCTGCCTGTCACTATCACGGCGGGATGGAGGCCGAGGAGCGACGCCATGTCGAGGTGCGCTTTCAGCAGGAAGACGGGTTGATTGTCGTCGCCACCGTCGCGTTTGGGATGGGCGTGGACAAGCCCGATATCCGCTGGGTCGCCCATGCCGATCTGCCGAAATCCATCGAAGCCTATTATCAGGAAATCGGCCGGGCGGGGCGCGATGGTGCGTCGGCCGAGACGCTGACCCTCTATGGCCCCGATGACATCAAGCTGCGGCGCACGCAGATCGACGAAGGGCTGGCCCCGCCCGAGCGCAAAGAGGCCGATCACGGGCGACTGAATGCGCTGTTGGGTCTCGCAGAGGCCACCGAATGCCGCCGCGCGAAACTGCTGCGCTATTTCGGCGAAGATGCCGCCGCCTGCGGCAATTGCGATCTGTGTGACAGCCCGCCCGACCTGTTTGATGGCACCGAGTCCGTGCGCAAGGCGCTGTCGGCGGCACTTCGCACCGACGAACGGTTCGGCGCCGGCCATCTGATCGAGATTTTGCTAGGCAGCGCGACGGACAAGATCACCCAGCGCGGCCATGACAAGCTGCCCACCTTTGGCATCGGGCGCGACCTGAGCCGCCCGCAATGGCAGGCGGTGTTCCGCCAGATGATGGGCCATGACCTGATGCGGCCCGATGCGGCGCGCCACGGGGCGCTGGTGATGACGCGGCGCGCCCATCCGATCTTGCGTGGCGAAGAAAGCATCACCTTGCGGCGTGACCTTGTGGCACGAGCGAAAGTCACGAATGTCGCCAAAGCGCTGGTCAGTGATGAGGACGCGCCGCTGCTTTCCGCGCTCAAGGCGAAACGGCGTGCTTTGGCCGAGGCGGCGGGCATGCCGGCCTATATCATTTTCAACGACCGCAGCCTGATCGAAATGGCCGAAACGCGGCCCGCGACGCTGGATGAGATGGCGCGGATCAGCGGCGTTGGCGCGAAAAAACTGGAGAGCTATGGCACAGAGTTTCTGGCGGTGATCGCCGGAGCGGTGCAAGAAATGCATCCCACTCGGCGCAAGCTGGCGGGCAGCCCGGCCGGAGAGATTTTCGACCGGCTGGCACAGGTACAACGCGATCTGGAGCGGGGCACCGATGGGTTGGCGCGCCCGCTTTCGTGTTCTACATCGCTGCTGCGCAAGATCGCCGAAGCCAAACCCCAAACGCAGGACGATCTGGCGCGGCTGACACGGCTGCCCGAAGCCAAGCTGGAACGCTTTGGCGATGCCTTTCTTGAGGTGCTGGCCGAGTTTCGCTAAGCGCAGATCACCCCGGGATAGCCGGGCGCGCGACATCGGGGCATTCGGAACTGATACGTTCAGCAATTGCGATTTTTTTCAAGGGCTTGGTCAGGTAATAGTCGATCCCGGCGGCCAAAATCGACTCGCTATCGCCATCCATCGCATGCGCCGTCAGCGCACAGATCGGGACATGCGTGCCGGGCGCTTCACGTTTGCGGATTTCGCGTGCGGCTTCGCGCCCGTCCATTTCGGGCATCGAAATATCCATGAAGATCAGATCGGGAGCAAAGTCTTGCCACATCTTGACCGCTTCGCGCCCGTTATTGGCAAAGCGCAGGTCGATATCGAAATCCTTGACCATCTTGCGAAAAACAAGCTGGTTTGTGCGGTTGTCCTCGGCGGCGAGCACGCGCATCTGGCGCAACTCCGCTGGGGCACTCGGCCCCGCGGGCGGTGCAGCCGGCACGCGCGCCGGGGGCGGATGTGAGAGATCTTGCAAGGCTCGAAACAGCTCAGAGCGCAGAACCGGCTTTTGCAAATACCCGGCCAGATCGTCGCTTTGCGCGGTCAGCACTGCATCGGGATCGGAGCTAAGCAGCAAGATCGGCACCGATACGCCCGCCTCTTTCAGCTTTTGCACGAAGGCCACACCATCCAGATCGGGCATGTGATGATCACTGAGAACAACGTCGAATGTCGCGCCCTGCTCGATCACATGCAGCGCCTCTTCGCCCGAACGGCACAGCGTGACCTCAAGGCCGTAGGTCTGTAGCTGACGCTCCAGAATGACGCGGTTCACCAAGAGATCATCGACAACCAAGGCTGCACTCAGTGTGATTGGCGGCGTGGGTGTGTCGATTGGTGTGGCGGGTTCGCTGCGTGGCAATGTGAGTTTGAAGCCAAAACACGACCCCTCGCCCAGCGCGCTATCGACCCACACCTCGCCCCCCATCAGCGCCACAAGCTGACTTGTAATCGCAAGGCCAAGTCCCGTGCCCTCAAACTTGCGGTTTGAATCGGCCTCGACCTGATTGAATTCGCCAAAGACGTGTTCAAGCAGTTCGGGCGCGATGCCAATGCCGGTGTCTTCGATCGTGATGTGCAATTCATATTGGCTTTCTTCGCGTTCAAAGCCGACAACGCGGGCCAGCACATGCCCGCGTTGGGTGAACTTGACGGCATTGCCCAAAAGATTGGTCATGATCTGGCGCATGCGGCCCGGATCGGCCTCAAATCGGGTGGGCAGGAACAGGTCGTAATCGACCAGCAGCTTGACGTCGCGATCTTTGGCGGAGGGCTGCAACAGCACCATGATTTCATGCAGGCAGCGTTCCAGATCGAAGGGCTCGGGATAAAGTTTCATCCGCTCGGCCTCGATCTTGGAGTAGTCGAGCACGTCATTGATGATCGTCAAAAGCGCCTCACCCGACGAGCGGATCGTATCCGCAAAAAGCCTTTGTTCTTCGGTCAGGTCGGTTTCTGCAAGCAGATCGGCCATCCCCACGACGCCGTTCATCGGGGTGCGGATTTCATGGCTCATATTCGCGAGGAATGCCGATTTGGCGCGATTGGCGGCCTCGGCCTTATCGCGGGCTTCGCGCAACTCATCCTCGCGCGCGATCGAGTCAGTGATATCTTGCGCGTAGGTCACCAAATCGCCCTGCATGCCCCAACGATTGTTGAGCCGATACCAGCGCCCGTCATGGGACTGCATATCGACCGGGCTGATATCGCGGCTGCGGATGCGCGCGCTCATTTCAAAATACCAGTCTTGCGGGTCGCGCCCAGCCAGATTGAACAGACCGCGTTCGGCCACCAGACGCAGCACATCATCATAAGAGGTGCCTGGTCCGATCGCGACATGGCCCTCGAAGAAAGTCAGATAGGCCCGGTTTGCCGCGACCAGCCGCAAGTCACCGTCATAGACCGCGAAGGCCTGCGTGATCGTTTCGACCGCGTCCCAAAGCCTGCGTTGCGCGATCATCGCCATCGAGTTGGCGCGTTCGAGGTCTGTCTTCACGCGGGTGTTTTCACCCTTGAGCGATTCTGTTTCGTGCATAGCGCGCACAAGGCCCTGACGTTGTTCGACAATTTGCTCAGTCAACATACGCGCATGCATCGCCAGTTTTTGATTGGCGGCGAAGAGTTCGGTTTTTTTCTGATCCAGCAAACGTTCAGCGGCAAGCCGGGCCCGGCGTTCCTGCGCCAGTTTTTCCGCGATAGACGATTGCATAATGCGACACCTGCCCCCGAAAGCGATCCTTCGGGGGCAGGTTGCCACAGGGCGATGAATTAACGATTAATCACGATGCGGCCTGGTCGGCGGCAGGTCTTTGAAAATACAGATAAAATTGCCCGTATTTTCTGGCACTCAGACCCGCTCAATCGCCAGCGCGATGCCTTGCCCGCCGCCGATGCACATGGTGATCAGCGCGCGCTTGCCGCCGGTGCGTTCGAGCGCATGCAGCGCCTTGACGATCAGGATCGCGCCTGTCGCCCCAACCGGGTGACCCAGCGCAATCGCACCGCCATCGGGGTTCACCTTGGCGGGGTCAAGGCCCAGCTCCTTAGAGACCGCCAGAGCTTGCGAGGCGAACGCTTCGTTGCTTTCGATCCAGTCGAAATCATCGGCGCTCAGCCCGGTTTTTTCGAGCAAGGCGCGCACGGCGGGGATCGGGCCAAGGCCCATCACCTCGGGGCGCACCCCGGCAAAGGCGTAGCCGGTGATCTTGGCGCGCGGAGTCAGGCCAGCGGCGGCAGCTGCGTCTTCGCGCGCTATCACGAGGGCGGCGGCGGCGTCATTGATGCCGCTGGCGTTGCCCGCCGTAACGGTGCCGTCTTTCTGGAACACCGGCTTGAGACCTGCCAGCTTTTCGAGGCTGGTGGATTTCGGATGCTCGTCGGTATCAAACACAATCGTGCCTTTGCGCGAGGTGATCTCGACGGGGGTGATTTCTTCCTTGAAATGGCCTGCGGCGATGGCGGCGGCGGCGCGCTCTTGGCTTTGCATGGCAAAGGCGTCTTGCTCGACGCGGGTGATGTTGCACTCAGACGCCACGTTTTCCGCTGTCACGCCCATATGACCAGTGCCAAAGGGGCAAGACAGCGCGCCGGTCATCATGTCGACCACTTTCGCATCACCCATCTTCTGACCGAACCGGGCGGCGGGCAGGATATAGGGCGATCTGCTCATGACTTCCGAGCCGCCTACCAGCGCGAATTCGGCATCGCCCAGCATCAGCATCTGCGCCGCCGAGATGACCGCCTGCACGCCCGATCCGCACAAGCGGTTGACGTTCATCGCCGGGGTGCCAACCGGAACGCCCGCGTTCACGGCGGCGACGCGGCTGACATACATGTCGCTCGGCTCGGTGTTGATGATATGACCGAACACGGCTTGCCCGATCTTCTCGGGAGCAATGCCCGCGCGCGCGATGGCCTCTTTCGAGACGATGGTTGCAAGATCAATGGGCGAAAAGCCCGAGAGCGATCCGCCGAAGGTGCCAATCGGCGTGCGGGTGGCGGAAAGGATGACGATGCTTGTCATGGGGACCTCATGTGTTTGGGTTGGCGTCACGGTAGGCCCTGCGCGCGCATCCGGCCAGAGGGGGGAGGCGCAAATGACGGCACGTTACGGCGCAGATCGCGGGGGGTTGAAATCTTTCATCGAACAAACACATTCCAAGTAACGAATATGAATTCAGGAGACAGCCATGACCGCGCATCCGATCGTCAAAGGGTTTTGGGACAAACCCACCGGAAGCTGGCAATACGTGTTTCACGACCCCGATACGATGAAAGGGGCCGTGGTCGATCCGGTCTGGGATTATGATCCGCAGGCGGGCGCGACGGGTCTGGGCAATGCCAAGGCGATCCTAAGCTATATTCGCGAGACCGGGATTGATGTGGAATGGGTGCTGGATACGCATCCCCATGCCGATCACTTTACATCCGCGGTCTGGTTGGCCGAACAACTGGGTGCGAAACGCGGTATCGGAGAGCGGGTGCGCAAGGTCCAAAGCCTTTGGGCCGGGATCTACAACACCCCCGATCTGGCGCAGGACGGACGGCAATGGGACCGCCTGTTTGCCGATGGCGAGAGTTTCAAGATCGGCAATCTTGATGTGCGGGTGATGCTGTCGACGGGGCACACGCTGGCCTCAATCACCTATATCGTGGGCGATGCCGCCTTTGTGCATGACACGCTGATGATGCCCGAAAGCGGGACGAGCCGTGCCGATTTCCCCGGCGGATCGGCGGCAGAACTGTGGGACTCGGTGCGCGCCATTCTGGACCTGCCCAGCGAGACGCGGCTGTTCATTGGACATGACTATCCCGGCGAGGGGGACGCGCCGCGCTGCATGGCGACGGTGGCCGAGCATCGCCGCGACAACAAGCATGTGAAGGACGGGATCAGCCGCGCCGATTTCATCGCCACGCGTGAGGCGCGCGATGCGACCCTGCCGCTGCCCAAGCTGATGCTAGCGGCGTTGCAGATCAACATTCGTGGCGGGCGCAAACCCGAGACAGAAAACGACGGGCGCAGCTATCTCAAGATCCCGCTGGATTATTTCGAGCCGCGCTGAGGGGTCAACGGCACGCGGCCCTCAGCCGACAATAGCCACGCGTCGCGCCCCTCAATCACGGCTGTTGAAATCGGGTGGCCATAGCCTGCGCCGCTATCGAGATTGAGGCGGTTGCCGTAATGGGTGGCCGCCTCGATATTGGTGTGACCATGCACGATCAGCGCGCCATGATCGCGGGTATCAGACAGGAAGGGCTCGCGAATCCAGAGTAGGTCATCTTCGACCTGATCATGCAGATCGACGCCGGGACGAACGCCTGCATGCACGAACAGCGCCTCGCCACGCAAGAAATAGGCGGGCTGACCGGCCAGCCATGAGCGATGCGCTTGCGGGACCGCACCAAGCAGCGGGGTGATCTCTGCCTTGGGGCGGGAGAACGCGTCAGCGATACCGTAGCTTTGCAACGTCGCCTCCCCGCCCACGCGCGGGTTGAGATAGGTGACATGACTGCTCAGGATCGGATCTTCGATATAGGGATGGTCGAGAAATCCCAAAAACATTCGGTCGTGATTGCCCCGCAGCACGACCCAGTTTTCGCCCTGCGCCTGCCCCGTCATCAAATAGTCGATCACGCCAGCCGAGTTCGGCCCGCGATCAACCAGATCACCGACATGAACGATTGGCGCCTCTGTATCGCCACAGGCTGCGCGATCGGCAGCGATCAACGCATGCGCCGCCTTCAACTTGTCGAGATGGCCGTGAATGTCACCGATTGCGTAGCTGCGCATTTTACCCCCGTCATGCGATAGGCCCCCCGCAGGTGCGAGGGGCCATGATCGTTGCCTTCAACTAGATCAACCGACGTTAAATTCCAGCGGCTTGACCTGTTTGAAGTTGCCCGTGGCTTTCATCGCCTCGACCACACTGGCCGGGACCGCGTCATCCACATAAGCGATTGCGATCGCCTCACCGCCCTGTTTGGAGCGGCCGAGCGTAAAGTTCGCGAGGTTCACGTTGTGCTCGCCCAGCAGCGTGCCGAGCTTGCCGATGATGCCGGGCACGTCGTTATTGGTGGTATAGAGCATGTGATTGCCCACTTCGGCGTCGATATTGATGCCCTTGATCTGGATAAAGCGCGGCTTGCCATCGCTGAACACGGTGCCCGCAATCGAGCGTTCCTTGCTTTCGCTAACCACGGTGACCTTGATATAGCCATCAAACGCGCCGCTTTGATCTTGCGACGTGGTTGAGATCTGGATGCCACGCTCTTTTGCGATGACCGGCGCAGAAACCATGTTCACATCGGGTTGGCTGGCCTTCAGGATGCCCGCAACGACAGCACAATCCAGCGCCTTGAGGTTCATTTCAGAGGCGATGCCATCATAGGTGACGTTGATTGCTTTGATCGCGTCTTCGGTCATCTGACCGATAAAGCCGCCCAGATGCTCGGCCAGCTTGACCCACGGGCCCATCGTTTTGGCCTCTTCGGCGGTCATCGAGGGCATGTTGAGCGCGTTTTCCACGGCTCCATCGAGCAGGTAGTTCGACATCTGCTCGGCCACTTGCAGGGCCACGTTTTCCTGTGCCTCGGTGGTCGAGGCGCCAAGGTGGGGCGTGCAGACCACGTTGGGCAGGCCAAACAGCGGGTTCTCGGTGGCGGGTTCTTCGGCAAACACATCAAAGGCCGCGCCCGCGACATGGCCCGATTTGATCAGCTCGGCCAGCGCGTTCTCATCGACCAGACCGCCGCGCGCACAGTTGATGATGCGCACGCCTTTCTTGGTCTTGGCGAGGTTTTCGCGGCCAAGGATATTGCGGGTCTGATCGGTCAGCGGCACGTGCAGCGTAATGAAATCGGCACGACGCAGCAGCTCGTCCAGCTCGACCTTTTCAACGCCCATGTTCGACGCTTTCTCTTCGCTCAGGAAGGGGTCATAGGCCACAACCTTCATCTTGAGGCCGCGCGCCCGGTCGCACACGATGCCGCCGATATTGCCAGCACCAATCACGCCCAGCGTCTTGGCGGTCAGCTCGACCCCCATGAATTTCGACTTTTCCCATTTGCCCGCTTGGGTGGAGGCATCGGCCTCGGGGATCTGGCGCGCGACGGCGAACATCAGCGCAATGGCATGTTCGGCGGTGGTGATCATGTTGCCGAACGGCGTGTTCATCACGATCACGCCCTTTTTGCTGGACGCTTCTTTATCCACGTTATCGGTGCCGATCCCGGCGCGGCCGACGACTTTCAGGTTGGTCGCGCTTTCGAGCAGCTTCGCGGTGACCTTGGTGGCCGAGCGGATCGCCAGACCGTCATATTTGCCGATCACCTCGGCCAGTTTTTCCTTGTCTTTGCCAAGGCTGGGTTCGAAATCAACCTCGATGCCGCGATCGCGGAAGATCTGGACGGCGGTTTCCGAGAGGCTATCGGAGACGAGAACTTTGGGAGCCATTTTCTGGGTTCCTTGAATTTTCTGAAATCTGGGAAAGACGGGCCAACACGGCCCGCCGATCTGTCAGGTTTGGATCACGCTTGCGCTGCGATCTCGGCCTCAAAGGCGTATTCGATCCACGGCAGCAGGGCCGCAACATCTGCCTGCTCGACGGTCGAGCCGCACCAGATCCGCAGACCTGCTGGCGCGTCGCGATAGGCGCCAAGGTCAAGACCGACACCCTCTTTTTCCAGACGCTTGGCGACAGCCTTGGCGAATGCCGCGCCATCCTTGATGCGATCATCGGTGAACTTCACGCAGACGCTGGTGGTCGAGGCGGTCGCGGGATCATTGGCGAGGTTTGCAATCCAGTCGCGCGCATCGCAGAAATCCCAGACGGTTTTCGCATTCGCCGTGGCGCGATCCACCAGGCCCTTGAGCCCGCCAATGGATTGCGCCCATTTCAGCGACACAAGGTAGTCTTCGACACAGAGCATCGAGGGCGTGTTGATGGTCTCGCCAACGAAGATACCTTCGATCAGCTTGCCGCCCTTGGTCATACGGAAGATTTTCGGCAACGGCCAAGCGGGGCTGTAACTTTCCAGACGCGCAACGGCGCGGGGCGAGAGGACCAGAACGCCGTGGCCACCCTCACCACCCAGCACTTTCTGCCAGGAGAATGTCGTCACATCGAGCTTGTCCCAAGGCAGATCCATCGCGAACGCCGCCGAGGTGGCATCGCAGATCGTCAGACCTTCACGATCCGCCGGGATCGCATCGCCATTCGGGACTCGCACGCCCGAGGTGGTGCCGTTCCAAGTGAACACGACATCGGAGTTGAAATCGACGGTCGAGAAATCGACGATATCGCCATATTCGGCGGTCTTGGTCTCGGCGTCGATCTTGAGCTGCTTGACCACGTCGGTCACCCAGCCAGCTCCAAAGCTTTCCCAAGCGCACATCGTCGCCTTGCGTTCACCCAGCAGCGACCACATCGCCATTTCGACAGCGCCAGTGTCAGAGGCAGGCACGATGCCGATGCGGTAATCAGCCGGGATGCCAAGAATTTCACGGGTGGTTTCGATCGCCTCTTTCAGCTTGGCCTTGCCGATGGCGGCACGGTGCGAACGGCCCAAGGGCGCGTCGGATAGCATGTCGAGGGAGAAGCCGGGGATCTTCGTGCAGGGGCCCGAAGAAAAACGCGGATTGGCCGGGCGCGCTGCCGGAGCTTGAATAGCCATTGCTGGTATCCTCTCAGATATATGCCCTTCGTTGGGGAAGGGTGTCCCGCCGCCGCAGATACGCTTGGCGACCCTCTGGCGCAAGAGGGAAAATTCGTCTAATGCGCCGCATCACGACCCGGATACGACATTCCCCACAGGAGCGCGCATGTTCACCGCCACGCTGATCGCCGACCCGTCGCAGGCCAATCTGGATCAGGCCACGCTGGATGCGTTGTGCGGGGCGTGGGGTGGCGGCGGGGCGCGTTGGCTCAACCCGAATGTCGCGGCCGAGTTCTCCTGCGACACGGTGCCGCGCAATGCAGCGCAGGCTTGGGAGGGCCTTCAAGGGCTGGGCGTTGATCTGGTCGTGCAGCCCAGCGCGGGGCGGCGCAAGAAGATGTTGCTCGCCGATATGGACAGCACGATGATCCAGCAGGAATGCATCGACGAGCTGGCCGATGTGGCCGGTGTCGGCGCGCGGGTCAAAGAGATCACCGCGCGGGCGATGAATGGCGAGCTGGATTTCGAAGGGGCGTTGCTCGAGCGCGTCGGGCTGCTGGCCGGTTTACCCGACAGCGTGATCGACGAGGTGATCGCGACACGCATCAGCTTTATGCCGGGCGGGCATGATTTGCTGGGCACGATGAAGGCAAACGGTGCCTATTGCGCGCTGGTGTCAGGCGGATTTACGGCCTTCACCGGCTATGTCGCCAAGACTTTGGGCTTCAATGAGAGCCGCGCGAACACGCTGCTGGTTACGGATGGGTATCTGAGCGGTGACGTCGCGCGCCCGATCTTGGGGCGGGAGGCGAAGGTGCAGGCCTTGCTTGAGATTTCGGACCGGCTGGGACTTGCCCATGCAGACGTCATGGCCGTGGGCGATGGCGCGAATGATCTTGGGATGCTGGGGCTGGCCGGGTCCGGGGTGGCGCTGCACGCCAAGCCCTCGGTCGCGGCGCAATGCGACATTCGCATCAATCACGGCGATCTAAGCGCGTTGCTATATATCCAAGGCTACGCGGTGACAGATTTCGCCTGACCGTCCTGCCAGACGCGGCTGAGCACCCAGTTTTCATCGAAATGCACCAGATCGGCGGGCAGGCCCGGCGCGATCCGGCCCAGCGGCGCGCCGATTGCTTGCGCCGGGATGCGGCTGGCCATGGCGAGGGCGCGCTCGGGCGAAATCCCCACCGTCTTGATCATGTAGCGGATCGCTTGAGGCAACGACAAATCGGCCCCGGCCAGCGTGCCATCCTTTAGTCGAAGCGCCCCGTTCTGTCGCAGGATCTTGCGGCCTGCGAGGTCGAATTCCGCCATATTAGTGCCTGCACAGGCCATCGCATCGCTCACCAGAAACAGATCGCCCTGCTGTTTGGCCGCCAGCGCGAGGCGGATCGTTTCGGGATGCACGTGGATACCATCCGCAATCAGCCCCACCGACACCGGCAAGGCAAGCGCCGCGCCGACCAGTCCGGGAGCGCGACTGCCAAGCTGGCTCATCGCGTTGAACAGATGCGTAACCATGCGCGCGCCAGCCTGCACTGCCGTCTGGGCCTGCTCGAAACTGCACTCGGAATGACCAAGACTGACGATGATCCCACCATCCGAGAGCCGCGCGATCTGCTCGGGCGTGGCGGAGGCGGGCGAGAGCGTGACGATCAGCGCGGGTAGCCCGGTTTTTGCCTCGAGCAGCAGTTCGATATCGCCCTCCTCCATCGGCCGGATCAGGCCCGGCGGGTGGCAACCGGGGCGCTTGGGGTCAAGATGGGGGCCCTCCAGATGCAGCCCGGCAAAGCCCGGCACCCGCCCAACGGCGGTTACGCCCGCCGCAAGAACGGTTTGCGTCGCGGCAAAGCTGTCGGTGATCAGCGTCGGTAAAATCGCAGTCGCGCCTAGCCCGGCATGGGCGGCGCAGATTGTCGCAAGCCGGTCTTGGGTCGCATCCCCGTCCAGCATCACCCCACCGCCGCCATTAACTTGCAGGTCCACCAAACCGGGGGCAAGCACGCCATCACGCAGCGCGATTGTGTCGCCCGAAGGGGCCTCGGCCAGCGGCAGGATCGCAGTGATTCGACCCTGTTCCAGCACAATTGCGCAATTCTCAAGCATCTCGAACCCGTCGAACACGCGCGCGGCTTCGATTACAAGTTGGCTCATGCTCGACCCTCCATTGCCATCGCCAAAGCCCCGTCGAGCGATGTTCCCAACGCTTCGTGCGCTGGCCAATCCGAGAGCGCAAGCATCTTGCCCAACCCGCCAATCCAGGTGACCGGCAGCGCGGACTTGGGCTGCAGCAAAGTGATCGCGGCGCGAATTTCGGCCTCGGCCTGATCGCGGATCTCGTAGGCGGCGGTATCATCGCTATTCAGCACACGCGGCGCGTAAACAGCCCAATCGGCGGGGGTGGCGCGCAAGCTAAAGGCGATCAAGCCTGCGCGACCGTCCCATTCGCTCAGCGCATCGCGCAACAGCGGCGTGAT
>NZ_CAJYBT010000062.1 GCF_913064665.1 uncultured Thioclava sp.
TAGTTGGAACGGACGGCCAGGTTGGTCATGGTGCGTTTCGCCACCTGTCGGTGGGCGAAGACCGGCTTCATCGACCGCACCTCGCCTCCTGCCTATCAAGCCGGTGCGGGGTAGCTGATGTCGCGATGATACAAAGTTTTGCTCTGACAAGTTCGGGCGGTGGGCTCCTTTCGAATTGTCGACGTTGGTGGCCTACGCAGCGAATGACTGCTTCCGGCCCGTCCGCGTCGGTGCTGCTACTATCGGCAGATTTCCGTCCAGCTCACCCGCCTCTGAAGAAATCGGGGAGCGAGTCTGGGCTGGTGATGACCGCAGATGTCGTCAAACGGATCGCTCGTTTGTTCTCTGCCCTCAACGCTTCAATTGAATAGCATTTGGCTCGCTAGCGGGTTCTCGTCAACTGTTAGAAAAAAGTTCGGTTTCTGGCGCAGTGAAATTCCGTTTTGCCATCCAGAAAATGCAAAATCTGAGCCTCGAATCGCCCCTGATCGCTTTGGAGGCCAGATAGGCCGAAACGAAACCTTATGGGTACTTTACGAAATATTATGGGCAGCGCGAAACATTATGCGCCGCCCTACATCAGCTTAGAAGTCCAGATTCGCGACCGATAGCGCGTTTTGTTGGATGAACTCGCGGCGCGGTTCGACGACGTCGCCCATCAGCTTGGAGAAGATGTCCTCGGCCTCGGCCACGTCTTCGATGCGAACCTGCAAAAGGGTGCGTGCGGACGGGTCGAGCGTGGTTTCCCAAAGCTGTTCGGGGTTCATTTCGCCCAAACCTTTATAGCGCTGCAATGACAGGCCTTTTTCGCCCTCTTGCAAGATCGCGTCGAGCAATTCCAGCGGGCCGTGAATCAGGATTCCGCGCTCTTTGCGCATCAGCTTGGCGGGGTGGTCATAGACCTCGTTCATCGTGTCGGTGTGCTGGCCCAGACGCCGCGCCTCACCCGCGCGCAGAACCGCGCCGTCCAAGGTGCGTACCTCTTCGACACCGCGCAGAACGCGGGTCAGGCGCAGGCCGTGATCTTGCGTCGGGCGACCTTGCCAGCCGCGCTCATATTCCAGCGCGACAAGATCAAGACGCTCGGCCACCGCATCGGCCACGCCCTGTGCATCGGCATCTAGTTTGCCGGGCAACATTGCGCCCGCGATTGCCGCTTGTTCCAGAATGTGGCGCGGATAATGGGTCGGGAAGGCGCCAAGGATACGCTTGATCACGCGGGCCTCTTCGACCACGCGCCGAAGGTCCTGACCCGAGATTTCTTCGCCAGTATTGAGCCGCAAGATCGCACCATCGACGCCCTGTTCGATCAGGTAATCGTCCAGCGCGGTTTGGTCCTTGAGGTAAACTTCGGACTTGCCGCGCGCGACCTTATAGAGCGGCGGCTGCGCGATATAGAGATACCCACGCTCGATCAGTTCGGGCATTTGCCGGAAGAAGAAGGTCAGCAAAAGCGTACGGATATGCGCGCCGTCGACGTCAGCATCAGTCATGATGACGATCTTGTGGTAGCGCAGCTTGTCGATGTTGAATTCATCGCGGCCAATGCCGGTGCCAAGCGCAGTGATCAGCGTGCCGATCTGGTCCGAGCCAAGCATCCGGTCAAACCGCGCGCGTTCCACGTTCAGGATTTTCCCGCGCAACGGCAGCACCGCCTGATTTTTCCGCTCACGGCCCTGCTTGGCCGATCCCCCTGCGGAATCCCCCTCGACGAGGAAGACTTCGGACAGGGCTGGGTCTTTTTCCTGACAATCGGCAAGCTTGCCGGGCAGCGAGGCTACATCCATCGCCGTTTTGCGACGGGTCAATTCGCGCGCCTTGCGGGCGGCTTCGCGTGCAAGGGCGGCTTCGACGATCTTGCCGACGATCTGCTTGGCCTCGGTCGGGTTTTCTTCGAACCATTCAGACAGCTTCTGGTTCACGAGGTTTTCGACCGCAGGCCGCACCTCGGAGCTCACCAGCTTGTCTTTGGTCTGGCTGGAGAATTTCGGATCAGGCGCTTTGACCGACAACACACAAGTCAAACCTTCGCGCGCGTCATCGCCGGTGAAATCGACTTTCTCGCGTTTCGCGATGCCGCTTTCCTGAGCGTATTTCGTAATCGTGCGGGTCAAGGCCGCGCGCAGACCGGCCATATGGGTGCCGCCATCGCGCTGGGGAATGTTGTTGGTAAAGGGCAGCACCGTTTCGTGGTAGCTGTCATTCCACCACAACGCGACCTCAACGCCGATGCCGCGCACTTCGCCGACCATATAGATCGGCTCGGGCATCACGGGGGTCTTCGAGCGGTCGAGATATTTCACGAATTCGCGCACGCCACCGTCATAGTGCAACTCGACATGCAGCGGCTCTGCGGGGCGCTCATCTTCGATCAGGATGCGGACGCCGGAATTGAGGAAAGCCAGTTCGCGCAAACGCTTTTCGAGCGTGGAGAACTGGAAATCGAGGTTGGAAAACGTCCCCTCGGGGCTCGTTTCCTTGTTCGATGCGTAAAACCGCACCTCGGTGCCCTTTTCGCCCGGCGCATCACCCACGACATGCACATGCTCGACACATTCGCCATGTTCAAAGCGCGCCTTGTAGATCTTGTCATCGCGCCAGACGGTCAGTTCCAGCCAGTCAGACAGCGCGTTGACCACCGAAACGCCAACCCCGTGCAAGCCGCCCGAGACTTTGTAGGCATTGCCATCGGTGTCGGTGTTGTTGAATTTGCCGCCCGCATGCAGCTGGGTCATGATGACCTCTGCCGCCGAGACGCCTTCCTCGGTGTGAATACCAACCGGAATTCCGCGCCCGTTATCGCGCACCGAGACCGAGCTGTCGGCGTGAATTTTTACGTGAACATAGTCGGCGTGACCGGCCAGAGCCTCGTCGATGCCATTATCGACGACCTCATAAACCATGTGATGCAGACCAGACCCGTCATCGGTGTCGCCGATATACATGCCAGGACGTTTGCGAACCGCCTCCAAGCCTCTGAGAACCTTGATGGAATCGGCGCCATAAGCGCTATTGTTCGGAGTATTTTCGGCCATGCTCGCCCGTCCTTATTTATCTATGGATTTTATAGGGGATAGGCCGGGGAATGTCACGCCTGAGACACAAGATTTAGGGGTCTCATGTGAACGCGATCAAAACTCCGACGGCAATCATCAACCCACCCGCGATCCGGTTGAGCCGTGCCAACTTGCCCCGGCTTGTGACAAAGCTGCGAATGCGGTCGACAAAGCTGGCAAGGATCAGGTTTCCCGTCAAAGGCACGATCGCGGAAATCAGGCTGACCAACGCAATATCGGCCGATGTCATTGTCGCGATCGGAAAGAAACCCGGCAGGATGCCCATGTAAAACAAGATCGCCTTGGGGTTGCCAATGATCACGATCAGGCCCGCGACGAAGCCCGCCCATTTGCCGGGCCGTGTCAGGCGACTGTCCGAGCTGATTTTATGATCTGCGTGGCGGATCAGTAAAAACCCCATGCCGATGAATACCGCCACGGCGATCCAGCGCAGAACGATCAGGAAATAGCTGAATTCCTGCACCAGCCACGACACGCCAAGGATGGCCAATGCCGGCCAGATCATATCGCCGACGGTGACGCCTAGCGCGAGCGGCCAAGCGGCAGCAAACCCACCCGACATGCTGCGTGCCAACAGCGCGAGCCAGACCGGGCCAGGGGTGAGGAACAGTACGAACAGCGCGCCGGAATACAGCGCAATCTGCGCCAAGGTGAGGGTCATGGCAGGGTCAGGCCTCCATCATCGGCCAAGGGCCAGAACGGATTATGGGCAAGCTCCCAGACATGGCCGTCGGGATCTGCGAAATAGCCCGAATAGCCGCCCCAAAACACCTTTTCGGGACGTTTAAGCACCGTAGCACCTGCGGCAAGCGCTTGCTCAAACGCGGCGTCCACATCTTCGAGCGTGTCGAAATTCTGCGCCAAAGTCATCGCGCCTGTGCCCAGATCGGCCGCATCGCGTCCCTGATCCTTGGCCAGGTCCGCATGGCCAAACAGACCCAAAACCAGCCCATTCAGCTGATAGAATGCCACGCCCTCTTGTTGCTGCGCAGGCTGCCAGCCCAAGGCCGCATAGAATGACTGTGCGCGTCCCAGATCGGCCACGCCCAGCGTGATCAGTGTAACGCGCTGTACCGGGTAAGTCATGGCGTGCCCTCTTGCACCTGCGAGCCGGTCGGGCTCTCGAATACCTCAAGAAACTGGCCGCGCGATCCAAGGCTGTCAAACAGCTCCGCGCCCGTTCCCGTCATCATAACCTGCCCATCAAGTGCGCAGATTTCGTCATAAAGCGCTGCACGTCTTGCAGAGTCCAGATGGGCCGCGACCTCATCCAGCAAAAGCACCACCGTCTCTCCGGAAAGCGCGCGCGCGTTGGCCAGAATAAGCGAGATCAGCAAGGCCTTCTGCTCACCCGTCGAACAGAGCGAGGCGGGGGCATTCTTTTCGCTATAGGTGGCCAGCAGGTCGGCGCGATGCGGCCCCTCCAGCGTGCGCCCCGCCGCCATGTCGCGGGACCGATTGGCCTCAAGCGCCCCGGCAAGGTCTTCGGGCCCCTGATTATCGAGCGCCAGACTGGCTGCTGGAAACGCCGTCGCCGCCCCATCTTGAGCGGCTGCAATCCGGGCCAGTGCATCGGCGCGGTTGGCGCGAATGGCGGCTCCCGCCTCGGCCATCTGGCCCTCTAGCGCATGGTACCACGCCGGGTCGCGCACCATATCCTTGAGCAACCTATTGCGTTCGCGCATCGCTTTTTCATAGGTCAACGTGGCCTCGGCATGGCTGGGCGTAAAGCTCATCACCATCCGGTCCAGAAACCGCCGCCGTCCCTCGGCCCCCTCAATCCAAAGCCGATCCATCGAGGGCACCAGCCACAGAACCCGCAAAATTTGCGCCAGCGCGATTTGCGGCACGGCCTTGGCGTCGATCTCAACGCGGCGTGGCTCGCCGGGCAGGGCAGAGGTCTCGATCTCATGCGCTTGCGTCAGCGCGCGCAGCTTCCAGCCAACGGCCTCGTCGCGGCGCATCAGCTCATCGCCCTGCGCGCGCCGTAAACCGCGCCCGGGGGAAAACAGTGATACCGCCTCTAGAATGTTGGTTTTTCCGGCCCCGTTCGGCCCGTAAATCGCCACAGGCCGCCCATCAAAGGCAATCTCGGCACGCCGATGCGAGCGGAACTGCAAGATCGTCAGTTCACGCAGCATCGCTCTCTTTCATCTAGCTCGAAATACTCCCGCCGGAGGCATCCGACAGGCGTCACACACGCATCGGCATCACGACATAGACTGCCGACGTATCGCCGCCTTCACGCATCAAGGTCGGATCGCCCGACGAGTTGAACAGGAATACCGCGTTTTCGCGATCCACTTGATCGGCGATCTCCTGCAGGTATTTCGCGTTGAACCCGATCTCGAGCGGCTCGTCATTATAGGCCACGACCAGTTCTTCCTCGGCCGCACCCGCATCCGGCGCATTGACCGAAAGAACCAGCTTATCCGCCTCAAGCGTCAGCTTGACCGCGCGCGAGCGTTCCGAAGACACCGTCGCCACGCGATCCACGGCTTTGGCGAATTCCTTGGCATCCACTTCCAGCTGGCGGGTGTTGCCCACCGGAATGACGCGCGTGTAATCGGGGAAGGTGCCATCGATGACCTTTGAGGTCAGCGTGATCGCAGGCGTTGCGAAACGCACTTTGGTTTCAGACACCGAGACCGCGATTTCCTGATCGTCGTCATCCAGCAATTTGCGCATTTCGTTTACCGTCTTGCGCGGCACGATGACGCCGGGCATGTCGGATGCGTGATCGGGCAGGGCGGCGTCGATGCGCGCCAGACGGTGCCCATCTGTCGCCACGCAGCGCAGCACCTGGCCATCCTCGCCCGTCGCGACATGCATGTAAACGCCGTTGAGATAATAACGGGTCTCTTCGGTGGAGATGGCAAATTTCGACTTATCAAACAAGCGCTTGAGCACGCCCGCCTTAGCCGTGAAATTGGCCGTGTATTCCGAGCTTGCCATGACCGGAAAATCTTCTTTGGGCAGCGTGGCAAGGTTGAAGCTAGAGCGCCCGGCTTGCACGCTCAATCGCCCGGCTGCGGGATCATCGGCAATCGCGACCAGCGCGCCATCGGGCAATTTGCGTACGATTTCATGCAGCATCAGCGCCGAAACGGTCGTCGCGCCAGCCTGTTCGACCTTGGCGGGCGCTTTGTCCACCACCTCGATATCCAGATCGGTGGCGCGGAACTGTACGGTGTCGCCCTCGGCCTCGATCAGCACATTTGCCAAGATCGGGATCGTGTTGCGGCGTTCAACCACTGACTGGGCCTGCGAAACGGCTTTGAGAAGCACAGCGCGTTCAATGCTGAATTTCATATCGATCCCTCATGAGTGTCCGGGGCAGGCAACGTATCACCTTACCGCGCCGGCACAATAGATTTTCCGAGACATTCGGTTGCTTTGCACCAAGCGTCAAGCCCGGGTGGCCGTTTCAGCTTTCCAGAAGGCGGCGCAGCATGTCGATATCTTCGGCAAGTTGCGAATCAGACGCACGCAGTTCTTCGATTTTGCGAATCCCGTGCATGATCGTGGTGTGATCCCGACCGCCAAAGCGACGCCCGATGTCGGGCAGCGACCGCGTGGTCAGCGATTTCGACAAGAACATCGCAACCTGACGGGGTCGCGCAATGGCGCGCATGCGTTTCGGTCCGACCAGATCGGACAGGCGCACATTATAGTGCTCGGCAACCTTACGCAGGATTTCTTCGACGGTGACTTTGCGCTCGGATTGGCGCAGCTGATCTTTCAGGCACTCTTGCGCCAGATCCAGCGTAATTTCGCGCCCGATCAACGAGGCATAGGCGAATAGCCGTGTGAGGGCCCCTTCGAGAATGCGCACGTTCGAGGTGATGCGATGCGCAAGGAATTCCAGCACGCCGGGCGCGATTTGCAGCCCCGGATATTCTGTGCGGTAATTTTCGGTCTTGGTCTGCAAGATGCCAAGGCGCAGTTCGTAATCGGTCGGGTGGAGATCAACGACAAGGCCGCAGGACAGGCGCGACTTGATCCGCTCCTCAAGGTCCTTGATCTCGCCGGGGGCACGATCTGCCGAAATCACGATCTGTTTGCCCTGATCTACCAAGGCATTGAACGTGTGGAAAAATTCTTCTTGCGTGCTTTCTTTGCCTGCAATGAATTGCACGTCATCGACCATCAGCACGTCGATGGAGCGGAACATCTCTTTGAAGTCCATGATCTGCTTGTCGCGCAGCGCTTGCACGAAGCGATACATGAACTGCTCGGCCGAAAGATAAAGGACGCGCAGATCGGGGCGTTGCTGGCGCAAGTCATGGGCAATCGCGTGCATCAGGTGGGTTTTGCCCAAACCAACGCCGCCATACAGGAACAGCGGATTGAAGCTGACCGGGCCACCTTCGGCAACGCGTTTGGCCGCAGCATGGGCCAGCTCGTTCGGTTTGCCGACGACGAAACTGTCAAAAGTGAAACGCCCATCAAGCGGAGCGCTGGGCAGGGGGGCATCCAGATTGCTAACGATTTTGCGGGCTGGCGGTGCAGAGGCGTGCGTCGGTGCCGGTGCCGCATTGGCCGGGCGATGCTTGAGCACCAGAATTTCGATACGCTCAACGATCACACCGGCATGACGCAGCTCGCGCAGAATCGGTTCGGCGAAATTGCGCGACACCCAGTCTCGCATGAATTTGGTTGGTGCGTGAAACGACGCGATGCCATCGGACAGCCCAACGGGCTCCAACGGTGCAATCCACGTTGTGTAGTTATTTTGTCCGACAGCTTTCTGAAGCTGATTGCAGACCTGCCCCCAGGTTTCGTCCGTCATTTTCCCGCCCATCGAATACATACATCAAGTTGCGACGAAAGACGCCTTGGGTCTGTCGCGGTCGAAACGGTTGGCAGCCGTTTCGCGCACAGCAATGGGACACAGACCGCCGCCCGACAAAGGTCGGTTGCAGCATTAACTGCCGAAGCCAAGGGCAGGTGCCCTATAGAATCGGAATCGGATTTTCCCAAAGCGAGGTTGCGGCGCTAATTTGTTTAAAACGGCAGACTTATAGCCGTCCTCGCTAGTAGAAAAATTCGTTATGTCCCCCAAGGCGACGT
This sequence comes from uncultured Thioclava sp., assembly GCF_913064665.1. GTDB lineage: Bacteria > Pseudomonadota > Alphaproteobacteria > Rhodobacterales > Rhodobacteraceae > Thioclava > Thioclava arctica. Next base: position 8,151 of record NZ_CAJYBT010000062.1, read on the forward strand.
GAATCGCTTCGTGAAACTAGCAATTCGGTTAGCGCGCAGGCAACTGACCTTTTCACTTGACTGCGGAATTTCAAAAACGAATCTGATGGGGCTGCGCAAAATGGCAACACTTTTATGATAAGACTTTGAAAAGGCTATAAAAATGAAAAAAGGCGCCGAATGGGCGCCCAATTTCTTTTCATTTTATTTGCTTTTGAAACGCTTAAGCCGAGAGCGCCTTCACGCGCGAGGCCAGACGCGACATTTTGCGTGCAGCGGTGTTCTTATGAACAACGCCCTTGGTCACGCCACGCATCAATTCAGGCTGAGCGGCGCGCAACGCAGTGGTTGCTGCATCCTGATCGCCCGAAGCGATCGCTTCTTCGACTTTGCGCAGGTAGGTGCGAATGCGCGAACGACGCGCTTTGTTGATGTCTTGACGACGCTCGTTCTGACGGGCGCGTTTTTTGGACTGGGGCGTGTTTGCCATGGTGTCTTCCCACTTTCCGGGTCTGTTCAAATATCAAAATTGCACGACAGCCCGGATTCCAGCGAACCTAGTTGATTCTAGCCTGAGCGGGCTCCACGCGCATGTAAGCGGCGTCTCTACGGTAAAAGGGGCGCAAAGAAAAGCCCTCAAATGCGAAACGGGGCCGAAGCCCCGTCTGCAACTGCAATCGCACCACAAGCGACTCGTTTATTTGTCGCGAAATTGCGGCTCGCGCTTTTCGAGGAAGGCCGCCATGCCCTCTTTTTGGTCCTCGGTCGCAAACAGCCCGTGGAACAAGCGCCGCTCAAACAAAATGCCCTCGCGCAGCGTCGTTTCATACGACCGGTTCACGGCTTCTTTCGCCGCGGCGGCGGCGAGCATGGATTTCTCGGAAATCTTTTTCGCGGCGGCCATCGCTTCGGGGATCAGCTTGGCATTGGGCACAACGCGGCTGACCAACCCCGAGCGCTCGGCCTCGGTCGCATCCATGAACCGTCCGGTCAGGTGCATGTCCATCGCCTTCGCCTTGCCCACGAAACGGGTCAGGCGCTGCGTGCCGCCGATCCCGGCGATGACGCCAAGGTTGATTTCGGGCTGGCCGAATTTTGCGCTTTCCGAACAGATGATGAAATCGCACATCAGTGCCAATTCGCACCCACCGCCAAGCGCATAGCCCGACACTGCTGCGATGATGGGTTTGCGGGTGCGCGTGATCGCCTCGGCTTCGGGGCCGAAGTAGTCTGTTGTGAACATGTCCACAAAGCTCTTCTCCGACATCTCTTTAATGTCGGCGCCGGCGGCAAACGCCTTTTCCGAACCGGTGATGACGATGCAACGCACTTTGTCATTTTCATCCGCCGATTTCAGCGCATCGACCAACTCGCCCAGCAATTGGGCGTTGAGCGCATTGAGAGCGTCGGGGCGATTGAGTCGGATCAGGGCGATATAATCCTCGATCTCGACGATCAGGGTCTGGTAGGCCATGCGGTCTTGCCTTTCCTTAACTTTGAACGGGAGTCCTATCAGGTGAGAAGGGCAGATCAAGCACCTTGTTCCGCCCTGTGCGCTGCGTCACTTTTGGCATGTCGGGCAGAAAAACGTGGAACGCCCTGCTTGTACTATGCGCCGGATCGTTGTGCCACAGGCGGTGCAGGGCGCGTCTTCGCGGTCATAGACGTGAAAACTGTGTTGAAAATATCCCAATTCGCCGTCGGCTTGACGATGATCGCGCAGGCTCGATCCGCCTGCCGCGATCGCCTCGGACAGCACCTCGCGAATGATCGGCACGAGACTGGCGATGCGTTTCGTGGCAATCCGTTTGGCTTGGCGACGCGGGTCAATTTTCGCGCGATGGAGCACCTCGCAGACATAGATATTGCCAAGGCCCGCGACGACATGCTGATCCAGAAGCGCGGATTTGATCGGTGTGGCCCGGCGTTTGAGCGCCTCAATCAGGTAATCTTCGTGAAAATCATTGCCAAAAGGTTCGGGGCCAAGCCCTGCCAGTAACCAATGCGCCGCCTCGCGATCCGTGCGCACCAGATCCATCGCGCCAAACCGACGCGCATCGTTAAAGGTCACGCGCGCGCCACCTTCCATATGCAACACCACATGATCGTGTTTCAGCGGCGCGGGGTGGTCGAGATGAAACTCTCCCAGCATCACGCCCGACACCATCATCCGCCCTGACATACCCAAATGAATCAGCAGGCTTTCCCCGCTATCCAGGTCAGCAAGGATATATTTAGAGCGTCGCCGCAGCCGCTCGACCTTCGTGCCCGTCAGGCGTTCTGCCATGCGTTCGGGCAGGGGCCAGCGCAGATCGGGGCGGTTCACCTGTGCCCGCGCGATGCGCACTCCTTCCATCGCCGGGGCAAGGCCGCGTCGTACCGTCTCGACCTCGGGCAGTTCGGGCATTGATCTCTCCTGTCGCATTGTAATGGCCGGATCGGCCCCTATAAGAAGGGGGAGAATTTTCGATCGGCAAGGTCCTGAAGGCGATAACCATGACTGCAGACAGTTCCAAGACCACGCATTTCGGCTATCAGACCGTGAATGAAGACGCCAAGGCCGGGATGGTCCATGGCGTGTTCTCTCGGGTTGCCTCAAAATATGACATCATGAACGACCTGATGAGCATGGGCATTCACCGCGTCTGGAAAGACGCGATGATGGATTGGCTCGCGCCGCGCCCCGGCCAGCGGCTGCTGGATGTTGCCGGCGGCACGGGGGATGTGGCGTTTCGCTTTCTCAAGCGCGCGGGACAGGCGCATGCGACCGTGTGCGACATGACCGAGCCGATGCTGATCGAAGGGCGCAAACGCGCCGAGGCCGAGAGCATGGCCGACAGTCTTGATTGGGTGGTGGGCGATGCGATGGCGCTGCCCTTTGCCGATAAAAGCTTTGACGTCTACACGATCTCGTTTGGCATTCGGAATGTGACCCGCATCGCCGATGCCCTGTCCGAGGCCTATCGCGTGCTGCGCCCCGGTGGGCGGTTGATGGTGTTGGAATTCAGCCAGATCCCGAATGATATGATGCAAAAGGCATATGATCTTTATTCGTTCAATATCATTCCCAAGATGGGTGAAATGGTGGCCGGGGATCGTGACAGTTATCAATATCTTGTCGAATCGATCCGCAAGTTCCCCGATCAGCAAAGCTTTGCGACGATGATCCGCGCCGCTGGCTTCGGCAATGTTAGCTATCGCAACCTCTCGCTTGGGATCGCGGCGCTGCATTCTGGCTGGAAGCTCTGAATGCGCGGACCGCATAACATTTGGCGTCTGATCCGCACCGGTGCGACCTTTGTGCGCTCGCGGGCGATGCATCAGGCGCTTGAGGCGATGGATGCGCCGCCACGGCTGCGCGCCTTGGCATATGCGATCAGTTGGCCCTTTGCGTGGCTGGGCTACAAGGGCGATGAGGCCTTGCCGCCGGTGACGCGGGCGATCACCGCACTGGGCCCCGCCTATATCAAGTTCGGCCAAATTCTTTCGACGCGCCCCGATGTTGTGGGCGAGGAGTTGGCCGACCAACTGCGTGTTCTTCAAGACAAATTGCCCGCCTTCGACAGTGCAATTGCCAAGCGTATGATTGCCCAAGAGTTGGGCGCCTCGGCAGATGAGCTGTTCATGGAGTTTTCAGAACCCGTTGCAGCCGCCTCGATCGCGCAAGTCCATGCCGCGCGGCGCGCCGATACGGGGGAAAAAGTTGCGGTCAAAGTCTTGAGGCCGGGGATTGAGCGGGCGTTCAGTCGCGATATTGACGCGTTTCATTTTGTCGCGGGGATGATTGAGTTCCTCTCTCCCGCGTCACGTCGTCTGCGCCCCACTGAGGTCGTCAAGCACTTCGAATCGGTTGTCTCTGGAGAACTGGATTTGCGGCTGGAGGCCTCGGCGGCGTCGCAATTCGGGGCCAATACCAAGGGCGATGCCGGGTTCAAGGTACCCCAGCCGATTTGGCATCTCTCGGCCAAGCGCGTGATGGTGCTGGACTGGGCCGAGGGGCTGCCGATGGGCGATCGGGCCGGGCTGGTTGCCGCAGGACATGACGTGCAGGCGCTGGGCGAACGGGTGTTGCAACTGTTTCTCAGCCATGCGCTGCGCGACGGGTATTTCCACGCCGATATGCATCACGGCAATCTCAAGGTTGCGGCGAATGGCGACGTGCTGGCCTATGATTTCGGAATTATGGGACAGATCGATGAATATACCCGCCGGGTCTATGCCGAAATTCTGATGGGCTTTATCCAGCGCGATTATCGTCGTGTGGCCGAGGTCCATTTCGAGGCGGGTTATGTTTCGGCGGATCAAGATGTCGAGGAGTTTGCGTTGGCGCTGCGCGCCGTTGGTGAGCCGATCTTTGGCATGGATGCGGGGCATATCTCGATGGCGCGCCTGCTGGCCTATCTGTTCGAGGTGACGGAACGTTTTGGAATGCAGACCCGCACCGAGTTGATCTTGTTGCAGCGCACCATGGTCGTGGTCGAGGGGGTGGCGCGTTCACTCCATCCGAGCATCAATATGTGGGACGTGGCCCAGCCCGTGGTCGAGAAATACATTCGCGAAAGTCTTGGCCCGCGCGCGGCGCTGCGCGATCTGCGTCGAACGGTGCATGTCTTGGCGCGGTTTGGGCCCGAACTCCCCGATCTGATCAAAACGGCGATCCGCAGGCAAAACGAACCCATCGTTGCACCGCCCGCACCCCGCCGTTGGCCCTATGTTCTGTTGGGGGCCGCTGCTGTGGTGCTTGTGGTGATCGGTGTGATTCTGGGCGAGCTGCTTTAGCCTTCGCGCAAGGCCTTGACGTCGCTGGTTGAAATGACTGTCCCGCCTTTCAAGATCAGCTGCGTGCCATCTGTTCCGCCTTGCGCCTCGGTGATGTGGCCGTAGGTTTCCACCGTATTCGTGCCAATCAGCGTGCCGCTGTTATAGCTTTCGAGGCTGAAGGAATAGACCCCCTCGGGCAGGATGCCGCCAGAGCCATCATTCCCGGTCCATGAGACCTGTTCATTGGTCGGGGCAATCGCCTCGCGCGCGACGGTGGTCCCGCTGGCATCGCTGACCACTAACACCGTCTGATCTGCGCCGCGAACAGGGGTTGGCGCAAGCGTCACGGGCGTGCTGCCGTCAAACCAGGCGGGCGCTTCGGCGCGCGCTTCCATCCCGACCCATCCCGCAAGCTCCGATATCCCGGAAGCTCCCATTTGTGCGGCAAGGTTTTGCAGCAAATCGTTGGTTTTTACCTGTTGCTCGACCCCCGAGAACGTCGCCAACTGGGTCGCGTAATCGGTGCTGTCGACCGGGTTCAGCGGATCTTGGTTTTGCATTTGCGCTGTGAGCATCGTCAGAAATGTCTGGAAATCTGCACTGATTTCCGTCTTCGAGCTTGTGCTCGACTGCGCTGCCGTTGTGGTGGTCGATGTGGTGACGGAGGAAATGATTGTCATGTCTTTCTCCTAGATGCGCAGATCAAGCCCAGAGGCATTTTCGGCAAGAGGGGTCATTGGGGGGGGGCGAACGGTGGCGGGTGCGTCGGTGTTGCGATCTCCGCGCCTGCTAAGCATCTCTGAGCTGGCCTCCGGTTCGGGGTGGCGAGACTGCTGCTGGGGATGATCGCTGAAGGTAAAGTTTAGCTCACTATAGCCCAAATCGCGCATATCCGCAGCGAGCATGCCGATATTGCGGCGCATCAGATCAAGGGTTTCGGGACGCTCAGCTTGCACGCTTACCACCATGCCGTGCTCGGACGCATGCAGAACCAGTCGAACACGTCCCAGTTCTTCGGGGGAAAGCGCGATTTCCACAGGTTGATCGGGCATCTGTGCAACGGCAATCGCGACCTGGCGGCTGACCGATTGGGCCATGTTCGGCGTCGCAGTCGCGGTGTGTCCGGTTGCCTCGCCGCGCACGGAGGAGCTGCCTTGGGTCGCGCCCGCTGTGTCGACTGACACATCCCCAGTTGGGTCAAACGCTGCGCCAACGTCTTGCTCTATCGCTTGCATTTGTTGAACGTGAACCGGGTTTATGGTCGCGGCAGGAGCCGTCGGCTGCGCCGCTATCGGAATAGGTTGTGTGGGTGTTGCCACTTTTTGTGCTGTTTCAGCGTCATGCGAAGAGAGAGATGTGAGATCGGACGCGGTATGATCGGAAGATTTGGTTTTGTCGTTCACGAGAGAGACGGCTTGCTGTCCGTCGGCTATGGCGACCGATTCCGGCTTTGGAAAAGCGGGACCGCGTGCGGCGAAATCTTCAGACTTGCTGTTTTCTTTTTGAATAGTGAT
>NZ_CAJYBT010000063.1 GCF_913064665.1 uncultured Thioclava sp.
CGGCAAGCGCAAAGCCCGCCGGAGCTTCCAGTTCTCCAAGCGCTAACTGCGAGCGAGTATATTTCTCAACGATTTTAAAGGGCTGCATGTTTTGCAGCCCTTTTTCTATGCGTAGCGGCTTTGTAGCTGCACGCTGAATTCATCGATGGATTGATTTAGGTGTTTGATCCCACGGTTTGATGGAGCGTTCCTTTCTCAGGAATGAACGGAAGCCTTGTGGGTCAAGTTCGACACGGGAGCGCCACGCTCCCGTTGACCAGCAGGTGATGCTTGCATCGCCGAGACGGGCGCATGCCGTCAGAGCAGAAATACGGCGATCCTTTGGCTGGCAGGGTATTTGCGACGCAATGTCCCGAGAAGCGCAAGCTTCGCTCGCGCAGCTGAGCAAGAAGCTAGGCATCAACCCAAAATCCGTCGCAAAATGGCCCAAGCGCACGCCGGTCGAGGACCTGAAGACCGGGCCGAAGGAGCCACGTTCGACGGTTCTCACCGAATCTGAGGAGGCGATGATCGTCGCATTCCGGCGGCACACGCGACTGCCGCTGGATGATTGCCTCTATGCTCCCCAGCCGTCGCTTCCGCATCCGACACAGTCGGCGCTCCATCGTTGCCTTCAGCGACATGGCATCTCTCGCTTGCCGGATGTCGAGGGTGACAAGTCAAAGCGGCAGCAGTTTAAGCGCTATCCCATCCACTGCCCGGCAGTGCATGTTTACATGCACGAGAGGGGGCTTCTTTCATATGGTGACCTGCCCCCGGCGGTCCCCCGTTCATAACGAGAGTCTGCGGGTTTGTGCTCCGCTCCCCAAGTGCTCAGCTTCCCAAGCTTGGACCGCCGGATCTCGGTTATCCTGCATCGCAGTGGGTCGATGGCACGACATTCCGACTGGAGGCTGCGCCGACGACCTGATCCACAACCCGTTGCCTGCTTGATCACAGGCCCTCGAGGTCGCGCAGGGACGTGGTTGCGATGATTTCATGCTCCGGACCGTCGCTCACAGCCGTCAAGCACGCTTATGAGAGGGGCACATCGCAATTGCATCGAACCAGCATCAGTTTGGCAGCCAGGCGCTGACCCCGGACCAAAGCATGTGCCCAAAGGACCTCATTCCAGGGCGGCGTGAAGATCAGGCACCGAAACCGAAAAGCCACTCCCCCGCTTCGGCAGGATCAGTCTTTTTACGTGAAATACCTTGACTGGAACGGACCCGTTACCGAAGGGTGGAGCCTATGCAGCGAGGGCGCAATTTGGGCCGCTCTTGGCCCATGGCGAACGTTCTGCCGCTAGAAGCACCATGGTGCGCTGCTCCCCAAAGCATGCGTAATTGGTCTGCCCCTATTCAGAGGTCGAGCTCCCGTTAAAATCACAGCCAGATTGTGAATAAGGGACGTGAATAATGGAATATTTCGCCGGTTTGGATGTGTCACTGCGCTCTTGCGCTGTGTGTATCGTCGATGCCAAAGGCAAGGTGATGCTGGAGAGGGAACTCCCCTGTGAGGTCGGCACTATTGCCGATTGCCTGAACAGCTTCGGTTATCCGATCGAGCGCGTCGGATTCGAGGCTGGCACACTGAGCCAGCATCTCTATTTATGGTCTGAGCAGCGAAGGCTTTGATGTCGTTTGCATGGAAGCCCGCCAAGTGAACGCAGCCCTTTCAGCGATGCGTAACAAGACCGACAAAAACGACGCGCGTGGGATCGCGCATGTTTTGCGCACCGGCTGGTTCAGCCCGGTCCACATGAAGAGCAGAGAAGCGCATGGTGTGCGAGCCTTGCTCAGCACCCGCAAAGCGTTGCTCAACAAGACAATCGATCTTGCCAATGAGGTGCGCGGGCTGTTGAAGATCTTCGGCCTTCGTCTGCCCAAGTCAGTGCAGCATGGCGGCTTCGACGGCCTCGTCCGTCCGATGATTGAAATGGATAAGATCCTGGCGCATGCGATTATCCCGCTGCTCGATGCGCGTCTGGTTCTGTATCAGCACTTTCTGGAACTGGACCGTCGGGTGAAACGCGCCGCCGCCTGGGATGAGGTTTGCCTCCGCATGATGACCGTTCCTGGCGTCGGGCCGATTGCAGCGCTGACCTTCAAGGCGGCTGTCGATGACCCTGCGTGCTTCAAGAAGTCTCGCACCGTGGCCGCCCACTTTGGGCCGACGCCACGAAGGTTCCAATCCGGTGAACATGATACCCCGGACCGCATCTCCAAAGCCGGGGATCGGGACGTCAGGGCGACACTCTATGCTGCCGCCAATGCTTTGCTCATGCGAACGATGGCCGGATCACAGATTAAAAATCATGGGGTATGCGCTTGATGCGCACCAAAGGGCGCCGCCGCGCCGTTGTTGCGGTGGCCAGAAAGCTCGCCGTCCTGCTGCATCGGTTGTGGGCAGATGGCACCGAGTTCCGTCCGGCAGAGGTGGAGGGCACAGCATGACCTGATCCGCCACACCTAAAGTCGAACGGGGGCGTCCCTCACCGGACGAGGTCTGTGGGAGAAACCGTAAATGGCTGCTGCGCAACGAGAAGCGCGTCCCAAAGCAAGGCTCTCCACTGCCGATCCGATACATGCGTGCAGCGATGCCCGATGGCATCAACCAAACTGCGAAGAGAAGCGTGACCCGGATGAGTGACAATGATCCACGAGAAAGAGGGAAAACGAGCTTGACCCAAACGCCCAATTAGAGAAGCGGACGCTGGCGCATCGCGCAGCATTCGGTCTCTGGAAGTCCGCAGAAGGGGTGGGGGCGGTCTTGAGTCGCCACGGCTTATTCCTCAAGACCCGCCCCGTCATCTCTGCAGGCAGCCAAAGACCGACGGGCAGAGTTTCGTCACGCGCGGCCGCCTTGTTGTAGATAGCTGCGTCCGGCGATTGAACGTCGCTCCAGGACCTGAGCGAACCCCCCATGCGCGGCGCTGTGTTCTTCAGTCGTGCCCGGCGCAAGATCACACCGCAGCGACCGCCCCTGCATCGTGCTCTGCTCTTCTCCGAGAAGATCGAGCACTGTCGGTGCAATGTCGATAAGTCCACAAGGCGAGGAGGTCACCAAGCCCCTCTCCATGCCGGGCGCAGAAATCATCAATACGGTGTTCATTTCATAGCGATTGAGGCCTCCATGCATTCCGCCGCCGACCGGGGGGCCACCACTGCATACGGTGCGGCCCGGAATGCCGCGATGGTCGGGCCGTTCGTCCGACCGCATGACGTAGAACAGCTCGGGAGACCGGGCGTGGGTATGATGGACGAGGCTGAGGGGGAGGGCACCGGGTATACCGCTGACGAGATCGTCGCGGACGAAGACCATGCCGATCTCGTCGCGTTCCATCAAGGCGCCGGCGGCACGGGCGGCAAGTCTCGGATCGGGATCGATCAGCCGTAGTTCGCCTGAATTACCGCCAGTATAGAGCAGATCGACCCCAGGAGCGGGGGCGGAGGCTGCTCTCAGCCCCGCATCGCTCAGCAGCGCTGGAAGGTCCACAGCGCCTGTGATGGTGATCTGGCCATGATCCGACATCGCGATGATCGCGGTGCGTTCGGCATGGGGCCCGCGCTCGACTTCGGCAACGATCCCGGCAAAGACGGCATCTGCCGCAGCCATCACTTCGCGCGTCGGGTCCGAGCCGATTTCACGATAATGGAACGAGGTGTCGGGCTCGGGCAGCCAGACCAGCGAGACGTCGGGCTGATCGGGACCTAGCGCGATCTGCTCCATTACCCGCTGGGCATAGCGCAATACCTCGAATTTCGGGATCTCCTTGCCCGGTAGCGGTCCAAGCAGATCGGTGGCTTGTCGGACCGCCTTCGGCGTCTGGGTCGCTTCCTCGCCATGCACCGAGAAAGTCCAGTGTCCGTTGGCTGCCACGCAGTGATTGACCAACCAGGCTGCGCCGCCGGTGCCGCAATGCACCGCGCCCATTCTGCGCCCAGCCGACGCGAGGGTCTGGCCCAAGCTGGTCGCCGTTACCAGGCCGCCCAACCGCTCTTCGGCCAGTCGCAAATCATCTGGGTTGCCGGTGTCGATTGCCCGGTCGGTCCGTACCTGCGACTGATGAAAAGCATTGTTGAGAATGCCGTGGGCGCCGGGCCACGAGCCTGTGGCGAAGCTGGTGGTGGCGACCCGCGTAACCGAGGGGAACACCGAGCGCGCCTCGCGAAACCAGGTCGCTCGCTTGGCGAAGCTTTCGAGGAATGGCATTCGACCGACGATCATGTCCGGTCGTAGGCCGTCGAAGACGACGATGACGACCTTGTCGACAGCAGGGGAGGCTAGGGTGGTCATGCGGCGGCTCCTTGGATCGTCTCGGCATTGACAATCTGGGCGAAATCCTTCGCCGCTGTGAGCGTCGCAGCGTCGGAATGGACATGGAAGTTGCGTTTGATTTCGATGACGACGCGCGTGTCGGGACGCAGCGGCAGCCGCCGCGCCAGCGCCTCGAAATCGACGACGCCATAGCCGGGAGGGGCATGCATGTCGCCAGCGCCGAAGAAATGCTTCTCGCCCGGATGGGTCGTCGGGAAGTCGAGCGGCTGGCCGGTGGAATCCGAGAAATGGATATGGCCGATCCATGGCGCCAGCGCCTCGCAAGCGTCGATCATGTCGAACCCCCAGAGCACCGCGCCCTGCTGGGCGTGGCTGATATCGAGGCAGGCGACGACGGCGTCATGCGAAAGCCGCTGCAACTGCTCGGCCAACAGGCGCGGATCCAGTGAATAAGAGGTTTCCAACCCGGCGATGATACGCGCATTGGGCGAGATGTTCTCGTAGGCGATCTTCACCCCGAGTTCGGCAGCGCGGTCGGCAATGGGGCCAAGCTGATCGAGTTCGAACTGAAGCAGCGCATGGCGGTTATCGATCCAGTCCTTCGGCGCGACCCGGCCAGGGTGAAGCACGACAACGCGGGCACCGGTCTCAGCGGCCAGTTCCATCGACACCATCGCCGCGCGGCGCATCAGGTCGGCATGGGCCTCGTCCATTAGATTGATCGCGATCGGGGCGTGCATGGAATAGGCAAGGTCGTGGCGTGACATCACTGCACGCAGTTCGGCCACGCGCTCGGGCACAAGCTGGCAGGCGGTGACTGCGTCGAGGCCAACCATGGTAACCTCGGCCCCTGTGCAGCCCATCTCAACCATCTCGGCGAGACGAGCGTCGAGGCGGGGTAGATTGCCCTCAGCCGGGGCGGTGTTGAAGCCGACGGCGATGATACGGTCAGTCATAGTCTTGTTCTCCGAAGGATAGGTTCAGTTCTCGAGGCTCGGATCGAGCCGGATGCGTAGCCAGTCGCCGAGGATCGACATCGACAGGGTGGTGAGAAAGATCACCGTGCCCGGCACCACTGCCAGCCACCACGCCGAGATCAGGTAGTCGCGGCCTTCGCCCAGCATTTGACCAAGCGACGTCATCGGTGGACGGATGCCGAGGCCGAGGAATGAGAGGGAGGTCTCGAACAGGATGGTATTGGGGAAGTTGATCGTCAGCTGCACCAGCAGCGGACCCGCAATGTTTGGCAGCACATGTCGCAGGTAGATCCAGCGCGGTGTGGCGCCGAGTCCATGCACGGCCAACGCATAGCCTTGTTCCCGCGCACTCAGCACCAAGCCGCGGGTGATGCGGGCATAGCCTTCCCATCCGTAAAGACCCATCAACATGAGGAAGACGATCATCGAGTTCCCCATGAAGGCAAGCACGGCGAGCGCGACGATGAACCACGGCATCGCGGCTTGGAAGTCGACAGCCGCCATGATCACCTCGTCCCACCACCGCCCCTTGTGAGCGGCGACGAAACCCAGCGTGATGCCGATGATCGCGCCGACCACGGTGCCGAGAAGGGTGAGTGCCATCGAGGTCTGGGCGCCGACGATCAGCCGGGACATGAGATCCCGGCCGAGCTTGTCGGTGCCAAGCGGATGGGCCCAAGTGAACCCCTCCAGTGGGGCTGGGGGTTTCATCCGCGCGAGCAGGTCGATCTGTTCGAAGGCATAGGGCTGCAGGAAACGGCCAAACAGGGTGATGCCAAGCATCAGCGTCAGGAAGGCGATCGACAGCGTTACCAAGAGCGGCACGCGCCGCAGTCGTGAAAGCGGCCCTGTCAGCAGGCGGAAGCCGTTACGGGGGCGGGTGGGGGTGTTGGCCTCGGCGGTCATTTCTGGGCCGTCCCGGCGCCGACGCGCACGCGCGGGTCGAGCCAGCCATAGAGGATATCGACGATCATGTTTGAGGTCACCATGGTTAGGGCGAGGAGGATCATGATGCATTGCACCACGGCGAGGTCACGCAGGGCGACGGAATGCGTCAGCAGTCGACCGATGCCGGGCCAGGCGAAGACCGTTTCGGTCACGACGGCCCAGCCCAGAAGTTGGCCAACCTGAATGCCGAGGACGGTCACCAAGGGCACGGCCGCGTTGGGGATGGCATGCAGCGCGACGCGCCGAGCCGGGCCTGCGCCCTTGGAACTGGCGGTGCGCATATAGGCGCGCGAGAGCACCTCGATCATCGACGACCGGCTGTAGCGCGCAATCTGGGCTGCAAAACCGGTGCCGAGCGTGATCGCTGGCAGCACCAGATGCGCCCAAGTGCCCGATCCCGACGACGGCAGCCAGCGCAGCCGCAGCGAAAAGGCAAGGATCAGCAGGATGCCAAGGAAAAAGTTCGGCATCGAGAACCCGAAGACCGCGCTGGTCATGATCGTGCGATCAATCCAGCTGTCCTTCCAGACTGCGGCGAGGATACCGGCGGGGATGCCGATGAACAGCGCGATTCCCAGCGCGGTGCCGCCCAAAAGGGCTGTCTTCGGGACTCTCTCCCAAACCAGACCGAAGGCGTCCATGTCGTTGCGAAACGAAATTCCGAAATCGCCGTGGAACAAACCGGCCCAATATTTCAGGTACTGCTGCCAGAGGGGATCGGCGAGGCCCCATTTCTCCCGGTAAAAAGCAAGTGTTGCCGCATCGATGTCATCGGGCAGTAGGATGGCCGCGGGGTCGCCGGTCAAACGCAACACGATGAAGACGAAGGTGACAACCAACCACATAGTCAGCGCGGCGCGCGCCAGTCGGACGGGAAGCCAGGTCATGCGAACTCCTCCGCGTCGTGGCGGGCCTCGGGCTCGGGAACCACGGCGCGGAGCGGGGGGACGCGCGCGGTCTCGATCATGTGGCAGGCCGCTTGCCGGTTGCCGAAGTTCCGTAGCGCCGGTGCCTGCTCGCGGCAGATTGCGGTGGCCTGCGGACAGCGCGGGTGAAAGCGGCAGCCCGATGGTGGATCGGCGGGGTCCGGCGGATCGCTTGGAATGATGCGGGCGCGTTTGCGCCGAGTCGGATCAGGCACCGGCACCGAGTTCAGCAAAAGCTGCGAGTAAGGGTGCAGTGGTCGGTCGTAGAACTCGGACTTGGGTGCGGTCTCGACAATGCGCCCGAGATACATCACCGCGACCCGGTCCGAGACATGACGCACGATGCCGAGATCGTGGCTGACGAAGACATAGGTCAGGCCGAGTTCGCGCTGCAGGTCGCGCAAGAGGTTGACGATCTGCGCCTGGATCGAGACGTCGAGCGCCGAGACCGGCTCGTCGAGGACGAGGAACTCAGGCTCCATTACCAACGCCCTCGCGATGATGACACGCTGGAGCTGGCCGCCGGACATCTCGTGCGGGTAGCGCGCGCTCATCGCGCCGCCGAGGCCGACGGCGTCCAGTGCCTTATCGGCCATGTGAAGGGGCAGGCCATGGATGCGCAGCGGTTCCTCGACTTGGGTGCGGATTGTCAAGCGCTGGTCGAGCGAACCGGCCGCGTCCTGATAGACCAACTGCATGCGCTGGCGTAAACGGCGCCATTCCTCGGGCGGCACTCCGGTTGTCTGGGTGCCGTCCAGGGTGACTGAGCCTTGATCGGGAGGCAGGAGGCCGAGCAGCAACCGCGACAGGGTTGACTTGCCGCAGCCGGATTCGCCGACGATGCTGAGGGTCTCGCCCCGGTTCACGCTAAGCGAGACACCGTCGACGGCGTTAAAGCTGCGGGCTGGACGAAACAGACTCTTGCGGCCGATCACGAAGCTGCGGGTAAGGTTGTCGGCTTTCAGAAGAACACTCATCTCAGACTCCGAAGGAAAGATTATGGCAGGCCGCGCTGCCGGAGAGCGCGGGGACGGCCCTAGTGCAGATCGCGCTTGCGTCGGAGCAGCGCGGCGCAAAGGCGCAACCAGCGGGCATCCTGTCGATCGGCGGGACCTGGCCGGAAATTGTGGTCAGCCGCTCTCGGTCGGCATCGGGCCGAGGGAGGGCCGACATCAGCCCGCGGGTGTAGGGATGGCGCGGCGCGGCGAAGAGCGCTTTCACCGTGTTCGCCTCGACCACTCTGCCGGCATACATCACTGCAGCGTTGTCGGCTGCCTGCGCTACGACGCCAAGGTCGTGGGTGACGAGCAGCACCGCCATCCCGAGCCGGTCGCGCAGGTCGCCGATCAGGTCGAGGATCTGGGCTTGCAGAGTGACATCGAGCGCCGTCGTCGCCTCGTCAGCGATCAACAGGCGTGGATTTCCGGCGACTGCCAGCGCGATCATAGCGCGCTGGTTCATGCCGCCCGAGAATTGGTGCGGGAACTCGCGAGCCCTGCGTTCCGGATCCGGCAGGCCGACCATGCCCATCAGCTTGATCGCTTCGGCTCCTGCTTCGGACCGGGTCAGGCCCTTGCGCAGACGCAGCGTCTCGGCGATTTGCCAGCCGACGCTGCGCACCGGGTTCAGGCTTCCGGTTGCGTCCTGAAAAACGCTGGCGACGGATTTGCACCGCAACCGCCGCGCCTGACGCGGTGACAGGCGGCCGAGATCGGCACCCTCAAGGGTGATGGTCCCGGCGCTGACCCGGCCGCGTCGGGGCAGCAGCCCGGCCAGCGCAAGGCAGGTCATCGACTTGCCGCAGCCGGATTCGCCGACCAGAGCCAGGGTCTCGCCTGGGGCGACGGAGAGAGAGACATCGCGAACCGGCCGCACGGGCGTGCGCCCGGGCCGGTCGATGGTAATTTCGAGATTTTCGACGTTCAGAACCATGATGAGACGCGGGCGACACCAACGGCCGCCCGCCCTTTGTTACCCTTGCGGCTCAGTTGCCGAAGGTCAGGTTGTAGGGACGCAGGTCCATGTAGTAGAGGCCGTAGGGCTTCCAGTTCACGTTCTTGCGCATGGCGTAAGTCTCGAGCGGGTTGTAGAGCATCGTGCCCGGTGCCTCGTCGACCCAGATGTCGAGAGCCTTGCGATAGGCGTCCTTGCGCTCATCCCAGTTGGGCGAGGACACGATCAGGTCCTGCAGTCGGTTGAACTCGGCCGGAGCCTTCCAGCTGCGCTCGGCCTTGCTGGGGTTCTTCTGGATGCCGCTGTCCTTGCCCCATTGCGGAACGAAGGAACCAATCGGGTCAGGGATGCGGTGGGTGTTCGACCAGGGCTGGATGTCGACCTGAGCCTTCGGATCCTTGATCTGGCTCCAGTTCTCGACCGGCTCGAGCTTGACGTTGAGACCGACGGCCTGCCACATTTGCTGCATCGCCTGGGCGGCTTCCATCGACAGCAGGTAGTAGTTCATCGGCAGGCGGTAGACGATCTCTTCGCCGTTATACCCGGCTTCCTTGATCAGCGCGCGCGCCTTGTCCGGGTCGTAGGCGAACTCCGGATAATCCTTCATATACATCGTGTAGGCCGGAAGCTGGTGGCCGTTCGGGGTGTAGTTCTTGTTGCCCCACAGTGCCTCGCGCAGCAGGCCGCGGTCGATGCTCATTGCGAGCGCTTCACGCAGGCGCTTGTCCTTCAGCACACCGTCGCTGTTGAAGACCAGCATATGGGTGTTGTCGAGCACGATCTGCGCGACTTTGAGATCCGAATAATCCTCGATCACCGGCACCTGATCGGGCGGGATGTTGACGGAAATGTCGTATTCGCCCGAGACCAGACCGGCGATCCGCGCCGACACTTCCGGCACTTCGATGAAGGTCACGGTCTTGGCGGTCGGTTTGCCGCCAAAATAGTCGTCATGGGCGGCGAGCTTGATGTATTCGCCATCGACCCATTCGGCGATCTTGTAGGGACCGGTGCCGACCGGGTTGCGCATGAATTTCTCTTTGCCTTCCGACAGGTAGGCCTTGGCATTCACGACCCAGAAAGCATAGCCCGCAAGCCGTTGCTCGAGCAGAAGGTCGGGCTGTTTCGAGACCACACGCACGGTGTAGCGGTCGACCGGCTCGATATGGCTGACGGTCATCATGAAGCGGCGGGCGCCACCGATCAGCGGCTGGTTGCCATAGCCGCGCGGCGGGTTGAGCGAGAACACGACGTCGTCCGAGGTCATCTCGTCGCCGTTGTGGAACTTCACGCCCTTGCGCAGCTTCAGTTCCAGTGTGCGGTCATCGATACGGGTCCAGCTTTCAGCGAGGCCGGGGACGAGTTTCGAGGCCGTGCCGGAACCGTCGGCAAGGAAATCGCGCCGGATCAGGCTGTCGAACATCGAATAGGTGATACGGACCCCGATATTGCCGAGCTCGTCGAGCGGCTCGAGGCTGCCGGGAAGGCTGTTGACCGCGATCTTGAGGTCCGGGCGGGGGTCAGTCTGGGCGAGGGCGGGCGTGAGGGAGGCGAAGGTCGCCACCCCCATCGCTATGCCCAGAAGAATCTTGCGAAGCATCAGATGAGTGCCTTTTTGCTGCAGTCAGGATTGAATGACCCTCACGATTTCGTAACCGGAAGGCCGCGCCCGTCTCTAAGACCCGTTCAAAGCGACGGTTCGGACACGGATTTGTGAAAGTTTTTTATCAGTTTTGACTACTTCTGCGCGAAGCTGCGTGGGCGGGGCATGCTGTTGGGGGCTGGCTCGACTTGATCTGTTCCCCAGTCTTTGACCGCCCATGGGCAGGGTTTCCCGAGGGGCTGGGCTACTCTCCAACCAGCAACTGGACCTGTCACGCTTTCGTGCAGCCCCAAGTGCGCGTTTTAGTCACCTTTCATTCGAAGGCGACTGGGCTTTTCCAGCCCAATGCTAAGTGGCGACGGCGCGGATTGTGGAACGCATCGATGTATTCAAAGATGGCGACCTCAGCCTGTCGCCGTGTGTCCCATGACCGTCGCCAGACCAGTGGAATCGGCGGAGCAATACTTGGCCACTCGTTTCGCTGTGATAGAGGGTCGGCGTTGTTGCAGAAAGGAGGCTTGAGGCATGACTGCCCCTTTCCCGATTGATGTCAGGCGATGCGGACGATCTCGGCGGTGCCGAGAGCGTTGAAGCGGTTCATGAGGGCGACGCGGATATGGATTTCGGCGGTTTGGCGGTCGGGGTCTCGTTCCATGATGCGCTCACCGAAGGCCTTGACGCACCGCATCTGCTGCCCGGCAATTGTTTGCCTGCAAACCATGTGAGGGTTCGCCTCGATCCGGCTGCGGGCATGGTATCCCGTCCACCGTTTCCAAAGGGCCCGGCCATAGTGCCGGGTGGCGGGCAGGGTTTCGTTTCGAGCCCGGGCGGCTGGGCAGTCCTCTTTCCACAAGCGCCCGTTCTTGCGGATCGGTATGATCGCGGTCGCCTCGCGTTCGATGATGGAGGTGTGGCGGCGGCGGGGTGAAGGGCGTCTTGGAAACGATCCAGTGAATCGTTTCAGCCCTGAACGGGCGGAGCCCCGGGTCGTAGGTGCCGTCTGCAGTCACGGTGCGGATCTCTTCGCCCTCGGGGATTTGGTCCAGCAACTCTGGCAAGACCGGGCTGTCGCCGTCGCGGCTGGGGGGAATTCGACGACGCGGATGTCGGACGTGGCGGTGTCCATTGCCAGATACACCTTGCGCCATTGGCGCCGCCCCTGAACGCCGTGCTTTCCTGCCTGCCATTCGCCGCCGCCAAGGAACTTGATCCCGGTGCTGTCCACCAGCAGGTTCAGCGCCCGATCTGCGCGGCGATACGGGATCTGGACGGTCAGGGTCTTCTGCATGCGGCACAGTGTGGAGCCGTCTGGAACAGGCCAATCCAGTCCCGCAAGGCGCAAGAGATTTGCCACCATCCCGCCGGTCTGTCTCAGTTTTAGCTTGAACAACACCTTGAGCGACAGGCAGAACTGGATCGCCGCGTCCGAGAAGACCGGTGGTCGTCTCTCATGCGGCGCGAACCAAGCCCTCTCCTTGTCCAGCCAGATCAGCAACGACCCTCGCTTCCTGAGCGCGGCGTTGTAGCTGGACCAGTTCGTCGTGCGGGAGCGGGCGGGTGTGGGCTTGCTCATTCATCCCGTCTAACCACATGGATTCACGTTGTGAATCCTTGCCCGCCAGAATTCTGCAACAATGCCTGTTTGATCCCACGGTTTGATGGTGCGATCCTTTCTCAGGAATGAACGGAAGCCTTGTGGGTCAAGTTCGACACGGGAGCGCCACGCTCCCGTTGACCAGCAGGTGATGCTTGCATCGCCGAGACGGGCGCATGCCGTCAGAGCAGAAATACGGCGATCCTTTGGCTGGCAGGGTATTTGCGACGCAATGTCCCGAGAAGCGCAAGCTTCGCTCGCGCAGCTGAGCAAGAAGCTAGGCATCAACCCAAAATCCGTCGCAAAATGGCCCAAGCGCACGCCGGTCGAGGACCTGAAGACCGGGCCGAAGGAGCCACGTTCGACGGTTCTCACCGAATCTGAGGAGGCGATGATCGTCGCATTCCGGCGGCACACGCGACTGCCGCTGGATGATTGCCTCTATGCTCCCCAGCCGTCGCTTCCGCATCCGACACAGTCGGCGCTCCATCGTTGCCTTCAGCGACATGGCATCTCTCGCTTGCCGGATGTCGAGGGTGACAAGTCAAAGCGGCAGCAGTTTAAGCGCTATCCCATCCACTGCCCGGCAGTGCATGTTTACATGCACGAGAGGGGGTTTCTTTCGCATCGATATCGCCGAAGTTCAGACGGTGGAGGGCAAGCTCTATCGCTTTGTTGGCATTGACCGGACCAGCAAATTTGCGATCACCCAACTCGTGGAAAAGGCGGATCGCAAGACCGCCAGGGAGGTCCTCGAACATCTGCTCAAGGCTGTCCCCTATCGCATCTGTACGATCCTGCCCCCCTTTCATGGTTTGCAAGCAAACCACTGCCGGGCAACGGAAAACGGAATTCAGTTCGCCAAGCAGCCCCGGAACAGGAACACGGCATATTCGCGCCAGATGCGCTTCGACATGATCTGCGAGGCAAATGGGATCGAGCGCCGCCTGACCAAGCCAAACCATCCGTGGACCGATGGCCAGGTCGAGAGAATGAACCGGACGATCAAGGAGGCGACCGTCAAACGCTTCCATTACGAAAACCACGACCAATTGCGCGCCCACCTCGCCGATTTCAAGGCTGCCTACAACTTCGCCCGTAGGCTCAAGACCCTCAGCGGTCTCACGCCTTACGAATACATCTGCAAGATCCGGACTTTAGAGCCGGATCGATCCATCTTAAATCCGATCCACCAAATGCCGGGACCGAACAACTAGCCGATTAGGTCTCTTAACTCTGTCGGTATCCGAAATACAAATCGCTAAGGATTGTCGCCGCGACTTTGCGTAGGCGTGTTCCTAGATTTGTTCCGCCCGCGATCGCGAGCTTGATTTCTCAATTTAGATGGGGTTTCGAAAGGGGCAGGGCCCCTTCGGCTGGGGGGGGGGGGGGGAAAGGGGGTCGGGGCCGCAGGCTGGACTTTTTGTCCCTCTGGGCCTCACGGGATTACAGCCAAAAAAAACCTCATTTAATCCCCTTATAACCGCTCATCCCCCCTCACACCACCAGCCCCGCCTTCACCGCGTACGTTCCTCTTGTACATCACTCCCCCTCATGGCCCACA
>NZ_CAJYBT010000064.1 GCF_913064665.1 uncultured Thioclava sp.
CACTGTGGGTGGGCGGAGGAGGGAGTAAGGGGATGCGGGCCGTAGTTGAGCATGTTGTCTTTGCGTGTCATCAACGAATTAAGCTCAAAAAAGACTGTGTTGATCACCCTAATAACCGCTGCCCATCCCGTCAGCGACAACTCTGACTTCTACCGGGTCAGTTCTCGGTGACATTCAACACGTCAGATGGTCCGATAGTCCTCGGTCTGATTGGAAAGTGTGTCTGCTGGGTAAGTATCGTGGGCCGAAATATCTGCGATTAGTATTGCTTCCTGCAATCCTGCCGCTGCGATCTCTTGCGCGTCGGGACCGAATATTACTGATCGTCCGCCGAAATTCAGCCCGCTTTCGGCGCCGCAATAATTAGCATGGACCACCGTGAGACGGTTATCGAGGGAACGGGCGGGAATGAGCGACTCTTGAATATGCTCAAATCCCGCTGGATTGGCTGTGGGAACCAAGATGATTTCAGCGCCACGCTTTGCAATCATCGAAGCATGCTGCGGAAATTCTATATCATTGCGGATCAGCAGACCGATCCTGCGACGAAAGAGTGAGAAGAGAGGAGGGGGCTCTGTTCCAGAGGTGAAGACAGATTTTCCATATCCCCGAAAAGCTGAATTTCCAATAATGTGCCAGCACTTCACCCTGTCCCGCGATTACCGTCGCGGCATTGAAAATTGCATCGTCGGCGCGCTAGGGCCTCCCGAGAACCAAAGCAACGCCGCTTTTGCGCGCGATGGTTTGAAGCCGTATCAACCAAGGACCGTCAAGCGATTGAGCGCGAGAAATAAGTGAATCTTGTTGATTGTAACCGGGCAAAATAAGTTCCGGAAATATGGCAAGTGCCGCACCCGCTCGGGCTGCTAAATGGGCTACCTCTTCGATCCGCGCGAAGACGCCATTCAGATCTCCATTGCTAGGTCAGGGTTGGCAAACGACGATTTTCAATATGATCTCCTGTCAACCGACGCGTTGAGTCGCATGTTAGGCGACGACATCCAAAAATTGAGAAGTGCAAGAGAGGAAGCTCGCATGAAAGAGTTTGCAGCCTTCGGCCCGGACTTTCCATTCGCCTATGATGACTGGCTCGCTCATCCTAGCGGCTTGGGTCGAATTCCAGATGCGCGTCAAGGTGCGTCAGTGGCTGTGATCGGGGCCGGAGCGGCCGGAGTGGTTGCTGGGCATGAACTGATGAAACTCGGGCTTCGCCCCGTGGTTTACGAATCCGGAAAATTTGGCGGGCGGCTCAGATCGGAGATTTTCGAGGGGACTGAGGATGTCGTCGCCGAACTTGGTGGTATGCGCTTTCCAGTCTCATCGCGTGCCTTCTATCATTATGTTGACCGTGTCGGGTGCAAGAGCATGCCGTTTCCAAACCCACTAAGTGACGCTGCGGGGTCAACGGTCATCGATTTGGAGGGGGAAACCCTCTTCGCCCGTTCCATCGACGATCTACCCACCCTCTATCGCGAGGTCGCTCATGCCTATGATGCGGCACTTGAGGAGGGCGCACGGTTCTGCGATCTGCAAGCCGCAGTACGGTCGCGCGATCCCAAACGCGTGAAGGAATTGTGGGACCCGCTGGTGTCGGAATGGGATGAGCGGACGTTTTATGATTTTGTCACATCGTCAGAGGCATTTCGAAAACTCACCTTTCGCCATCGCGAGGTTTTCGGGCAAGTCGGGTTTGGAACCGGAGGTTGGGACAGCGACTTTCCAAATTCGATGCTGGAGATTCTTAGGGTAAATCTGTGCCGACTAGATGATGAGCAACGCTATATTGAGGGCGGGGCCGAGGATGTTCTTCAGAAGCTGTGGCGCTTGCCGGTCGATTGCGAATTTTGGGGTCGCAGTTCTTTGTCCGAGCTAAACGGCGGGGCGACACGCGGCAGGGTCGCCAAGATCGCGCGCGACGCATCGGGAAAGATCGCTGTCACTGATCGTTGGGGGCATACGGATCTTTATGAGGCGGTCTTGGTGACCTGCCAGACCCATTTGCTGACGACTTCCATTGAAACCGATGAAGCTTTGTTCGATCAAAAATTGTGGATGGCTCTGGATCGCACTCGCTACATGCAGGCGGCTAAGACCTTTGTAATGGTCGACCGGCCTTTCTGGAACGACATTGATCCAGAAACGGGCCGTCCGGTGATGTCGATGACCCTGACTGACAGAATTACACGGGGGACTTATCTGTTCGACTATGGTCCGGATCGGCCAGCGGTGATCTGCCTATCCTATTCGTGGATGACAGATGCGCTGAAAGTCCTGCCGCTTGATGCCGAAACCCGCGTTGAACTCGCATTGGCGGCGCTGTCGCATATCTATCCGGGGGTAGATATTGCAAGCCATATCCGAGGTAATCCTATCTGCGTGAGCTGGGAGGCAGACGAAAATTTCCTTGGGGCCTTCAAAGGGGCGTTGCCGGGACACTACCGCTACAATCACCGTATGTATGGGCATTTCATGCAGGACCTTCTGCCTGCCGAGCAACGCGGGATTTTCTTGGCAGGGGACGGTATCAGTTGGACGCCGGCTTGGGTCGAAGGTGCAGTGCAGACGGCGCTTAATGCAGTTTGGGGAATTCTGCATCATTTCGGAGGAGAAACAGACCCGCAAAATCCGGGGCCAGGCGACCTCTACCCCGAAATAGGGCCGGTTTCGCTTGATTGATCTCCAGAGAGGACTGACTCATTTGTAAAGGGGGGGCGAGCGTATCGCCGCGAGAGACCCAGACTGCCAGACCGCTGAAATCCAGATACGCATAGCCCGCATCAACCGCATTAGCGCCCTCGGCACCGCCGAGATCCTCCGCGTGGTCTGACCCCAATGGGGAACGGGGTCGTCACGCCTCAAGCTGCCAATTTGCAACAACGCCGATCTCGAGGGCGAAAAGGACCTGCAGCAATGTCTCGACCCTGCCGGTCAGGTCGCGCGACAGCGACCTAATGCTGCCCTTGCCCTGTTCGAGATTGCGCAGTGTCGGGATGCTGATCTCCGCTGCCTTGGACACGCTTGCTTGGGTCAAGGCGAGGGCGCGGCGTCGATCCCGCAGGAGGGGGAGTGCAGGCCTGACAAACTATTTTCGCTTTTTAAAAGGTCATATTGAAACGATTACTTTACCTCTGACGGAGGGATGAGACTTCGTCCATTGCCGAGCCTGCACGAGTCGGTTCGTCGCCGAACGTCACCAAGACGGCTGGTTGCCTAAACACGACATTCGCTCACCGGTGATAGAAGCCACATATTACAGGTAGGGTGGGCTCTGGACCCGCTCGGGTGCCGCGCTGTGTCCTGATAAGCCCGCAATATCGGTCGTTTATAAGAATCGCAGCGCAGAACCAAGATCTAAGTCGGCAGGACGGGAACCCAGAGGACTCGTTTCGCACCATGTTGGCTGCACGAAGTAGTCACATGTCTTTCTGGCTTTGGAATTTGGGCCATCCACAGGCATTTTTGTTACTTTGGCATAGCTATGTTTCACGGTCGCGTGATAGTTAATGTCTTGAAATAACCCGCAGAGGACTAAACCGCATGTTTACGAAATTCGTTCCACTGGTATTTGTGCTTGCAAGTGCGACGGCATCTTTTGCTGGAGAACTGGTTCCCCCCACCACCACCACTACAAGTGTCAAAAACGATCCTTCGCTGTTTCTTGGTCTTTCTTGGACCTTCGGTGGGACAGGCATTGGCGGCGGGACTCCCGGTGTGTCTCTTAAGCTATTGTCAACCAATAAGCGCGACGCACCGGCTGCGTCGGCAGGCGTGACCTACAACCTTGACGGCACCTTCGGATGCGACCTTGGCATTGGCTACAACACGAGCGATGCCTCGATGACCTTCGGCTACGATTTCTGCAAACGTGGTGTCCAGTTCGGTGTGGGCGGTACGAAGAAGCCGGATACGGTGACAACCACATCGGTTACTCCGGGTTAACGCTCGGTTGTTGAGGGTCGCGCCAGAAATGCCGCTGCGTTTTGGAGGCGAAGGCTTTGGGGCAAGGACGCCCATATTGAACGCCAAGCGGCGCGCCGTTTTGATGGGTTTGTTAAGCGTTGGCTTGGCATCGGTCTGCGGGTCGGCTGTCGCCGATACCGCCCCGATGGCTTCGCTTACTTCTGTGGTCGACACCCTTCTGCCTGCTGATGATTTTTCACCTTCGGCCAGCGCGCTGGAGGTGGACCGTGACATCGCCGATTTCGTGGCAGAAAACGAGATGATGACGCGACTGTTTGTGGCGGCGCTGAACTGGATGGACCATCTTACGGATAAGCCTTTTCACGCCCTTACGCTCTCTCAACAAACTGAAGTTCTGACCGCTATGGAAAGCGCCGATTTCAACGCGATACCGGGGCGGTTCTATCACATCCTTCGTGCTCTGGCGGTCGAGTTCTATTACGCCCGATCTGAAGCGATTGTGGGTTTCCCGCTTGATCCCGCGCCGCAGCCAAACGGTTATCCACCGCCATGGGGCTGATCACGGGGCATGATGCCGTCGTCGTCGGTTCTGGCGCAGGGGGCGCTGCGGCAGCATGGCGACTGTGCCAGCATGGGCTACGCGTGCTTCTGCTCGAGGCAGGCCCCGCCTTTGATCCCGCACGCGACTATCCACTGGACAGCCCCGGGTGGGAACGAAAGGGCTTTCCCGTTCGGCCCGGCAGCCAGGCGAGTATCACCTATGGCGACCTTGGCACGCTGCATGCAGACAGCGAAGACCTTGCCTCGTGGTCGCGCGGCGGCTTTCCGTGGCGTCTGCCAGCAGGATCGCCGCGCCCGCCTTCAAGCAGCGGTTATTCGCATGTGCAGGGTGTCGGCGGCAGCACGCTGCATTTCGTAGGAGAGGCGCACCGCCTGCACCCGGATGCCTTTCGCCAACGCAGCCTGACCGGTTCAGGAACAGACTGGCCACTTGGCTACGCCAATCTCGAACCGCTTTATACCGAGGTCGAAAACGTTTTGGGCGTGGCTGGGGCCGACACCAACGACGAGCGCTGGCGCAGTCGCCCTTATCCTTTGCCGCCGCACCCGCTTAGCCCCGGTGCGTTGGCCCTGCAGCAGGCCGGGTCGCGATTGGGTCAAAGCTGGCAGGTGAACCCGCGTGCAGCTTTGTCTGCACCGTGGAAGGGCCGGCCGCCCTGTAACTATTGCGGTCAATGCTCGCGCGGTTGCCCCTTGGGTGACAAGGGATCAGCCGATGTCACTTTCTTGCCGCAAGCCGACGAGACGGGGCGCTTGACGCTGCTGCCGAATTCCATCGTCACCCGCCTGCATACTGGCCCCAATGGTCGGATTGTCCGGATTGACGCCATTGTCGCGGGTCGACGTGAAAGCATCGAGACGCCGATCCTCGTATTGGCCGCAGGGGCGGTGCAGACCCCCCGGCTTCTCTTGCTGTCGGCCAACGCCGAAATGCCGGATGGCGTGGCCAATAGCTCGGGTCAAGTCGGACGGAACTTCATGGAGACGTTGTCTTGGCGCAGCGTCGGGTTTGTGCCGGGCCTTACTGGCAGCCATCTTGGTCTACCCGCCGATGCAATCTGTTGGACGCCGAGTCAGGCAGACGCGCGTGTGGCTGATTTCCGGCTCAATCATACCACGCTTGAGACGGGGCTAAACGGCCCCATTGGTTATGCCACGCGGCTGGTTCCTGGCTTTGGCGCGGAGTTAAAGGCCGCGCTGCGTGAAAGCTTTGGCAGTGCGCTGGCGGTAGGCGCGGTTGGGCGGGTCGTGCCCGATGCCCGCTCTGGCATCGACCTTGATCCACTGCAGCGCGATGCCCTCGGCCTGCCCGTCGCGCGGATATCTTCCGTATTGACCAAGCAAAGTGTGACGCGTTTGCGCCAAATGGCCAAGGCTGCGCGGGCGGTTCTGGCAGAGGCCGGGGCAGTGCTGGTGGAAGAGGCAGGCAGCCGCGATAGCTTTACCGCCACGCATGTTTTTGGCACTGCCCGTATGGGGTCCGACCGCACAACGTCGGTCGCCGACCCAACGGGACGGGCGCATGATCATCCGAACCTCTGGATTGCAGATGCCAGCACGTTTCCCACATCCGGGGGCGGGGAAGCTCCCAGTCTGACGATCATGGCGTTGGCCCTTCGCGCTGCTGACGCCATTGCGAGTCAATGAGACGAGTTGGTCGCGCTTATATCTAGTAGATTTTGATATCCGCGCTGATGTTGCAATTGCCGCCCTTCGGTCAGAAAGCTGCCATGGGGTCCAAAAATCCTGACGACGGACATTAGCGCATCGACGCCGACCCCGGCCTCCAACGTGTTCGATAATGAAGTCAAATTCAGCGAGATGCCCGCAACAGGCGCAGCGGAGCAAATGGTCATAATGCTTTGTCTCTAGAAAATTGTAGTTCGGGCGAGCCTTGGGGACACGGCAGGCTCGCCCGACCTCGCGGCGCTATGATCAGACGCGTTTGCGCCCGCTGATCATGGCGCGTGCGAGGTTGTCACGGTGATCATCAATCGAGTTCCGAGCCGATTACTTTGCCCGAGATCGGATCAAGACGAAGCGTGAGTTTACGACCGTCGCCGTTGAGCACGTCGGCCTCATAGCCGTAGCGCTCCATCTCGATCTTGCGGATCTGGTAGCCCTCCGAGCGAAGGCCATTCGTGACCTCGTCCATATTTTTCCATTGGTTGCGAATCTGGTTCGCCTCGCCAACGCGCTCGCGGTAGTTGGAGGGCATGTCATATTCAGCCTCACCGTTGCGATACTCTTTGCGGTATTCGTTGGTTTCACGTTTCTGGTTCTGGACTTTGACGGTTTCGCGCTGCTGGGGCAGTGTGATTTGCCCGGATTGTGCGCTCATTGGGGTCGTACCCTTGCCAGCCGGTCCCTGTGCCTGAGCCGCGCCCAGAGCAAAGCAGCCAATAGCGGCCGTAACGGCGGTCGTGAAAATAATGCTGCGTTTCATGGTATACTCCTGCGAGTGAAAGCTGGGCGTGTTTGCCCGATGCACCATTCATGTCATAGGCGTGCTGACACTGTCCTGACGGGAGCTGTCAGCGTTTTGTCAGGTATGTTGGGGTAAAAGACAGTATGAAACATCTCATCACCATCCTTCTTGTCCTGCTGGCCAGCCCGGCACTTAGCCAGCGTGCGGGTGGCGACTCGTCCGGCCAAAACGGCGGCGCCGACCATGATCGGGCGCGCAGTGCTGTCGAGCGGAACGAGATTCTGTCGTTGAAACAGATATCCTCTGGTATTCAGAAGCAATATGGCGGGCGCATCATCAAGGTCGAACTTGAAGAGAGCGATGGCCTCTATGTTTATAAGCTGAAGCTCATCACACCTCAGGGACGCGTCGTCGAGCTTGAGGTTGACGCGGCGACCGGCTTGCCAGTTGGTAACAACGAAAGAGATGGCGGCGAGGAAAACTGATGCGTGTGTTGGCGGTCGAAGACGATCCAAGGATTGCGGCGGACCTGAAGACCGCTTTGGAGGCGGCCGGATACCGCGTTGAGACTTGCGCAGACGGGCTTGATGCCTGGTTTCTGGGCGACACCGAAGACTACGATCTCGTCATTCTCGATCTTGGCTTGCCACACATGGACGGATTGAGCGTCTTGAAAAAATGGCGGGCCAATGGCCGTGAGATGCCTGTTCTTGTGCTTACGGCGCGCGGTGCGTGGACCGAACGGGTCGAGGGAATTGACGCTGGCGCCGATGATTACCTGCCAAAGCCGTTTCGCATGGAAGAACTCGTGGCCCGGGCCCGCGCGCTGATCCGTCGTTCGGCGGGGCGCGCCTCGGCAAGCCAGAGCGTCGGCGATCTGACGCTCGACACCAACCGGATGAGCGCTTTGATCGGCGGGGTCCCGCTTTCGACCACTGCGCTTGAGTTTCGGCTCCTTTCCTATCTGATGCTGCATCGCGACCGGGTCGTGCCGCCAACGGAGCTACTTGAACACCTCTATGGCGACGACGATTCCCGTGAGGCGAATGCGCTTGAGGCGGTCATTGCACGCCTGCGCCGCAAACTTGGGCCCGGTGTCATCGGCACGCGACGCGGATTTGGCTACTTTCTCGAAGGGGATGCTGCGTGAGGCGTCTCTCACTCCGGCTGCGACTTGCGCTCGCGGGTGCGCTCGCGATCGTGGTCGCATTGGTCATTGCCTCTATCGCGTTGACGGCCCTATTCGCAGCCCATGTCCAGCGCCGTGCCGAGGCCGAACTATCAGTCCAGCTTGATCAGGTCGTGGCCGGGCTGGGACGTGACGCCGATGGCACCCTAGAGTTGCAAAATCCACCTGCGGACCCGCGCTTTGATCAACCGCTGAGCGGGCTCTACTGGCAAATCGTTGTCGAAGGCGCGCTCTTGCGCTCGCGTTCGCTTTGGGATCACGTGCTTCCGCTACCGCCTGATGAACTGCCTGATGGTCATGTTCACATCCATATTCTTCCCGATCAGGCAGACGGCTCGCTTCTTACCCTTGAACGCAGCGTCACGTTGCCGCCGTCCCTTGGAAGCGAACGGGTTCGCGCTGCGGTTGCGCTCACCACGGCAGATCTCAGGCAGGCGCGCGCCGATTTTTTACGCGATCTTGTCCCCTATAACGTGATCCTCGCGATTGCTTTGATCGTGGCCGGCTGGGTTCAACTGTTCTTCGGTTTGCGCCCGCTTGCCGAGGTTGGCAAACGCGTTCTCGCAGTGCGATCTGGCCAGCAGAAACGACTTGGCGATGATTTTCCGAAGGAAGTCTTGCCGCTTGCCATTGAGGTCGATGCTTTGATCGACGCGCGCGAGGCAGAGCTTGAACGCGCAAGGCGGCGCGCTGGCGATCTTGCCCACGGGTTCAAGACCCCGTTGCAAGCCCTTCTGGGAGAGGCCGATCGCCTAAGAAAGAACGATCAAAACGAAGCTGCCCGCGCGATTGAGGAAATCGCGGATGCGATGCGCCGGCATGTCGATCGGGAACTGACACGATCACGGCTCGCAGGGGGCACGACGAAAGGCAAGGCCACGGTTGCGCCAGTGGCCCGAAATATCGTCTCGGTCGTCCGGCGCACGCCCGATGGCAGTGCGCTGGACTGGCAGATCGCGGTGCCGGAGGATGTCTGTGTCGCGCTTGAAGCCAATGATCTCACCGAGGCCCTCGGGGTCCTGATCGAGAATGCGAGCCGTCACGCCACGAGCCTTGTAACGATCAGCGCCGCCCGGCGGCACGAGATGGTCGAGATCGACGTGCTCGATGACGGCCCCGGCATGGCGGAGGACCGCATCGACGAGTTCCGGCTGCGCGGCATGCGTGCCGATGAAAGCGGGCATGGGTTGGGGCTGGCCATCAGCACCGAGATCGCTCAGGCGGTTGGCGGCGCGTTGAAGATCGAGAACATGTCTCCGGGCCTGCGCGTGACCCTGCAGCTTCCCGCCGCGCAGCGCGATCCGCCCTGACCTGCTTGCTCGCCCGTGACGCCGGAACAGGAAAGGGACTGTCAGTTCACCGACATGACGAAGGCGCCGCGAATTCTGGCGCAGGTCGGCCTCCTGCGTGAACGGGATAGAGCTTGCGGTGTCTTCGAGGAGAGCTGCAACGGGCGTATGCGCGACGAGTTGCTCAACGAGACTATGTTCCACAATCTGCCCTCGCACAGAGTTTGATCGCTGCCTGAGCGACTGATTGCGACACAAAACGCCCGCATTCAGGCTTGGACTGCCGGACCCCGGCTGAACGCAAGGTTCCTGACCGCCGCACTCGACCGCCCCGCTGCGCGAAATGAAAGCACCGCATGTCGAGCGATTGCTCAACCTGTGCCGATCGGTGTAAATACCTACCGGCTCCGGTCGCGGCTGGATTGAAATTCAGTGGCGGATGCCCAGTTCCTCGACGTGCCAATGGAATTCGGCTTGGAACTCATGGCCGCCTAGCCCTTTTTGCCGACAAAGGTCAGGAACTTAACGTCATCTGGTGATGATGCCCCGGCGCCTGTTTCTGATATCGTTTTGTATGAACTTTGCGCATCGGGGTACCGTGCGGAAGGGAGTTCATCCCATGGCAGCGCAGGATGCGCGAAATGGTTGCGTCAGACATCCTGATGTCGTGATAGCGCTCCAGATATCAAACGATCCGCATTGGTTTGTCGCCACCAATAGAAACTGGACCGACTGATCCAAAAATAACGACAGGTTTTCGCAACTTAGGCGATCTCCGTTGATCCACATCAATGAAAGTTGGACTTGGCTCCGATATTTTAATTCTCAGCTCTGCTAGACAAGAGTTTTATTTGGAGGAGAATTACATGAGTGTGAATATCTTACTTCCCGCAAAGCGTGTGGCAACCGTTTCGGCATTGGCTTTGGCTATCGGTTTTGGCGGCAATCTCGCCTTCCAACCGCTCAGCCATCTGTCGGGTGCGGCAGTCGCAGAATCGTCGGGTGGGGATCAGGGTCAGCAAGGGCAAGGTTCCAAAGGTCAAAATGGCCAAGGCGCCAAAGGTAACGATGGTCAGGGTCAAGGTGGTCCGGACGCGGACTCTGAAGGCAAAGGGCCGAAGGCTGGCAACGAAGGGTCCACCCGTTCCGGCAAACCGAATTGGGCTGAAGAAGGTATTCCTGAAGTAGAGCTTGGTCGATTGAGCGTTGCGCGCTCTCCGTCGCATGTGCTTGATCGCGCTTATGACGAGGCGCTGGCAAGCCTGAACACCGACATGGTGACGTTCTACAACATGAGCTTGGACGACATTATCTCAAATCTGTCGCTCAATTTCGACCAACAGTCCTATGTCGACTCACCGCTGCAGAACCTTGCATTCTTGCGTGATGCGCTTGACGGCTCGATCTCGCTGCCGGGCGTGACCAATAGCAACGAGGTGCTTGAGGCAGTCTTCCTTGGCGTTGCTTCGGACAAAACCGTGCCGATCACAACTGATACGGTGATTGCGGTCTCGAAAATTCTTGGGACGCCCATCACGGGGGATGCTGCGGCGGCTCTTGCTGTAGACGCAGAAGCAGTGCGCGTCGCAGTTCTGGCTGGCCACGGCTGATCTGCGCTTGACGCTTAAGAGAGGCGGCGGCGCATAGTTTTCTGCGCCGCCAGTTTCGGGGACGTGTTCTGTGGCGCAATCAAACACATCACAGAACAAAGAAATCTAGGGGATGATATTATGATTGGCTCAAATAATAATCGGAAGCGGTCGATGCTGACGGGGCTTTCAGTGGCGGCAATCGTCGCAATCATCGGCGGCACCTCTTACTTCGGAAGCTCGTATGGTTTCCTTGGCGCAGCAAATGCCGAAGAAGGCACGAGTGGCAGCCATACTGAAGGCGCTGGCGCCGGCAATAAGGGCGGCCAAGGTGGACACTCCGATGGGCAAACCGGAGACGACAGCGGGCATACGGATACGGGTGGCAAAAAAGGCCCGAAAAACGGCGCGAATGGTCTGGGTGACGACGGTCACGGTCAAGGTGGTCCCGACGCCGATTCAGAAGGCAAAGGCCCGAAGGCCGGGAGTGCGGGATCGACCCGCTCTGGCAAGCCTGTCTGGTCGCAAGAAGGTCTCCCCGAAGTTGAACTGGGCCGCCTGAACGTCGCGCGCTCGCCGAGCCATGTGCTGGACCGCGCCTATGCCGAAGCTATGGCAACCCTCTCGCCCGAGATGGCAGCGTTCTACAACCAGTCCCTCAGCGACATCGTCATGTCTTTGTCGACGAACTTCGATAACCAGACCTATATTGATTCTCCTTTGCAAAACCTGTCCATGCTGCGCGATGCGTTGGATGGATCGATTTCGCTTCCCGGCGTCAGCAACAGCAACGAGACACTGATGGCCGTGTTCCTCGGCGTCGCGTCTGACAAAACTGTACCGATTTCGCCGGACGCCGTGACTGCGGTTTCCACCATTCTGGGGGCACCCGTATCGCCAACCGAGGCGGCGCGTCTGGCCGCAGATGCCGAGGCCGTGCGGATCGCTGTCTTGGCAGGACATGGTTAATAAATACGTGGTTTTATTGGCACATTGGCGTGACTTGATTTCGGTCAGGTCACGTTGATCGTTGACCCAGGCCGCGCGTAAGTGTCTTTTCCATACAAGCCATGAAGATTAATTCGACCGTTTCGCGGCACATGGTGCTCTGACGTGCGGCGAGGAAGTACCAGGAGAAACGTAATGCGTTCAAAAGTTGCAGCCGCTGCACTGTCATTTATGGGAGCCACCGCTCTGACGTCGATCGGAGCTATGGCGGGAGGCATGGAAACAGCCCCCAGCCCGGTGACTGTGATCAATCCGAAAAACGTGGCGAGCGTCACTTATGGCCCATATGTCCGGGCTGAAATCGGTGCCGGCCGCACGTCCCTTAACGATGCCTATTGGTTGCCGCCCGGCTATCCCGCTGACCCAAGGGTCAACTTCGATCTGGAATCGAAAAATGGCGGACTGGCCGCAATTGCGTTCGGCTACGACTGGATGAACGGGTTTCGTGGCGACATCTCTTTGATCGCAACCTCGAAAACCGGTCTAAAGGGCCCATGGACGAGCCCGACCCCGGGACCCCATGCCGATATCACCGCTGGCAGTGTCAGAACCACCGCATTGATGGCAAACCTGTTTTACTCTCCGCTTGAGCAGCAGGGCGTGAACTCTCGCATCCAGCCTTTCTTGGTCGCGGGGATCGGGCTTGCCGGCAACAAGGTGGGCCAGTGGACGCGCACCAATGCGGCTGCGGCGACGCCGGTCCGGACGTTCGAAGGAAGCACAACTTTCTCGCCAGCGTTCTCAGTGGGCGTGGGCGTCTCGATGCAGTTGACGAATGTCGGCACGCATCCGGTCATGCTTGAAGCCTCTTATCGCTATTACCAGTTTGGTAAGGCACAAGGCGGCTCAGCTTCGACAAGTGCCGGTGGTACCCCGGTTCAACCTCTGACCTTCAACACTTCGGATCAGGTTCTGTCGCTCGGCATCAGGATCCCGCTGAATCGTCTGTAATTCAGATCGAATAGGCTCTGTTGATGGGGTGGATGCCGCCTTCTGGCGGCATCGCAATGGGGTTGTTGATTAAGTCTATGCGCATGGTTCGCATTATGACGCCATGCGCTTAGGCTCAGGACTCATAACCAGAATAAGACAGTTGCAGCGAGAGCGATGGCTGACAGAAATACCTTTGGACATCTGTCATAGCGGGTTGCGACACGCCTCCAGTCTTTTAGACGGCCAAACATGAT
>NZ_CAJYBT010000065.1 GCF_913064665.1 uncultured Thioclava sp.
TCCAAAGGGGCACACATCAACACCGTCGAGGCTGTGAACTCCCAAGTGCAACGCGCTCTGATTGGTGTTTACCATCGCCTGGACCGACAACATCTTCAAAGATATCTGGACGAAATTCTGTGGCGCTGGAACCACCGCCAACAGGAAGTGAAGATCAGGAACAGGAAAACAGCGTCCGGCACCAAGGCGATCGCCACGACGGTCTGGAAGCCAATCCCTGTCGTCGAACAGATGCGGGGATTGCTCTGCTGTGCAGTCGGTCGGCAGGTTCGCAGAACACCGGAATGGGGGTTGAGTTGGCCATGAGTAATAAGACCTCGTGAACTTGCACCGGCGTTTCCATTGTCTATGATGGTGTGTGAAATTCCAGTTTGTTCAATGACATGAAGGCGAGATAATGAGTGCGCAAGGACCTGTTTCTGGTTGGGCTCCGGTGGTCATTGATTTCCTTTCAAACAATCTCCCGCGAGATGGCGACAGAGGCGGATGGAATCATAAGTTCTCCACCGCTTATCAAATTGGCTGTGAAGCCTTGGTAGCGCTTGGCTATGCAGAGGAAACTGATTGGGGCGCTGTGCCGCTCGCAAATTCCATGTTTCCAAACCCGCTCCCAAGGTGGGACGACATATGCGTTGCGGTGCTGGGGTTGGCTGAGCAACAAAACAAGCTATCTTATCGCCTTGCCGACGGCTCCAAGCAGCCTACACGCGTAGGCTGGTCAGGTTTCACAATCGTTCCACCTACTGAACAGCGACAATCGCCAGTTCCAAACATTGCCTCAAAGGAAGTGCTGAGCCCGGCCCATGCCGCTTCCGATCTGTTGCCTGTTCTCCTCAAATTGGGCCTGATCATCGACGGCTGTTGGGCTGATCACGCTGAAACTGTTCTTTGGCGCGAGCAGCCCCGTGCTTGGGCGCTGAATGTTTCGAACGATCCTCGTTTTGTGAACTCGATGCACGAGGCGGTAGATACGCTTCCCAACGATGTCCGCGACAAGATCGAGAGCTTGGTGGTGATCAGTGACCAAGACATCGAAGCATCAGTTGCTCAGCAACAATCAGCAATTGAAGAGTTGCGCCTCACACATGGCCCCAAGGCACGCATAGGTCGATTGAGAACCCCGGAAGAATCTCTACGAAGCATTGTGTTCCAGAGAAGAAACGAGCTTGATTGGATTTTCTTTCGCCGTTGGCGGATTTCTGATGGTTGGTTGACCATCAAGCAGGCCAAACTTGCCTTAGAGATTTTCCATGATCCACTGGCAATTCAAATGCGGCGCGCGGTGGTTGGACAGCTTTATCCTGGAAAACCTGAATTTTCGCAGTAGGCCCGCCAATACTGCCTATGCGAAAAGCAGGAAATCGACTTTGTTTGGTGGATAATTGGGAATTATTTTAAGGCGAAAATATGTATTGGGAATGCCCCTACTGCGGCCAAGGACAGACGGTTACTTCACCGAATTTTAGCCAAATTCAAATGCCCTTCGAGATCAAAGCACCGGAATGTGGAGAAGTAGGTTTAAGGGGAATAGCAGTTCGTTGCGCCAATCCAGAGTGCAACCAGCTTGAAATTCGCGCCGAAATAGTCCGTGCAGATCGAACCCGTTCTGGGAACTATTATATCCTGCCCGGACCCGAAACGCTTCACCATTCTAGGCTGTTGCCACCTAGTTTTGCTAAGGTCCTCCCGGACTTTATTCCAGCTGTTCTGCGCGACGATTACGAAGAAGCTTGCAAAATTTGTGACTTAAGCCCGAAAGCATCAGCTACACTGGCTCGTCGCTGCCTTCAAGGTATGATCCGCGATTTTTGCGGCATTTCAAAGAACCGACTAATTGACGAAGTGAACGCCCTTCGTAAACTTCTTGCCGACGACAACGCGCCGCGCGGTGTTTCCGAGGAAAGCGTCGAAGCTATAGACGCAGTTCGAGACATCGGCAACATCGGCGCGCATATGGAGAAAGACATCTCTGTAATAATTGAAGTAGATGCAGACGAGGCCAGAACATTAATCGAACTGATCGAGCTACTCTTCGAAGAGTGGTATATCGCTCGTGAAAAGAGGCGCATGCGGTTGAGCAAAGTTGTGGCGATCAAAGAGGCGAAGGACTCCACGAAACTGATCGCGAAAGAAGCTTCTAACGAGCGCCCGAACGAGTAACTTTACTCCTACCGGCCCTCCCCCAGCCCGTGCGACCAGCACGGGCCGCACCCATGCTTCGGGCTTTCGCCGCGCCACTGGCGCGACGGTCCCTGCGCATTCCCCCAAGGGAGGGCGCATTGCAACGCCACCGCGGGTTCACACGTCAGGGGGATGCGGCACGATAAAGTGCATATCACGAGCGGAGCGAGCGCCCACCCGAGGTCGGGCGCGGCCCTTATCGCGCTATGCGAACGTACGCACATTGCACGCGCCTACGCCGCGACCTGCGATTGCATGCCCCCCTGCGCGGCCACGCGCGGCGCGTTCGCCGGGGCATCCTTCCACCGGAAGGCCGCTTTCTCCCGGCTCACCGCCTCAAAACCCTACCACCTGCACCACCTTCGCCACCGGCCCCTGAGGCGCGGGCGCTGCCATGCGGCGCTTTCCCGGGGCGGCTTCCATCACCGGCTGCACGCTGGGCAGGGCGCGGCGGATCATTGCGAGATGCTCGGGCTTGATGCGTTGGCAGCCGCCCTTTTTATTCCACAACTGGCGCGACACCGGCCCGGCTACCGCATAGCTGATCGCCTGCGGGGCCACGTCATTGGGTTGCACCTTGCCCGCCGCGATCAGCGATTTGATGGCCTCGGCGGCGATCTCGGCGCTTTCGATAAAGGGCATTTCAGCCACCACCGCCTCGGCCGGGGTGGCTTGCCCGTCCAGCGCACATTTGCGCGCCACGAAAAGCCAGTCATGCACCATATAGGCGGGCGCATATCCCCAAGGCGAGAACCCGTTCATCGCCTGCGCCATCTGCGGAATCGAGCCGCCATCGGTATACATCATCGCAGGTTCGATCACCTGCACCGTGCCCTTGGCCCCGCGCGTAAAGCGCAGCGGGTCGGCGGTGGGCACAAAAACGAACGAGCCATCGCCCAAGCCCCGCTGGCTTTCATCAACCCACATCACGAACAGCGCGCCTTCGAATTTGCCCACCGGCGCGGCCTTGTAATCGACAAAGCCGCAGCCCGCCAAAGCCAGCAATACCAGAAGTTTGCGCATGCTCGCCCCCTGATCCTGCCCTAGGGTAACCCAAGCCACCGGTTTCGCCAAATGCGAAAGCCTGCCCTCACAGGCAGGCTTGGAGTCAGCATCAATGGGCGTGGGGCGCTAGGCGGTCTGACCCTCAAACGAGGATGCATCGCCCGCGCGCCGCTTCCAGCCAAGCCAGCCAAACAAGCCCAGCCCCGCCAGCATCATCCAGATCGTGGGCGGCAGCGGCACCGAGGCCGGCGTTTCGACCATCATCGCGATGTCGTCGAGCGTTGCGCTCATCGACCAGGTCTGCGCCTCAAGCGAGAACTGCACGCCCAGTGAATTGCCCACATTTGCCTGCATCAACGAGGTCAGATCAAAGCTCAGCGTCGAGGCGGTGCCAGCCCCCAGTTGCAGCCCCGAAGCCGCCGTCGAATAGACCTGAGAAATCACGGCGCCCACAGAGTTTATGATCGACGCCGTAAATTGCTGATTGGGGATGCTGTAGTAGCCGAACAGATCGATCTGTTGCGTGAAATTGAACGTAGCGGACACGATGCGATCTGGCACCGTGAAATATTGCGTCAGCGTGGATACGCCCGCATATTTCGGATCATAGCTCACGTCATATCGGCCCGCCAAGGCCGGGGTCGTACGCCGCCCCCGCACGCTTTCAAAGCTTTCGCCACGGCTGTTCGCGGTCGTGCTCCAGCCCGACAGATTACCGGTTTCAAAATCACCATTGGTGATCAGATCGACGCTGAGCGCCTGAGCGGCGCCCGCGCTAAGCGTTCCAGCCAGTGCCAGCGCGAAAACTCCGGTTATGAAACGGCGAAACGTCATGATCGTCGGTCCTGCACAGTATCTTGGTCTGCCCTCCACTCTGGAAACCCCCAGCGCAGTTCAGGCTTTGTTAAGGATGATTTAGCTCCCCAATTGCGCTCAGAGTTGGGCGCATCCAAGACTTTGGGGCGTCATTTTGGCGGTCAGTTTTGGGTCAATGCAAAATGTGCGCCCCACCTCAATGGTGCGCACATCGTCAGGTCTGAGGGATGCTGGCGCTTCTCAGGCCGGCATGGCCGTGAACGACATCGCATTGCCCGCATCGCGCCGTTTCCAGGCAAGAAAACCAAACAGACCCAACGCGGCCAACATCATCCAGATCGTGGGCGGCAGCGGTACGGCGGCCGGCGTCTCAACCATCATCTTGATATCGTCAAGCGAGGTATTCATGTAATAATAACTATCTTGCTGCTGGAACTGCACGCCCAGCGTGTTGCCCAGATTGGCCTGCAACAGAGACGTCAGATCATAGCTCAGCGTCGTCGGGCTAGTGGGACGTGTGTTGTCGCCAGCGTCGGTCGAGAAGATATTGGAAATCACGGTGCCCGCCTGATTGATCAGGTTGACGCGAAATTCCTGATTGGGATCGGAATAGCCAAGCACGTAGTAATTTATCACCTTCTCGGTAAAGCTGAAGGTCGCGCTGATGATCTGGTCAGGCACCGTGAAAAACTGCGTGAGCGTGCCGATACCGTAACCGGTTTGAGAACTCAAAACGTCATAGTTCCCGGAAATCGGCGCAGTGCGCCCCTGCGGCCCTGCGGGATTGACGTTCCCATTATTAATCAGGAACCCGTTGGAGTAACCCGTCGTGGTCGTGCTCCAGCCGCTCAGATTGCCGGTCTCGAAATCACCGTTGGTGATCAGATCGACGCTGAGCGCTTGGGCTGCGCCTGCGCTAAGCGTTCCGGCCAGTGCCAGTGCGAAAATTCCGGTTATGAAACGGCAAAACGTCATGATCGGCGGTCCTGCATTGTGTCTCGTTCTGCCCTCCGCTCTGGAATCCCCCAGCGCAGTTCAGGCTTTGTTAACGAAGATTAAGCTCTCCAATTGCGCCTTGATTGGGGCGCGGGCGGGTCACTGAGGCGACGATTTTGCGAAGGATAAAGGACAACGAAAAACGCCGCCCCCTTGGGGCGGCGCTGTGGAGTCAGGTCTTTTTTGTCAGGGAAACGCGACTAGCGCGCCCAATCCCACGGCACCGTGAACTCGCCCAGAACATGGCCCAGCTTGTCCTCGTCGCAATTGCCCGTGGTGGCGACATGGGCAACCAGTCCGCGCTTTTTATCCTCGGTGACCGAGATCACATGCGCCGCCACGCCTTTGCTTTTCAGCACCTCATTGAGCACCCGGATGATCGCGCTTTTACGCAGGTCGGGTTTGAAAATCTTGCCCACGGCGGTCTTGGGCAGCTCGTCCATGATCTCAAGATGTTTCGGGACCGCGGCGCGCTCGTGGATGTTTTTCTTGGCGTGCTCAAGCAACTCCTCGACGCTTACGGTCTGCCCGCCGACCAGTTCGACATAGGCGCAGGGTAATTCACCCGCAAAGGCGTCGGGCTGACCGATCGCGCCCGCAAAGGCCACCGCAGGATGGGATAACAGCGCATCCTCGATCTCGGCAGGGTCGATATTATGGCCGCCACGAATGATCAAATCCTTGGCGCGCCCGGTGATCCACAAATAGCCATCCGGGTCGATCCGGCCCAAATCGCCGGTGCGCAAAAACCGCTCTTCGGCGAACAGATCGTGGTTCTTGTCGGCCTCGGTATAGGTCGAGCCCTCGAACACGCCGGGATTGGCGACGCAAATCTCGCCCACCTCATCGATCCCACATTCATCGAAACTGCCATTGCGTTTGCGCAAGATCCGCACATGCGTGTAGGGCAGCGGAATGCCGACCGAGCCGACCTTTTTCACGCCATCCACCGGATTGACCGACACCAGACAGGTCGCCTCGGTCAGACCGTAGCCCTCGGAAATCTCGACACCGGTAGCCTTCTTGAAGCGGTTATACAGCTCAATCGGCAGCGGGGCCGACCCCGACAGCGCGGTGCGCAGCGAGGAAATATCGGCATCCACCGGGCGTTGCATCAGCGCAGAGATCGCGGTGGGCACGGTGATCAGGAAGGTGACCTTATAGCGCTCGACCAGCTTCCAGAAATTGTCAAACACCCCCTCGCCGCGATAGCCCGCAGGCGTCGGGAAGACGACATGCGCGCCACTGGCAATCGCCGACATCAAGATCGGATAGGCGGCAAAGACATGAAACAGCGGCAACGGGCACATCATCACATCGGTGTCGTCAAATAACAGTCGCCCACCGAGCCAGCCGTTATAGATCATGCCGGAATATTTGTGCTGCGCCACTTTCGGCATGCCCGTGGTGCCGCCGGTGTGGAAATAGGCCGCCACCCGGTCTTGCTGCACATCCTCGAACATCAGTCGATCGCCGGGCAGCTTCGCCGCCTCGGCGTTGAAATTCATCACCTTGGCGTGGTGCTTGACCTCAACCTTAGGGCGGATGAGCGGCACGATCCAGCTTTTGGGCGGGGTCAGATAGCGGTTGAGATCAATCTCAAGCACGGCCTGCACATTGGGGGCAAGACGCACCGCCTCGGCAGCCTTTTGCGCAACATCGGTCTTGGGGAAGGCCTTGAGCGTCACCAGAACCTTGGCCTTGGTCTCGCGCAGGATCGCGCCGATCTGCTCGGAATCCAGCAACGGGTTAATCGGGTTCACGATCCCCGCCGTGGCCCCTGCCAGCAATACCACTGCCGTTTCCAGCGCGTTGGGCAGCAGGTAGGCGACCGTATCACTTGGCCCCACGCCCAGATGGCGCAACAGGTTGGCGCCTTGCGTTACATGGCCATGCAGTTGCGACCAGCTCAGCGTTTCGGCTTTGTCCTTGGGCCCCGAGAGGATTTGGAAGGTGATCGCAGGCCGGTCGCCATGCGTCGCGCAGGTCTCGCTGAGGAAACCATAGAGCGTGGCTGGGCGTTTGCGCGCCTCCCACGGCTTTTCGGCCTCAACGGCATCGCGGTCGGCGATCGTTGCAAATCGTTGCTGCATGTTAGTCCTCCCCTTGGCGGTGCCGCGCCTCCTGCGATCCCGCCTGTGCAGGATGCGGCAAAATCTGCGCCCACGGCAAGGGGGAGCGCGGATTGATACGTCACGTCATTGTCTTTTGACGTGGGGAAACGCGGGCGTCTTTTCAAGCAAAAGGGCGCCCCGAAAGACGCCCCGTCGCATCTAAGTGATCCAAAAGCGATCAGGCCTTGGGAATACGCAGTACCTGACCGGGGTAGATCTTGTCGGGATGCGTCAGCATCGGCTTGTTGGCCTCAAAAATCTTGGGATACAGATTGGCATTGCCCAGCGTCTTTTTGGCAATCGCCGATAGCGTGTCGCCCTTTACAACGGTGTGGAACACGGCATCGGCAGTGTCGTCGTCTTGCTCGGTCTCGACCGAGGCCACGCCATCCACATTGCCCACGGCCAGGATGATCTTTTCCTTGGTCTCAGCGTCAATCGCCTTGCCCTTGACCACAACCTTGTCGCCGTCAACGGCCAGATCGACGCCCGAGGCATCGAGCCCCAGATTCTTCAATTCTGCCCTGAGCGCGTCTTCCTTGGGGGCCTCAGCCGCCGCGGCCTCTTTGCCAAACAGAGACTTGCCCGCACCCTTTACGAAATTCCACAAACCCATCGGATTCTCCCATTTTGCACAACTGGTCAGGCCAGCCTTACACACAGGATGCCCCAAGGCTTGATTCAAGGACAGGGGAAAATGGCGCGTTCTTGCATCAGAACGCGCCCGCGCGATTACATCCCATCCGTGAATTGCAGCCGCGCCAGTTCGGCATAAAGCCCGCCCTCGGCCACAAGGCTGTCATGGCTGCCCTGCGCCACGATGCGCCCATCCTCAAAGACCACGATCCGGTCGGCCTTTTTCACAGTCGCCAAGCGGTGCGCCACGATCACCGTGGTGCGGGTGCGCGCCAATTGATCGACCGCTGCCTGAACCTCGCGCTCAGACGCCGCATCAAGGGCCGAAGTTGCCTCGTCGAGCAGCAAGATCGGCGCGTCGCGCAGAATCGCGCGCGCAATCGCGATGCGCTGTTTCTGCCCGCCCGACAGCATCACGCCACGTTCGCCCACATAGGTATCAAACCCGTCGGGCAGCGCGCTCAGGAAATCATAGGCATGCGCCGCGCGCGCGGCCTCTTCGACCTCTTGATCGCTTGCATCGGGGCGCCCAAAGCGGATGTTGTCGCGCGCCGAGGCGGCAAACACCACCGGGTCTTGGGGCACCAGCGCCACGGCCTGACGGAAATCATGGCGCGCCATTTCGCGCAGGTCATAGCCGTCAATCGTCACGCGGCCGGTTTCCGGGTCCCAGAACCGCTGGATCAACTGGATCACGGTCGTCTTGCCCGCCCCCGAAGGGCCCACAAGCGCCACCGTCTCGCCCGGTGCGATCACCAGATCGACATGATCCAGCGCCGAGGTCTGAGGCCGCGAGGGATAGTGGAATGACACATCCTCAAAGCGGATCGCACCCTGCGCAGGCATCGGCATCGGCACCGGATGGGCGGGGTCTTTGACCGTGTCCTCGCTTTGCAGCAACTCGACCAGACGTTCGGTCGCCCCCGCCGCGCGCTGCAATTCCGACCAGATTTCCGACAGCGCACCCACCGAGCCCGCCACCATCACCGCGTAGATCACGAATTGCACCAGCTCGCCGACCGACATCTCACTCGCGCGCACATCGCGCGCCCCGACCCACAGCACGCCAACAACGCCCGCGAAGACGAGGAAAATCACGATCACCGTCATCACCGCACGCGTGCCGATCCGCTTTTTGGCCGACAGGAATGCCTGTTCCGTGACATGGGCGAAATTGGCCCGCGTGATCGCCTCATGGGTAAAGGCCTGCACGGTTTGCGCCGCCAGCAACGCCTCGGACGCC
Organism: uncultured Thioclava sp.; assembly: GCF_913064665.1. GTDB lineage: Bacteria > Pseudomonadota > Alphaproteobacteria > Rhodobacterales > Rhodobacteraceae > Thioclava > Thioclava arctica. Next base: position 8,992 of record NZ_CAJYBT010000065.1, read on the forward strand.
GAGCCCGAGGAATTTGCGATCCAGTCCTGATTTTCGCGCCCCAGATTGCGCAAACGCCGGCCCAGAACCACGATCGGGATCACCACCAGCGGCACCACCAACAACACCAGCCCCGTCAGCTTGGCCGAGGTGAACAGCAACATGATCATGCCGCCGATCAGGATCAGCACGTTGCGCAGCGCCACCGACACCGACGAGCCGATCACCGAGAGGATCAGCGTGGTATCGGTGGTGATACGCGAGATGATCTCGCCGGTCAGGATGCGCTCGAAAAAGGCCGGGCTCATCGACATCACGCGGTCAAACACCGCCTTGCGAATATCGGCCACGACCCGTTCGCCAAAGCGCGTCACAAGGTAATAGCGCGCCCCCGTCCCCAGCGCGAGCAGCGCCGCAATGAATAGCGCGGCGGCGAAATACTTATCCAGCAGCGCAGCCCCTTGCTGAAACCCGTCAATCACCCGGCGTACCGCCAAGGGCAGGATCAGCGAGATCGAGGCCGTCGCGATCAGCGCCAACAGCGCCGCCGCCGCATAGCCCTTATAGGGGGCGACAAAGGGCGCAAGTCCGCGCAACGCACCGATCTGTTTGGTCTTGGGCCGGTCATCCGCCGGGCCGATGGGTCTGCGAGCCATGAATTCCCCCTGTTTGCCGCATTTGGGTGTAGGGGCAGCGCCGTTAGGGGGCAAGCCTCGATTGGGCGGCAAGGGCGTGCATTTGGCGCATGATCGCCTCACAAACTCTCACATTCAGGTGGTGTTTGTGCCAACTCCCATAGTGGTGCGGGCGGCCGGACTTGAACCGGCACGGCCTTTCGGCCCAGGGAGTTTAAGTCCCATGCGTCTACCATTCCGCCACGCCCGCGCTGCCCTTGGCTAGCGCGGCGCGCGCGCGGAGGCAAGCCTCAACGGCCCTCAAATTGCGGCGGGCGTTTTTCCAAAAATGCCAGCACGCCCTCGCGGAAATCATGGGTCTTGCCCAAGCTCCCTTGCAACTCCGCCTCCAGCTCCAGTTGCGCCGCCAGATCATTGCCATAGCCCTCGCGCAACGCACGCTTGACCGCGCCGTAAGCCGCAGTTGGACCATTGGCCAGATGGGCTGCACGGGCGCGCCAGTGATGATCGAAATCGACCTCGGCCACGGCCTCCCAGATCATGCCCCAGTCCACGGCCTGACGCGCCGTGATCTTTTCGGCGAACAGCGCCAAGCCCATCGCCCGCGCAAAGCCCACCTGACGGGGCAGCCAATAGGTGCCTCCTGCATCCGGCATCAACCCGATGCGCGTGAACGCCTGCAAGAACACCGCCGCATCGCTCGCAATCACCACATCCGCCGCCAGCGCAAGGTTCGCCCCCGCCCCCGCCGCAGGCCCGTTCACCGCCGCAATCACCGGCACGCGACAGTCATAGATCGCGCGCAGCAACGGTTCGTATTCATCGCGCAACACCCGCTCCAGATCGAGCCCCGCCGCCGCAGCGCCATCCCCCAGATCCTGACCCGAACAAAACGCCCGCCCGGCCCCGGTCAACACGATCACGCGGGCCTCTGCCTCGGCGCGCTTGATGGCTTCCAAAAGCTCTGCACGCATCTGGCTGTTGAGCGCGTTCATCACCTCCGCCCGGTTGAGCGTGATAATCCCAACCCCGTCTTCATTCGCGTAGCTGATCGCCTGATACGACATTGCGCGCCTCCCTTTTGTTGACCGCGCCACGATACCGAGCAGGCCCGAAAGGAAAAGTAAAACACTGCGTCACATCCCCCCAAACGCACGCGCCTGAGGGGCCTGCCGTCGCCTCCAGCGGGGAGTTTCAAGGCAAATGCGCCGGCACGCGCCCCTTCTCGCTTGTTGCCTGTCGCCCTCCGGCAACGGGTCAGCGCCTTAAGTTTAGGCCATCGTATAAAGGCAAGGTTGCAAACTTGTCGCCCTGCGGCTAACCCCTAGGCCAAAGAATTTGCGGGGAAGAACATGCAAGATCTGCGCGAGAAATACCTCACCGCCATTGCCGATATGACCGACGAGGCCGGCCTCGAAGAGTTGCGCCTGACCGCGCTTGGCAAGAAGGGCGAAATCAGCCTCAAAATGCGCGAGCTGGGCAAGATGACGCCCGAAGAGCGCCAGACCACGGGCAAGGCGCTCAATATCCTCAAGGATGAGATCGACGCCGCCCTGCGCGCCAAGAAATCCGCGCTCGCCGATGCCGCGTTGGATGCCCGTCTGCGCGAGGAGTGGCTGGATGTGACGCTGCCCGGTCGTCCGCGCCGTCAGGGCACCATTCACCCGGTCAGCCAAGTGATGGACGAGGTCACCGCGATCTTCGCCGATATGGGCTTTGCCGTGGCCGAAGGCCCGCAGATCGAAGATGACTGGCACAATTTCGACGCGCTCAACATCGCGCCCGAACACCCCGCGCGTCAGGAACATGACACGTTCTTCATGCACCGCGCCGAGGGCGACGACCGCCCGCCGCATGTGCTGCGCACCCATACCTCGCCGGTGCAGATCCGCGCGATGCTGGAACAGGGCGCACCGATCCGCGTGATCGCGCCGGGCCGCGTCTACCGCATGGATATGGACCAGACCCACACGCCGATGTTCCATCAAATCGAGGGGCTGGCGATCGGCAAAGACATCTCGATGGCGAACCTGAAATGGGTCCTCGAAGAGTTCTGCAAGACCTTCTTTGAGGTGGACGGGGTCGAGCTGCGCTTCCGCGCCTCGCATTTCCCCTTCACCGAGCCCTCCGCCGAGGTCGATATCCGCTGTTCCTGGGCGGGCGGCAGCCTGAAAATCGGCGAGGGCGACGACTGGATGGAGATCCTCGGCTCGGGGATGGTGCACCCCAAAGTGCTGCAATCGGCCGGGATCGACCCGAGCGAATGGCAAGGCTTTGCCTTTGGCATCGGGATCGATCGGTTGGCGATGCTGAAATACGGCATCCCCGACCTGCGGGCGTTCTTTGAGAGCGACCTGCGCTGGTTGAAGCACTATGGGTTCAGCGCGCTGGATCTGCCGACGGTGGCTGGTGGGTTGAGCCGGTGAGTGAGACTAGGCAAGAGGCTTACTCATCTGAAAGGACTTTTGCCGAATGGCTCGCAGATGAAGGTAGCGCAACCCATTTCAGCTATTTTAGGTTATTAGAGCGGAGACGTTTCGAGAGACGCTCACTCATCTCGAAATCTGTCCTTTTCGTAATAGCGTCAGTTAGTGGAGTGAGCTTTGTTGCTTGGAGCGCTGTAGTTGCAGCTTTTCTTGAGAAGGCAGATAAGTTTTCGCCTGATATTAAGTTGGAGTTAACTGCTATAGTAATATTTGTGCTCTGGGTAGGGAGTGCGGCGGCTGTCCAGACACTTCAAGCATTAAAGCCAAGGGTCTTGAGTGGTGTAGACTTTCATGTGCGTGGTACAGATGCAGAATTTTCTTCACAGATACTTCTTGAGGTCAAGCGTCAAGATAACGAAATCACTGAAACGTATAATATAATTTCCTTTCCATTTGTGATATTTGTTTTCTGTGCTCAAGGTTTTCTGTCTTGGTGGTTGTTTCACTTATTGGCGGCTAAAGGCGCGGCTCCAATCTTCTTTCTGAGTAATGGACTCGGGTTTTGGTTTGTTTTTGCATTTTTTTGGATTGGGATTTACTTTTATATATATTATATGGGCTATTTCTTATCTGTTCGATCGTTTCTTAAATCGGTTTTGAAGAATATTTGTGCACATATACTTCGCATTGGCCGGAGGGAGTAATTGGAGATGAAACTTGTTGGCGAGCGGTTTTGGTTGGTGGAGAACCCGCAAGGGGCCAAACCATCACCCAACAATCCCGCCACAAAAGGTAACCCCATGACCACCCAACCCCGCCTCTTCGACACCCCCGCCCACGAGCAAACCCCCGAACAGCGCCGCTTCTACGCCTATACCGAAATCGCCTACACCATCGTCG
>NZ_CAJYBT010000066.1 GCF_913064665.1 uncultured Thioclava sp.
GCGCGTCCGACTCTCGCGGACAAGCTGGCCGCGCCGCGCGGGGAGGTCGCGGAGCTGCTTGCCGAGCAGGCGCGCCTGCGCACGGGACTCGAGGAGACCCGCAAGGCGGTCCAGTCCCATACCGGGGCGATCGAGACCCGCGCTCCGAAGCACGAGGCGGTGGCCCAAATCGTCTCGGAGAAGACTTCGGCGGCCTCGCTTTCGGACCAGGAGGCGGCCCATGCCGCGCGACGCATCGGCGACATCGATCGCGAGATCTCGCCGGCACTCGCCGCGGTCAAGGTGACGCCCGAGAAGCTCGATGCGGATGCCGCCGCAGTGCGCGGCAAGCTGCATAGCATCGTCCAGTGGTGGACCACTCAGGTCTCGCGCCGCGACACGGCCGAAGCCACGCGCCGCGAGCTCGCGCCGAAGATCGCCTCGGCGAGCTCGGCGTTCACGTCGGCACAGTCGAACCTCGATACCGCCCTGCGCGCGGAGAAAGACCGTGCAGACGCGCTGGGCAAGCTGCGCGCCAAGCGGGCGGAGATGCTCGGTGGCGAGGAAACCGAGGCTCACCGGACTCGGCACAACGAGGCCCGCCTGAAGGCGTCCGAGGAGAAGGAGAGCCTTGCGGCGGCCCTGTCCGAGGCCCGCAGCCTGAAATCCGGCGTCGATGCCCGCCTCAAGGCGGCGCGCGATGCGCTGGTGCCGGCGCGAAAAGAACAGGCGGAGGCCGGAAGCGATCTCGATGCCAAGCTCGCGCAGGTCGGGCTGGGCCGCGAGGAGCTGGGCGTTCTGCTCGGCAAGGGCGGGGCGGAGGCGTCCCGCCTGCGGGACACGCTCAAGTTGATCGACGAGGCGCTGACGGGCGCGATCTCCACGCTGGCCGCCCGCCAGGATGACCTGAAGGAGCGCCTCGACAAGGGTCTGCCCGATGAGACCGAGCCTGACCTGCGCGCCGCCAAGGCTACTCGCGAGGAGGCCCGCGACGAGATGCGCGAGCGGACCGGCGCTAACGCACAAGCACTCAAGGCCGATGACGCGCTGCGCGAGCACCTCAAGGGGCTCGACGCCGAGATCCGGACGGCGAAGGAGACCTGTGACACCTGGCGCGCGGTCAACGAGGCCGTGGGCTCGAAGCAGGGCGGGAAGTTCGCCCAGATCGCCCAGGCCGTGACGCTCTCGCTCCTCGTGGAGCGCGCCAACCTGCACCTCGCGGACCTCAAGCCGCGCTACCGGCTCATGCAAGGCGGCGAGGACCTGGCGCTGCACATCGTCGACGGGGATATGGGCGACGAGGTTCGCTCCACGCGCTCCCTCTCGGGCGGCGAGCGGTTCCTCGTCTCGCTCTCGCTGGCGCTGGCCCTGTCGCAGATGGGCGGTCAGGGCGGCCTCGCAGCGACGCTCTTCATCGACGAAGGGTTCGGATCTCTCGACGCCGAGGACCTCGACATCGCCATTGACGCCCTCGAGACGCTCCAGGCGCAGGGCCGCACCATCGGGGTGATCTCCCACGTGGAGGCGATGAAGGATCGCATCCCGGTCCAGGTGCGCGTCACGCGCCGCGGCGCGGGCGCCAGCACGATCGAGCTTGCGGGGGCCGATTTCTGAGGGATTTTCGGCGAGAGAGCTTTGCCAGCTTGGGCCCAGCAATTTCGGGGAAAGCCCGTCGCCCAAGAAGAAGAATGGATCGGCAGGCTTCCTAAAGCAAAGGTGAGCTTGACCGGTCCGGAGCCAAATCCACGGGGTGCAAATGACCGCTTCGACGACGCCGCGTTTCAGCGAAGTAATGTTGACAGATGTCTTGTTTGGGCCGATCACACTCCCTATTACGCAGCAGCCGCATCGTTCAATGCTTTCACAATAGAGATGATTTCGCTTGCTTGGCTTTTGTCGAACACTCCAGCGATGCCCATGTCGTCGAAATCTGTGAACGGGCTTTCGTAGAAACTGCGAGGATCGACGAGGCCGCTTTCGGCCAAGCTGTTGATGATGAGATCCAGAAACTCCAGTTGATCCGAGTTCAAGGGTTGGCGCGATGCGAATGCGCTGAAGGCTTGCTTTGCTGCGGTGCGGTCGAGACCGGTGAGGGATCTTAGAAAGCGCCCCAAGCCACCCTCGTCGATAAGTCCGGCAAGCGCCTTGGCATCCGCCACATTCTGCTCCAGCAGGATGCGCTCGAGTTCTGCCAAATCCATACCCGTCAACGGCTCACCACGGCGGAGCTTTGACAATGTGATGTGGTCGCGATGATCGTCGACGAAACGACGCACCTTCATTTTGAACCGCGCCTTATCCACACCAGACCCGATATCGGGCATCGCAACGGCATCACCGGAGCCAATCTCATCTTCGAAATCGGTGATGACGATTTTGCGCTCTTTCGGTTCGATCAACTCGACGAGATTGCGCAGACGGCGGCGCACGGTTTCAAGAATTTCGACAGTGATGTCTTCCCAGAACCCATCGGTCTGAAGCTCCAAGATTAGCTCCAACTCGCGCGCCACGAGGGGCACATTGGACAGCCCCTCAAGTGCCGAGGCGAATTGAATGATCCGGCTTTGAAGCCGTGCGAACCCGCTTTCTTGTTTGAGAAGCTGCAGTTGGGCATTCAGGATAAGCAAGTCGAACTGCTTGGCGGGAAGGGAGCCATCCTCAAGCGCGGTGGGAAGCCCGGCCACATCCTCGGTCAGGGCGAGCCGGGCCTCAAGATCAAGCGTCTGCCAAGCCTCTTCTTTCTGAAACCGCTCAACGCTGCGCCGTTTTGCACGCACGATGAAGTTCTCGATGGGCATCCCCAAAACCTCATCGCGCAGGCGATTTTTGGTCGACACGATCAAATCATCATGGGGCTCTGCGGCGTCTTGCAAGGCATCAATCAACTCGACACGGGTTACGAACAGACGCTCGGAAATGGGCCGAGAGCCGGCAGCATCAGACGTGTTCGGGTTTTCCTTGAAGAACTCGAGGTTTTGGCAGAAGTCGAAAATCATGAACTCCTGCTTGTCCTCGCCGGGGCCAAAGATGTCTGGGCACAGTCGCGTGCCGCGTCCAATCATCTGCCAGAATTTGGTTTTCGAACGCACGATCTTGAAGAAGACCAGGTTCACAACCTCTGGCACGTCGATTCCGGTGTCGAGCATATCAACAGACACCGCGATATGCGGGGTTTTCTGGCTTTCGGAAAAGTCATCGATAAGCGACTGCGCGTAGGAAACGCTGTAGTCGATCAGCTTGGCGAACTCGCCCTTATAGTGCGGGTAGTTTGCGTTGAACCTCTCAACGATAAACTGGGCGTGCTTGCTGTTCTTGGCAAAGATGATCGTCTTGCCGAGCCGATCCCCTCCAGCCACCTTGATCCCGTTGCGCATCAGGTGTTCAAGCACCTTGTCGACAGTGTCCTCATTGAACAGCCATTTGTTCAGATCACTGCTGTCGACACGGTCGCGAACGCTGCCATCTTCGTCCCACTCAATCGCGTCCCACGCCTCTTTTTCTTCATCGGGAAGCTGATCGTAGACAATCCCATCGCGCTGGAATTTCAAGGGCACCGATATTGTTGTGGGCGGCACGAGATAGCCGTCAGCGACGGCATCATCAAGGTCGTAAGAATCCGTGGGGACGCCCTTTTCCAGCCCGAAGAGCGAATAGGTGTCCTTGTCGATTTCATTGCGCGGCGTGGCCGTCAGCCCGACCAAGAGGCTGTCGAAATAGTCGAAAATCGCGCGGTATTTCCGATAGACCGAGCGGTGGGCCTCGTCGATCACCACCAAATCGAAATGGCCCGGCCCGAATTGCTTTTCGTCGCCATTCATCTGCTCGATCAGCCCCATCATCGTCGGGTATGTCGATAGGCAAACGCGTGCGCTTGCATGGTCGTTTTTCTTGGCGTCGTGTCGCTCAAGCAGGTTGGCGCTTGGCGTGGCGCGCAGATGGGTTTTGAACGCGTTATGGGCCTGTTTGACCAAGGCGATCCGATCGGCGAGGAACAGAACGCGCTTTACCCGGTTGGCGCGCATCAGCTGATCGATCAGCGCAATCACGGTGCGGGTTTTGCCGCTGCCGGTTGCCATCACTAACAGCGCTTTGCGCTGCGCGTGCTTCTCAAACGCTTCGCCCACGCGACGGATGGCACGCTGCTGATAGTAGCGCCCCGCGATCGCATCATCCAAGGGCACATCGCCAAGCCGTTTCAAACTGCTGCGCCGTTGCAGCAACAACTCCAATTCGTCTTTCTTGAGAAACCCGGATACGCGGCGGGGCGGGTAGGCCTGATCGTCCCAGATCCAATGCTCATAGCCGTTGGTCGTGAAGATGATGGGGCGGCGGCCATAAACTTGTTCCAGGCAATCGGCATAGAGTTTAGCCTGATGCTGCCCGGTGCGACTGTCCTTTTTGGTGCGCTTGGCCTCGATCAACGCGAGGGGTTTGCCACCATCGCCCCACAGCACATAATCGACAAACCCTTCACCGCTTTGATTTGGCATCCCGCTGACGGGGAATTCGCGATCGCGCGGTTGATCCAGCGGCCAGCCCGCCTCAGCCAACAACAAATCGATAAAGGCATCGCGGGTTGCGGCTTCGTCATAATCATGCGCATCGGGCACGGCCTGATTGGCTTTGCGCGCAGCGGCGACCTCGGCGCGTCGGCGGGTCAGTTCCGCCTCAAGCGCGGCGCGGCCCGCCTCCGAGCTTTTGCGCGCCTCTTCGGCCGCCTCGGCGCGCTGGGTGGCGGCCTTGAAATCCTCGCTTTGTTTCTGAACCTGGGCAACCGTGCTGGCCGAGATGGTCAGGGATTGTTCCAACTTGGCGATATCGAAGGACAGGGTCGGATCGGGCTTGGTGCCCGTCGCATAGGTTCGCGCGATCCAGTAGCAGACATGAAACAACTCGCGCACCGTTGCAGCAGCGTCCTGCGGACTCAGGGGCTTGCCACTGTCATGCGCGGCGCGGTTACCCTGATCCTTGATATAGCGCGCCTTGGTGATAATGGCGGGGCCCGTCAATTCGGCCAGTGAGGGTTCCACGATCAGCGCGGCCAGCGTGCGCTCGTAAGGAGAGCGCAGGGCGGGATCGCGGCGATACAGCCATTTCAGCGCGGTTTCCAGCGTCAGCCGTGACCAGAAACAGGACCCCCTCGGGTCAGACAGGGCCAGCTTTTCCGCCTTTTCAGCATGCCGGTGTAGATCAGGAAAATCGGCAGCGAGAAAAGCGAATTGGGTCATAAGACATTTCCTGAGACTGAAAATTGGTCAAATAAACTTTGGTCGTCTTTGATTGGCGAGGCAAGGATGGTCGATATTGCAAGTTCATGCTGCACCAATTCGCCCCTCGCTTTCAATCATTGCGCGGAGGTATGAACCGCCGGTGTGAAGCCGTTCCTGAAAACTTCGACCATAGGGCGCGGCGTTAGAACCGAGACGCGCCCGCAGGTTTTGGCATGTCGCTCTTGGTAGCCATCGAACCCCCACAGCCAATGCCGCCCTTGCCAGATCAACACGAAATCGTCGCCGTCCCGAAATATCGTGCCCTCGGGCAAGCTCTCGACCTCTGCGTCAAAAACCACTTTTTGCCGTTTGCGGTCTATGCGGGCAGCGTGGAGCGCCTTGTCGATTGTCTGGGGGAGCGGTCGGCCCGGCTCGGGCTCGCCATGCGTCTGGCGCCATGCTTGGGTGAATTCCCGGTATCTCTCTAGCCGGCATTCCGCGCAGGGGCGGTGACCTGCGGCGAAGGCCGTGGCTTCATCAAGGAAAAACAGCTCTGTGTATTTTCCCTCACCCATAATCGAGCGCTGTCGGCCTTTGAAGCTGAGCGCGCATGTCACCCAGTTCTGATGCCCGTGCGTGCGAAAGATCGTCTTGGTGTCATCATGCAGGATACCGCGATTTCCCATCAGCGTGCCCTTTGCAGGGACTGCATGAAAAGTGCCGGCAGGATCAACTCTGTTCTGATAGGTCATGATATAATCGCTATAGTTTTGGGAATTCAGTGCGGAAGGTCTCTTTGGCGATGTAACATCGGGCTGGGGAGCGAGCGTTGACGCCGCGCGCATCGTCTCAAAGCTCCCCGCGAAAGGCGCGGTGTTGGAGGGCGGCGAAGAGGGCTTTCGATGCGGAGATACCGGCTCTCAATATTTGCATCTCGTTTTCTACTTTTTCTATCCGGCGACTAAATTCCAACTGATTGTCCACTGCTGGCCAATCGACGTATAGAGGGTGCAAATTATTTCTATTTAGGCTCGGATTAGCGGCGCTTGCCTCATAGTCACTTAGCGAAAATTGTTTGAAGAAATAGTATATAAAAAGAGGGATATTTTTGTTGAACTCTTTCACGAAGAGTGTGGTGTCGTGCGGCCAAAAATCCTGCTTAGAAAAGTGAACTTTCCCCACAGATCCCTTTCGCCCTAAGATCACTCCCGGACCCAATGCGCCGACTGTATCGTGATAATATGAAATGCCTCCAGAAGAGATCACTGGAACCTCTCCTTCGCGCACATCCTTTTTTACAATATCATAGCCACGTTGCAGCTTTATTTGATCTCCCAATTTGCAGCGTAACCATTCAGGGCCGTCGTTCTGAGAACTGATCGATGCCTTCTCTTTGCTGCCTTTGATGCTCCCAAACATCTCATGAAAGATCGCCTGTCCGAGGGTGTTGAGTGTGTCCAGTGCGCGGGTGCGCAGGCGGCGGAGCGCGTCCGCCTGATCCAAAACCTGCGCAATCCGCTTCTGCTCCTCCAGCGGCGGGAGGGGGATTTTGAGTTCCTTGAGGTTTTGTATTGGAAAGTTGTCGGCCGTCGTTGCCCGAACCCATTTGAGAATGTTTGGCTCTGCGGCTTTCACCAAATGGGCCAAGTATTCGGGATGGACTTGCGCTGAGCAGATTAAAGCTTTCATGTCTTGGTTGATGGCGACCGGTCGTCGAGTGATGCCAACGGGAAGTGTGTGCTTTAGAATTCCGGAACGATTGACTAACAGGATTGTGTTTTCGGGGATCAAATTGGTCGAACTGTTTGTGACTGCTTCAGGCGTAATTTTATCGATGGCATCAAATATTTCCCAAACCTTCATATCCTTCGGGGTGACCCAAGGAATATCTCCGTTATAGAATTCGGGCTTACTCTTCGATGGTGTCCCGCCGCCTTTGATTTCGACGACGTTCCCAAGGGCAACCATGTTAATCCCAACATCCCCTCCAACCGATCCAGCCCTTCGGCAATCTCGCTTTCCAGCGCGCGCAGCTCTGCGATGATCTCGGCGGGGGATTGGTGGGTGACCTCCTCGTGTTCGATCTCTTTATAGCGGTTCAGCGAAAGATCCCATGATCCGGTGGCGATGATCTCAGCCGCGGGCACCATAAAGCTTTGCGCGGTGCGGGGGCGCTCGGCCTCGCCCTCCAGCGCCTGCCAGCGGGTCAGAATGTCGGGCAGGTTGTTCTTGGCGTGCTCGTCCTCGCTCAGCGCCACCTCGGGCACGGGGCCAAGTTTGGCCTCCTCCAGCAGCGGCGTGCGCTTGTCATCAAGGCTCTGCCCGTCAGCCGTCATGTCGTAAAACCACACGTTATCGGTGCCGCCCACGCCGGTCTTGGTAAACACCACGATGGCGCAGGACACACCGGCATAGGGGCGAAACACGCCCGAGGGCAGCTTGATGATCGCGTCAAGCTTGTGATCCTCGACCAGCATCCGGCGGATGTCTTTATGCGCCTTGGAGGAGCCGAACAGCACCCCATCCGGCACAACCACCGCCGCACGCCCCCCGGTGCGCATCAGGCGCAGGAACAGCGCCATGAACAGCAGCTCGGTCTTTTTGGTTTTGACGATTTTCAGCAGATCCTTGGACGTGGTGTCATAATCCAGCGATCCGGCAAAAGGCGGGTTGGCGAGGATCAGAGAATAGCGACCCTCGTCGCCGCCGTGTTCCTCGGCGAGGCTGTCGCGATACGAGATATCGGGGTTTTCCACGCCGTGCAGCGTCATGTTCATCGCGCCGATCCGCAACATGGTGCTGTCAAAGTCAAAGCCGTGGAACATCGCATTGTGGAAATGGTCGCGCTGGTCGGGGTTGCGCAGCATGCCGGGGTGATGGTCGCGCAGGTATTCCCCCGCCGCCACGAGGAAGCCGCAGGTGCCGACCGCCGGGTCACAAATTGTGTCCTGCGGGGTTGGCGCCATCAGGTTGACCATCAGCTTGATGATGTGGCGCGGGGTGCGGAACTGGCCGTTCTGCCCGGCGCTGGCGATTTTGCCGAGCATGTATTCAAACACGTCGCCCTTGGTGTCGCGGTCCTCCATCGGAATGTCGTCAAGCATCTGCACAACCTTGGCCAAGAGGTTGGGGTTGGAAAAGCCCAGCCGCGCGTCTTTCATATGGGTGCCGTAGGACGATCCTTCTTCACCCAACTGGCGCAGGAAGGGAAAGACGTGCTCGTCTACGATGCGCATCATCTCGCGCGCTTCAAAGTTCTTGAAGCGGGACCAGCGCAGGTTGTCGTAGGCCTCACCCTTGTCATCCGCGCCTGCGGGGAAGATGCGGCGTTCCATCGGGGTGCCCAGCATCTCGGCCTTGCTTTCCTCGCGGGTGTGGATCTCGTCGAGGCGTTTGATGAACAGCAGGAAGGTGAGTTGTTCGATCACGGAGAGCGGGTTGGAGACCCCGCCGGACCAGAAAGCATTCCAAATTTGGTCGATCTGCGTGCGAATGGTGCCTGTCAGCATGTTGGCCTGCCTAAAATGATTTTTCGGCCCGAAGATATGGCTCGGCGGGGAGCGTGGCAATCCGTCATTCCATGGTAGCGATATGCACCCTCGACAGCGCTTGCCATGGATGTCCCAATGAAGGGCGCGACTGCGTTTATTTTACGGCAGCAGTTCGGTAGGAATTGGAGATTACTTGGCATTCAAGTCAGCATTAAGCTGTTCATGTCAGCATTTTTAGAAGGGGCTTTCTTATGGCAATTTTTGACTGGCTTACAGGCGGTTCGCGAAAGCAGTCGCAATTACCGCGTGCCGAGGTCGATCAGCGGAAAGCGCAGGTATCTGACCATGCCGCGCCGACTGATCGCCCCGCTTTTTCGCACGCGCCCCGCGTGCCGGTGGGCGACTTTCGCTTCATCGCGCTTGATGTGGAAACCGCCTGCAGCGATGCCGCCAGCATTTGTCAAATCGGCATTGCTTGCGTGCAGCCTGACAACCAGATCCAGACCTTTTCGTTGCTGGTTAATCCCGCCACCCGTTTTGACGCGTTCAATATCCAGCTTCACGGTATCGGCCCCGCGCATGTCGCGGACGCTCCTCGCTTCCCCGATGCTTTGAATGCGCTATTGCCGCTGTTGGCCCGTCATCAGCTCATCCAGCACAGCAACTTTGACAAGCAAGCTATCAACGCCGCCTGCAGTTTTTGCGGCATCGAAACGCCCGATCTGCGCTGGAGTGACAGCGTCAAGATTGCGCGGCGGGCCTGGCCCGAATTGAAGGGGAACGGAGGCCACGGCCTTGCAAACCTTAAGCGGGTATTGGACTTGCAGTTTCACCATCACGACGCAGGCGAAGACGCGCGAGCGGCCGCGATGGTGGTGCTTCATGCCGAAGCGCGACTGGCCATGCCATTTGGCGAGCTGGTTCTACCAGCTCCGAAATCCCGCTTTCCGAAGAAACCGACCCCATCGGCCAATCCCAACGGGCCGCTGGTGGGTGCAATCGCGGTGTTTACCGGAAATCTTGGCATGTCGCGGGACGAGGCCGCAAATCTTGCGGCGCGCGCGGGAATGGATGTGAAAGCGGGCGTGACGAAACAGACCACACACCTGATTGTCGGCGATCAGGATCTGAGCTTGCTCGCAGGGCACTCGAAAAGCAGCAAGCACCGCAAGGCGGAGGCGATGCGCGATGCGGGCCATCCGATCCGAATTTTGGGTGAGAGTGAGTTCAAAGATATTCTTTCGGGTGCTGGCGTTCTGTAAAGGCCCGTGACTTTCGTATGCGTTTGTCGGCGATGTGAGGTGCCCCTACGAGACCAGCGCCAACAAGCGATGCTGAACTAGAGTAGGATTGCGTTGAGAAAGGGCGACGGAACGCACGATACTGCGAACAAGATCGTCACTAACCATCGCGCGGCTCCTTTGCTTTGCGCGCCTTCGCCGGATAACCAATCGAAACATTGCGCAACTTGGTCGTTCCGATCTGAAACTCTGTTGCCAGATGGGTGTGCCCGAAGAGCCATTGATCGGGCTGGAAGCGCTTGATCAGATCGCTGAGATCTGAGGCATAGGCTTGCGGCACCGGGCCGCCCGGAGACAGCGCGAAAGGATGGGGCGCATGATGGGTCACGACGACGGTCTCACCTGCAAACGGTTCTGACAACCGCGCCCCCAGCCATGCGACATGCTCACGATGCAGCGCAACCGTGTCGAGCGGGCGCGCTTTGCGAAAGCCCGCGTGCGCAACCCGGATATAGCGGTAATCGTTCATGATCCGCGCAGCCTCGGCAGCATTCTCTTCCAACGTTCCAGTGCCCATGCGCATATCCGTCCAAAGCGTGCAGCACAGATAGCGCGTGGTGCCATGAATGATCACAGATTTCTGCGCATACTTGGCGCCAGCTGTCAGGGCGATCTCGGCAAGCCGGTCATCGCCATCCAGCCGAAAGTCGTAATAGTCGTGATTGCCAGGAAACACATGGACGCGATCCAGCGGGATGCGTTCACCGATTAGCGCAAACGCTTGCTTCCAACGCACCCGGGGTTTGTTTGTCAGATCGCCCGCAATGATCAGCAATTCGACACCGTCGAAATCAATCTGATCGAGCGGATTGAGGCCCGCCTGATGCCAGAGGTCGAGATGTAGGTCAGCTAGGATTAGCGTGTTGGTCATAAGACGGTCTCTGACATTCAATGGGCTCTCGGGCTATTCTCGTGCGCGGAAAGGCTATCGATCAGCTTGATCACTGCGCGCAGGTCAAGGCGATGGGAGGAGCCATCAAGCCTCTCGGCCAAGGTTGCAATCGCATCCTCCGATAGGCCCCGCGCTGCGCCCTCCCGGCGTGCGAAGTGCGCCAGATCCGCGCCTGAGAGCGACGGGATATCAATGACCCGGCAGCGGCTGAGCAGCGGGGCGGGCACGTTGCGGCGATTGTTCGAGGTCAGGATCCAGTTGATCCAGCGCATGTCAAACGTGACCCGGAAGTAGGGACAGCTCCACGCCTGCGCGCTGAGCGGCTCGAGCAAGGGCAGAAGCGCATTGGTCAGTGCAAAGCTTATGCCCTTATTCGAGCGCACGTCGCCGACCTTGTCGATCTCATCGATCACCATCACCGGATTGCCCACGTGTTCGCGCAGGATCAGCTCGACCAAACGCCCCGGCTGCGCGGACGACTAACCTCGCTGGCTGCCAGCGACCGCGAAACCGGCGGGCTCGTTTGCGGCGTCGATCAGTTCCGACGGCGTGCCGATCAACTCCGCCAGACGCCGCGCCCAGTAGCTTTTACCAACACCCGGCGGCCCGTCGAGCAGCATCGGCGGCAAGCGCAGAGCGGGCGCGCCGCTGCGCACGCTCTCGCGCATCGCGTGCCAAGCCAGAGTGGTCGCCTGCGCCATCCAGGGCATCTCATCGTGTAGCGTCGCCGCAATCTCGTCGGCGCGATGCGCGCTTGGCAGCTGAACCACCCGCACACCGTCGCTGAGCCCGCGCAGCTTCTCTCGCGCGTCCTTGTCCAGATGCGCCCCCCCCGATGCCCGGATACGCCGATCCGCGAGCGCTTTTGCCCGGCGACAGATCTTCTCGCCATCGTGCCGACTGGGACTACAAGCGAGTAACTCCTCGCTCCAGCGATCCGCCTCGCGCGCGGCTTCGAGATCCGCCGGATCAAACCCGCGCGCCTTCCAGCGCAGCTCGCGCAGGAAGGCGATGAGCTGCTGCTCAATCTTCTGCGGTGAGGTCTCGAGATCGAAGCGCAGAGCAACAATGCGGAGAGGGACGGACATGGCAGGCTCCTTCTGGACAGGCGGCATGCGCCGCCAATGCGCCCTCACGAACGGAGGTTCGTGAGGCGATGAGATAAGGAACCCGGGTTTTGTTGGAGATAGGTCAGCTTTGGATGCGCGCGTCAACCGTTCCAACTTGTTGGAAAACCCACCAAGAATCGCGAAATCCGGTCCTAGCCTAACATACTGAAATAAAAGAAAACCACCGAAGGCCAAACCTTCGGTGGTCACTTTATGCTTCCGATAATGGACAAAAACCTACCGGAATGGACATTTTATGCTGCGTCCTATACTGACTTCTCCTCCCTAAATCACCCTTCACCCGCATTTGCTATGCCCGCAATCGGCGCAAGTCATGCAGCCTTCGACCATGCGCATCGCGTAGCTGCCGCAGGAGGGGCAGGCTTTGCCGCGCGGGGCTTCTCCGACGATCATCTTCTCAGCC
>NZ_CAJYBT010000067.1 GCF_913064665.1 uncultured Thioclava sp.
ATCATGTTTGGCCGTCTAAAAGACTGGAGGCGTGTCGCAACCCGCTATGACAGATGTCCAAAGGTATTTCTGTCAGCCATCGCTCTCGCTGCAACTGTCTTATTCTGGTTATGAGTCCTGAGCCTAATCCCGCCGCTACCGTGGCAGATTTTCGCACCGCCTTTCTCACCCGTTGAGGCAGATGGATATCTCCGCATAGGCGCCCCGCTCGATTACAGCCACGTGCCAACACTAGGTGACGTAGGCTCCACCCGCGCGGAAAAGCGGCTAGTTGCATCTAGCTCCCAAGCGACTTGAGCAGAATTTCGACTTCGGCCAAGGTGGGGGCAGCGTCAGAGGCTCCGCGGCGTGTCGTCGCCAAGGCACCACAGGCATTGGCGATGCGCAGAGCTTTGGGCAGGCTGTCGCCGCGCGCTAGCGCAAAGGCAAGCCCCCCGTTGAAGCAGTCCCCAGCTGCGACCGTATCTATCGCGGTAACGTGCATGGCGGGAAGATGGCCTTCACCTTCGGGGGCTCGCCAGTAGACGCCACCAGCCCCCATCTTTATCACTGCAATTCGCAAGCCGCGTTCGATCAGGATGGACGCGGCGCGCGCGGCGCTGGCCGGGTCGATGGGGCGCAGACCTGTCAAGGCCTCGGTTTCGGTTTCGTTGGGGGTCATCGCGTCGACCGCACGCCATACCTCTGGGCCGAATGGCGCGCGTGGAGCAGGTGCCGGGTCGAACACAGTCATCCCTCCGGCTGCGCGCATCTTGCCAGCGGCTGCAAGCCCGGCCTCGAGCGGCGTTTCGAGCTGCAGCAGCAACACCTTTGCCGAGGCAAAGGCTGAATCAAGGCGCGCCACATCCTCGGCACTGATGGCCATATTGGCGCCGCCGACGACGGTGATCGCGTTCTCGCCATCCCGGGAAACCGCGATCAATGCAATTCCAGTCGGATGGTCCGGGTCTTGCCATAGTGGACCCGTATCCACGCCGGTCCGCGCCAGCCAGTCGCGGGCCATCTGCCCGAAGGCATCGGTGCCAGTTCGGCCGGCCAGTTTGGCATCTCCCCCCAAACGTGCTGCTGCCACCGCCTGGTTGGCGCCCTTTCCCCCAAGCGCGATAGCATAGCTTTCGGCATGGACGGTTTCGCCCGGCGCGGGCAGGCGTGCGCCATAGCTGGTGATGTCGACATTGACGCTGCCGAGGACGAGTATGCTCATTCTTGAGGTCCTGATATTTGGCCGACGGAGCTGCGCTCGATCAACTTCGGCGTAAGCCTGATGCGATCGGGTAAGTCCGCGTCGGTTTCGAGATGGTCGATAATGACGCTGGCGGCACGTTGGCCCAGATCTTGCATAGGCTGGCGGATCGTCGTGAGCGGAGGTGCGGTAAACGCCGCGATCTCGATGTCGTCATATCCCATCACGGAGATCTGGCCGGGAACTTCGATGCCGCATTGGTAGGCGGCGCTGAGCGCCCCCATCGCCATGACGTCGTTGAAACAGAACACGGCCTGCGGCCGTTGTTCTTGCGGAAGGGATAGAAGTGCGCGCATGGCGACATCGCCACCCGCGACGGTCGGGTCCGAGGCGATAGCGAGCGCGGGGTCGAAGTGAATACCGCGGCGCGAAAGTTCCTCGGTGAAGCCCTTGAAACGGATCGCCGAGCGGGAGTGTTCGAGCGGGCCTGTGATGCAAGCGATACGGCGAAATCCGCGCTCGGTCAGATAGGTGGCTGCTAGAGTGCCACCTGTCAGACTGTCATCGGCGATGGTGCTTGCAGGTGCCGCATCCTCATCGTCGAGTGCCACCGTCGGAACGCCGGAGGTCCTAGCAAGCTCGGCCGTCATGCCCGGCTGCTGGTTCGACGACAGTATAATTAGCGCGTCGATCCGCTTGGCGCGCAACGTATCGAGATAGGCCTGAACCTTCTCGCGGTCATCCTCAGAATTGCATAGGATCAGGCTGTAGCCACGTGTGAAGCAGGCAGTCTCGACACCATGAATTAGCTCCGCGAAGAACGGGTTCGTCGAAGAGGTCACGATCATTCCGATAGTGCGGGTGCGATGCCCTTTGAGCGCCTGCGCCACGCCATTGGGCGCGAATCCCCGTTCAGAGCTCGCCGCGCGCACGCGCTGCGCCGTCTCGGGCGAAACGAAGCGAGTGCTATTGACGACATGCGAGACCGTGCTGTTTGACACTCCAGCCACGCGCGCGACGTCTTTTATCGTGATGTTCTTTTTCATAATCCTCTGGGGAAAAGACGGCGCCGGGATCAATCCGGCGCCGCTAATGTCGCAATGAGCTTACTTGGTGATCAGCTTGAGGGGAACCGAGGTCAAGGCAGGAACCTTTTCACCCTTCATAATTTTGGCGGCGGCATCGATTCCCAGCGCGCCGATCTGGTCGGGTTGTTGCGCAACCGTCCCAGCCAAGGTCCCCGCCTCCACTGCTTTGATGCCGTCATCGGTGCCGTCGAAGCCGACGATGAAGATTTTCTTGCCCGAACCCTCGGTCGCCTTGAGCGCGCCCAATGCCATCTCGTCGTTCTGAGCAAAGACGGCTTGGATATCAGGGTTCGCCTGAAGGATGTTTTCCATCACGTTGAGACCCTTGGTGCGGTCGAAATCAGCGGGTTGGCTGGCGACCAGTTCGATCCCCTTGTCTGCGTCGATCGCCTCGTGGAAGCCTTTACCACGGTCGCGTGCAGCCGAGGTGCCCGGAACGCCCTGAAGCTCGGCCACTTTGCCCTTGCCGCCCAAGAGTTTGATGATCTCGTCCCCGGCCATCTTACCGCCCGCCACGTTATCCGAGGCGATATGGGTCGCGACCTTGCCACCATTGGCACTGCGGTCGAGCGTGATCACCGGCACATCGGCGCGGTTGGCGGTGCGGACCGCAGCTTTCACAGCGTCGGAATCGGTCGGGTTGATAAGCAGCACCTTGATGCCCTTGTTAAGCACGTCCTCGACATTCGACAGCTCTTTGGCGGGATCGTTCTGACTGTCGAGAACGATCAAGTCGAAGCCCATTTTCTTCGCTTGAGCTTCTGCGCCGTCCTTCAGGGAGACGAAGAAGGGATTGTTCAGTGTCGAAACAACGAGGGCTAGTTTGTCGGCAGCTTGGGCGGCAGTGCCAGCCCCCGCTAGAAATGCCGCAGTGGCGGCGAGGGCAAGAAACTTACGCATGATTAATCTCCTCCGATGGTTGCGTTTTCTTTAGGTTAGTTCGTTGCCTTGCCCCGGCTGTCGACCAGCACGGCAAGCAGGATTACGGCGCCCTTGGCGATCATCTGGTAGTAGGATGAGACATCCAGCAGGTTGAGCGCATTGTTGAGCACGCCGATGATAAGCGCGCCGATGAGGGTGCCGAAAAGGGTGCCACGCCCGCCCATCAGGCTGGTGCCGCCGACGACGACGGCGGCGATGGCGTCGAGCTCGTAGGAGGTGCCCGCGGTTGGCTGCGCGCTTTGAAGTCGCGCGGTCAGGACGATGCCAGCGAGCGCCGCCATCAGGCCAGAGATCGCGTAGACCGCCACCTTAACGCGACCCGCATTGATCCCGGCGAGTCGGGCGACCTGTTCACTCCCGCCGACGGCGTAGACATAGCGACCGAAGCGCATCTGCGAGAGCACGAACCAGCAGATCAGAAAGACCACGCCAGCAAGGATCACTGGCACCGGGATTCCAAAAAGATAGCCGCCGCCGAGATACCAAAAGGCATCAGCAGCTACACCTTCTCCCGCGTCGATCGGGCGGCCGCCACTAAACACTAAGGTTGCACCGCGCAGGGCGGTCATGGCGACCAGCGTAGCGATAAAGGGTTGGACCCGTCCGATTGAGACGATCAGACCGCTGACTGCGCCAAGCGCGGTCCCAAATAGGAGTGTGGCGATCAGCACGATGGGCAGGCTGAAATTCGCGCCGATCAGCGTGGCGCAGACGGCTCCGGTAAGTGCCAGCACCGAGCCAACGGACAGGTCGATCCCGGCGGTAAGAATTACGAAGGTCATACCGAAGGCGATAATCGCGTTGATCGATGTCTGGCGCAGGACAATCAGCAGGTTATCCGTCGTCAGGAAATGCGGGCTGAGCATGGTAACGACTGCCATCAAGATCAGAAGACCGATCAACGATTTTTGGGCGGCAAAAGCACGCATCAGGGTGCCCGCTGATGCGGGTTTGACAGTCATCGCGGCGGCGGCGCGTCCGGGGCCAGGGGTGCTCATATCTGGGGCTTCCTTCTCATTTACGCGACGGCGCGTTCCATAATCGCGTGCTGACTGGCCTCACCGCGTGCGAAGGTGCCAGTCAGGCGGCCTTGCGAGAGCACAAGGATGCGATCTGACAGGCCAAGCAGTTCAGGCATGTCCGAGGACATCAGCAGGACGCACAAACCGCGCGACTTCATCTCATTTATAAGGGTGTAAATCTCGCGACGCGCACCGACATCGACGCCGCGGGTGGGTTCGTCGAGAATCACAACCTTCGGATCGGTCAGCAGAGATTTTGCCAGAGACACTTTCTGCTGATTTCCGCCCGACAGGTTGCGCACCTCGGCTTCCATGTTCGGTGCCTTGACGGCGAAACGGCGCATATAGTCGTCGACCACCGACCGCTCTTGAGCGCGGCGCACCACGCCGCCCGGCGACAGTGTCGGCAGCGCGCTTAGCGCCATGTTTGTCCGAATTGCGTGCGGCTGAATCAAGCCATCAGATTTTCGATCTTCCGTAACGTAAGCAACTCCCGCACGCACGCCATCGCTGGGACAGCGCATTTTACGCGGATGTCCGTCGATCAGGATCTGGCCCGAAGCTGCACGATTTGCACCATAGATCGCGCGGCCCAACTCGGTTCGACCCGCACCCATCAGGCCCGCGAAGCCTACTACCTCTCCGGCATGGGCGATGAAGGAAATGTCGGAGATACCCTGAGCGGTGAGAGCTTTAACTTCTAACCGCACGGGACCGGGCACTTGCGCCGCGTAAGGATATTGATCGGTGATGTCACGCCCGACCATGTGATGGATCAGCTGTCCCTCGGTCAGATCGGCAACCTGGCCCTCATACACGAGGTGCCCGTCGCGCAGAACAGCGACGTCATCGCATTCGGCGAAGATTTCGCCAAGCCGGTGCGAGATGTAGATGATCGCCTTGCCCTCGGCTTTCAGGTGGCGGATTACCTCAAAGAGGATTGCTGTCTCGACATCGGTCAGGGCGTCTGTGGGCTCGTCCATGATGATAACTTCGGCCCGCTGCGACAGCGTGCGCGCGATCTCAACCATCTGCTGGGCGCCGACACCAAGGCGCTCGACCGGTTGACGCGGGTCAATATGATCCTGTCGCAGAGACGCCAGAAATCCGGCGGTGTCACTGCGCATTTGGGGCCAGTCAATCGGGCCGAAAGGGCGTCGAGGTTCGCGCCCGAGAAAGATATTCTCGGCCACCGACAGGCCCGGTAGCAGGTTCAGTTCCTGGTGGATGATCCCGATCCCGAGATCGATCGCCTGACGCGGATTGACGACGGCGACGGGGGCGTCCTTGAACAAGATTTCTCCGCCCGGGTCAGGTTGATGGATGCCGGTGACGATTTTCATCAGTGTCGATTTTCCGGCCCCGTTCTCACCGACAAGCGCTAGCACGCGCCCTGCCCGCGCTCGAAGACTAACGCCGTCAAGCACCCTGACATCCCCGAAAGTCTTTGAGATGTTGCGCAGTTCGAGAAGGGTTTTGCTCATGCTTGCCTCCTTAAATGGTGCCGTCAGAACAGCACCCCAGAATAGAGGATGACGTTCGCGAAGGGTGTGCATTCGCCGGTGCGCACGATGGCTCGGGCATTGCGCGTTGCATGCTTTAAGTCCTCGTGACTAATCCGTTCAATTGCGATTGGCGCGCCTTGCACCTCGGTGTGCGCATCCATTCGCGAGATCGTTTCGTCGTGAAGCTTGCGGCTATGTTCTGCGAACTCGGTTGCGATCTGGGCTCGTTCGATCTGCAGCTCGGCCATGATTGCGGCGAGCACATATTGGAATGACGGAACACCCGGGAGGAGGGACAGGTCGATGCGTTCGGGCCCGTCCGGTATTGGCAAGCCCGCGTCACATATAACGATGGCGTCCGTGTGCCCCATCCGTGCGAGCGCCCGACTAAGCGCAGGATTCAATATCCCATGTCGTTTCATTTGTCCTCCTCCGGAAAGCTCTCGCGCTGCCCTCTCAGCGTGCCTTCAAAGGAAAGATGTCTCAAGAAAAACGTTTGCGCAATCGTTTTTTTTCGATAACGACCCAATGTGGCGCAACACATCGTGCATATTACCCGGATGCTAAAAGTCTCGGTGCATTGGGGAAAAGCTCTTGTCCAAGCGCTTGAATGGCGCTCATGGTCAAGCAAGACCCACGGTTCCTGCGGAAATTGCAGCTGGATTCGCGGATGCCGGCTTGGATTCAAGCGTTAGACATCTGAGGGACGCCGGATCTGGAGCGGCGCCCGCCGCGAAAACCACAGCCCCCCCTCACGCCTGCGCAAAGCGCGGTTGCACCGCGCCATCGTGGCGGTCTATCGTCCGTCCAAATCCTATTTGAGGCGCCATATATGTTGACAGACTCCATCATCAACACCGCAACTGTGTCTATTGACCAGACTAAATCCGCCAAGATGTGCTAATCGGACGACTACGCCACCATTGTTTAAAAGTCAGACCAGCCCCTCCCATCCCGCGCGCAACGCCAAACGAAACGCGCCGGGTTGCCGGTCGGTCCATTTCAGAAAGGCGCGGTGAAAGGCGCTGGGTTCGCTATAACCCAGCTCCCCCGCGATATCGGCCACGCTCAGATCGCCTGCCAGTAGCTCTTGAGCGCGTTGGCAGCGCAACTCATCCTTGATTGCGGCAAAGCTCTGTCCCTCACGCCGCAGGCGCCGACGCAGGGTGGCAGGGCTCAGTTCCAACGTTTTTGCCAGCGCATCAAAACTGGGCCATAGCGGCGGCGGGCAGCCTCGCAGCCAATCGCGCACCGTCGCTGCGAGTCCTACATCGTGGCGATAACGCACAAGGATATTTGCCGGCGCGCCGCGTAGAAACA
The DNA here is from genome assembly GCF_913064665.1 of uncultured Thioclava sp. Lineage (GTDB taxonomy): Bacteria > Pseudomonadota > Alphaproteobacteria > Rhodobacterales > Rhodobacteraceae > Thioclava > Thioclava arctica. The sequence continues at coordinate 7,061 of NZ_CAJYBT010000067.1, forward strand.
CCTTCAGCGCCTGTTCTGACCGGTTCACCGGTAAAGCCAAAAAGTTCACATCGAAAGTGAGCCTATGGACCCGCGCATCGAAACGCACGGGTGCCCCAAAGAACTGCCGGTAATCTACACGATTTTCGGGCGCGGGACAGGCGATATCGACCTGTCGCAACGGGATCTGCCGCCCAATCAGCCAGCAGGCCAGCCCCATCAGGATCAGCCAATAGGTGCGATAGGCAAAGGCCACGCGCGGCTGCCCGGCATCGTTTAGGATGATCTGTGCCTCGCCGCTCTCAACTCGTAACTCCGCGCGCGGATCTTCCAACATGACGTTGAGAAACCGCAAAGCACGGCGCAGGGCACGCTCCAGATTCGGGGCATGCAGCACAGCGTGACACATCAGAGTGAAGCTCCCCGGACGCATTGGGCGCGCAGCGAGGCCGAAAAACTCGTCCTCGGCTGCAGCCGCCATCACTGTCCAAAGCCGCCCATACTCCTCACTGGTGACTAGATCTGTCACCGGATCGGATAGTCCCGCAGCAGCCAAAAGGTCCCCTGAGGCAAAGCCTTGAGCGCGCAGACACGACAGCGCGTCCTCGACAAAACCAGGCAGGATAGTGCGGCGTTCGATGATCTACTCCAAGGGTATGGCAAAATTGATCATTAATTTAGACCTCAAATGTCATTGTTTGCAATGCCGAGACAGATACACTTCCCGCGTAACGGTGGCCTGGCGCGATCATGCCCGGCCGCCAAGGGAGGAGATTTTCATGACAACACCCGTGACTGCGGGCCGGCCCGACTATGCCAAGGCCATGGCCCAGTTTTCCCTCGAAAACGCCCAAAAGTTGCTCAGCGGCGATCTGGAGACGGGGCTGAATGCCTGCGTTGAATGCTGCGATAGACATGTAGCCAGCGGACGCACCGCACTGACCTGGATCGCGACCGACGGGCGATTCGAAACCTACAGTTTTGCCGATCTTCAAGAGATGGCGGCGCGCGCTGCCAATGTGTTCTCGGACGCTGGCGTGCAGCCGGGTGATGTGGTGTCTGGACTGCTCACACGCACGCCCGAACTGATGGCAACGGTTCTGGGCGCATGGCGCGTTGGCGCGGCCTATCAACCGCTGTTCACCGCATTCGGCCCCAAAGCGATTGAGCAGCGTTTGACAACCAGCCGTGCCCGCCTCGTCGTGACCGACAGCGCCAACCGCGCCAAGCTCGACTCGGTGCCCAATGCGCCGCAAGTGGCGCTCGTGCGCGCCCCCGATGCCGATCTGCCGCCCGGCGATATCGATCTGCGCGCCGCGATGGCAGCCGCGAAACCCGATTTCACACCGGTCATGCGGCTAGGCTCCGACCTCATGTTGATGATGTCCACCTCGGGCACAACCGGCGCCCCCAAGGGCGTGCCGGTGCCGTTGCGCGCGATGATGTCCTTTGCCATCTATATGCGCGACGCCGTCGAGCTGCGCGAAGACGACACGTTCTGGAACATTGCCGATCCCGGTTGGGCCTATGGGCTTTATTATGCCGTGACGGGGCCTCTGGCCTTGGGGCGTGGCACGACCTTCTACGAGGGCGGTTTCAGCGCCGAGACGACCTACGATCTGATCGAAAAGTTGGGGGTGACGAACCTCGCAGGATCGCCCACCGCGTTTCGACTTTTGATCGCCGCTGGCCCCGAGGCCGCCGCCCGCGTCAAGGGCAAGCTGCGCGTCGTCAGCAGCGCGGGCGAACCGCTGAACCCCGAGGTGATCCGCTGGTTCGACGAACATCTGGCTGTGCCGATCCACGACCATTATGGTCAGACGGAACTGGGCATGGTGGTCAATAACCATCACGGGTTGGAACATCCGGTGCGGCCGGGTTCGGCCGGGTTCGCAATGCCGGGCTATCGGGTCGCGGTGCTGGACCCCGAGGGGAACGAATTGCCGACCAACCAGCCGGGCGATTTGGCTGTCGATATCGCCCGCTCTCCGCTTTTGTGGTTCACCGGCTATCACGGCAAACCCACGCCCGAGATTGCAGGCGGCTATTATCGCACCGGCGACAGCGTGGAATTCGCCGCCGACGGATCGCTCAGCTTCGTGGGGCGAGCCGATGATGTGATCACCTCTTCGGGGTATCGGATCGGCCCTTTCGACGTGGAAAGTGCGCTTCTCGAACATCCCGCCGTCATGGAAGCTGCGGTGGTCGGCGTGCCCGATCCCGAGCGGACCGAAATCGTGAAAGCCTTCGTCATCCTCTCGAAAGGAGTGGAGAGCAGCGACTCTCTGACAGAGGAACTGCGGCTGCACGTAAAGACGCGTCTTTCGGCCCATGCCTATCCGCGCGCCATAGATTTCGTAAGCGACTTGCCAAAGACCCCAAGCGGCAAGATCCAGCGTTTCCTGCTGCGTCGCGCGGAAGTCGCTAAACTCGATACAGTCTGAGAAGGAATGGAAATGCAGATCGAAGACAGAGTTTTCCTCGTCACTGGCGGCGGATCGGGCTTGGGTGCGGCGGTTGGTGAAATGATCGTTGACGCAGGTGGCAAGGCGGTTCTGCTTGATGTGAATATCAAAGCCGGAGCAGCCAAGGCAGACGCATTGGGGTCGAATGCGCGTTTCGTGCAGACTGACGTGACAAGTGATACTGAAGGGCAGCGCGCGATTGCGGCAGCCCTCGACGCATTCGGGCGGATCGACGGGCTGGTGAATTGCGCCGGGATCGCGCCGGGCGAAAAGATCGTTGGGCGCGAGGGCCCCCACAAGCTTGAAAGCTTCGCCCGTGCGATTTCGATCAACCTGATCGGCACGTTCAACATGCTGCGTCTCGCCGCTGATGCGATTGTCAAACAGGAGCCCGACGCAACGGGTGAACGCGGCGTGATCATCAATACCGCCTCGATCGCGGCGCAGGACGGGCAAATCGGCCAGGCGGCCTATGCGGCTTCCAAGGGGGGCGTAGCCGCGCTGACCCTGCCCGCCGCGCGCGAACTTGCGCGCTATGGCATCCGCGTCGTGACCATCGCGCCGGGCATTTTTGGCACACCGATGATGGCGGGGCTGCCACAAGATGTGCAGGACAGTCTCGGGGCATCGGTTCCGTTTCCGCCGCGTCTGGGTAATCCGGCGGAATATGCCTCGCTGGTGGCTGAAATTCTGCGCAATCAGATGCTCAATGGTGAGGTAATCCGCCTCGATGGCGCGCTGCGTATGGCGGCGAAGTAAACGTATTCCGGGAGAGTTAAGATGAGTGATCAAGATCCGATCGTAATCGTTGGAGCAGCGCGCACCCCGATGGGCGGGTTTCAGGGCGTCCTGTCCGAGGTGAACGCGCCCGATCTGGGCGCGACTGCCATTCAGGGCGCGCTCAAAGATGCTGGTGTTGCGCCCGAGTTGATCGAAGAAATCATCATGGGCTGCGTTCTGCCTGCTGGGCAGGGACAGGCCCCCGCGCGTCAGGCTGCGTTGGGGGCGGGTTTGCCGCTTGGCTCTGGTGCTACGACGGTTAACAAGATGTGCGGCTCGGGCATGAAAGCGGCGATGCTGGCGCATGATCTGTTAGTCGCTCAAAGCGCCGAGATCATCGTGGCTGGCGGGATGGAGAGCATGACCAACGCGCCGTATTTGCTACCCAAAATGCGCGGCGGGGCACGGCTCGGTCATGGGCAGGTGATCGATCATATGTTTCTCGACGGGCTGGAAGATGCCTACGACAAGGGCCGCCTGATGGGCACCTTTGCCGAGGATTGCGCACAAACCTATCAGTTCACCCGCGAAGCGCAGGATGCCTATGCGATCAGCTCTCTCGAACGCGCGCAGGCCGCGATTACCGAAGGCCGGTTCAAGGCCGAGGTTACGCCAGTGACAGTAAAAACCCGGCGCGGCGAGACCATCGTGGATACCGACGAACAGCCCGGCAATGCGCGCCCCGAAAAAATCCCGCAACTCAAGCCCGCATTTCGCAAGGATGGCACGGTGACAGCGGCCAACAGTTCCTCGATCTCGGACGGGGCGGCGGCGCTGGTGCTGATGCGCGCCTCCAAAGCCGAGGCACTGGGCCTGACGCCGCGCGCCCGAATCGTCGGCCATGCGACTTATGCCGACAAACCCTCGCTGTTCTCGACCGCGCCTATCGGGGCGATGCGCAAACTGTCGGCCAAGACCGGTTGGGAGCTTGCCGATGTCGATCTGTTCGAGGTGAACGAAGCCTTTGCCGTGGTCGCCATGGCGGCGATGCGCAATCTGGATCTGCCCCATGACAAGGTGAACGTGAATGGCGGGGCTTGCGCGCTCGGCCAGCCGATCGGCGCTTCGGGCGCGCGGGTGATGGTGACGCTACTGGCAGCGATGGAGGATCGCGGCGTGAATCGTGGCGTTGCTTCGCTGTGTATCGGTGGGGGCGAAGCGACCGCGATTGCCATTGAAAGGATCGCGTAATGCTGCTGGACGAAACGCATGAAAAGATCCGCGATGCGGCACATGATTTCGCCCAAGGCCGCCTTGTGCCCGGCGCAGCACAACGCGACCGGGACCACGCTTTCCCACGGGAACAACTTACCGAGATGGGCGAGCTGGGCTTTCTCGGGATGCTGGTGCCCGAAGAATATGGCGGGTCCGACATCGGCATCACAGGCTATGCGCTGGCACTAGAGGAAATCGCAGCAGGAGACGGAGCGTGCCCGCCCCTCATAAGTGTGCCTACCTCGGGTGGCTGCGTGCCCATCCTGCGCTTTGGCCCCGACGCGCAGACACGTCGCTTCCTGCCCCAACTCGCTCGTGGCGCGCGGGTCGGTGGTCTTTCCCCTTCCTAGCCCCAGTCGGGGGCGGCTGGTTCCGCCGCGCAGACCG
>NZ_CAJYBT010000068.1 GCF_913064665.1 uncultured Thioclava sp.
TTGGACTGCGCGGCCAGTTGGTCAGGCGAGGGGATGTAGAATTCGCGATCCAAAATCGAGTAGCGCGCGGAGTATTCGTTGACGTTGGCGGTGCGGTGGCGGATCCACTGGCGCGCGACAAAGACTGGCAGTTTGACGTGGAACTTGACTTCGCACATCTCGAACGGGGTCGAGTGCCAGTGCCGCATCAGGTAGCGGATCAGCCCGCGATCATCGCTGACCGCTTTGGTGCCGCGCCCATATGAAACCCGCGCCGCCTGACAGATCGCCTCGTCATCGCCCATATAGTCGATGACCCGGATCAGCCCGTGATCCAGCACCGGATGGGCCGTGTAAAGCCGCCCCTCCATCCCCGGCGAGACCGCCCGCAGGGTTTGCGCGGTGTTGGCGCGTTGCGCCTCGATCTCGGCCGTTTGTTCGGGGGTAAGCGCCATCTGTCTGTCCTCCATGTCGAATCGCACCGACTATATCTGCGAAGTCGTCCTGCGGGAACCGCGAGATGAAGTGGTACGTAAGAGATGTGTCGCAGATCGGGCACGATCAGTAACGCGCTGCTCTCATTACCGTGTGCCAGAATTGACTTTTAATCACAGCTTCGTCAGCCTGTAGGATGAGGCAGGATTAAAGAAAGAAAAACAATGTTTAAGCTTGTTTTGCCGCTCGCGGTAGTGCTTTCGATCAGTGCTTGCAGTGGTTCAGCGATAGTGAAGCCAGCCGATAGCTCGGGTGGCGCAACTGCAGGCGATGCCTTGGTAGACTTGCCGGGCGATACTGCGGGCGATGGCTCGATCACCCATTACGAGGCAGCCGATGGCGCGGGCAGTGGCTACGCCAAGTCGATCTCATATGACAGCGCGACCGACACGTTCAGCGTCGATAACCTCGCCTTTGACGGGGACAATACCTACACGCGCTCGGCGGCAATGCCCAATATTGGTGGCAATCCGCCTGCGGCCGGACCTTTCCAAGTCTATGAAGGCCCGGCAAGCACGCCCGATAGCGTGACTGGCACCCCGATCCCACAGTTTTTGCACCGCGCTATTTATGGGAAATCCACCAGCGGAAACACCCAGTTCGCGATCGTGCGCACTGGCAGCTACCGTGATTATGGCTTTGGCGGCTTCGTCTATCAACGCAACGGTTCGGTTACCCTGCCGACAACTGGACAAGCCAATTATAAGGGTCAGTATGCCGGCCTCGTCGACTATAATGGCGATACTGGCATTAATTACTCTTCCGGCGATATGGCGATGCAAATCGACTTTAAAGATTTTAATGCGGGTGACGGTGTTGCTGCTACCATCAGCAACCGCCAGTATTACGATATGTCTGGCGCGAATGTGACGGGTGCCTATCTTACTGCTCTTAACTCTGATCTGAACGGTGCGACCTATACGGAGCTGCCCTCGCTCGTGTTCAATGTTGGCCCCGGAACGAATAACGCGCAGGGCGAGATTGCCGGAACGCTTGGCAGCACCGTTGTGGATGGGACGAGTGGCGCAGTTACAACGCATGAATCGGGTCAGTATTATGGTGTGCTTGCCGGTGACAGCACCACGGGCAATGATGAAGTTGTCGGCGTCATCGTCGTCACAAGTAAAAAGCCGGGCACCGGCAATACCGTGACACAGCGCGAAACGGGCGGCTTCCTGCTTTACCGGAACTGATGTGATGCGTGTGATCGGTCTTGGTGCGACCGGGGCGGGGCGGCGCAATGTCGCCCTGTCTTTTGCTTTGGCAATGATGCTGAGTTCGGGGTTTGGCCAGATCGCGTCATCGCGTGATGTCACGTTGAATGCCGAGCAAATGCACGCTCTTGCATCGCGCGAACTGATGGCAGGACGCCCCCAAAACGCGCTGCCACTGGCAGAGGCACTGGTTGCGGCCCATCCCGACGATTTCGGCGCACAGCTTTTGTTGTCTTACGCGGCGCGCGATTTGGCGCGGTTCGATCAGGCCGAAGCAGCGGCGCGCCGTGCATGGGATTTGGCCGCAAATGGTGAGCAGAAAAGTTCAGCAGCGCGCACGATCGCGCAGGCGCTGTCGTCTCGCGGCGCGCGCACACGGGCGCAATTCTGGCTGCGCCGTGCGGCACAAGTCGCTCAAACCCCTCAATCCAAAGCCGTGGCGATCCGTGATTTTCGCTATGTGCGCGCGCGCAATCCTTGGAGCGTGAATTTCGATATCGGTGTGTCGCCGTCATCGAATGTGAATGGCGGATCGAATGCCGATACCATCTGGATTTATGGGTTTCCGTTTGCGCTTTCGGGGGACGCGCAGCGCCTCTCGGGCACCGAATTCCATGCGTCGGTCAATGTCGAGCGCACGATTGCAGAAACAAAAGGCCACCTGACGCGGCTTGGGTTCAACCTTGGTGGGCGAACCTATCGCCTGTCAGAAGATGCCCTTAGCAAAGCCCCGACTGCGCGCGGTTCGGATTATGCGTTTTGGGCGCTTGAAGCCTATTTGAGCAATCGTTGGAAGAGCACCGCGTCTCCGGGCGAATGGGATTTGCGCGCAACAGCGGGGCACAATGAATATGGCGGCGCGGCGCTCTCGAATTATCTGCAATTCAATGGCGGAAGACGGTTCGATTTTGAGGGCGCGCGATCGCTTCGGGTTGGTGCGAGTATCGAGACGCAGTGGCGCCTCGATAGCACCGCGAACTCGGCCGAGCTTGGTTCGGTCTCGCTTGACTATCGCCAGAGAATAGCCGCCGGAATTTGGTCGCTTGGCGTTGTGGCGGGACAGGTCAATTCCGACGCTGTGACGATTGATCACGATCGGGTCGGGGTCTCTTTGAGGTTCGAATTTTCCAAGCCGATACTGGGAACCGAGTTGTCCCTCAGTGCAGGCTATGAGGCGCGCAAATATGGCGTCATGCCCTTTGATGCCTTTGACCGCCACGATCATCGAACGACAATAGGCCTTAGTGCGGTTTTGTCAGAGCAGTCTTATATGGGGTTTGCCCCCGAGGTTGGCCTTACCTATACGCGCAATCGGTCGAACTCGACTTTGTATGACAGCACCGATTTCGGAGTTTCTCTCAGGTTGAGATCCACCTTCTGATCGCTTGCAAGCCTCACTTGGCGCGCTAACTGATCAGGGCGTTCAGACAGGAGACACAGATGAAAATCGAATATCTGCACACGATGGTACGCGTGCTTGATCTTGAGAAATCAATCGCGTTTTATGAGTTACTTGGGCTCAAAGAGCGCAAACGCATGGAAAGCGAGAAGGGCCGTTTCACGTTGGTTTATCTGTGCCCGCCGGGCCAGGAAGACGGGCGCGCGGATGTCGAGCTGACCTGGAATTGGGATGGCGATAGCGGGCTGCCCTCGGATAGTCGCCATTTCGGCCATCTCGCCTATCGCGTCGAGAATATCTACGAGATGTGCCAGCATCTGATGGATAACGGCGTGACGATCAACCGCCCGCCGCGCGACGGTCATATGGCGTTTGTGCGCTCGCCCGACAATATCTCGGTCGAGCTGTTGCAAATGGGGGAGGCGTTGCCAGTGCAAGAGCCTTGGGCGAGCATGGAAAACTCTGGCAATTGGTGATTACTTTTTGAAGTGATCCTTGAGGCGATCAAAGGGGCTGCGCGCGGGCGTGGCCTCTTTTTTGTTGGGTGCTTGGGGCTCGGGCGTGGCGGCTTTGCTTACGGTTTGTTTGGCGGGTGGGGCGGTGCCGGTTGAGGCGCGTGCCGGGGCGACGCGCAGGGCCACCGCGTTTAGAAATTTCGCCCCATCTCCGGCAGCCAGCGCCGGCGCGCCATCAGACACCCCGCGCAACACGTCGTCTAGCGTGTCGCCTTCGGCCTTGGCGAAATCGCCCAGCACATGGGCGACGACACGATCTTTATGGCCGGGATGCTCGATGCCAAGGCGCACGCGCGCGTACTCCGGTCCGAAATGCTGATGGATTGAGCGCAGCCCATTATGTCCGGCATGCCCGCCGCCCTGCTTGAGCCGACATTTGCCGAGCGCCAGATCCAGTTCGTCGTGAAAGACCGTAATCTCGTCGGTCGTGCATTTATAGAAATCGGCCGCCGCGCGCACCGATTGGCCCGAGAGATTCATGAAGGTTTCGGGCTTGAGCAGCACCACGCGCTCCGCGCCAAAGCGCCCCTCGCTGACCTGACCCTGAAATTTCGACCGCCAAGGACCAAAGCCATGATCGGCGGCAATCCGGTCCAGCGCCATGAACCCGATATTATGGCGGTTGCCCGCATATTTCGCGCCCGGATTGCCCAGTCCTACCCAGAGATGCATCGCCTGCTCCTGATGCTTTTGGCTGCCTTGGGGGCGCTGCCCCCTCGGGCTTTGCCCTCACCCCCGGGATATTTCAACCAAGGGGCAGAGGAAAGGGGGCGTTCTTCTTGGGTGGGCCTTGATCTTCAGGATGGGGGCGCGGGAGGGCGCGCTTGCGCCAGAAGCATGTGGTTCTGGACGCTGCGGCGCTTGGCATCTCGCGCGGCAATCGCGGCATGTTTTTGGCAGGTGGCGTTTTTATGAAAACGAAGCTCGGTCTATGCCAGAAGGCGATCCATGATCGGCTCGGGATGGTGACGTGTCAGGCGTTGCCCATCGCGTGGGGGTCGCGCGCGCCGTATTCGGTTGAACTGCTCTGCGCAAGCGTTGCGGAATGCGATTTTGTCCACGCTGGAAGATTTCGCGGCTCTGAAACGCGAAATGGGTCAATAACTCCAAAGTCATTTAGTGTGCCGACTTGCTCGGCTTATGGTAGTTTTTTCTCTTTTTGTCCGCCGAGTTTTGTATTGTTCTATGGCGAAATACCCACTTGTTTGTGAGGCGCTCAAAGGCGGCGGAAGGCAGGCCGAGACATGAAAAAACGCGAAGCCCTGACAGGCCCCGCGTTTCAGGAGTTTCGCCGGAAGAGAGAAGATTACTCTTCTGCGGCTTCGGTCTCTTCTTCGGTGTCATCGCTCGAGCCGCCGCCGAAGCCTTTGGGCTGTGCGACGTTGGCAATCACGAAGTCACGGTCGATCGTGGCTTTGGCGCCTTTGGGCAGCTCCACGTTCGAGATGTGAATGGTGTCGCCGATTTCGGTGCCTGAAAGGTCAACAACGATCTGATCGGGAATGTCACCAGCCAGAACGTTCAGTTCGACTTCGGGACGCACAGCCACAAGGGTGCCGCCGCGCTTGAGGCCCGGGGATTTCTCGTGGTTGATGAACTCGACATGCACGAACAGCGAGATGCGCGAGTTGCGGTGGGTGCGCATGAAGTCGATATGGGTCGGCAGATCCTTGACCACATCTTTTTGCACACCGCGGCAGATCACGCGGACGTCTTCCTGGCCTTCCATCTTCAGATTGAAGAGGGTGGACATGAAACGGCCCCGGCGCAGACGGGTCAGCAGTTTGTTGTAATCGAGATTGATCGCGACCGGGTCGCTGCCATCCCCATAAACGATACCGGGCACAAAGCCCTCGCGGCGAGCTTTACGGGCGGCCCCCTTGCCTGTCCCCGTGCGCGCCACGGCGTCGAGAGTTTCGATCTCTTTTGCCATTGCTGGTCTCCAATTTGTCAAAGTGATGGGCTGCCTCCAAGGGTGTCGGGCCCATGAAACCGCGCGGATACTGGGGCTGGGGCCAAAAGGCAAGGATAATCGTGGCGCGCAGGTGCTTGGCGCGACGCAATCGCGGTGATAGCGCTGGCTTGCGAGGGACGAAAAGAGGCGCGATATGGCGTTGCAGAGGGTTATCAGGGAAAGCCGCGCCACCGGGTTCGGGTTAGGTGCGCTTGGCTTCTTCTGGGGCGGATTTGCGGCCCTCATGCCTGATTGGCAGGCGCGCGCGGGTGTCTCGGACGCCGTGCTCGGGACGCTGCTGGTGCTATCTGCGGTCGGCGGGATGAGCGCAATGGCGGCGGGGCCGTGGGTGCAGAGGCGGCTGGGTGCGCGCAGCATGCCGGTGTTGGCTGCGCAACTTGGCTGCGTCGGGCTGGTTGCCTGGATCATCGGCTCGCCGCTTGAACTGGGGCTGGTACTGGTGTGGCTTGGCTGGTCGATGGCTGGCCTTGATATTGCAAGCAATGTCGAGATTTCGCATCGCGAAGCCGAAACGGGTCTGCCGTTGATGAACTGGAACCACGCGTTGTTTTCGTTCGGCTTTGCCTTGGCGGCGGGGCTGGCGGGGCTGGCGCGTCGGTTCGGGGCGGAACCGGGCGCGATCATGGCCGTCATCGGCATCGCAGTGATGATCGCGGCATTTGCCACGCGAGAGCGTGCCGCGTCCGTGCGCCCGATAACGGATAAGACGATCCCGCTCAGCCTGCCGTGGCGCGTCGTGGTCCCCGCGGGGGCAATCTTGTTCTTTGCGTTTGTGGCTGAGAATGGCACTGAAAGCTGGTCTGCCCTGCATCTTGAGCGCAATTTTCATGCCGCGACGGGGACAGGGGCTTTCGGTCCCATGATGCTGGGGCTGACGATGGGGCTGGGACGGGTCTCAGGGCAGGTGGTGGCCGCCCGGCTGGGCGAGGCGCGTCTGGTCGCGCTTTCGGCGGTGATCGCGGCGCTCGGGGCGGGGGTGACCGCGCTTGCACCGGTGCAGGGGATTGCCGTGGCCGGGATCGCGTTGATCGGGATCGGGGCGGCGGTTGTCGTGCCCTCGGCCAACTCGTTGCTGGGGCAAAAGGTTGCGCGCGACATGCGCGTGTTGGCACTGTCGCGCGCATGGCTGATTGGCTTTACCGGCTTTTTTATCGGGCCAGTCGTGATGGGCCTGATCGCGCAAGGGGTAGGGCTGCGCTGGGCCTTTGCAGCCATTGCGCTGATGCTTGCGGCGATTTTGCCCGCCCTTGCACGGCTGATGCGCACACCTCAGTTGTAGGTGTCAAAAAAACCGTTCGGGATCAGCAGGTTGTGACGGCCCAAATCCTCGATCCGCTTCTCTCCGGTTAGCGCCATCGAGATGTCCAACTCTTTCTGAATCACCTCAAGTGCGCGCGTCACGCCCGGCTCGCCCATCGCGCCAAGCCCGTGGATATAGGCCCGCCCGATCATCACGCCCTTGGCGCCCAAAGCCAGCGCCTTGAGCACGTCCTGACCGCTGCGAATGCCGCTATCGAGCCAAACTTCGGTCTTGTCGCCCACCGCCGAAACAATCGAGGGCAGAACGCGGATCGAGCTGAGCGCCCCATCCAATTGCCGTCCGCCATGATTGGAGACGATGATCGCATCTGCGCCGGTCGCTGCGGCCAGTTCAGCATCTTCGGGGCTAAGAATGCCCTTCAGGATCACCTTGCCGCCCCACATATCCATCAACCGCTTGATGCGGTCCCAGTTCAACGCCTGATCGAACTTTTCAGCCGTCCATGAGGCCAGCGAGGACGGATCCGCCGCACTTTCGACATGGCCGACGATATTCCCAAAGAAGCGCCGCTTGGTGCCCAGCATCTCAAGGCCCCAGCGCCATTTCGTCGCCAGATCCAGCATCACCGGCAGCGTGAGTTTCGGCGGCGCAGTCAGCCCGTTCTTGAGGTCCTTGTGGCGCTGCCCCAGCAGTTGCAGATCGACCGTGATCACCAGCGCCGAACAGCCAGCAGCCCGCGCGCGCTCCAGCACTTTGCGGTTATAGTCGTCATCGGTAAGCGTGTAGATCTGAAACCAGAACGGCGCGTTGGTGTTTTCGGCCACATCCTCGATCGAGCAGATCGACATCGTCGACAGCGTAAAGGGCACACCGAATTTCTCGGCCGCTTTCGCTGCCTTGATCTCGCCGTCCGCGCGCTGCATCCCCGTCAACCCGACCGGTGCGAGGGCCAGAGGCATCGCGTGGCTCTTACCCAGCAGAGACCCTTGGGTCGAGCGCCCGGTCATATCCACCGCGACCTTCTGATTAAGCCGGATCTGCGCGAAATCGGTCGTGTTCTCGCGGAAGGTCTGTTCCGTGTACGACCCGCTTTCGGCGTAATCGTAAAACATCTTGGGCGTGCGGCGTTTGTGCAGCCGCTTGAGATCGTCGATGCAGGTGATGACGGTCATGGTATCCTCCCCCGGTCCGGTCAATTTTATTTACCAATGATACGCAAGCTTCGCAATCGCCTTGCTCTCTTGCATTTGCCACCGCTTGCAGGCTTTGTGCAGGGGTGAACACAATTTTGGGAGCAGGGCGTGAACGAGATTTGGCTGGGGTTGTTGGGTGGTACGGTGGCGGCTGTTGCCACGGCATTGGGGGCGGTCCCGGCGCTTTTGGGGCGCTCAATGAGCCAACGCACGGCGGATACGATGCTGGGCTTTGCCGCGGGTGTGATGCTTTCAGCTGCTTATTTCTCGTTGATCTTGCCCGGAATTGACGTCGCCGAAGAGATGTTCAACTCGCTTTGGATTGCGGCAAGTGTCGCGGCTGTCGGGATTGCGCTGGGGGCGGGTTTTGTCGCCTGGCTCAATGCCAGTCTACCCCATGAACATTTCATCACCGGCCCCGAGGGACATGCCGATGCGGCCCGATTGGCGCGGATCTGGCTGTTTGTGATCGCCATCACCATTCATAATTTTCCCGAAGGTCTGTCGATTGGCGTGGCTTTTGGGGCGGGCACTGACACTGGTCTATCGGTGATGACCGGGATATCGCTGCAAGACATTCCCGAAGGGTTGGCAGTTGCCGTCGCGCTGATCGGTCAGGGCTATTCGCGCACACGCGCCTTCGTTGTCACGGCGCTAACTGGCGCGGTAGAACCAATCGGGGCGCTGATCGGGGCGGCCGCAGTGTCGGTCTCAGGTGCCCTGCTGCCCTGGGGGCTGACCTTTGCCGCTGGCGCGATGCTCTATATCATCAGTCACGAGATCCTGCCCGAAACCCATCGCAACGGACATCAAAACCGCGCAACAACAGGGCTGTTATTTGGGTTGATCCTGATGATGTTTCTCGACGTGACACTGGGCTAAATCGGGGCAGGGACGCGCTGCCCCTATTCGCCGTAGGGCACCCAGATCGTTTTGATCTGGGTCGCGTGGTTGAGGAAATCGCGGCCCTGTGCAGTCGTCCAGTCACGGTTTTCAAATGCCCAAGTCGCTTTGAGATTGCCCGCACTTTCGGCCTTCACCATCGCGCGCCCCTCGGCGTCCCCGCAATACCACATCGCGGCCACATCACCATGCTGAGCCAGGGTCTTGGCCAGATCGTTGCGCGGGCCCGTGACGATATTCACAACACCGCCGGGCAGATCTGAGGTATCAAACACCTGATACAGATCGGTTGCCAGCAGCGGCATGGATTGCGAAGGGATCGCGACCACCCGGTTGCCCATCGCGATGGCGGGCAGCACCAGTGAGGCAAAGCCCAGCAGCGGGCTGGCATCGGGGCAAGCCACACCCATCACGCCCCAAGGCTCATGCATCGCCAGCGTCACTTTGGCTGATTGCGTCGATTTCACCGCGCCGTCGAACTTGCCCGCCCAAGCGGCGTAGTAGAACGCGCGCGCAACTGTGGCTGCGGCCTCTTTGGGGGCGTGGCCGGCGTTTTCCGCCGTGCTTCGCACTCTGCCTGCCGTGCGGCGAGGTTTTCGGCGATGCAATACAGAACCTGTGCGCGGTTATGGCCGGTCTGCTTGCCCCAAGCGCCCGCCTTATGCGCCGCTTCTACTGCGTTGCGGCTGCCCAAGTGGGCGAGACCCAGCTCGCGGCCCTTGGCCGAGATCGTGTAGCTATGGCCGCTATCGGGGCGGGTTTGCTTGCCGCCGATATAGAGTTTCGGCGTGCGGTCGATGCCGCCTGACGCGGGCGTCGTGGGGCTGGGCATTGCCTTGAAATCGGGGGCGGGGGTCTCGGGTTTGGATTTGACCTCAGGCGCGCGCAAATAGGCAGCTATGCCCTCGCACCCGCCTTCGCGGCGGAACCCGCTTTCGCGCATGCCGCCAAAACCTGCGGCGGCGTCGAATTGGTTGGTGCAATTGACCCAGATCACGCCCGCCTTGACCTGCGCCGCGATATCCAGCGCAAGCGTGATGTTCTCTGACCAGATCGAGGCCGACAGCCCGTAGCGCGTGTTATTGGCCAGTTGCACCGCCTCGGCGGGGGTGCGGAAGGTCGTGAGCGTCGCCACAGGACCAAAGATTTCCTCGGTGCTGGCAGGGTTCGCGGGCTCTGCCCCGATCAGCAGGCCGGGCGCAAAATAGCACCCCATTGCGGGCATCTGCGTTTCGGGCTGGGTCAGGGTCGCGCCCGCAGCTTCACCTGCCGACACCAGCTCGCGAATGCGCGCCAACTGCGTTGGGTGCACGATCGCGCCCATATCGGTGCATTTATCCAACGGATCGCCGATGTGCAGCTTACCCAACCGGGCCGTAAGACGGTCGGTGAAATCGCGCGTAATGGCTTCGGAGACGAGAATGCGCGAGCCAGCGCAGCACACTTGCCCCTGATTTAACCAGATCGCATCGACCACGCCCTCAACCGCCGCATCCAGATCGGCATCGGGGAAGACGATGAAGGGCGATTTGCCTCCCAGTTCGAGGGCGAGCGCCTTGGGCGTGCCCGCAGTGGCGCGTCGAATGGTGCGCCCGACATCGGTGGATCCGGTAAAGGCGATCTTATCGACATCCGAAACCACCAGCGCCGCCCCGGTCGCGCCATCGCCTGTCACGATATTGAGCACACCTTTGGGCAGCCCGACTTCGGCGCAGATCTCGGCAAAGGCCAGCGCGGTAAGCGGGGTATATTCGGCGGGTTTGAGCACCACTGTATTGCCCGCCGCCAAGGCAGGCGCGACTTTCCAAGCCAGCATCAGTAGCGGGAAGTTCCACGGGATGATCTGACCGCACACGCCATGCGGGGCATGGCCAGGAAATTCGTCGGCCAGCAACTCGGCCCAGCCCGCGTGGTGATAGAAGTGGCGGATCGCGAGCGGGATGTCGATATCGCGCGCCTCGCGGATCGGTTTGCCGTTATCGAGCACCTCCAGCACCGCCAGAAAGCGCGCGTTTTTGCAGGTGGCGCGCGATGGCATATAGGTATTTTGCGCGCTCATGGCCCGCCAGACCGGCCCATTTCGGTGCGGCTTTGCGTGCGGCTTTCACCGCCAACGCAACATCTTGGGCCGAGCCTTGGCTGACTTGGGCCAAGGGCGCGCCGGTGGCGGGGTTATCGGTTGCGAATGTGTCGGCAGGGGCGGTGAAGCTGCCGTCAATAAAATGACCAAAGGGGGCGCGGTCGCTAATCCATGCGGTGACTTCACCTGCCGCTTCCGGGGTTGGGCCATATGCCATGCTGTCGAGGATCTCTTTCACTGTCGGCATCTGTCCCTCAGGCTAAGGCATAGCGTCCGGTCACATGGTGTTCGAGTTGGCGTCCGATGTCGCCCAAAAGCGATGAGGCACCGATGCGGAAGAGATCCGGGCGCAGCCAGTCGCGGCCCAGTTCTTCTTTCATCTGCACCTGCCACTCTTTCTTGACGGAGCGGCGCGTGGCCAGCGTGGCAGCGCGCGCCGTCGCGGCGGGTGTGTTCACCGCGATCTTGTCAAACCACGCCAGATCAAGCGGCGTGCCGGAATTGCGCGGATGGGAGTGGTGCGTATCGGTGGGGGCATGATGATGTCCGGCTATAATGGCTATAACTCTGGGCGAAACGCTAGCGACGGGCCGGGCGGAATTCAACAATTTGGTCAAAGCGACGAGGCTGTCTAAG
>NZ_CAJYBT010000069.1 GCF_913064665.1 uncultured Thioclava sp.
TGGTCTCCACCGGGCCGAGATCGTTGATCGCGACCACCTCGATATCGGTGCGCCCCGATTCAATGATCGCGCGCAACACGTTGCGCCCAATGCGCCCAAAGCCGTTAATGGCAACTTTGACGGTCATTTTCATTATCCCTCAGATCAAGTTTTTAGCTTGCGAAGCAATTGCTTCTGCAGTGATGTTGAAGTGTTTGTAGAGTGCGGGGGCAGGGGCCGAGGCGCCAAATCCGTGCATCCCGACAAAGCCATCTTCGCGGTCCAGGAACAGATCCCAGCCCTGACGGATCGCCGCCTCACAGCCCACGCGCGGCGCGGTGCCAAGGATTGTATCGCGATAGGCTTTGTCCTGCGCTTCAAACAATTCAAAACAGGGCGCAGACACCACGGCCGCATTGATCCCGTCCGCCGCAAGCAGATCAGCCGCCGCAATCGCGATCTCAACCTCCGAGCCGGTGGCGATCAACGTCACATCGCGTTTGGCCGGATCACGCAGCAGATAAGCGCCGCGCGCAGTCAGGTTTTCGGCCTCGTGCTGGGTGCGTTGCAGCGGCAGGTTTTGCCGTGACGCCACGATCATCACCGGCATATCCTTTGACATCATGGCGATTTCCCAAGCCTCAGCGGTTTCCACGGCATCTGCCGGGCGCATCACCAACAGGTTGGGAATCGCGCGCAGGCTGGCGAGATGTTCGACGGGTTGGTGGGTCGGGCCATCTTCTCCCAGACCGATGCTGTCATGCGTCATCACATAGGTCACCGGCACGCCCATCAGAGCCGACAGCCGGATCGCGGGGCGGCAGTAATCGGCGAAAGCCATGAAGGTGCCGCCATAGGGTTTCAGCCCGCCATGCAACGCAATCCCGTTCATCGCGGCCGCCATCCCATGTTCGCGGATGCCGTAATGGATGTAGTTACCACTGAAATCTTGCGGCGTAACCGATTGCATTTTCGAGCTTTTCGTAAGGTTCGACCCGGTCAGGTCAGCCGAGCCGCCAACCGTGAAGGGCAGGGTGGTATTGACCACTTCCAGCGCCATCTGACTGGCTTTGCGGGTCGCGACATTTGGTTTGTCTTGCGACAGTTTGCGCTTATAGGCCTCGATTGCGCCGGGCAGCGCGCTGGTGTCGCAAGGCTCAGTCGCTTGAAATTCAGCGCTAAGCCGTTGCTCCCACTCCGCCCGTTTATGCGCTCCGCGTGCGGCGATCTGGTGCCATGAATCATAGATAGATGCAGGAATTTCAAAGGGTTCATAAGCCCAGTTCAGCTGCTTTCGCGCCGCTGCGATCTCGGCATCCCCCAGCGGAGCGCCGTGCACATCGTGACTACCCTGTTTATTCGGCGCGCCAAATCCGATGATCGTGCGACAGGCGATTAGCGAGGGGCGCGGATCGAGGCGTGCTGCCTCAATCGCCTCGGCAATGGCGTTCATGTCATGGCCGTCACAAGCGCTGACATGCCAGCCCGCCGCGGCGAAACGCGCCTGCTGATCGGTCGAGGTGGACAGGTTGGTATCACCGTCAATGGTGATCGCGTTGTCGTCCCACATCACAACCAGCTTGCCCAGTCCAAGATGCCCGGCAAGATCAATCGCCTCGTGGCTGATGCCCTCCATAAGGCAGCCGTCACCGGCAATCACATAAGTGAAATGATCAACATTATCATTTCCATAGCGCGCATTCTTCATCTTTTCTGCTAGCGCCATGCCCACGGCGGTCGCAATTCCCTGACCCAAGGGGCCTGTGGTCACTTCGATCCCGTCGGCATGGCCGTATTCCGGGTGCCCAGCAGTGCGCGATCCAAGTTGGCGAAAGTTGCGCAGCTGGTCCATGTCCATATCCGCGTAGCCTAGCAGATGATGGATCGCATAAACCAGCATCGAGCCATGCCCCGCAGACAGAACAAAGCGGTCGCGGTCGGGCCATTTCGGCGCAGCGGGATCAATCGTCATAAAGCGGTTGAACAGAACGGTGGCGACATCAGCCATGCCCATTGGCATCCCGGGATGGCCGGAATTGGCCTTTTGCACCGCATCCATGGCAAGCGCGCGGATGGCGTTCGCCATTTCAGTTTCTTGATTGATTTGAATATCTTTCATGGCGTCTTTCAACTTTCTCAAGCGCGCTTGGCGTCGCGCACCAGGCGCTCGATCAAGGGGGTGAGGATCAGTTGCATCGCCAAATCCTGCTTGTTGCCCGGGATCACGATCGAGTTCGCACGGCTCATCCACGAGCCATGGATCATCGACGTCAGATAAGGGAAATCGATGCCACGCGGGTTCTTGAAGCGGATCACGACAAGGCTTTCATCGGGCGTCGGAATCCAGCGCGCGATGAAGGGGTTTGACGTATCGACCACCGGCACACGCTGAAAGTTGATGTCGGTTTCAGAGAATTGCGGCACGATGCAATTCACATAAGAATGCATGCGGCGCAGGATCACATCGGTCACCGCCTCGGTCGAATAGCCGCGCGACGCTCGGTCGCGATGGATTTTCTGCGTCCATTCCAGGTTGATCACCGGCACCACACCGATTTTCAGATCGGCGAGTTGCGCGAGATTGACCTCGTCATTGACCACGCAGCCATGCAGCCCCTCGTAGAACAACAGATCGGAGTCATTCTCAAAATCGTCCCAATCGGTGAAATGTCCCGGCGGGGTGCCATGGGCGGCGGCCTCGGTATCATCATGGATATAGTGGCGCGTCTTTCCTTTGCCGGTCTCGCCATAGTCGCGAAATACCCGCTCTAGTTCGGCTAACTCATTGGCCTCATATGAAAAATGCGAGAAACCAGGATCGCCAGCATCATAGTGATTTTGCAACTCGGCCTTCATATCGGCGCGATTGAAGCGGTGAAACGCATCGCCCTCGATCGAGACGGATTTGATCCCCTCGCGGCGAAAGATTTGCTCGAAGGTGGATTTCACGGTCGACGTGCCAGCTCCGGACGAGCCAACGACAGAGATGATCGGGTGTTTCTTGGACATGATTTAGCTCCGGAACAGGCCGCGTTTGTTGAACAGCGCATGCGTTTCGTCGTGCGGCAGATCGTAATAGGCCGCGACTCGGGCGACTTTGGCGCTAGAGCCAAAGACGAAGGGCGTGCGCGCATGCAGGCGATTGGGAATGTTGGACAGGATCTGATCGGCGCCATCGGTGGCACCGCCACCAAGCTGGGTCACCAGCAAAGCGATCGGGGCGCATTCATAGACATGGCGCAAGCGACCTCGCGCATAGCCATCGCGATCATCGCCGGGATAGAGAAAGACGCCACCACGGGTGATGATGCGATGCGTTTCCGCCACCAGTGACGCGATCCAGCGCATATTGAAGTTGCGCCCGCGCGGGCCCTCGGCCCCTGCGACCAAATCGTCAATAAAGGCGCGGACTGGCACTGGCCAATGGCGATAGTTCGACGCGTTGATCGCGTATTCCGACGTATCTTGGGGCAGGGGGCGCGGATCGGCCACGCGGGTCCAGGTGTCGCCACCCGGCTCCAGCACCCAATGGTGCACACCGTTGCCAAAGCTCACAACCAGCGCGGTTTGCGGCCCAAAGATGATGTAGCCGCCCGCGATCTGCTCAGAGCCCGGGCGTAGAAAGCTTGCCGCATGCGTCTCGGCTGCCGGAAAGATTGAGAAGATCGTGCCAATCGAGACGTTCACGTCGATATTGGACGAGCCATCCAACGGATCAATCGCCAGCGCCAGCGAACCGGTACCAAAATCGACCACATCGTCTTGCTCTTCTGAGGCGTAATGAATGACAGCACTGTCGCGCAGCGCATCCATAAAGGCCTCATCGGCAATCACATCAAGCGCTTTTTGACCATCACCGCCAGCATTGACGCCCGCCGCTTGCGACAGATCTCCTTCAATACCGTTGCGGGCAATCATGCGGGCCAGAGTCGCACCGACCTGCGTCAGCCGGGTCATCGTATCGGCCAGTTCGGCAGTCAGGCCGAGGCCTTCGAAACTTACGGACATCGGACCCTCCTCCAAGGTGACGTGCTGCAATGAGGTTAAGATTGCGGAGAAAGGGTTTTTATGAAATTTAAATAATGGGTATAACCTTTAAAGGAATTTTAAAGCAGATGCGGATGAATGCCCTCACGCTAAAGCAGTTACGCGCCCTTGATGCGGTGGCAAAAGGCGGTTCCTTGACCGCTGCTGGGGAAAAGCTTGGTTTGACGACCCCGGCAATTCACACGCAAATCAAGGGCTTGGAAGAGGCACTTCAGATGAAGCTGATCCAACGTGCCGTTGATGGCGCGGGATCTGAACTGACCGAAGCGGGTCTGGCATTGCGCGAAGCCGCACTGAGAATAGAAGACAGTTTGTCGCAGGCAGAGGCCAATCTGCGCGCGATTCAGCGTGGTCAAGTCGGCCGATTAACACTTGGTGTGGTCTCAACGGGCAAATATTTCGCGCCGCGACTGGTCAAACTAATGCAACAGGTTCACCCGGAAATCGAGATTGCGCTGAAAGTCGGAAACCGCACTGAGATTCTGCAAGGGCTTGATCGCGGTGCCTTCGACATTGCCGTGATGGGGCGTCCACCGCGCCAGCCCGAAGTGATCGCGCAACCCTTGGGCGATCATCCTCATGGGCTTGTTGCGCCGCCCGGACATCCGCTGATTGGACATGCCAACGATCTGGATGCGTTGTTTTCGCAGCGCTTCATCTCGCGCGAGCAAGGCTCTGGGACGCGCATTCTTATGACACGTTGGCTGGACCGTATCGGAGACGGGCGGATTTACGACACGCTTGAGATGGACAGCAACGAGACGATCAAACAAGCCGTAATGGCCGAGCTTGGCGTTGCATTTCTCAGCCTGCATACCGTGACAGATGAGGTGGACACCGGGCGTCTGGTGCTGCTGAATGCTCCGGGTCTACCGCTGATGCGCCACTGGTTTCTGGTGCGTCCAGTCAAAGAGCGGCCGCGCGATCTGACATTGCGGATTTGGGATGAAATCATCGGGTTGAGCGGGAAATTCCTGCCAAAACCGATGACGACGTTATAAGCGCAATCTCATAAGGGATTACACGAAAACAGGTGTTTAGCAGGCTCCCTTGATGTGATTGGGTTACATAATACCGATTATAGGATTATTGTGTACTATCGAAACAAGGCCCGTGTGCCGCCCTGTTTCGGCTCTCACACCTCAGGTGATCACATTTGGTGCCACGCGCCCCGTGCGGTTTCGGATGCCAACAATGGCTTCGGTCGCTTTGATAATCGGTCCCAGCGCCTCTTGCGGATCGTGGTCAAGCCCGTCTGGCCCCGGTGCGTAGCGTTCCATATAGACGCGCAAGGTCGCGCCCTCGGTTCCCGTGCCCGACAAGCGCAGCACGACACGTGAACCGCCCTCGAACAGGATGCGAAACCCTTGACCCTCAGACACCGACCCATCCACAGGATCGCGATAGGAAAACTCATCGGCACTTTCCACGATCAGCCCCTCATGGCGCGCCCCTGTCAGCGCCCCAAACCGCGCGCGCAGATCGCCCAGCATGGCCTCGGCCTGATCCACGGGCAGCGCCTCGTAATCATGGCGCGAATAATAGTTGCGCCCGAAATGCGCCCAGTGATCTTGCATAATCTCAGCCACGCTCATCTGACGCACGGCGAGGATATTGAGCCACATCAGCACCGCCCAAAGCCCGTCCTTTTCGCGCACGTGGTCTGAGCCCGTGCCAAAGCTTTCCTCGCCACACAGGCTGACGCGACCGGCATCCATCAGGTTGCCGAAAAACTTCCAACCCGTTGGTGTTTCGTAACAATCCAAGCGCATTTCGGCCGCAACCCGGTCCACCGCCGCCGAGGTCGGCATCGAGCGCGCCACGCCCTTGAGGCCCTTTTTATAGCCCGGAACCAGATGCGCATTCGCCGCCAGCACGGCCAAAGAATCCGAGGGAGAAACGTAAATCCCCGCCCCCAGCACCATGTTGCGATCGCCATCACCATCCGAGGCCGCACCGAAATCTGGCGCGCCATCACCCATCATTTCCGCCATCAATTCATGCGCCCATGTCGGGTTCGGATCGGGGTGCATTCCGCCGAAATCTGGCAGCGGTGTGGCATGGGTGACAGTGCCCGCAGGCGCACCCAAGCGGCGCTCAAAAATCTCGACGGCATAGGGACCGGTGATCGCGCACATCGAATCCATCCGCATCCGGAAACCTGCTTTAAACATGGCCCGCAACGCGTTGAAATCGAACAGCGTTTCCATCATATTCGCATAGGCTTCGACGGGGTCAACCACCTCGACCACCATCATGCCAAGCTGCGCTTCGCCCACGACAGTCAGGTCGGGATCATCCACATCCAGACAGAGATATTCCGTAATCTCCTGGCTGAGTGCATAGATCGCCGCCGTCACCGTTTCAGGCGCAGGCCCACCATTGCTCATGTTGTATTTGACGCCGAAATCCTCATCCGGGCCGCCGGGATTGTGGCTCGCCGACAAGATGATCCCGCCCATTGCGCCGCGCGCGCGGATCAGATGCGAAGCCGCCGGGGTCGACAGCCACGCGCCCTGCCCCACGATCACCCGCGCCGCGCCATTGGCTGCGGCCATTTTCAGGATGATGCGCGCGGCCTCGGCCCCGAAATAGCGCCCGTCGCCGCCCAGAACCAAGGTCTGGCCTGCAACGCCGCCAATCGCCTCAAAGGTCGCTTGAACGAAATTTTCAAGATAGCGCGGCTGCATAAACACCTTGGTTTTCTTGCGCAAACCAGAGGTGCCGGGCTTTTGACCCTCAAACGGTGATGTGGCGTGGCGAGTCATGCTGGCTCCTGCGATACTGTTTGAACAAAAACTTGTAGCGATTGCGCACTAAGGCAAGTCTGAGCGCAACACGTCATGGCAACGCCCCCCTCGGGATCGGCGCTATCAAGCACACGCTCCCACGCGCCCTCGGGCAAGCGCGCCTCACAAGGTCCGCCGGCGTTGAAAATCAAATAGGCGGCGCGATCGCCGGCTTCGTGGGCCGGTCCTTCGGCTGCGCCACGAATTTCCACGCCGATGCAGCGCAACTCTCGGCTGCCCCAGTCATCGGGCGTGGGTTCTTGCCCCGAACACAGCCGCCAGATCAAATCGCGCAGCCCGTCTTGCGCGCGGATCAAAGCATGTAAAAACCGACGCTGACGCAGTACAGGATAGGCGTGGCGCAGCGCGATCAGCCGCGCAGTAAACGCAATCAGCGTGCGATCGGCATTGGGCCAGTCAAGCCAACCAATCGGGTTGTCCTGTGCATAGGCATTGTTATTGCCCCCTTGCGAATTGCCAAACTCATCGCCCGCCAACAGCATCGGCACGCCTTGGCTGAGGATCAACGTGGACAGCAGCGCCCTTTTGCGCGCATCCTGCGCTGCGCGCTCTGGCAGTGCTTCGGAGAAGTTCGCGTTATGGCCGTCGCGATTGCCCTCTCCATTTGCGTCATTTCGCTTTTCTGTATGACTGACAAGGTCTTGCAAGGTGAACCCGTCATGTGCGGTGATGAAATTCACCGAGGCACTCGCTGCCCGCCCGTCATGGTCAAACACCTCGGCCGAGCCCGCAACCCGGCGCGCCAGATCGCCCGCCATCGCCTCATCGCCACGCCAAAAGCGGCGCGTATCGTCGCGAAACCGATCATTCCACTCGGTGAACGGATGCGGGAACCAGCCAAGATGATAGCCCCCAGGCCCGATATCCCAAGGCTCTGCAATCAGCTTGACGCACCGCAAAACCGGATCTTGTGCGATCGCGCTGAGAAACGGCGCATGAGCCTCAACCGCACCGCTTGCACCGCGCGCCAAAGTCGCCGCCAGATCAAAGCGAAACCCATCCACGCCCATTTCCTGCACCCAATGGCGCAGGCAATCCAGCACCAGCCGCAGCGTCAGAGGCTCGGACAGATCCAGCGTATTGCCCGTGCCTGTCTCGTTAATATAGGCGCCGCGATCGCTCAGGCGGTAATAGCTGGCATTGTCGATCCCGCGCAGCGACAGCATCGGGCCGCGCGCATCGCCCTCGCCGGTATGGTTGAACACGACGTCAAGGATCACCTCAATCCCCGCACCATGAAAGCGACGCACCATCGCGCGAAACTCCGCGCGCGGGTCGGCCCCGCCATAGCGCGGCTCGGGCGCAAAAAATCCCACCGGCTGATAGCCCCAATAATTGCGCAGCCCTTTTTCGACGAGGAACTTGTCGTCCAGAAAGGCGCAGGTCGGCAGCAGCTCAATCGCGGTAACGCCCAGCCGGTTCAGATGCGCCAGAACCGGATCGCTCGCCAGCCCCGCCCAAGTGCCGCGCAAAGGCTCGGGGATGTCAGGATGCAACATGCTCAGACCCTTGGGATGGGCCTCATAAATCACGCTATCACGCCAGCGATGCGCGGGGCGTTGCCAATCGGGATGCAACGTTTCGCAGACCACGGATTTTGGCATGACCGGTGCGCTATCACGTTGATCTGGCTTGGATTTCCCCTGCGCCATCGCCGCGTTCCAGATCAGCGGTTGATCAAGCGCGCGCGCATACGGGTCAATCAGCAGCTTGGCGGGGTTAAACCGATGCCCCGACTCGGGCGCCCAATTTCCATGCACGCGATAGCCATAGCGCGCCCCTGCCCCAAGCCCCGGCACAAAGCCATGCCAAATCGCACCAGAGCGCCCCGGTAGACGCAACTGCACCTCGCCAGCGTCGGTGAACAGACACAGATCGACCGCCTCAGCATGGCGCGACGCCAGCGCAAAATTGACGCCTTGCTCGCTCAGCGTTGCGCCCAGCTGATCGGCGCAGCCCGTTTCAATCTGCATTGGAAATCAACGTATCATAAAGCGCCCCGTAGCGGCTGGCCGATTGCGCCCAACCCCAATCCTGCTTCATCGCGCGGCGCACCATCGCCCGCCATTGCGCGCGGTCCTCATAAAGCGCCACCAGCTTGAGCAAGCCTTGCTGCAAAGCCAGCGCATCCACGGGATGAAACACCACGCCGGTCGCGGCCTTGGCGGCCTGCGTTGCCGGGCTCGCACCGATCACCGTATCGGCCAATCCGCCCACCGCCGCCACCACCGGCAAACAACCATAGCGCAGCCCGTAAAGCTGGGTCAGCCCGCAGGGCTCAAAGCGCGAAGGCACCAGTACCGCATCGCCGCCACCAAACATGCGATGGCTCAAGGTCTCATCATAGCCGATCTTGACGCCGACCTGACCGGGATAACGCGTGGCGAGATCAAGCATCGCCGCCTCTGCCCAGCGATCCCCCGACCCCAAAACCGCCAAGCCCCCGCCCGCAGCAAGGAACGGTTCAATCGCCGGTGCGATCAGATCAATCCCCTTCTGATCGGTCAACCGGCTGATCAAAATCGCCAGCGGGCCTTTGACATCAAGATTAAATTCGCCCTCTAACGCGTTGCGGTTCTTTTCTTTTCCGGTAAGAGAGCCGGACGAGAACGGCTGGATATTAGGGTCGACTTCCGGATCCCAGATCGTAGTGTCGATACCGTTGAGAATGCCGTGCAAATCGCGCGCACGCAGTTGCATCACACCCTCTAGCCCCATGCCAAAGACGGGACGCATCAGCTCATCAGCGTAGCGTGGGCTAACCGTGGTGATCGCATCTGCCGCCATCAATCCGGCTTTCAAGGTCGAAATATCCCCCCAAAATTCAACGCCATCGCGCTCGAAATCGGCGGGCTTTAGAGCCATCGCCGCAAGTTTTTCGCGCGCAAAGCGGCCTTGAAAGGCGATATTGTGCACCGTGATCACCGTGGGAATGCCAGAGTCTCGCAGATACCACGGCACCAAACCGGTCTGCCAATCATGGGCGTGAACGATCTCGGGCTTCCACCCGGCAATGCCTGCGCCTGCGACCTCGGCGGCGACATGGCACAGCGCGGCAAAGCGCTCGGCATTATCCACGAAATCGATCCCTCCGTCAGAATAGGGCCCGCCCGCGCGGTCATAAAGATGGGGCGCATCCAGCGCCAAAACCACCGTTCCGCCCACCTTGCCCTGCATCAGCCGTGCCGGCGCTCCATAAAGATCAGGGCTTTTCCAGACCGCTTTCGACGCTTTCAGAGATTTCAGAACGCCGCGATAGGCGGGAATCATAACCCGCATCTCCCAGCCCTGCCCGGCCAGTGCGCCGGGCAACGCGCCCACCACATCGGCCAAGCCCCCGGTCTTGACCAGCGGCACCATTTCAGAGGCCACGGAGAGAACTTTGCGCATCTTGCCCATTTTCATCTGGCCTCAAATACTCTCGGGGGGCGGCGAAAGCCGCGGGGGCAGACAGCCCCCTCCCCGGATTTACCCCAGCGCCGCCGCACGTTTGTCCAGCATCGGCTGCGTAATCAACACAACGCCCCCTTCGGTGCGACGAAACCATTTCTCATCCTCATCTGGATCTTCCCCGACGATCAATCCATGCGGGATTTGCACACCGCGATCAATCACGCAATGGCTAAGCCGCGCATGTCGGCCGATATCGACATAAGGCAGCACAACCGCTTGATCGAGCGCGGAAAAACTATGCGCGCGCACGCCGGTATATAGCAGCGAATGGCGCACCTCGGACCCCGAAACGATGCAATCGCCCGACACCAGCGAGGACACCGCCGAGCCGCGACGCCCGTCCTCATCATGGATGAATTTTGCGGGCGGAACGATCTCGGCATAGGTCCAGATTGGCCATTCATTGTCATAAATATCCAGCTTGGGCGTGAAGTCGGTGAGGTCGATATTGGCCTGCCAGAACGCATCGACCGTGCC
>NZ_CAJYBT010000070.1 GCF_913064665.1 uncultured Thioclava sp.
CGGGCAAGCGGCTGGGCGCGGATGTGATGAACATGGCGATGCAGACGAGCTCGGTCAAAAAGGGCGAGACGCTGATCGACACGGCGCTAACACTGAACGCGATGCATCCCGATCTTCTGGTGGTGCGTCATGGTAGCTCGGGGGCGGTGGATCTGCTGGCGCAAAAGGTCGAATGCGCGGTGATCAATGCCGGTGATGGTAAGCACGAACACCCCACGCAGGCGCTACTGGATGCGCTGACGATCCGGCGTGAAAAGGGGCGCATCCATCGCCTGACCGTCGCGATTTGTGGCGATGTCGCGCATTCGCGTGTCGCGCGCTCTAACCTGTTGTTGCTGGGCAAGATGGAGAACCGCGTGCGCCTGATTGCGCCCCCGACCCTGATGCCCGCAGGCGTGGCCGAGTTTGGCTGCGAGGTCTATGACGACATGCGCGAGGGGCTCAAGGGCGCGGATGTGGTGATGATGCTGCGCCTTCAGCGCGAGCGCATGGATGGCGGGTTTATCCCGTCTGAGCGCGAATATTTCCACCGCTACGGGTTGGACGCGGAAAAACTGGCCTTTGCCAAGGACGACGCGATCGTGATGCATCCCGGCCCGATGAACCGCGGCGTGGAAATCGACGGCACGATTGCCGATGACATCAACCGCTCGGTCATTCAGGAACAGGTCGAGATGGGCGTGGCGGTGCGCATGGCGGTGATGGATCTGCTGGCGCGCAACCTGCGCGCAGATCGGGGCCGCGCGCTGATGGGAGAAACCTATGTCTGAGATCAAGCGCGACGAGGTAATGAACTATCGCCCCGGTCCCGACAGCGAATTGCCGCTGGACAAGGGCGAGCACGTTCTGGCCACCTTCCTGCCCGACCCCAAGCGCTATTGGAGCGATCACGCGATTCTGGCGGTTCTCGGGGTGGTTCTGGTTTCGGCGGTGCTGATCTGGCTGGGCAGGCCGGGACAGATCGCGATTGCAGCCCTCGCGATTGCCGTGGGCATGGCTCTGCGCGGTCTATATTTCAAATCCGAGGCCTTCGCGCGCCGCTGGCAGCTCACCGAAAAGCGGTTGATCGGCCCGCAGGGGCGCCAAGTGATGCTGCTGGAAATCGCAACCGTGCGCCGCCTGATGGGCGATGTGCAACTGGTGACGAACTCGGGCGGCAAGCACCTGATCCGCCATCTCGCCGATGCAGGAACAGTGGTTGCCGAAATCGAACGCGCCAAAAACCACCGTGCCGCCCAGCGCGCGACTGAGGGCGACGCCGAATGAGCCCCGATTTTGCGCCCATCGACATCACCCGTCTCAAGGAGGCCATGGCATGACCCTGTTCTTACAAAATGCCCGCCTGATCGACCCCGAGGCGCTGAGCGAAACCACGGGCAATATTGTCATCGACAACGGCCTGATTGCCGCTATCGGCACGATGTCGGCCCCGCCCGACGCGCAGGTGATCGAATGCGGCGGCAAATGTCTTGCCCCCGGCATCGTGGATCTGGGCGTCAAGATCGGTGAGCCCGGTGAACGCCATATGGAAAGCTTTCGCTCTGCCGCGCTGGCGGCGGCGGCGGGCGGCGTCACCACGATCATCGCGCGCCCCGATACGGCCTCGGCCATCGACACGCCCGAAGTGCTGGAATTCGTCACCCGACGCGCCGCCGATGCGCCGGTGCGCATCCTGCATATGGCGGCGCTGACCAAAGGGCGTGCGGGCCGCGAGATGACCGAGATCAGCTTTTTGCGCGATGCCGGGGCCGTGGCGTTCACCGATGGCACGCAGGTCTGCGACCAAACCAAGGTGCTGGCGCGTGCGTTCAGCTATGCCGCCAGCCTCGGCGCGCTGGTGATCGGGCATCCCCAAGAGCCGGGCCTGTCCAAAGGGGCCGCTGTCACCTCGGGCAAATTCGCCAGCCTGCGCGGCCTGCCCGGCGTCTCGCCAATGGCCGAGCAGATGGGGCTGGAGCGTGATCTTGCTTTGGTTGAGATGACCGGGCTCGCCTATCACGCCGATCAAATCACCACCGCGCGCGCCCTGCCCGCACTGGCACGTGCCAAGGCGGCAGGGCTGGATGTGACGGCGGGCGTGTCGATCCATCACCTGACGCTGAATGCGCTGGATGTGGGCGAGTATCGGACGTTTTTCAAACTCACCCCGCCCCTGCGCGACGAAGACGACAGGCTTGCAGTGATCGCAGCCGTGGGGGACGGCGTGATCGACGTGATCTGCTCCATGCACACCCCGGCGGACGAGGAATCCAAACGCTTGCCCTTTGAGGAAGCGGCCTCGGGCGCGGTCGGGTTGGAAACGCTGCTGCCCGCTGCGATGCGGCTGTATCACGCGGGTCAGCTGACCCTGCCGCAGCTGTTTCGCGCGATGGCGCTGAACCCGGCGCGCCGCCTTGGACTGCCCCAAGGCCGTCTGACTGAGGGCGCGCCCGCCGATCTGGTGCTGTTTGATCCGGACGCGCCCTTCGTGCTCGACCGCTTCACATTGCGCTCAAAATCGAAAAATACTCCCTTCGACACCGCGCGAATGGAAGGCAAAACACTTGCCACATTCGTCGCGGGAGTGCAGGTTTATAGCAGCGAAGAACAAAAATAACGCGATTAGAGGCGAGGGCAGGCAATGCCAGGAGTTGAAAACGGGGCCACCTGGCTAGGGCTGGTGGCGGCATTGGGCTATTTGTTGGGGTCCGTGCCCTTTGGCATGGTCATCACGCGGATGCTTGGAATGGGCGATCTGCGCAAGATCGGATCGGGCAATATCGGCGCAACCAATGTGCTGCGCACCGGGAACAAACCGGCCGCTTTGGCGACGCTTCTGCTTGATAGCGGCAAGGGGGCGATTGCGGTGCTGATCGCACGCTATTTCTTGGGCGAGACGGCAGCACAGGTTGCAGGCGCTGCGGCTTTTATCGGCCATATCTACCCGGTTTGGCTGCGTTTTCAGGGCGGCAAGGGAGTTGCGACGTTTCTAGGCACGATGATCGCGCTGGCGTGGCCCGTGGGGCTGGCTGCCTGTGCAGTGTGGTTGCTGACAGCCATTGTCACGCGGATCTCCTCGCTGTCCGCGCTGGTCTCGGCGGCGGCCACTGTGCCGCTGGCCTATGCGCTGGGACATCGAGATTTCATGATGCTGGCAGCCGGGCTTTCGGTGCTGATTTTTTGGCGCCACCGGGGTAATATCGCGCGGCTGGCGGCGGGCAGCGAACCCAAGATTGGCAAAAAGGGCTAAGCCCGGAATAAGGAAAAACTGGTATGAGTTTTGGTGATAGCGTTCGTACCTGCCTAAAGCAGAAATACGCAACCTTCGCAGGCCGCGCCCCGCGCGCGGAATTCTGGTGGTTCACGTTGTTCTACACGCTCGTGCAAATCGCCACCAATATCCTCGACACAGTGTTCTTCGGCACCGGCGAAGTCGCCAGTGGCCCCGGCTTCTGGGCCTATAACAGCCATGGCGGGCCGCTCTCGATTATCGCAGGCCTAGCCCTGTTAGTGCCCGCTCTTGCCGTCTCGGTGCGCAGGCTGCACGACAATGGCAAATCGGGCTGGTGGCTCCTGCTTTCCCTGATCCCGCTGATCGGCGGGTTGGTATTGCTGTTCTTCTTCGTGCAGCGCTCTCAGCCGGGCGAGAACGCCTACGGCCCCGATCCGCTGCGACAGGCCTGAACGGCATTTGGGGCTCTGCCCCCGGCCTGCGGCCTCCCCCGGGATATTTCGATCAAGAGGAAGAGAGCCAGTTTTCCACTTCCTCTTGACCAAAATATCCTGCGGGGGTCCGGGGGTGCAACCCCCCCGGCCTTACCACCCGCGCTGTGACAGATGGCGCAGGCCGCTGGTCACATCGGCGCGCACCGCAAGCCGCAAAGCAGGCTCATCGCCAGCGCGCAAAGCCGACAGGATCATACGGTGATGGCGGGGCGGCTCATTGCGCTGCACGCGACCATAGAGCGCGCGCATCGTCGGCCCCAGTTGCAGCCAGACCGTTTCCGCCACCGCCAGGATCGCAGGCGATTGGGCGCGCAGATAGAGCGTGCGGTGAAAATCGAGATTGGTGCGAATATAGCTTACCGCATCGTGTTTCGCGACGGCCTCGGCATTGGCGGTATTGATCGCGCTCAACCGGTCGATCAGCGCGAAATGGGCGCGCGGCAAAGCGCGCGCGGCCAGTTCGGGCTCGATCAACGAGCGCAACGTCGCCAGTTCCTCGATCCGCTCATTGGACAGCTCGGGCGTGCTGACCCGCCCCGAGGCCGTCAGTGTCAACGCCCCTTCCGCCACCAACCGACGCAGCGACTCGCGCACGGGCGTCATCGACACGCCATATTGCTTGGCCAGACCGCGCAGCGTCAGCGCCTGTCCGGGCAGCATTTCCCCCACCATGATCTGCTGACGCAGCAGACGATAGAGCCTGTCATGCGCGGCGGTTTCGATCGGGCGGGTGGAGATTGTTGTCATGCAGGGATTTGTGATCACATTCGCGCATCGCGTCAATCACCAAAGCAGGGCCACCCACGCGGGCGTCGCGCGAAGGGGCCGCTTCACACGGAATCTCCGAGCAAACCGGTTCAGTCGCGGAACCGGATCGCATGCAGGCGTGAGCCCTCGCGCTTTAGCCAGCTGCGTTCGGCCTTGTAGCTGGGGCGTAGCCGCGCCACGAGCGCCCAAAACGCGCCAGAATGGTTCATCTCGACCAGATGGGCCACTTCATGGGCGGCAACGTAATCCAGCACCTCTGGCGGCGCCATAATCAGCCGCCAGCTATAAGACAGCGCCCCGGTATGGCTGCACGAGCCCCAGCGCGAGCGGGTATCGCGCAACGTGATTCGCGCGATCGGGCGATCCAGCAGCGCGGCGTAATGCGCACTCGCCTGATGAAGGCGCAACCGCGCGGCATGTTTGAAAAACGTTTCGATCCGCAGCCCCAGCTTGTCGGGGTCCGCTGGGGCCAGCAACCGATCGCCCGCGACCTGCGGCGCGCGCAGCGCGGCAGGCTCTAAATACAGCGCACGCCCCTCGAATGGCACCAACCCGCCGAATCGCACCGCCTGCGGGGGCGCGATGCCTTCGAGGGTGCGGCGCAGCCAGTCAGTCTGGCTGCGCGCAAAGGCTAAAGCCTCGCGCTCGGAGGCGCCTTTCGGGATCGTCAGCGCCACGCGACCATCCGCGCGCGACACCCGCAACGAGAACCGCCGAGCACGCGCAGAGCGGCGAAAGACCAACTCCAGCTCAGGCAGTTCGGGGATATGGGGTGGGCTGGGCACGCAGGGCTCCTTGGGCAGGCGGGACGCAGTTCGCAGATAACCGCACGAAAGGCTTTGACACCCAGCGGATGGTGTGGCAGTTGGCTGCGACTCTGAGATTACCAGCGCAGGAGAATTCCATGCCGAAAGAGGAATGGGGCGTCAAGCGTCTGTGTCCGCATTGCGCGAACCGCTTTTACGACCTGAATAAAGACCCGATGACCTGCCCGGTCTGCGCCAACAGCTTTTCGCTGGAAAGCCTGACCGCAGCACGTGGACGCACGCTCGTCTCGAGCAAGACGTCCGCAGCCAAGGCCGATGAACCGGTTATCGAGGAAGAAGAAGATCTCGACGCCGACACCAATGACGTCGAACTCGACGACGATCTGCTCGAAGAAGACGATGACGACGATAATGTCTCGCTTGATGAGATCGCCGACGTGAGCACGGAAGACAAAGACGACAACTGAGTCAGTTGGCGTTTTGTTAAAAACACGGGCGCGGCGGGGAAACCTTCCGCGCCTTTGTGCTGTCCGATCGCCCCCCCCTGAACCGCGTCGCAATTTTCCCGACCGCGCATAAAAACCCCCTTGCACACGCCCAGCGCTTTGCCTATACGCCTCCCACGCAGCGCGGCCTTGGCCGATGCAGCACTTTGATGGGGCCTTAGCTCAGCTGGGAGAGCGCCTGCATGGCATGCAGGAGGTCAGGGGTTCGATCCCCCTAGGCTCCACCAAAATCACTTTCAAATGCGCATGAATGACAGGTCCCAAACGGCCTTGAGGCGCCTTTGCCTGCGATCTAATCGGGTCAAAAGCGGCTGGGCGATGCGGAAAAGCTTGCATCAGCGCGATGGCGCGGCCATGCAGGTCAGCGTGACACAGTTCGATGATCTCAACCCGCATTCTTTGGCTGACCTTGGCTGGTCGGCGTTTTTTGGCGACCAGTTGGCCCCCGAAGACACGGCGCTTGCGCGCATGCGCATTGCCAGCGTGCATCGCTCTCGTCTGACGGCGCAATCCGAAACCGGGCCGGTGCGGCTGAGCCTTGCGCCGCATAGCAAAACGACGGATTTCGCGGTGGGGGATTGGGTTCTGGTGGATCCCGAGACCCTGACGGTGCACTCACGGCTCTCGCGGAAATCCCTGCTGGAACGTCACACCGAAGGCGCGCGCGTGCCACAGCTGATCGCGGCGAATGTGGACACGCTGTTCATCGTCACCTCTTGCAACGATGATTTCAACCCGGCTCGGCTAGAGCGCTATCTCGCGCTTGCCAATGAGGCCGGCACGACCCCGGTGATCGTGCTGACAAAAAGCGACCAGACCGATGATCCGACGCCGTTTCAGCAGCAGGCCGAAGCGCTGCAACGCGATCTTGTTGCGGTGACGCTGAATGCCAAAGCGCCCGATGCGATAGCGCACCTCGCGCGCTGGTGCGGGCCGGGGCAGACGGTGGCGCTGGTGGGCTCTTCTGGTGTCGGAAAATCGACCTTGCTCAATACGCTGTCGGGTAAAACAGACGCCGAGGCGCAGCCCACGGGCGCGATCCGCGAAGACGATGCAAAGGGACGCCACACGACCACCTCACGCTCGCTGCATGCCATTGCCGGGGGCGGTTGGGTGATTGACACGCCGGGAATGCGCTCGCTTCACGTCAGCGATGCGGCGGCCGGGCTGGATATGCTGTTCGCCGAGATCACCGAGCTGGCCCCCAACTGCCGCTTTCGCGATTGCACTCATGAACATGAGCCGGGCTGTGCAGTGCGCGCCGCGGTTGAGGCGGGCACGCTGGACCCTGCGCGGCTAGAGCGCTGGCGCAAGCTGCAAGACGAAAACCGCCTCAATACGCCGGTGCTAACAGGGCCGCGCGGCAACCGCACCACCGTGCCGCGCAAGCGCCGCTGAGACACGCAAAGCAGCGCCTAGACGTGCTGGCCTGCGTTGACCTCAATCTCGGTGCCCGTGACATAGCTTGAGGCATCCGAGCACAGGAACCAGATCACATCCGCCACTTCCGAGGGCTGGCCAAGGCGGCGCAGCGGCAGGGTATCGACGATCTTTTGCGTGCCCGGCGACAGGATCGAGGTTTCGATCTCGCCCGGCGCAATTGCGTTCACCCGCACGCCCAGCGGGCCGAAATCATGCGCCATCTCGCGCGTCAGCGCCTTGAGCGCGGCTTTTGACGTTGAATAGGCCGCCCCAGCAAAGGGATGCACCCGCGAGCCTGCAATCGAGGTCACATTCACGACCGCGCCACCTGCCGTCGACAGTTCCTCCACCAGTCCGCGCGCCAGCACGATGGAGGAGAAGAAATTGACGTGAAACACCTGCCCCCACGTGCGCAGATCGGTATCGAGCGTATTGAGCCGCCCGCCACCTTCGGCCTTTGGCGAAATCCCCGCATTGTTGACCAGCGCATCCAGCCGCCCATCCAGACGCTCGCGGATTTCCCCAATCGCTTCGATGGTGCGGCTTGGATCGGCCAGGTCGATCTGGATGTGATCTTCGCGACCACCGCCCCAAGGGCATTTCTCGGGGAAAGGTTGGCGCGAACAGGTGATCACGCGCCAGCCCTCGGCGGCAAAGCGTTTCACCGTGGCATGCCCGATCCCCCGGCTTGCCCCCGTCAGCAACATCACCTTGCGATCATCCATGAGGTCGTATCTCCTTGCGTTGTGCAGACCCTATCCCGTTTTGGGCCAAGCGCAACGCCCCGCCCTTCCCAAGCCCGCTTTTTGAGGCTAGCAAGTGGGGGTCCGCGCCCTCCTCAGGAACCAGCAGATGAGAAAACAGACGATGAACCGAGATTGGATCGCCACCGCCCGCACCCTCTCCGAGGCCCTGCCCTATCTGCAACGCTACTCCGGCGCTGTCGTGGTGGTGAAATTTGGCGGCAACGCGATGGGTGACGATGACGCGATGGCCGAATTCGCCCGCGACATCGTGCTGATGCGTCAGGTCGGCATGAACCCGGTCGTGGTGCATGGCGGCGGCCCGATGATCAACGAGATGCTGAGCAAGCTGGGGATCGAAAGCAAATTCGTGCGCGGCAAGCGGGTGACCGACAAGGCCACGGTCGAAGTGGTCGAAATGATCCTCTCGGGTCTGGTCAATAAGCGCATCGTGCAGGCGATCAACGATCAAGGCGGGCGCGCCGTGGGGATCTCGGGCAAGGATGACGATCTGATGGTCTGCGAGGCCGATGACCCCGAGTTGGGTTTCGTTGGCCGCCCCGTCGAGATGAACGTGCAGGTGATCCGCGATCTTTACAACGCTGGAATCATTCCGGTGATCGCGCCGGTCGCGACTGGCATGGCCGATAACGAGACCTTCAACGTCAATGGCGACACCGCTGCCGGGGCCATAGCCGGGGCGTTGCAGGCTGACCGCCTGCTGCTTCTGACCGATGTGGCAGGGGTCAAGAACAAGGATGGCGAGGTTCTGACCGAAATGACGTCGGAACAGGTGCGTGCGCTGATAGCAGATGGCACCATTGCCGGAGGCATGATTCCGAAAACCGAAACCGCTCTCGATGCGATCGAAAAGGGCGTGCGCGGGGTGGTGATTCTGGACGGGCGTGCACCCAATGCCGCATTGCTGGAACTTTATACCGAACATGGTGCCGGGTCGCTGATCCGCGGATAAAGTATATATTTTTCTGAATATGTCTATTGCCAGTCTCCGCGGTGAGCTTAGATTGGACATATGGAAAACGAAGCCATCATTCGCCTCACTGCCTTTCTGGGCCTGTTCAGCCTGTTTGCGCTACTCGAATCCCTAGCCCCGCGCAAAGCGCGTACTCAGCCCAGATCAAAACGCTGGCTGACCAATTGGGCGATGCAGATCATCGACACCATCGCGCTCAGGGCGCTGGCTCTGGCATTACCGCTGCTGGCAGTGGGCGCGGCAGTGGATGCCGGACAAAACGGCTGGGGCCTGTTCAACAGGATCGACCTGCCGGTCTGGGCTGAGGTCATGCTGGCGATCCTCATTTTCGATTTCGCGATCTGGTTCCAGCATCTGATTACCCACAAAGTGCCTGTCCTGTGGCGCTTTCACCGGGTCCACCATGCCGACCGCGATATCGACGTCACCACCGCGATCCGCTTTCATCCGGTTGAAATCGCCTTTTCGATGCTGCTGAAGATCGGGCTGGTCTATCTGATCGGGCCATCTGCCTTGGCGATTATCCTGTTCGAGATCATCCTGAACGGCACCGCCCTGTTCAATCACGCCAATCTGCGCCTGCCTCTGGGGCTGGACGCGATTGTGCGATTGGTTCTGGTAACGCCCGACATGCACCGGGTGCACCATTCGGTGCATCGGCACGAACATGACAGCAACTATGGCTTTGCGTTGTCGATCTGGGATAGGATTTTAGGTACCTACATCGCCCAACCGCAAGCGGGACATGACGACATGACCATCGGCCTGCAATGGCAGGATGACAGACCGACCAAACTCGGATGGGCACTGAGCCTGCCGTTTTTCCGCAAATGACGCTCGCCGCGCTGGAAATCCGCGCCGATAAGAGTGCCTTAGATATCTTCGGGGCGCTGCACCCGACCGATCTGGAAGGGATCGGAACGCTGATTCTGCTGGGACCGCGCGAACCTGGTTTCTGGCCCGGATTTATTAGAAGCCCGGAATATCGCGATGGCAATCCTGACGCGATTGACCGCTGGTCAACCCGGGTGATCGGGGCCTTGGCAGATGAGTTCGGGGCCAAGGCGTTTTTCCCCTTTGGCGGTCCGCCCTATCACCCATTCATCCGCTGGGCTTTGGACAGTGGGCGGGCCGGGCAATCGCCGGTTCACCTGTTGGTGCATGACCGGGCGGGCCTCTTTGTGTCCTACAGGGGCGCATTGGGCTTTGCCGAGAGATTAACACTACCGCTTCAACCTGCGGGATCCCCCTGCAACAGCTGCGCCGACAGGCCCTGCCTGACAGCCTGCCCCATCGCCGCCCTTTCGGATCGTGGCTATGACGTTCCTGCCTGCAAATCTTTCCTGTGTTCGGATGCGGGGGACGACTGCATGACTGGCGGCTGCCTTGTCAGACGCGCTTGCCCGATCAGCCGGG
>NZ_CAJYBT010000071.1 GCF_913064665.1 uncultured Thioclava sp.
ATCCGCGCCCTACGCCAAAGCAAAAAGGCCGCCCCGAGGGGCGGCCTTTCGCATAATCCAGTCGATATGGCTCAGAGTTCGTCGAGCGCTTCGATGGCTTTTTGCAGATCTTCCTTGGTGACCTCTTTATCGGTCACTTTGGCCACGCCGGCGATGTAGTCGACGACCTTGTCTTCAAAGATCGGCGCGCGCATCTGCTGTTGCATCTGCTGGTTTTGCTGCACGAATTCGAAGAACGCACGTTCCTGACCCGGGTATTGACGGGCTTGGTTCATGATCGCTTGCGTCATTTCGGCATCGGTGACTTCGATCTCTTGCTTGCGACCGATTTCAGCCAGCAACAGACCCAGACGCACGCGGCGCTCGGCCAGCGAGTTGTGCTCATCCGTGGTTTCGATCTCGCCATGGTCATGGCCGTGATCTTCGGGATGCTCTTCGTGATACAGCTGATGCGCGATCTGCTTGGCTTCGGCCTCAACAAGGCTCGGGGGCAGGTCGAACTTCACCTTGGTGTCGAGCTGGTCGAGAAGACCACGCTTCATCACCTGACGTGCGGCACCCTGATACTCGGCCTCAAGACGCTCTGCGATTTGGCCCTTCAGACCCGACAGGTCCTCGGCGCCGAATTGCTTGGCCATCTCGTCGCTGATTTCGGCAGCTTTGGGCGCTTTGACTTCATGCACGGTGCATTTGAACAGGGCCTCTTTGCCCGCCAGATGCTCTGCGCCATATTCGGTCGGGAAGTTGACGGTCACGTCGACATTCTCGCCGACTTTCTTGCCGATCAGCTGCTCTTCAAAACCGGGGATGAACGAGCCCGAACCGAGTTCCAGCGGGTAACCTTCGCCTTTGCCGCCTTCGAATGCTTCGCCATCAACGAAACCTTCAAAGTCGATCACGACCTGGTCGCCGGTTTCCGAGGCAGCGCCGTCAGCGCGGGCTTCGAAATTCTTGGCGGTCTTGGCAAGGCTTTCCAGCGCTTCGGTGATCGCGGCCTCTTCGGCTTTGACAACCAGACGGTCGAGCGTGACATCGGACAGATCGGCATCGGGGATCTCGGGGAGGGCTTCGTATTCGACGGTCACGACAACATCGTCACCCTCTTTCCACTCTTCGCCGCCCTTCATTTCGATTTTCGGCTGCATCGCGGGGCGATCGCCGGTTTTTTCGAAATGCTCGCTCATCGCGCCATCAACCGATTCCTGCATCGCTTCGCCAAGGATGCGCGGGCCGAAGTTCTTACGCAGCATTGCCATCGGGACTTTGCCCTTGCGAAAGCCCTTCATCTCGATCTCGGGCTGAGCCTCGACCAGCTTGGCGTTGACCTTGTCGTCCAGCTCTTTGGCGGTGATGGTGATCTCATAGCCGCGCTTGAGGCCGTCGTTGAGGGTCTCGGTGACCTGCATGGAATGTCCTTTATCTCTTAACGCCGCGCGGATCGCGGCCGGTTCGCAATTTCAGCCGCCCTTCTAGGGGGCGCGCGCCTTGGTGGCAAGGCGAAAACAGGCGTGCGCGGATCATCTCGGTGTCATGTATTTCCCCAAACATCGCCGCGCGGGCGCCATGAAATCGGCCGAGGGTGGGGGCATTGGGGTCGGAGCGATTGATTTGATTTCGGTATGTGTCAGGAAAATACGATTTTAAAAAGCGTGCAGGGTGCTGTGTCCGGCTTGGCGACAGGGGGGGGCATGTTGAGCAAAATTGATGTCGGACGTCGTGTCCTCTATGCCTGCTTTGGCGTTCGTTCCCTTGGTCCCGGCCGCATTTTTGGGGCGGGCGTCTGCGGAACCCTTTCCGATCTCCCGACAGTTCGGTGATAGGATTCAGCTTCAATGTAACGGACATCGAAATGCTCTCGCTGTGTCCAAGACTGTGTCTCGGAACAACGACGCAAGTACTTGTTCGTCAATGGAAAAGGGTTTCAACCGAAGTTGATGGTGCGGGTGAAGGGACTCGAACCCCCACGCCAAAGGCGCCAGAACCTAAATCTGGTGCGTCTACCAGTTCCGCCACACCCGCATGCGGGGCGTAATAGCAACAGCAGTGAGCGCTGGAAAGGGGGTGCTTGCTTTTTTGCTCGCATCTTTGGCGTGGATGCGCCTAAGCTGTTGGAAAGGCGCAAAAGACGCCGCATGACTTGAGGCAGATAAGCAGGTATCACCATGGGCAAAAGCGGTCCGGGGTGCGATGGGGTGAGCGCCTTGTTGCACGAATTGATCGATTTGAAGGCCGGCACGCGCGACGACGCGAGTGCCGATAGTCGCGATTTGGCCGGTGCGATTGCACAGGGCGCGCGGATTTACACATTGGATGGGGCGTTGCCCATCGAATATCTCGAGCCGGGCGATCGCATCATCACGCGCGCTGGGGCGCGCAGGCTGCGCGCTGTGCGCAGCGGGGATTATGTTGGACCGTTGGTGCGCGTGGCGCCGGGCGCGTTGGGGCATGATCGCCCCGGTGCGCCGTTGCTGCTGGGTCCGCAAGCGCGCCTGTTGCTGCGCGATTGGCGTGTGAAGCTGATCTATGGCAAGCAGGAGGCATTGGTCGCGGCTTGTTCGATGATTGATGGGCAATATGTGACCAAGGGCAACGGGCGGGCGCGCATGTTCGTGCTGGAATTTGACGGGCCCGAAGTGATCTATGTCGATGGCGTCGAGGTTGCGATGACGCCTGCGCGCGTCACCGCCTAAGGTCATCTGCGGGGCGGGCGGGTCGCGCCCAAGCACGCCGGGGCATGGGGCGCGCCGTGTTCTCGGCCTGCGATGACATCCGCTTACAGCCCAATCTCACGAAAGACGCGGGGGAGCATTTCGGGCAGGTCTTCAGCGATCAGGCCGGGGCCAAAGGCCCGCGCCGCCTCGACATGGAGCCAGGCCCCGGTGCAGGCTGCATCAAAGGGAGTGAGCCCGCGCGCCATCAACCCTGTGATCAGTCCCGCCAACACATCGCCCGCGCCCGCCGTGGCAAGCCAAGGAGCAGCGCGCGCGCCGGTCGCAGAATGCAGCGCGGTTTTGCCACTCGGATCTGAGATCGTGGTCTCGGCCCCCTTGAGCAGCACGGTGCAGCCCGCGCGCTTGGCGGCCTTCGCAGTCGCCTCGATCTTATGCGACAGGGGCGTTTCAGGGGCGCTGAGCGCGTCAGCCAAATCCGGGAAGAGGCGGCGAAATTCCCCCATATGCGGGGTCAAAACGACGCTCTCGTGCAGCTGCGTGAAAAGATGCTCGGGCTCTTCATCAAAGGCGGTGAGCGCATCGGCGTCCAGTACCGTGGCGCGCGCGCCCCACAGGGCGGCGGGCACCATTTCAAGCGCGCGTTTGCGCCCAAGTCCGGGGCCAAGGCACAGCGCGTTCAAACGCTCGTCTTGTAGTAGGCCGCGCAGGCTGTAGCTGTCGGGCAGGGCGGCGAGCATGATTGCGGTCAATTGCGCGGCCTGTTCGTAAAATGACGCGGTCGGGGCGGCGATGGTGACCAGTCCGGCCCCCACGCGCAGGGCGGCGCGCGCGGCCAGTCGGGCCGCCCCCCCCTGACCCGCGCCCCCTGACAAGATCACCGCATGGCCGTGGCCGTATTTATGTGCCTGCGGCGATTTCGCGAGATTGGCGCGCATGCTTTCGCTTAGGGCAATCTGGTGGGTCATGGGGCCTCCGTCGGGGGCGTTGGGCAATGGAAAAGACGCATACGGTCTAGCGGCGCTGTCTGAGGATTTGGTGAATTCTGCAGGGCCACTGGCGTGAGGATGTGCTCTGCGCCAAAGACATACAACAGGGCAAGGGGGGAGTTTGCGCCCAAAAGTTTCAAAACTGCTGAATTTTTGCGCCATCTGCCCGAAAAGAGGGCGCGCCTTTGGGATTCCCCGCTTGCACCAAGATACACCCAGCCTCGCCGATTGCGAGGGCTGTAGGAAAGTGGTCTGAGGGGGTCGGTAACAAGACCAGACGGGGGAGTCGGCGGCATGAAAAAAGTTGAGGCGATCATTAAGCCCTTCAAGCTCGACGAAGTGAAAGAAGCGCTTCAGGAAGTCGGAATTCAGGGGCTTTCGGTGATTGAAGTCAAAGGGTTCGGACGCCAGAAAGGCCATACCGAGCTGTATCGCGGCGCCGAATATGTCGTTGATTTCCTGCCCAAAGTCAAAATCGAGATGGTGCTGCCCGACGATCTGGTCGATGCCGCCATCGACGCAATCACGCAGGCCGCGCGCACCGAAAAGATCGGTGACGGCAAGATATTCGTCTCTTCAATGGAGCAGGCGATCCGCATCAGAACCGGCGAATCCGGCGACGACGCGCTGTAAGTTTCCCCAATTCGGCCCCACGCGCCTTCGGGTCGGGGCCTTCCCAATGCTCAACGAAAGGGATTTAGCGACATGAGCAAGATAAAGGACGCTGTAAAGCTGATGAAGGACGAGGAGGTCGAATATGTCGACGTCCGGTTTACCGATCCGCGCGGCAAACTACAGCACGTCACGCTGATCAACACCGAAGTCGATGAAGATTTCTTCGAAGAAGGCTTCATGTTCGACGGCTCGTCGATTGCTGGCTGGAAGTCGATTGATCAATCCGACATGAAACTGATCCCCGATGCGGGCTCGGTTTATATCGACCCCTTCTACGCTGAAAAAACCATGTGCGTGCATTGCACCGTGGTCGAGCCCGACACCGGCGAGGCCTATGATCGTGACCCGCGCGGCACCGCCGAAAAAGCCGAGGCCTATCTGAAAGCCTCGGGTATCGGCGATCAGTCGTTCTGGGGGCCGGAAGCCGAATTCTTCCTGTTCGACGACGTGCGCTATTCGGTCGAGATGAACAAAGTGTCCTTCGAGGTCGACGCGATCGACGCCTCGTGGAACACCGACACCTCGTATGAAATGGGCAACATGGGCCATCGTCCCGGCATCAAGGGCGGCTATTTCCCGGTGAACCCGATCGACGAGGCGCAAGATCTGCGTTCGGAAATGCTGTCCACCATGAAGCGCATGGGGATGAAGGTCGACAAGCATCACCACGAAGTGGCGAGCTGTCAGCACGAGCTGGGTCTGGTCTTTGGTTCGTTGACCCATCAGGCCGACGAGATCCAGAAATACAAATACGTCATCCACAACGTGGCCCATGCCTATGGCAAGTCGGCGACCTTCATGCCCAAGCCCATCTCGGGCGATAACGGCACCGGGATGCACGTCAACATGTCGATCTGGAAAGACGGCAAGCCATTGTTTGCAGGCGACAAATACGCCGATCTCAGCCAAGAGGCGCTGTATTTCATTGGTGGCATCCTCAAGCATGCCAAGGCGCTGAACGCGATCACCAACCCCTCGACCAACAGCTACAAGCGGTTGATCCCGGGCTTTGAGGCCCCCGTGCTGCGCGCCTATTCGGCCCGCAACCGCTCGGGCTGTGTGCGTATTCCGTGGGCCGAGAACCCCAAGGCGAAACGTGTCGAGGCGCGCTTCCCCGATCCTTCGGCAAACCCCTACCTGTGCTTTGCAGCGCTGCTGATGGCGGGTCTTGACGGCATCAA
This sequence comes from uncultured Thioclava sp., assembly GCF_913064665.1. GTDB lineage: Bacteria > Pseudomonadota > Alphaproteobacteria > Rhodobacterales > Rhodobacteraceae > Thioclava > Thioclava arctica. Next base: position 5,515 of record NZ_CAJYBT010000071.1, read on the forward strand.
GAACAAGATCGACCCCGGCCCGTCCTCGGACAAGGATCTGTATGATCTGCCCCCCGAAGAGCTGGCCGCGATCCCGACCGTGTGTGGTTCGTTGCGCGAAGCACTGGACTCGCTGGAAGCGGATCACGAGTTCCTGCTGGCGGGCGACGTGTTCACCAAAAGCCAGCTTGAGGGCTACATGGCGCTCAAGTGGGAAGAGGTTTATGCCTACGAGCATTGCCCCCATCCGGTGGAATACAAGATGTATTACTCCTGCTGAGGCAGGGTGTGATGAATTTGGAAAAGGGCGCCTTCGGGCGCCCTTTTTCGTGGTGGGGAGAAGGGCTGTCTAGCGTGAGCCCGAACGTGACGCATTGCGGCGGGCGAAAAGAAGCTATGGAAGTTTCGCGTGTCGTTCGGATCGCTCCGCTGCAATTCGAATGAAGTTGGGCGTTAATAATGCTATGCTACTTCTTTAGGTCATTTGGGCCTAGGGAGGGCTCTTGGATGACGAAGGGGAGCTATGGGCAATTCTGCCCGGTTGCGATGGCATCCGAGGTTCTGTGCACGAGATGGACCATGGTTCTTGTGCGTGAACTCGTGGCAGGCTCGACCCGGTTCGGGGATCTGCGACGCGGCGTTCCCCGGATGTCTCCGACACTTCTGTCACAACGGCTCAAGGAGCTTGAAGCGGCTGGGATCGTCCTGCGCACGCCGGTCGCCGATGAGATCGGCATTCACGATTACCAACTGACGCCGGCCGGACAGGATTTGAAGCAGGTCGTCGAATCCTTTGGTGTTTGGGGGCAGAAATGGGTCAAGACTCAGGCCACTCTTGAGAACCTCGATCCTGCGCTTTTGATGTGGGACATGCGGCGCAATATCAATCCCGCGCCGCTGCCACCGCAACGCACTGTCGTGCAGTTCTGCTATCCGGAACTCCCCGCCAATCGTCGCGAATGGTGGCTGATCATCGACCCCAAGGCAAAGGTCGAAGTCGATCTGTGTTCGACGGATCCGGGGTTTGATGTCGACCTTTGGGTCACCACGGATCTCAAAACCATGACCGCCATCTGGATGGGGCTGTCTTCGGTGCGCGAGGCGCAATCGAAGCTTTTGGTGGATGGTGACCCGGCCTTGGCCCGGTCCATGGCGCAATGGTTGGGCCTTAGTCCTTTCGCCGCACAGAAGAAGATCGCGGGCTAGCTGTCGCCCCTTGGGAGTCCAGTTTCAGGACTATCGAGGGTTTCTGGTTTCTCTCATGCTTGCCCCTCAAGACAATGGAGAAAGCTGATGACCGATACCCTTTACGCGCGCCTTGGAGGTGCCGACGCAATCGCCCAAATCGCATCCGACCTTGTTGACTTCCACATTGCCAACCCGTTGATTGGCAAGCGTTTCGCAGGCAGCGATCCGGTCGCTATAAAAAAGAAGGCCACGGATTTCTTTGTGATGGGGTCGGGTGGTCCCAACAATTATGATGGGTTGGACATGCTCAGCGCCCACAAACACATGAACATTTCCGACAACGAATATATGGCGGCTGTCGATGATCTGATGAAGGCGCTGACGAATGCTGACGTGGGGGATCACGAGAAAGCGGAAGTGCTCTATATCTTCCACACGCTTCGTCCCGACGTTGTTGGCGTCTGACGGTCGCGCACTGTTCTGTGGTCTTCCCTGCAACGCATCGCGTTCAGCGTCTTTGGGCGGGTCGCCCGGATCGCCCAATCTGCTGGTGCAAATCCGTTTTGACCTTGGTGCAACGCGCTGGGTTGGCATTTGTCCTCACCCCTTGACAGCCAGCCCTGCGCCTCCCATTTGACCGCCTTGGTGCCCGGATGCCAGCCGCCCGCGGGGAGACCTTTGGTGAAATTCGGATATTTTAAGCTCTCTTATCGGGGGCGTTACGGCAATGCGGGCACCGGAGCGGTGGGATTATCCCCCGTGGAGACGACATAATGATTGCGAAAGATATCAAAGAGGCCAAGGCACAGGCGCATCGTCTGGCCGATGCAATGAAGCGGGCGGGCCAACCCGTCAGCCTGTCGCGAGCCTATGAGATCCATGCGCAGGCCTCGGGGCATGCGGATTGGAACACGATGGCGGCGGCGCTGAAGGCGCCGGTCGGGCAAGGGCTTGCCTTGGGCGAGCCGGTGCGCGGGCGTTACATGGGACAGCCGATCACGGGCCGCGTGCATGCACTCAAACGCAAAGGGGCCGAGCATCTCGAGATCGAGATCGCGCTCGATACTCCGGTGGATGTGGTGCAAAGCGCCGCGTTCAGTTCGCTGCGCCGACGGGTGCGCGCGACGATCGGGCCGGATCGGCGTTCGGTCGGGCGGCGCTCGGACGGGGTGGCGCATTTGGATTTGAACTGAGAGAGAGGGCGGGGCGCACGGCCTCGCCCTTTTTCTATCCGCTTGCACAACTTGCCCCAAGGTCGCGCGCGCGCTATTGGGACTGCAAAGAAAACGCAGGAGGAGGCCGAGATGAGCCGAGCATTCGTATTTCCCGGGCAGGGCGCGCAGACCATCGGCATGGGGCGCGCATTGGCGCAGGCCTATCCGGCTGCGCAGGCGGTGTTTGACGAGGTGGACGCGGCTTTGGGCGAGAGCCTGAGCGCGCTGATCTGGGAAGGCGAGGCTGAGGCGCTGACGCTGACGGCGAATGCGCAGCCTGCGCTGATGGCGACCTCGATTGCGGCGATGCGCGCGCTGGAGGCCGAAGGGTTTTCGGTGAGCGATGCGGCCTTTGTAGCGGGGCATTCGCTGGGTGAATATTCGGCGCTGTGTGCGGCGGGGGCGTTGAGCCTGTCTGATACCGCGCGGCTGTTGCGCCTGCGCGGTGAGGCGATGCAATCGGCGGTGCCGGTGGGTGTGGGCGCTATGGCGGCAGTGCTTGGGCTTGATTTCGCGGCAGCCTCGGCGGTGGCGCAAGCGGCGGCGCAGGGGCAGGTCTGTCAGGCCGCCAATGACAATGATCCCTCGCAGGTGGTGATTTCGGGCCATAAAGAAGCGGTCGAGCGCGCCACGGTTCTGGCCAAGGAAGCCGGGGCCAAACGCGCGGTGATGCTGCCGGTGTCGGCCCCGTTCCATTGCGCATTGATGCAGCCCGCCGCCGATGCGATGGCAGCGGCTTTGGCCGATGTTGCGATCAAAGCGCCTGTCGTGCCGCTGGTGGCCAATGTGCGCGCTGAGGCCGTGAGCGACCCCGATCTGATCCGCCAGTTGCTGGTGGAGCAGGTGACGGGCTCGGTGCGCTGGCGCGAGAGTGTGGCCTGGATGGCCGGTCAGGGCGTGGATGAGATCTGGGAGATCGGCGCGGGCAAGGCGCTGTCGGGCATGATCCGCCGCATCGCCAAGGACGTGACATGTCGCGCAGTGGGCACGCCCGAGGATATTGCGGCGCTGAAGGGCTAAGGGCGCGCCGGGGGATCTTCCCCCGGACCCCCAGGAGTATTTTTGGCCAGATGAAAGCCAGATGAAGAAAGGTTCGCAGATGTTTAATCTTACTGGAAAATGTGCGCTTGTGACCGGGGCGTCCGGGGGCATTGGTGCCGAGATTGCGCGCGCTCTGCATGCGGGCGGTGCGGTTGTGGCGCTGTCGGGTACGCGGGTGGAGCCGCTGGAGGCATTGGCCGCTGAATTGGGCGAAGGCGCGCATGTGTGCCCCGCAAATCTGAGCGATGCAAGTTCGGTCGAGGCGCTGCCCAAGGCGGCGATCACGGCGATGGGGGGCTTGGATATTCTGGTCAATAACGCCGGGATCACGCGCGACGGGCTGAGCATGCGGATGTCAGATGATGATTGGCAATCGGTGATTGATGTGAACCTGACGGCGGCGTTTCGTCTAATGCGCGGATCGTTGCGCATGATGATGAAGGCGCGCTGGGGGCGCATCATCAATATCACCTCTATTGTCGGTCAGACCGGTAATCCGGGACAGGTGAATTATGCTGCCGCCAAGGCCGGGCTGGTGGGTGCGTCGAAATCGATGGCGCTAGAGGTTGCGAGCCGGGGTGTGACGGTGAATTGTGTCGCGCCGGGCTTTATCGCGACGGCGATGACGGACAAGCTGAATGACGATCAAAAGGGTGCGCTGATGGGCCAGATCCCGGTCGGGCGGATGGGCACGCCGAACGAGATCGCAGCGGCTGTGCGCTATTTGGCCAGCCCCGAGGCGG
>NZ_CAJYBT010000072.1 GCF_913064665.1 uncultured Thioclava sp.
CCCGGGCATTCTCGTCCTCGAGCGGCTTCAGCCGCCGCATCTGGTCCGGTAGCAAGCCGCCATATCGCGTTTGATGGGCAAACAGTCCCCCGGATTGTTTGCAGCCCCGCCGCACTCCAGTTGAAGTAGGTCGCCTGACTGATCCCGGCCTTGCGGCAGATCTCTGCGACCGGTGTTCCTTCCTCGCCCTGCTTCAAGATGAACGCCTTCTGCGCCGCCGTGAACTTCGATGCCTTCATCGTTCTCAACGCCTCTCCAAGCCAGGAAAGCTTAGCCAAAAACTCCAGTTCCAAATGGTCCAGTTTTCAGGGGCAGAGCAGTGCCGCGCCTCGGCAACGTCATCCAAAGCTGGCTGAATTCACTGAGCGATCACCATGTTCGAAGCTCCGCCCCAAGAGTTTCGGCTTGGGGCGGGCGAATGTCACGCGTTCACGTAGTTGCTGGGGAACAGGGCGCGAAGCGAGGCTTCATCACCGGGCGTTTTGAAGGTCTCGCCCTTGCCAATCTGCTGCGCTTTTTCAACGGCGGGGCGTGCGTTGATTGCCTTGAACCAGCGCGCGACTTCGGGAAACCGCTCCAGACCGTCGCCGCCCAGCACACGCTCGCCGCGGATGGCCCAGCCCCATGCAGAAATGTCGGCAATGGAATAGCTGTCACCCACGATGAACGCGCGGCCCTTCAGATGGTCATTGAGCACCTGATAGTGACGCTCGGCTTCGTGCATGTAGCGGTTCTTGGCATAGGGAAGGTCTTCGGGCGCACTGTGGTGGAAGTGAACGCTTTGGCCCGAAAACGGCCCCAGACCCGAGGCAATGAACAGCAGCCAAGACAGCAACGCTCCGCGATCTTCGGGCGCGCCTCCCAGCTTGCCCGTCTTGTCCGCGAGATAGAGCAGGATCGCCGTACTGTCGAACACGACGGTGCCATTGTCATCAATTGCGGGCACCTTGCCATTGGGGTTGATGGCGCGGAATTCCGGCGTGTGTTGCTGACCCTGCGCGGTGTCGACGGGCATCAATTCGTAGGGCAGATCGGTCTCTGCCAAGAACAAGGCGATTTTCAGCGGGTTCGGCGTCGGATGATAGTAAAATTTCAACATATCTTTTCCTGTGGGCTTGAGAACAGCTGGGGTCATTCAACCGCAGTTGCGATTTTGTCTTGGGTTTTCGTGTCGAAATCCGAGGCATCGTGGCGCTCGTGCAATTGCTCGTTCAGCGGACCGCGGGTGCGGTTCACGATGCGGCCACGTTGAACGGCGGGGCGGGCAAGGATCTCTTCGGCCCAGCGACGCAAATGGGTGTAGCTTTCCACATCAAGGAACTCGCCCGCATCATAGGCTTCACCCAAGACCAGATTGCCATACCAGGGCCATGTCAGCATATCCGCGATGGTGTAGTCGTCGCCGCCCAGATACCGGTGCTCGGCGAGTTCCCGGTCCAACACATCCATCTGGCGTTTTACTTCCATCGTGAAACGGTTGATCGGATATTCAAACTTTTCAGGCGCATAAGCGTAGAAGTGACCGAACCCGCCCCCCAGATAGGGCGCAGAGCCTTGCAGCCAGAACACCCAGTTCAGTATCTCGGTGCGTTGCGCGGGATCGCTGGGTAAAAACGCCCCGAACTTCTCGGCCAGATACAACAGGATCGAGCCGCTTTCGAACACGCGCGTGCCCGTGTCGCGATCCATCAGCGCCGGGATCTTGGAGTTCGGGTTCAGGGCCACGAAACCCGAGGAAAACTGATCGCCCTCGCCGATCCTGATCAGATGGGCGTCATATTCCGCGCCCGTCTTGCCAAGCGCCAGAAGCTCTTCCAGCATGATCGTGACCTTCTGGCCATTGGGCGTGCCCATCGAATAGAGCTGAAGCGGGTGCTTCCCGACGGGCAGTTCCGCGTCAAAGGTCGCGCCCGCGATCGGACGGTTGGTTTTGGCCCAATCGCCGCCGTTTTCGGCATCCCAAGTCCAGACCTTGGGGAGGGTGTAGTCGGCCATAGCGTGTCTTCCTTTCAAGTAGATCGAGTGCCTGAACACGCGCAACACAGCGTCTTCAATGCTGATCAAGCGCGTACAGGTAGAAGTTTTTTTTGCACAAATATGCAGCGCAACTGTTTTCCGGCTTCATCATGACCACCTCCAAATCTGTCAGGGAGGTCGCAGGGCGGCCTGTTTTCGAGTTTCCGTTCACTCCATACGAATTCTTGAGCAATCGCTCAACAATTATCACGCCGATCACAGCCTTGTGAAGCGACAGACAGGAGAATTAGAGCATTCAAGGCGCGATCAGTGGAAGAGAAGGCGCGCTTATAGGGACGAAACCCAACGATCCGACCCCGTAAGATCACGCCAACGGGCAACAGCTCTTGCCCCCATTCTGCGTGGCCTTTCTATCTGCTTTCCAAAGGCTAGCAGAGGGAGTAGGCATCCCAATCCTTAAAGATTTGGGGCAAATCATGGCGCAAAATGCCACCATCTATAAAGTTGAACTCTCTGTCTCGGACATGGATCGTCACTATTATGAGACCCATAAACTGACCGTGGCCAAGCATCCCTCAGAGACGGATGAACGGCTGATGGTGCGCATCGTCGCTTTTGCGCTCAATGCCCATGAGCATTTGGAAATGACGAAGGGCCTTTCGACGGATGACGAGCCAGACATTTGGCAGAAAAGCCTGAGTGGAGAGCTTGATGTGTGGGTGGCTCTGGGACTTCCAAGCGAGAAGGTGATGCGTCAATCTTGTAGCAAAGCCGACAAGGTGATTGTCTATCCCTATGGCGGCAGGACGGCCGAGATGTGGTGGGACAAGATTAAAAACAGCACCACCCGTTTTGATAATCTTCAGGTGATAAATTTCTCCGAAACCGACACTGGCGCATTGGCAAAACTGGCAAGCCGCGCGATGAAGCTCCAGATCAATATTCAGGACGGCGATGTGATGGTCAGTGTTGATGATAGCATCGTTTACGTCACCCCCGTAAAATGGAAGAGCGCTGCGTAAGTCACGCATGCCCGTAGCAAAGACGGGCGTGAGTTGCTCCGAGGTGGCCGCCTCGGTCAGAGGTGATGCGCCAATATCCGTATCTGGCAAGCTGCCCCGCAGCCGCCGATCCCTGTGATCAGCGACGGCTTTGGACCGGTTTCCCAACAGAATAAGCTGTGAGCGTTCCTTGTTGATGCACCTGATCGAATACTCAGCCAAGCGCCTCGGCGAGGAAGTCGAAGACGAGACGCAGTCGGCGGTTGCGGTGGACCTCGCGGTGCGCGACCAGCCAGACGGGAAAGGTGACAGGAACGAAGTCGGCCAGCGCGCGTGCGACCTGTGGGTCGGCATCGCCGATGCGCGCGTCGATGAGTGCCAGGCCGAGCCCCTGCTTCACCATCGACCAAGCGGCGAGGTAGCTGGTGCAGCGCAGCGGAAAATTCCGCACGCCAAGGCCCGGGATTAGCGGACCCAAACGGGACAGGAAGTCCACCGGGTCGCCCGGCGCAATCAGGCTGGCGCGCGACAAGTCTGCGGGCGTTTTGAGCGGCCCTATCCGGTCGAGATAGGACGGCATGCCGTAGAACCGCCCTTCGGCCTCGCGGATCTTGCGCGCGATCAGCTCGGGCTGCTCGGGTCGGAAGTTACGGATCGCGATATCGGCCTCGCGCCGCATCAGGTCAGAGGCGCTATTCTCGGCGATCACGTTTACCACAATCTGCGGTTCCGCCGCCTGCAACCGCGCGATGATCGGCGGCAATAGCAGCCCGGCATAGAGGTCAGAGGCCGAGATTGTCACCTCACCCTCCAACGCCTCGCCCTGCCCCAAGGCGGCAAGCGACAGTTCGCGCGCGGCCTCGCCCATGGCGCGGACATGGGTGAGCAACTCGTGCCCTGCCGGTGTCGGCTGCAGCCCGCGGCCAAAACGCTCGAACAGCAGAACGCCAAGCTCGGCCTCAAGGGCAGCGACCTGACGACCCAGCGTCGGCTGTGCAAGACCCAGCGCCCGCGCCGCGGCCGACAGCGACCCCTCCTCGGCCGTCACCAAGAAGGCCCGCGCGCAATTCCAATCAAAGGTTACTGACCGCCAATCCATGCTTTTATGCATATCAGATCGGCAGATTGCGTCAATTTTGTTGAAGCTTGGGATCGGCTAGAGATGCCCTGACAACGCAAGCAAGAGGCCAGATCACATGAAACGCATCTGCATCATCGGTATTTCCGGCAAGCTCGGCCAATACATGGCCGAACACGCGCTGGCGCGCGGCTATGAGGTTGTGGGCGTCTGCCGCCCCGAAAGCGTGGCCAAGCTCGCGCGCTTTGGCGAGCGCATCACGATCTTTCCCGGCCGCAGTGACGATCGGGTCGTGATCGACGCGGCGCTACAGGGCTGCGACGGGGTGCTTACCGTTCTCGTCCCTTGGGGCGTCACGGGCTATGCCACCGGAACGGCGCAGGCGGTGCTTGATCTGGCGCCACCAAGGGCGCGGCTGATCTTTTCCGGCGGCTGGCATCTCTCGCGCGACGGCAGGGATCGCTATTCGCTGAAGTTGCGCGCTTTCGTAGCCGTTTTCCGTCGCCTTGCCCGTTGGCTGCGCGTTGCCGATCTCGGCGATCAAGAAGAGGCGGCGCGCCGCATTTTCGCTTCGGAACGGGCATGGACGCTTGTGCGCGGCTCGGATCTCGAAGAAGGGCCAGGTGTTGGGCTGCCGGTCTGGGCGCGCCATGTCGGCGACCCGGTGCTGGCCTCCAATCGCACCCGGCGCAGCGATTTTGCGCTGTTCATGCTTCATGCTCTGAGCGACCCGACGCTGATCCGCGAAGCCCCCGCGATTGTCGGGCGCGACACAGCTTCCGCGCGCGCGCACGCCGGAGACGGTGCGCAACGCGCGCAACCGCAGGCTTGACCCGCGCGGCGTTTCGCCCTAAACACCGACCCGGCTGCAGACGCCCGCCACCCGCAGACGGCAACGTCATGGTGAAGTTCTGCCTCAGATCATTCTCTGTTATTCTTCTTCCGCGTCTCGCGCGGATGGCAATGCGGGTTCCATCCAATCATAGCGAGACCCGCATGAGGAACCAGAGATGTCCGATCTCGCCCACAACCGTTTTCTTGATGCCCCCCTGACGGGGCTTTACGCGCGCACCTCCCTGCCGATCATTTTCGTGATGGGGATGAACGGGCTTTTGACCGTGGTCGATGCGCTGTTCCTGGGGCATTACGTCGGCCCTGAGGCGCTGGCCGCCGTCACCCTAATCTTCCCGCTTTACATGTTGCTCGTGGCCTTTGCCTCACTGGTCTCGGGGGGCATGTCGAGCCTGCTGGCGCGTCATCTTGGCGCGGGCCGGGTCGCGGCTGCGCACAGGCTCTATGCCAGCGCCCATTGGCTGGCGTTGAGCGCGGGCGCGGCGTTGATCGTGCTTTATGTGCTTGCCGGTGCCCCGATGGTGCGGCTTGCGGCGGGTGGCAATACCGGGCTTGCCGCGATGGCCACGACCTATCTGAGCGTCTTGGTCACCTTCTCGCCGCTGCTCTTCGTGCTCTCGGTCAATTCCGACGCGCTGCGCAACGAGGGTCATGTCGGCGTCATGGCTGCAATGAGTCTGCTCGTCTCGCTAAGCAATATCATCTTCGACTACCTGCTGATCGCGGTCTTCGATTTCGGTGTCGCGGGCTCGGCTTGGGGCACGGTTCTGGCGCAGGCGTTGGCGCTTTCCCTCATCATGGCGTTTCGCATCCGCAAAGGCACGATCCTGCATCCCGGCGCGATTTTGCGCCACGTCACGGCCCGAGATTGGGGGGGCATCCTCGCGCTCGGCGCACCGCAAAGCCTAAGTTTCATTGGCGTGGCGCTCGCTTCAAGCGCGATCCTGACGGCGCTGCAACTGATCGACAGCCCCGATTATACGGTTACGGTTTCGGCCTATGGCATCGCGACTCGCGTGATGACCTTCGCCTTCCTGCCGCTATTGGGCCTTTCGCAAGCCATGCAGACGATCACCGGCAATAACCATGGCGCGGGCCTGTGGCCACGTCGCGACACCAGCCTGCAAGTGGCGGCGGGGGCCGCGTTGATCTTTTGCGCCGCAGTGCAGTTGCTGGTGACCCTGTTTGCCGCAGGGATCGGGCGCGCTTTTGTCGCCGATCCGCAGGTGGTGGCCAAGGTTGGTGCCATCCTGCCCACGATGGTAGCGCTGTTTGCGCTTTCGGGGCCGCAGATGATGCTGGCGGCGCATTTCCAGGCGATCGGCGATGCCCGGCGTGCGGCGGTTCTGGGATTGGCCAAACCCTATCTCTTCGTCTTGCCGCTGACGTTCGCGCTGCCGTTGATGTTTGGCGAGGCGGCGATCTGGTGGACCGGCCCCAGCGCCGAAGCCCTGCTTCTGGGTCTCACCGCGTTGGTGCTGTCGCAAAGCGCGCGACGGCAATCGCTGCGCTGGGGGCTTTTTGCAACGCCGGTGGAGGTGAGCCAATGACAACGCCACTTCCCAGCCTTGCCGCAGCTAAGGCCGAGGCCAAGCGCCTGCGTGCCAAACTCCGGGTCGATGCGACCGAGATCAGCCATAGCGAGTCCCTTGAGCGCCTCGCTCATCGCCACGGGTTTCGCGACTGGAACGGCTTGAGTGCCGCCATTGCGGCCCAGTCATCCAAGGGCTTCACCCCGGGCGGACGCGTGCAGGGGCGCTACTTGTCCCAGCCGTTCACGGCAACGATCCGCAATGCCACAATGCTGTGGCCGGGCTGGTTCCGGCTGGAGCTTGATCTGGACGAAGCCGTCGATGTCGTCACATCCGAGGCGTTCTCCAACTTCCGCAAGCGGATCTCGGCGACGGTCGGCCCCGACGGGTATTCTCGCGAGAGAACCTCGGATGGGCACCCGCATCTGGAGATCACTCTATGATGTCGCAGCGCCTTTGTGCCAGATACTCGGGGGATCGCGATCATCACGACAGATCATTGCAGTGCTCCAGCAGAGTCTGGGCGTCGGACACCGCAAACATTGGAGATTGAACAATGCGCCTTCGGAAAATGAGGTCAGACGAATTCGGGGATTATGTCGCTTACTTCGTGCCCGATTACGCGGCAGAAATTTCGACCAATTACGACGTGGATATGCAAACGGCCCGCGCAAGGGCAGAACGCGAAGTCGCACGAAGCCTCCCGAAGGGGGTCGAGACAGAGGATCAGATTCTCTTATGTGTGGTTCACGACGATGCGGATACGGTGGTCGGATATCTATGGTGCCACCCAGACGACGAAAGCCAATCCGTCTTTATCAGCGATTTCTGCATCCTGCCCCCCTATCGCGGCCGGGGCTATGGACGATCCGCTTTGGTGGCGCTTGAAGCGATGTTCGCGCAAACCGAGTTCAAGGAACTTCGACTGCGCGTCGCGGCGGACAATTACGGCGCAGAGCGTCTGTATCGGTCGATGGGATACCGACCGACAGGCATTAATATGCGTAGACCCATCGCGAGCTCTGAGCGACCCTGATGTTGCACGCATCAGTTGAATTGCGGTACAAAAAATAACCTCAAACCGATGAATGGAGCCTGCTTTAGGATCCAAACGGACGAGTTTGAACTCATGGCAATCCTACGCAGGGATTAATGGGACATCGCCAGCAATATTATCACGGCGAGCAAGAACAATATATCAACGCCCGGAAGCGGTGCTAGCAAACGCCCAAGGCACAATGTTGATTGCCGATATCTGCCCCCGAAACACAGCCTCATCCGCTGAAAACGGTTTAGCGTTGGCCGCCAAGAATTGCCTGAACGACATGGATCACCCCGTGCTTCATCAAAGAAAAAGACTTCCGGAAACAATCCGTCATTTCTCCCGTCATTGTTCATATAATCAATACTTCTCAAGTGGTTACGTGGATCTTACATAAGGGGACGTAACCTGCTGGCGCCCTCCTGTGAACCTATACTTTAGGACCATATCACTAATATCAGCTTAATCTATTTGCGGTTCCAGAGTTTAGACACGACGACTGGAATTTGAGAAACCCAATAGAAAGCTGAGCCCGGCACGGCTATCGCCGTTTGGGGGCGCAGCTACATATTCTCGTCAATAACGCGGGCGTCACGTTCAAGACGCAAAGGGGGGTACTCGCGCCAGTCGCGCATCAAATCCCCCCGTCAGTAAGGTTAACCGTCAGGATCGCCCCCCCATGTCTCTGCGTGCTGCAGATATCTGCGACGCGAAGGGCGGGAAACATTCGAAATTGGCTGGGGATTGGCTGTTATACCGACCCTTAACATTTCTACGCGCCGTCTCGACAGGGGCGCCCAGAACGGTCAGCACCGTGACGGACGCCGCCGCGCACTAGGTGTTCAGTCCCGGCATCTGGTGGATCGGATTTTGGATGAATCGATCCAGCTCTGAAGTCCATATCTTGCAGATGTATTCGTAGGGCGTGAGTCCGTTGAGGGTCTTGAGCCTACGTGCGAAGTTGTAGGCGTCAATGAAGTCTGCAAGGTGGGTGCGCAGCGGATCGTGGTTGTCGTAATGGAAACGCTTGACCGTCGCCTTCTTGATCGTACGGCCCCGCTGGCTGGCAGGTGCTTGCCAACAAACACCGAGAAGCATGCGCTCGTCTTGGCCATTGGTCCTCGGATGGTTGAGCTTGGTCAGGTGGTACTTGACCCCATTTGCCTCGTAGATCATGACGAACCGCATCTGCCGCGAATATGCTGCGTTCCGGTAGCGGGGATGCTCGGCAAACCGGATCCCGTTATCAGGGAGCGCCCCACCAAAATTCGTATACTGACATAACATGCGATTTGTTATCTGCTGATCTTCAACCCCAAGGAGATCAGACCTGTCGAAACGGAAGCAACATCACCTAGGGCTTATAGCCAAGGTGGCGTTGGAAGCGTTGAAGGGCGAAGAGTTGGCCGGTCGATTTGGGGTCCGAGGGTCGCTTGCTCTACAATATCTTCGTAGCTCGACTGTGGTAGTCTCTGAAAGACGAATGCGTCTATCTGGACGCCGAAAAGTTTGCGACAGGACTCGATAGAGGTCACGACCCCACCTTCCAGAAACGCAATCCTGAGCCTCGATACGGCCCAAAATCTGACGACACAAGTCTGCCATATCGCCGTCATCACAGCCCGCAAGCGGGTGGCCTGACAGAAAGCCACTGGCGATATCTAACGCAGCTAGCGCGAACTCCTCCTGAACCGCTGAAATCCCGCCATCGGGACCAAGCTGAAGACGCACAACTTCGAAAAATAGAAGGTAGAACCCAGGATTGGCACCCTGGGTCTCAACCGGATGACCAGACTTGGCCACCCAGGTTGAGACCGCGCCGCCCGAATCCCGTCTCGGAAGGCGCGCGCGCCCGAG
>NZ_CAJYBT010000073.1 GCF_913064665.1 uncultured Thioclava sp.
GAGAACTGCCCGCGATGCTCGGCCACGAACGCGTATCTCACTTGGCATCCCTGGCGAAATACGCGGTGGCCTTTTTTAGGATATCGCGCTCCTCCGTCACCCGCGTCAGTTCCCGCTTCAGACGCCGGATCTCAGCATCCTTCTCCGTCTCGCCGGACGACGCCTTCGCGAACTTGCGCTTCCATGCATAGAGAGAGTGCGCGCTCACCCCGAGCCGCTGCGAAACCTCCGAAACCGGGTAGCCACGTTGGGTGATCTGCGCGACCGCGTCTCGCTTGAACTCGTCGCTGAAATTGCCTTTGCCCATCTCGGCCTCCTTGCCTCAAAATTAGGGAAGAAGGCGTCTACGAATCTAGGGGCTATTCATATCGGATCACTGCCTACGGCTTGCTGGGCGACTGCGGAACGCCCGCAATCCACGCGGGCTGACATCCATGACCTTGCACAGACGTCCTATGGAAAATGCGGATCGGTGTTCTTCCCCTCTTGTGCATGTAACCATCCACTGCCGGGCAGTGGATGAACCTAAACCTCACGGCTTTTGGCTCGCGAAGAACTGCGGTGCTTTTTTAAGATCTCCCTCTCCTCCTTGAGAATACGGTTCTCGCGCCGAAGCCGGTCATTCTCTTGAGCGAGGCTCATATCCTCTTTCGACACCACGTCTGTGTCTCGGTGTGCCGTGATCCACTTGTTCAGTGTCGACATGCCAACGCCAAGGTCATCGGCCACCTGCTTACGCGTCAACCCGCTGGTCAGCGCGATCCTAACTGCATCTTGCCGAAAGTCGTCTGTCCGTTTCAATCCCATAGTCAGCCTCCTTTGTTGCAGTAAATGCTATCAAAGGGGCGGCATCAAACCGCGACAGGTCCCAGATCTGACCCTTAAGCCTTGGGATGCTCTGAGGTTATTTCTACCCGCAGTCCCGTTTCTGCATCAAAAGCGGACAAGCGCTCGGTGTCGACGTAGAGGTCAAGTGCCTGCCCGAGCCTCAGTTCTTCTTCAGCTGGAAGAGATGCAGTGATAGACGCACCATCAAGAGCCAACGAAACGATCTGCTCCGGCCCAGTTAACTCGATGAGTTCAACCCTTCCGCTAAGGCGGAGACCGCCGGCAATGGTCTTCGTTTTCAAGGCCTCAGGACGAATGCCTACAACGATCTCGGATGCGGGATGATGGCAGCGCCAGACAGTTTTGGTCGTGCCTAAGCGTAATCCGCCCGCGACCGCGCTCGTGGGCAATATATTCATTGGCGGCGCACCCATAAATTCGGCCACAAAGCGAGAGGTTGGTCGATTGTAAATTTCTGCCGGTGTCCCGAGTTGTTCGATCTGCCCGCCATTCATCACCGCAATCCGCGTCGCGAGCGTCATTGCTTCAATTTGATCGTGCGTCACATAGACCACTGTGACACCAAGCATTTGATGGAGGCGTTTGAGTTCGCTGCGCATTTCCATACGTAACTTGGCGTCGAGATTGGACAGTGGCTCGTCGAAAAGGAACAGTTTTGGTTTGCGCACCATCGCGCGACCGATCGCCACGCGCTGGCGTTGCCCGCCTGATAAGTCGCCGGGTTTGCGATCGAGAAGATGACTGATTTGCAGCATTTCCGCAGCTTCGGCGACGGCCTTCTTGCGCGTGGTGAGGTCAACATTACGCATTTCGAGCCCAAAGCCGATATTGCGTGCCACGGTCAGGTTTGGATAGAGCGCGTAGGATTGAAACACCATCGCGATATCGCGGTCTTTCGGATGCACGCCATTGAGCGTGCGTCCGTCGAGGATGATCTCGCCAGCGGTTGGCTCGGATAGTCCAGAGATCATGTTTAGCAAAGTGGATTTGCCGCAGCCTGACGCGCCAAGAAGGACTAGGAACTCGCCGTTTTGCAGATCTAGGTCGATCCCCTTGAGCGTTTCTAAAGCGCCATAGGATTTGCGGATGCCGTGCAACTCGAGTGTGCTCATACGGAGACCTCCTGGTGAATGTAGCAGCGGGGATTGGTCGACACCGCAAGCGAAGCTGTAGCAACCGCGTGATCAAGCGCTTGCGCAAGGGGGGTGCACTGAGAGAGCGACGCGATGAAGGCGGCATTGAACACGTCTCCTGCTCCAATCGTGTCTTTAACAGCGACTTGCGGCGCAATCGCGCGGATGGTCTTTGCATGCTGTCGAGCGATTGCGCCTTTTGGTCCCAGCTTGACGACTGAAATTCCCGACTTTGGCTGGTGCCTTGCAAGGCTTTCGAGGGCCGCTTCTGGCGTTTCGGTTGCTGTCAGGCTCGTGGCTTCGATCTCATTAAGCAAAACGATTTGGCTGCGCGCGACCCAATGCAAGGCACGGGCGCGAGTTTCCTCGTTCCAACCGTGAATCGGCCAACCGGTGTCGAGGGCGATTGCGATCTGTTCCTGCGCGGCGCGATCAAACAGTCGGCCATAATCAGCGCTCAAGCGTTCGGTGAGAAAACTGCCGCATAAGATAATCGTTCCGCCACGAAGTGCGTCCCAATCAAGTTGTCGTTCGACATCGCTCCAACTGAATTCGGGCAGGTGACCAACGGTGGTGAGAAACGTCCGTTCAGCATCGGGATGAGTGACGCCGACTGAGATCGTCGTGCTGCCTGATGTCCGGCTCCAGTGATCGGCCGTAGAGCCGAAGCCTGCGCGCAGCCAATCACCGAAATGATCGTCGCCTGTGCTGCTCGCGCATTGGAAGGGGAGGTTCCATGCCCGCCAGGTTAGGGCAACATTGCCTGCGGCGCCTCCGACACGCAGATCGCTGTCGGGGCAGAGAACTTCAGAACCGGGCACCGGCCAAGGCGAGAGTGGTCCGAGGATTAGGTCGACATTAACATTGCCAACCGTGGCGAGTGGACTTTGCATTGTTATTCGACCTTTGTCACCTTCGAGCAGCGTAGCGGCGTGCCGACGTCGGCGACGCGCGAGGCGGCAAAATCCACCATGAAGCGCTGTGCTGGCGGCAGAAGCGAGAAACTTGCAGCAAGTCCCGAGGCTGAAGGGCATAAGATGGTCTGAGCGCCGGCGATCGGTGGCAGTCCGGATGCATCAAAGACGATCAGTGGCGAGTCACTCGTCGCCACGACAAATTCAGCAAGATTGGTGACATAGATCGATGATGGGTCTGCATCGCGAAACATCACGACGCCCACATCGGGTCCTAACATTTCAACCGGCCCGTGACGCAACTGCCCACCTTCGAGGCTGAAACAGGGCAGACGCGATAGCTCTGTCAGGCCAAGTGCGATTGCTTCAGCTACGCCTTGCTGCGCCCGGCCCGAAGTCACAATTGCACGCACAGTGGCAAACTTCGCAACTGCCGGGACGACGTCCGCCGATGTGACAGTGTCGAGCATCTCCATAGTGGCCTCAAGATCAGCGCCAAGTGCGTGCAGCACGCCTGCA
Source organism: uncultured Thioclava sp. (assembly GCF_913064665.1). Taxonomy (GTDB): domain Bacteria; phylum Pseudomonadota; class Alphaproteobacteria; order Rhodobacterales; family Rhodobacteraceae; genus Thioclava; species Thioclava arctica. Next base: position 3,416 of record NZ_CAJYBT010000073.1, read on the forward strand.
TGCAGCGCCAGCGTTACCGTCAGAGAACGGGTGGCCGCAAAAGGCAGCTCGGATCCTCCCGCGCCGATCAAAGAAGGCGCTAGCTTCGCGAGCGAGGATTTCGGCTCCATGGTTAGACCGAAACAATCTTTCGGCGCATGACCTTCATCAAACCAGCGCAGCACTTCGGCGCTTTCGCCCGATTGTGAAGTTACGATCACGCTGCGTCCGGCAAGCGGTAGCGGCGCGTCAAGTTGCTCGGACAGCGGTATCGCTATGGCGTCGATTCCTAACGCCCGATAGCAGGGTTCAAGTGCGCGCCCCACAGCATGAGAGCCGCCCATCCCAAGCATTATTAGCCGCTTGTTTGACTTGATCGTCGCAGCGATTGTGCCAGCCAGTTTGGTATTATTTGTGATACTGTCGCGGCTATCGCCCAACTGACGCGCCATTTCTGCATCGAGCGCGGCGAGCACCGGGTTCAGGGTTTCGAGAGCGGTTGTCATCCTTTGACACCTCCATTGGTAAGCCCTGAAATCAAGGCGCGTTGCATGAGAATTCCGACCGCGACGGGCGGCAGGGCGGCAATCACCCCGGCTGTCGCGATCAGCCCGTAATCAGAGACCCGGCCGCCAGCGAGATCGGCAATGGCCACGGTCAAGGTTTTGGCGTTCTGGTTCGAGGTGAACAAAAGCGCATAGAAGAACTCGTCCCACGCCAGCAGAAAGGCAAAAATTAGTGCCGTCGCAATTACCGGAAGCGCCAGCGGCAAGATCACGATCCGCAGCATTTGATCGAGCCGCGCGCCATCAATCGAGGCTGCGTCTTCTAGATCGCGCGGAATCGGGTCAAACCCCGCCTTGAGAAGCCAAGTCACGAAGGGCGCAAGGATGCTAAGATAGACTAGCGCGAGGCCAAACACATTATTGAGCAGCCCAAATTTCGCCAGAATTAGGTAAAGTGGCACCGATAACGCGACGGGCGGCAGCATATAGGTGCCGATTACTCCGCCCAACGTCCAACCAAGTTGCGGGTTGCGCGACGCGGCCCAACCTGCGGGCACTCCGACGACAAGCGCAGCGATCGTGGCCATGCTCGCTACCTTAATGCTGTTGCCCAACGAGGACATAAAGGCAGCGCCCGCCGAATTGTCGCTCTGGCTGAATAGCAAGCTATATCGCGAAAAATCGAGCGTTTCTGGCCACCAATGCAGCGGTTTTGCCGACAAATCGACGCTGGAGGATACGCTCATGATGAAGAGCCACGCCAGCGGTGCAAGGATCACTACCGCGACAAGAAGTGCCATGGTGTGGATGAATATACGAAAGATGAGTGATTGATGTTCCATCACCGACCCTCCCCGGCGAGACGACGCATGATGAAAAGATAGGCCACGGCAAGGACGGTGATCATTAAAGTAATCATCAAAGCCAGCGAAGCGCCGGAGCCTGCGCGCTGAAAGGCAAAAGCCTCTTGGTAAACGAGGATAGATAAGCTGCGTGTCGAGTTGGCTGGGCCACCACGTGTCATAATCCAGATCAGGTCGAACACTTTGAAGGCCTCAATCGTGCGCAGCACCAGCGCCACCATCAGCGGCCCCAGAAGATAGGGAAGAGTGACATGACGGAAGCGGCGCCAGACGTTCGCACCATCAGAAATCGCGGCGGCGCGAATATCGTTCGGGATCGCCTGCAGGGCTGCCAACGCGATCAGCGCTACGAGTGGGAAGTTTTTCCAGACATCAGCCACAATCAAAGCGGTCAAGGCAGTGCCCGGTTCGCCCAGCCATGAGCGATAGCTGTCTAGAAATCCAAGCTGTGTCAAAGCCGCATTCAGTGCCCCGTATTCGGGGTTGTAGATGAGCCGCCAAAGCGTCGCGTTGACTACGGTCGGCAGTGCCCAAGGTAAGATCAGCAAGGCTCGAAGCAATGTTCGGCCATGGAACTTCTGATTGAGCAGGAGCGCGACCAGAACTCCAATGACGAGTTCCAACGTGACTGACCAGAGGCTAAACTTCAGAGTGGTGAAAAAAGCCGAATGAAAATAGCTGTTTGAAAGCATTTTCGTGAAATTGTGAAGCCCCACGAAGTGACCGCCAGTGCCTACCAAGCGGGCGTCACTAAACGAGAGGCGGATCGTGTCGATGAGCGGCCAGCCGATAACCGTGAGCATCACGATAAGTAGGGGCAGCATAAGCAACCAGACACGCAGAGGAAGGCGTTCTGTGGACATGGTGATTGGCCTTGTAAGCGAAAGGTCGGGTGTCACTGAGGTGTGCGACAGCGTCAAGCAGGGGGCGGTGCGCCGGTGTCAGCAGCGGCGCACCTAGTCTAGATTACAGGCCGCTATTATCGGCCGCTTCCTGAAGCGCATCTTTAGGCGAGGCTGTGCCCAGAAGGGCCTCTTGGATCCCCTGCTGCAATGCCATCGACATTTCTTGGTAATGCGGCGTCATCGGGCGCGGATACATTACGGCCAAGCCAGTCTGGGCCGCAGCGATTAGCTCTTCCTGTCCTTTTGTAACTTCGGGGTCAGTGTAGGAACTTTTCCAAATCGGCAGGCTCAGCTTTGAATATGCGTTCTGCACTTTCTGCGATGTCATATAGGTAATGTAATCCCATGCCGCATCGGGATGTTTTGAGGTGGTCGTGATGCCCAACCCCATCGAACCGTTCACAGCAGATGCGTCAGAAATGCCTTCGACGCCAGGCGCTGGCACGACGCCAACATCCCCAGCAACCTTACTGTCTTTCGGGTCATTGGCGAGGTTGTACATGTAGGTCCAATTCAGCGCGAAGGCAGCATCGCCGTTCTGAAAGACGTTGCGGACATCCTCTTCGAGGAATTCCTTTGAGTTTGGGTTGGTTAGACCGTCATTGTAACTGTCAACCATGTATTTCAACGCCTCAAGGCCGCCACCGTTTTGGAAATCGGGCTTGCCGTCTTTGATGAAGTCACCGCCATAGGCGCTCAGCAAGGTCGTGTAATCGCACACCGCAGCTTCCGCCTGCGACCAACTCCACGCGATCGGGTATTTGACTATGCCCGCGTCTTTGATTTTCTGCGCATCAGCTTTCAGTTCGGCCCAAGTCGCGGGAGGCGTGCTTATGCCGGCTTTCTTGAGCATCGCCTTGTTGTAAAACAGGTATTTCGTATCAAGAATCCATGGCATGCCATAGTTCTTGTTTTCGTAAGTCACCGTTGTCCAAGCCCCCGGCAAAACGCCTGACTTCATCTCGTTGGTGATGCGGTCGCTAACGTCAAGAAGCACATTGTTTTGGGCATATTCTGCCGGCCAGATTACGTCGAAAAGCACGACATCATATCCACCTCCGGCCCCCATCGATAGAACGGTTTTGTCGTGTAGGCCTTCATAGGGGACGAATTCGAGGTTCACTTTCACATCCGGGTGGGCCGCTTCATAGGCCGAGGTCATCGAACGGATGTCGTCTTCACTGTAGGCTGCTTGAGCCATAAACAGCGCGTTGAGCGTAGTTTCTGCTTGGGCTGCGGTGACAGTGACACCTAACAACGCAGTGGCGGCTAAGAGGGGCGCATGCAAAACGAATTTCATTTTTTCTCTCCTGTCGGATCGTTTGGTGCGGGCCGCCTGACGGACCGGACCTGGATTGAGCCTATTCACTTGGTCACGACTCTGCGGCCATTTAGTCCAAGTGATGGACTTAATGATTGCGGAGGAGCCACCGTCCTGTCAATATATTTTTTATGAGATCGAAACCGCCCCAGATCCGCGCGATGTCCGGAACCAGTTCCGGCGCTGCTGCCGTTCACAATAGACGTGTCGTCATCGACGCGATCCGTATCAATGGCGCGTTGTCTCGTGCGGATCTTGCTCGGGCCACTCGGCTTGCAAAGCAGACGTTGTCAAATATCATCGACGAATTGGAACGCGACGGGTTGGTTGTCGCGCGTGACACCGTCAAGGAAGGCCGCGGAAAACCTGCGACTCCATATGATCTCGCACCGTTCGGAGCTTTTTCGATTGGGTTGCAAATCGATCGGCATTTAGCGCGGACAGTAGTGATGAATTTGGTTGGTGACATAGTTCTGCGTCGCGATCTTAAGTTTCTCCCGTCCGAGCCGGATGCGGGGTTGGACAGTCTGATTCAGCTGATTGCTCAAACCCGTGCAGATCTTGCAGAAATATATCCCTTGTCCGAATCGCGCACTGTTGGCTTGGGCGTTGCAATGCCTGGCCCGTTTGGTCAGCCGACACAGGATCGCAGTGCAGATGATTACACTATGGCACGCTGGCAGGGGGTTCATTTGGTCGAGCGGTTGGCTGCGGCGACCGGGTTGATGGTGAACGTTCAAAACGATGCGTCAGCCGCAGCAACCGCGGAAAAGATGACTGGCAAGGCGCACGGGATGCAGAATGCGATCTGCCTATATCTCGGTTACGGTCTGGGTGCCGGGCTGATCTTGAATCGCGAACTGTTTGGTGGCCGCAACGGCAACGCAGGTGAAATCGGGATGATCCGGAACCTTGGAGAGACTGATCGAAGAGCGGTGATGGAGCGTAGCGTGGCGCTTGGCGGGTTTTGTGCGCGCTTTGGTCTGAGCCATTCTGATGAACGGCTTTTCGAACGGATAGAGACGCTTCTAAGCGAAGCGAGTCCGGCAGTGGATGAGTGGCTCAACAATGCCGCATGCCGTCTCGGGTGGCTCGCTGAAATGCTCCAATTGATAGTTGATCCCGAAGCGATCATCTTGTGTGGAACCGCTCCGTCAATGCTAATTGAGGGGATTGTTGCTCGCGCTAATAGCGCGCTTGATGACGACCTTTCGGGCGGCCGTCGACTGCGGCTTCTGGCTGGTCATTCTGATCCTTGGATTGTTGCTATCGGTGCGGCGGCAGAGCCGATCAGCCGTAATTTTGATCCAAAATACGATGCTATTCTAAAAGTCTGAGAGATCATGAAAGCATTATTGCAGAACTCGTCGTCGGGACGAGCTCCCCCCCTTCCCCCAATGGCATCAGGCCACGCGTACGATCTCGGCCTGGCCGAGGGCGTTGAAGCGGTTCATGAGGGCGATGCGGATGTGGATTTCTGCAGGCTGACGGTTGGGGTCTCGTGACGCGATCCTCTCTCCGAAGGATTTAAGGCCGCGCATCCG
>NZ_CAJYBT010000074.1 GCF_913064665.1 uncultured Thioclava sp.
TGGATGGCCGGATGGTGCGGATCCTGAGCTGGTATGACAACGAATGGGGCTTTTCCAACCGCATGGCCGACACCGCCGTCGCGATGGGCAAGTTGATCTGAGCAAGCCGGGGGCCAGCCCCCGGACCCCCGGGATATTTTGGTCAAGAGGAAGACCAGAGAAAGAGGAACGACTGATATGGCTTTGATAACGCTCAGACAACTTCTGGATCACGCCGCCGAGCGTGGCTATGGCGTGCCCGCGTTCAACATCAATAATATGGAGCAAGGTCTTGCGATCATGAAGGCTGCGGCGAAATGTGACTCGCCCGTCATCATGCAGGCCAGTCGCGGTGCGCGCAGCTATGCTGGCGACATCATGTTGCGCCATATGATCCAGGCGCTGTCGGAAATGTATCCGCATATCCCGCTGTGTATGCACCAAGATCACGGCAATAACGAACAAACCTGCCTGAGTGCGATCCGCCACGGGTTTACCTCGGTGATGATGGACGGCTCGCTTGAGGCGGATATGAAAACCCCGTCGTCCTATGAGTATAACGTCGAGATCACCGAGCGGGTGTCGCGGATGGCGCATTGGGTCGGGGCCTCGGTCGAGGGCGAGCTGGGTGTTCTGGGCAGTCTGGAAACCGGTGAGGCTGCGGCGGAAGACGGGTCGGGGGCCGAGGGCAAGTTGCGCATGGAAGACCTGCTCACCGATCCCGATCAAGCCAAGGATTTCGTCGCCAAAACCAAGGTTGATGCGCTCGCGATTGCCTGTGGCACCAGCCACGGCGCCTATAAATTCTCGCGCAAACCCACGGGCGATATTCTGGCCATCGAGCGGATCGAACAGATCCACGCCAAAATTCCGAATGTGCATCTGGTCATGCACGGCTCGTCGAGCGTTCCGCAATATCTGCAGGATCTGATCAACGAATATGGTGGCGAGATGCCCCAGACCTATGGCGTGCCCGTCGAAGAGATCGAGCGCGGCATCAAATCGGGCGTGCGCAAGGTCAATATCGACACGGACAACCGTATGGCAATCACCGGGCAGTTCCGCAAGGTCGCGATGCAGAAGAAGACCGAATTTGACCCGCGCAAATTCACCATTCCCGCGATGGAAGAGATGGAAAAGCTGTGTCTGGACCGCTTTGAGCGCTTTGGCACCGCCGGGAACGCCAGCAAAATCAACGTCATCGACATGGATGAGATGGCCAAACGCTACAGCGCAGGCGCGCTTGATCCAAGCGCATAGAACTTAGACCCGCCCATCGCCCAAAGGCAATGACGCGGCAACATTCGGACTTTCAGGGAGAAGGAGACCCCGACCATGAACACGCAAGCATCCTCAGGCAAATATTCCGCAGGCGTCAAGGAATACCGCGAGACCTATTGGGAACCCAATTACACCCCCAAGGACAGCGATGTTCTGGCCTGTTTCAAGATCACACCGCAGGCCGGCGTGCCGCGCGAAGAAGCGGCTGCGGCTGTGGCCGCGGAATCCTCGACCGGCACTTGGACCACGGTCTGGACTGACCTTCTGACTGATCTTGAGTATTACAAGGGTCGCGCCTACGCGATCGAAGACGTACCGGGCGATGACGAAAGCTACTATGCCTTTATCGCCTACCCGATGGGCCTTTTTGAGGAGGGCTCGGTCGTCAACGTCTTTACCTCGCTCGTGGGTAACGTGTTTGGCTTTAAGGCGGTACGTGCACTGCGTCTTGAGGACGTGCGCTTTCCGCTGTGGTTCGTGACCACCTGTGACGGTCCGCCCCATGGCATTCAGGTCGAGCGCGACAAGCTGGACAAATACGGCCGCCCCTTCCTGGGTTGCACGATCAAGCCGAAACTGGGCCTGTCGGCCAAGAATTACGGGCGCGCGGTGTATGAGGCGCTGCGGGGCGGTCTTGATTTCACCAAGGACGACGAGAACGTCAACTCGCAGCCCTTCATGCGCTGGCGTGACCGCTTTGAGTTCTGTCAGGAAGCTATTGAAAAGGCTGAACTTGAGACCGGTGAGCGCAAGGGCCACTACCTGAACGTGACCGCGCCTAACATTGAGGAAATGTACAAGCGCGCCGAGTTCGCAAAGGAAATTGGCAGCCCGATCATCATGTCGGATTACCTGACGATGGGCTGGGCTGCGCAGGCGTCTCTGTCGCGCTGGTGCCGCGATAATGGCATGCTGCTGCACGTTCACCGCGCGATGCATGGCGTGATCGACCGTCACCCCAAGCACGGCATCAACTTCCGTGTGTTGGCGAAAATGCTGCGCCTTCTGGGCGGCGATCACCTGCATTCGGGCACTGTGGTCGGCAAGCTGGAGGGCGACCGCGCCGCCACTTTGGGCTGGATCGACCTGATGCGTGAAAAATACGTCAAGGAAGACCGTTCGCGCGGCATCTTCTTTGATCAAGACTGGGGCCAGATGCCGGGTGTTCTGCCGGTGGCCTCGGGCGGTATCCACGTCTGGCACATGCCCGCGCTGGTCAACATCTTTGGCGATGACAGCTGCCTGCAATTTGGTGGCGGCACCTTGGGTCACCCCTGGGGCAACGCGGCGGGGGCGGCTGCCAACCGTGTCGCCGTTGAGGCCTGCGTCAAGGCGCGCAACGAGGGCCGCGATCTGGAGAAGGAAAGCAAGGACATCATGACCGAAGCGGGCAAGCACAGCCCCGAGCTCAAGATCGCCATGGAGACGTGGAAAGAGATCAAGTTCGAGTTCGACACCGTGGACAAGCTGGATGTCGCTCACCGCTGATCCCGTTGGGTAGCAACATGAGAAACACCTGAGAAAGGAATGAAATCATGAGTGAAATGCAAGATTATGGCTCGCGCCTGTCGGACCCGAACAGCCGCAAGATGGGCACGTTCTCCTACCTGCCGCAACTCAGCCCAGATGAGCTGCGCAAGCAGGTGGAATATATCGTGAAGATGGGTTGGAACCCGGCCATCGAGCATACTGAACCGGAAAATACCCGCTCGAACTTCTGGTATATGTGGAAGCTGCCGATGTTTGGTGAAACCGATGTCGATGCGATCTTTGCCGAGATCGACATGTGCCGCAAAGCCAACCCCAAGAACCACGTCCGCCTTGTCGGCTATGACAACTTCAAGCAGACGCAGGGCACCTCAATGGTGGTTCACCGGGCCGAAATGACGGCCTGATCCATCAAAGGCAGGGCCGCCGCATCGCGGCCCTGCCCCTTTGTTTTCCCAGCCGCGCGACCGGAGGGCAGCCGCCATGAGCGATATTGATACCAGCCAGTTCTTGATCAAGACCGAACCCTATTACCGCCCCGTCGGCAATGAGGTCGAGCAATACGCCGCCGCTTATGACGTGCGTATGCCAGTGATGCTGAAGGGCCCGACGGGCTGTGGAAAATCCCGCTTTGTCGAATATATGGCGTGGAAATTGCAGCGCCCGCTGATCACCGTGGCCTGCAACGAGGATATGACCGCCTCGGACCTGATCGGGCGGTTTCTGCTCGATATCAATGGCACGAAATGGCAGGATGGCCCGCTGACCGTGGCCGCGCGGATCGGCGCGATCTGCTATCTCGACGAGGTGGTTGAGGCACGCCAAGACACCACCGTCGTGATCCACCCGCTGACCGATCACCGCCGCCAGTTGCCGCTGGAGAAAAAAGGCGAGTTGGTCAACGCCCATCCCGACTTTCAGGTCGTGATTTCCTACAACCCCGGCTACCAGTCGATGATGAAGGATCTCAAACAATCGACCAAGCAGCGCTTTGGCGCGATGTCGTTTGACTATCCCACGACCGACACCGAGGTCGAAATTGTCAGCCACGAAGCCGGGGTCGATCTGAAAACCGCCGAGCGTCTGGTGCAGGTCGCGCAGCGTTCGCGCAACCTCAAAGGCCATGGGCTTGATGAGGGGATGTCAACCCGCCTACTGGTCTATGCCGGCCAGTTGATCGCGAAAAACATCGCCCCGCAAGCCGCCTGCCAGATGGCACTGGTCGAACCGCTCACCGATGATCCCGACATGCGCGACACGCTGCAAGCGGCTGTGTCCACCTTCTTCCCGGAGGTCTCCGACAGCAGCAAAGACAAGGTGGCATGAAACTCGCGCTCGACGATTACCGCGACGAGCTGATCCGCGCAGCTCCGGAGCTGGACGACAGTCTTGAAGGGCTGTTTCACGAATCCGCGCGCGTGATGTCACCCACCGGGCTCAAGGATTATCTGGATGGAGCGCGCGCGATGATCGCGCTTGGCAAGGGGCCGAAACTGCTGGTGAGCTATCTCGACGATATGCCCCAGGTCGTCAAGGAATGCGGCGAGGATGCGATCCGCGACGTGGTAGGCGCGGTGTTGAAGCTGTCCTCGATGGTCTCGGGTGAGGTGATCACGCTGATGCTGTCGACCCTGCCCGGTGCGGCGCGCCGCTTTGGCGACCCCGAATTGCTGCGCGGCTATCTGGCGCTGATCCACCGGCTTGCCGCGATCGCCCCACGCGGGTTGCGCCCGATGTTTGGCGTGCTTGAGGAATTGCTGGGCAAGTTGACGCTATCGGGCCTGCGCCGCTGGGTGGATTTCGGCGCCGAAGCCTATCGGCGCGATTTGCCCAAACAGGCCGATTACTTCGGTTTAGTCTCTGAAGACAGCCGCGCGATCTTGAAACAAGAACGCCGCGGCACGCTGTTTATCGACTCTCAACGGCGGCTCAATTTCTACCTGCGCGCCTTTTGGGGCCGTGATTTCTTTCTGCGTCCCTCGGCGGCCGATTTCGCCGGATTTCGCCCCTTTATCGAAGAGGGCGCGTTGCATCTGCCCGATGCGGTGGATGGTGTTGCGGGGGCGTCGGGGCTTGATCTGTATCGCGCGATGTGTGCCCATATGGCCGCCCATATCGCCTATTCGGATCGCGGTTTGGGCCAAGAGGTGCTTAACCCTGCGCAGATTTTCCTGATCGGCATGTTTGAGGATGCGCGCGTCGAATATTGCGCGATTGACGCGTTTCCCGGCCTGCGCACGATGTTTCAGGCGCTGATCCCGCAAAGCGCGCCCAAGACCTACGAACATGAGACGATGTATCTGCTTGAACGGATCGCCCGCGCGCTGATCGAGCCGGGCCTGCGGCTGGGCGATGTCGAGATCGACAATGTCATTGAGACGTTTCACGCCAATGTCGGCGAGAATATGCGCGAGACAATGATGTCGTGGTCGCTTGGGGTGGAGCTGTATAATCTGCTGGCCGATCGCCGCGCCGTGCCCAGCCTACGGATTCTTGAAGGCCTCGCTATCCCGTATCGCGACGACAACCGTTTCGTGTGGGCGATGGAGGGCTATGATTGGGACAACACCAACGCCTATCAGCCCGAACTGGGGCAAGTGCGCAAGAATGTCGGCTTGATGGAGTTCATCAACGAGGTCGATGTCGAGACCGCTGGCGATGATGCGCAAGAGATCTGGGTGCTCTCAAGCGAACTGTTCCCCTACGAGGATGAGGGCATCTCTTACAACGAGCGCGAGGGCAAAGAGCCGGTCTCGGACCCGTTTCATTACGGCGAATGGGATTACAAGGTGCAGCTGCATCGCCCCAGCTGGGCCACCGTCTATGAACGCCGTCAGGGCAAGGGCGACCCCGATGAGATCGATGCGATCCTAACCAAGCATCGCGGCATTCGCCACCGCATCAAGCAAATCGTCGACCGGTTGCGCCCGCAAGGCGTGTCGCGCCAACGCCGTCTTGAAGATGGCGATGAGTTGGATATCAACGCCGCCGTCGAAGCCGCGGTAATGCACCGCATCGGCATGCAGCCCGACCCGCGCATCACCATGCGCAACGTGATCAACCGGCGCGATCTGGCGGTGCTGATCTTGCTCGACCTGTCGGAATCAACCAATGAGCTGGTCCGCGGGAGCGATAAAACGGTGCTTGATCTGACGCGCGAGGCCTCGGCGCTTGTGGCCTCGGCCATCGAGGGCATCGGCGATCCATACGCCATTCACGGCTTTGCCTCGGACGGGCGCCACGATGTGCATTACCATCGCTTCAAGGATTTCGACCAAAAGCTCGATGTTGAGGCCAAGGCGCGCCTTGCGGGAATGAAGGGTGGGCTGTCGACGCGGATGGGGGCCGCGATGCGCCACGCCGCGCATCACCTATCGCAACGCTCTGAGGCCCACAAGCTCCTGTTGATCGTCACCGACGGCGAGCCCGCCGATATCGACGAACGCGATCCGCAATATCTGCGCATGGATGCCAAAAAAGCGGCTTCCGAATTGGCGCAAATCGGCATATCCAGCTACTGCCTGACCCTAGACCCCGAGGCAGACCGCTATGTTTCGCGCATCTTCGGGGCGAATAATTTTACGATCATCGACCAGGTTGACCGCCTGCCCGAAAAACTGCCAACCCTGTTTGCGCAACTGACGAAATAGGCGCGACGCCACGGAGGACACCATGAGCTTTGACCGTTCCATCAAGATTGCCCCCTCGATCCTTTCCGCCGATTTTGCCAATTTCGGCGCGGAAATTCGCGCAATTGAGGCGCAGGGGGCCGATTGGGTGCATGTCGATGTGATGGACGGGCATTTCGTTCCCAACCTCACCTTTGGCCCGCCCGCGGTAAAGGCGTTTCGCCCGCATGTGAAAACCTTCATGGATGTGCATCTGATGATCTCGCCCGTCGATCAATATATCGAGGCCTATGCCGAGGCGGGTGCCGATATGATCGTGGCCCATTACGAGGCCGGGCCGCATCCCCATCGCACGCTTCAGGCGATCAAGGCGACGGGCGCGAAATGTGGCATCAGCCTCAATCCCGGCACGCCTGCCAGCGCCATCGAATACCTGCTTGATCTGTGCGACATGGTGCTGGTGATGAGCGTGAACCCCGGTTTCGGCGGTCAGAAATTCATCCCCTCCAGCGTGCAAAAGGTCCGCCAGGTCCGCCAGATGATCGGCGATCGCGAGATCCATATTCAGGTCGATGGTGGGGTCGATCCCAACACTGTCGGCCCGCTGGTCGAAGCAGGTGCAGATTGCTTTGTCGCGGGCTCGGCGGTGTTCAAGGGCGGCTCGGTCGACACGCCCGAGGTGTATGGTCAAAACATGCGCGCGATCCGCGCGGCCGCCGAAGGAGCCCTCAAAGCCGCGCAATAATCGCGTCTTTGTGATCTGCGCGCTTGCCCTGTGACAATCTGTCGTTCATATTCGCTAAATTGAATACCTGTTTAGGGAGGAACGGGCATGAGAGTCACACGACGCACCATTCTGCGCGGTGCGCTGGCAACCACGGTTGCAAGCGCCCTGCCCCGGTTCAGTTTTGCCGCGCAAGCGCTGGAACTCGGCGCCGCACGGATCGACACGCTGTCAGACGGCAACCTTGTCTTGCCGCTCAGCTTCGTGTCCGACGACCCCAAGGCCGTGCCGATTTTGAAAGAGTTCGGCCTGACGGGCGCGCAGGTCGAGCCGCCCTGCAACCTGACGCTCTACCGAGACGGCACCAATACGGTGCTGTTCGACGTTGGCTCAGGCCCCGATTTCATGCCCACTGCGGGCAAGTTGCAAGCCGCTCTGGACGCGCTTGAGATCACCCATGACGACGTGACCCATGTTGTTTTCACGCATGCTCACCCCGATCATCTTTGGGGCGTGCTTGATGATTTCGACGAACCGATCTTTGCCAATGCGCAGCATTTCATGGGCAAGACCGAGTTTGAGTTCTGGATCAATCCAGAGACCGTGAACACGATCGACGAAGGGCGAACAACCTTTGCCGCGGGCGCGTTGCGGCGGCTACAAACACTTGAAGATCAGATCACAACCTTCGGAGATGGCGAAGAAATTCTTCCCGGCATCGCGTCTCGCATGACACCGGGTCACACACCGGGCCATATGAGTTTCGAGATCCGCAATGGCAGCAACTCGGCCTTTGTGACGGGCGATGCGATCGTCAATCACTACCTTGCCTTTGCTGCGCCGGGTATGGCGGCTGGCTCAGATCAAGATCCCGAACTGGGGGCCAAGACCC
>NZ_CAJYBT010000075.1 GCF_913064665.1 uncultured Thioclava sp.
CGGCTGAGTGAGAGGGGGTTAATGTACGCCGGACGACACGACGGTACTGGGAGGCGGAGGAGGGAGAAAAGGGCGCAGAAAACAGTGACAATCTTGAACAGATGAAGGCACAGGTCGAAGCGATGCAGGCTGCTCTGACCGACGCGCAGGAAGGCCATGCGACGGAGGCGGCAAAGGTAGTGGAACGTGATGCTACGATTGAACAACTCAAGGCACAGTTCGAAGCGATGACGGCTGCTCTGACCGACGCGCAGGAAGACCATGCTGCCGAGGTGGCAAAGGTCGTGGAACGCGATGCTACGATTGAACAGCTCAAGTCGCAGATTGCAGAGCTGACTGCATCGGCTCCGAAAACCGACGCCAAGAAGTAAGTAGGGAGCGTTCTGCATGGCTTTGACGGTCACTGATCTAAAGGCGCATCTCAAGGTCGATTTTGACGATGATGACGCAGAGCTTGCGCGCATGCTCACTGCGGCGTCTCTCCATGCAGAGCGTTACCTGCGGCGCGATCTGGCGACGGATTATCCCGATGGGATACCAGAACCGGTCGAAGTCGCAATTTTACAGCATGCGGCCAGCATGTATCGCTACCGTGAGGCAGGCACGACCGGTGCGGTCTCTGAGGTTCCGATGGGCTGGAAGGATCTGCTTTCGACTTATCGGGTGTTCATGTGAGTGGCGCTGGTGCACTGACTCAATCGATAGCGTTCGATTCCCCTCAAAGTAGCGTCGGGCCAGGTGGCGTGATTGTCATCAATTGGCTTCGTCAGCATTCTTGCCGCGGTAAACTGATCTATCAGCGCGGTAGCGAGGTGGTCGAGGCCGCACGGTTGGAAGGGCGACCGATTTACAAGGTGAAGATACGCTCCTGCGTGGCTGCACGCGCGATCACGACGGATTGCCGGATGATCGACCTGCACCGGGCTGACACGGCCTATGCGGTGATCGAAGTGGACGCGATCACAGACCCGATGTGGGTCTACCTGGTGGTCGAAGGAGGGAAGGCAGCATGAGCGCGGACGTAGCCCTTCAAGATGCCGTTGTTGCGGCGCTGCTGGCCGATGCTGATGTCGCGGCATTCGTTGGCGATCGGGTCTATGACAATGTGCCCACCGGTGCGACCTATCCGTATGTATCGCTTGGTCCATCGCAGGCAGTGAGCGACGATGCCGAGTGCATTACTGGCGAAGAGAACTTCCTGCAGCTCGATATATGGACACAGGAAGGCGGATCGAAACGCGGCGCAAAGGTCATCTGCGTGGCGGTGAAGAAGGCGCTTCACAATGCCTCTCTGGCGCTGGCTGATCCGGTCGCGCTCGTGCTGGTGGAGGTCGAAGACATGCGCGTGATCGGAGATCCGGACGAAAAGGTCGCACACGGGATCGTTTCGCTCAAAGCGATAACGGAGGGCTGACCCATGGTGCAAGGCCTCGGCGAATTTAACAAGCGATGGGGTGCGATACCGAAGGCCGTTCGTCTCGCTGCGCAGACTGCTCTGGAGAAGGGGGCGACAGAGCTTGTCGCCGACATGAACAAGACCAAGCCGATACAGGAAATTCGGGTCGGCTGGACGTGGGGAGAGGCCCCGAAAGGCTCGATCGCGCTCGGCAGCTATGGCGAGCCTGGGCAGTCGCTTCGCATCACGATTTACGCGACAGCCACGACTGCAGATGGGGCCTTCCCGGCAGTTGCTCGGTGGTTCGAGTTTGGCACATCCGAGCGCCGCACGAAGAAGGGTGCATATCGTGGCAGGATCGCCGCGCACCCATATTTCTATCCCGTTTACCGCGCCAGAAAGCGGCGCGTGAAGTCCCGCGTAACCCGCGAGATCAACAAAGCTATCAAGGGCATCTAACCCACGAGGCAATCATGAAAATCAGAATGAAGCGCGCCGCTGATCACCGGATCAGCTCGGCTCTCTCACAGCATTTCGAGGACGGTCACGAATACACCGTGCCGCGAAAGACCGGGCAGGCTCTGATCGATCAGGGCGCTGCTGAACTTATCACCCAGAAGAAGGAGGCCAACGATGGCTGATCCCGATACCACCACTCGCCTTATCATCCAGCTGGGTGACGGTGGCGAGCCCGAGACTTTCAGCTTCACCTGTGGTGCCAATACGTTTGGCATAACGCTCACCAACAACCTCGGCGAAGACACGGTGCTGGATTGCGCCGACCCGCTCGATGTTCCGGCCAAAATCATGCGCTACCTGGAGAGCCAAGACACGTCGGCGACGATCTCCGGCAAGGTTGCCAAGAGCGCGTTCCCAACGTGGCGCGCATGGGCTGACACCGGTTCCGTGAAGAATATCAAAATCCTGCTGGACGAGCTGGCGGCAGACAACGGCGGGTTCTGGACCCTCCCGGCATTCCTCGGCTCGCTGGAGTTGAACAAGCAGGGCTCCGCAACAGCAGAGTTTACGGCGACGATCTCCGGCGCTGGTTCGCGCGTTTGGACTGACGCCACCTGATGGCTGAGTTGATCACAGAGTGGGCCGGGAAAGATCGTCTTTTCCGGCTCGACTTCGGAGGCGTCCTAGATCTCGAAGAGGCGCTGAACGATGCGATTGGCGCGATCTTCCTGCGCCTGTCGTCCGGACGCTTTTACGCGAGGGATGCTTATCACACGATCCGCCTCGCGCTGATCGGCGGCGGCATGAGCAAGGTCAAGGCGCGACAGCTTGTCGATAGCCGCTTCGATTCCTATCCGCTCTCTGATCTATCAGCCCTCGCTGGTGAGATCCTGATCGCGCTGATGGTCGGCCTTGAGGACACCAGCAAGGAAGTATCCGACGCAGAGCCGGAACGTATCAAGTTCTCGACCGCATCCCAAATTTGCCAGACGTTCAACATGTCGCCGCTCGATCTCCGAGCGATGACCTATGCAGACTTCGCGAACATGGTCGCAGGTTTTAATGCCGCATCGCGCGGGAAGAAGCTCGAACCGCCCACCGATGAAGAATTTGCCGAAATTCTGCGCAAGCACGACCCTGCCGCTTATGAAGACATGATGGAGGCCAAGTATGTCTAACATTGATACCGGCCTCGTGCTTCGACTTGAGGCTTCTCTTACGAAGTTCGAGAAGCAAATGGCCCGGGCGCAGAAGGTTGGTAACGATGTTTCAAAGGGCATCGAGGGCCAGTTCACACGGTCCAACAAGAAGATGGCCCAGGCGGCTGAGCAGTCGGCGATCGCGATCGGCAAGGAGATGGACCGGCTTCGGGCGAAGTATGACCCGCTATTTCGCGCGTCGAAGCAATACGAGGCTTCCGTCGAAGAGCTGAGCCGCGCGCAGAAGGTCGGGGCACTCACGTCAAAGCAATATGACGCTGCCCTTGCCGAGCTGACGCGCGAATATCAGCGCAGCGCCGGTGCAGCGAATACCATGGGTAAGACGACAAAGTCTGCCGGTATGTTGGCGCGTGGGATGGGTGGCGGCATCCAGAATGTTGCATATCAGGTTGGCGACTTCGCCGTGCAGGTTGGTGCCGGAACAAGCGCCACCCGCGCACTTGGTATGCAGCTTCCACAGCTTCTCGGTGGTTTCGGTGTTTTTGGTGCTGTTGCAGGCGCAGTAGCTGCAATCATTGTTCCGCTTATTGCTAGCTTTATGTCTGGCGAAAAAGAGTCGAAGAAGTGGTCGGATACGCTGCAAGAGCTTTCGAGCGCAGTGGGTGACTACAACTCAGCAGTTCAGGACAGTCTTGCCACGACTGCAGAGATGGCCAAGAAATACGGCGCGATGTCTGACGCCATGCGAAAGACCCTCGACGCGATCGTGGACACGACGCGGATCAAGGCTCTGCGCGAGCTAGGCAATGCAGCCACCGCAGCCGCAAGTCAGCTTGGAAGCCTGAAAGACAGGACTGATGCAGAGGGGAACTTCATCCGCGCGTCTGACGCGTTCATGGCGCTTGTCAAGCAGTTCGATCTAGGGGCGGTCGCAGCCTCCCGCATTAATACAGCGATGAATAATCTCTCCAACGCAGAGGGCCCAGACAAAATCCTAGCCAGTTCTCAAGCTCTCCGTCAGGTTCTGAAAGATGTGTTCGGCGCATATGGCAAAATGCCGCCGGAGATCCAGGCGCAGTATGATGCATTGACGGCGGTGGAAGCTAAAGCGGGTGAACTTGGCGGATCGATGGAGACTGCTGCAGCATCGGCGCAGGGGCTCGCCAAAGTCCTCGAAGATGCGCTGAACACGATGATTGCGCTCGCCGGTGCTGCGCCGAGCGAAGGCTGGTTGTCCAGCGCGATCACGAAGGCGCAGACTCTCGCTGGCCATCTCTGGGACGCGGCCAAGGCGCAGGCAGAGGTTACCAACAAGGCTGTTCAGGCAGAGAAAAAATGGACGCAGTATCAGTACGCACAGTATGGGCAAGGCCATGCGTCGGCTCAGAAGCGGATCCAAGACGGAAGGAAGCCGGAAAAGAAACCGAGCCGGGGCGGCGGTGGCGGGTCAGCCTCAAAAGCCGAAAAGCCTGGCCTGTTCTCTGCATCCGACAATGAGCTGCAAAACCTTGAACGGCAAATCTCACTTCTTGGAAAGACTTCTGCCGAAACAGCAACGCTTCAAGCAAAGTGGAAGCTGCTGGATGAGGCAAAGAAGCGCGGGATAGACCTTGATGCACAACTTGCCGGGTCTGGTGAGACGGTTCGTGAGCAAATCGACCGGCAATCCCAGGCGATTGGTGACCTGACTGCTCAATATGAGAATGCTCAGGAGCGCGCCAAGTTCTTTGATCAAGCCCAAACCGACCTCAAAGGTGGGATCATCGATGCAATTGTCGAGGGCAAGAACCTTTCTGGCGTTCTGAGCGACCTTGCAAAATCCTTCGCCAAGGCCGCGCTGCAAGCCGCGCTGTTCAATGAGGGTCCATTGTCCGGCGGATCTGGTGGCGGGCTTCTCGGCGGCCTGTTCTCAGCAATCAGTGGCGTATTCGGTGGCGGGGGATCTGTGCCTATGATGCCGAAGGGTGGCTACTCGATCACACCCAGCTTTGACGGCGGTGGATTCACAGGAGCTGGGGCGCGATCCGGTGGCGTTGATGGTAAGGGCGGTTTCAGCGCGATCTTGCATCCGAACGAGACGGTTATCGACCATGCGAAGGGGCAGGGTATCGGTGGTGCTCCACAGATCAGCATCAGTATCGATGCACGCGGCGCACAATCAGGCGTTGGTGCTGAGGTCCAGGCTGCAATCCAGCGCGCTACCCCGCAGATCGTGTCGCAGGCTGTCCAAGCAACGAAATCCGCAGCCAAGCGGGGCTACTAATGACTGATTTTCCGACTGCGATCATTTCGGGCGTCACGCGCCAGCTCGTCAGTGCAGTGACATCACAGCAATCGCCATTCACTCTATCGTCGCAGGTCCAAGACTGGGGTGGCGAGGTCTGGAAGATATCGCTTGATGTTGTGATCAAGTCAGGCGCCGCGGCTCGATCATTCGAGGCATTCGCAAACTCGACTCTCAACAAGAGGCGCTTATTCGTGCTGCGTGATGCGCTGATCTGCAATTCTGCGCGCACGGAAACGATCGCAGTGAGCGGTGCCGCACAGTCTGGAAACAGGCTCGTGACGGACGGCTGGGGTACATCTGGCATGTCTGCCGGGGACTTCTTTTCGATCGGGTCTGGATCTGATGCGAGGCTCTATCAGGTCACCGAAGACTGCATCCCTGTTTCCGGCATGAACACCCTGACCTTTGTCCCGAGGTTGAGGTCATCCCCAGCTGATGGAGCGGCAGTTGAGATCGCCTATCCAATCGCATCGATGATGGCGACAGACGATGTTCCAAGCTCAATTCAGGTTGGTGTGATGCGCTTTACCGTGAACTGCATGGAGGCACTATGAGCCGGGACATGCAGGCCGCGAACTTGGCGGCAATTGGAGCTCAGCGCGTCCGAGTGATCGCTCTCTTCGAGGGTGAGTTTCAGGGCGGAACGGTGCGTATTTGGTCTGGCCTTGGACCGCTGAATTGGGGTGGCCATGAGTGGGCCGGGGCAGGAACGCTTCTTGGGTTCTCAGATGTTGATGAGACCAATGGTATCGTTGCGAGTGGCGTTACTATTTCGCTCTCTGGTGTGCCTCTCGATCTTGTTTCTATTGCGATTGAAGAGGCCCAGCAGAATGCGCCGGGAACGGTCTGGATCGGGTTCACGTCTGAGGATTGGGCGCTTCTCGCAGATCCTGAAATCATCTTCTCTGGCTTGTTGGATGTTCCGAGCATCGACGATGCTGGGGATACTTGCACCGTGTCGATCACTTACGAAAGTCAACTGATTGACCTCCAACGGGCGCGTGAGTGGCGATACACTGACGAAAGCCAGCAGGCACTCTTTCCCGGCGACAAGGGATTTGAGTTCGTCACCTCGATCCAGAACAAAACGATCACATGGGGCCGCTGATGCGCAAAGCAAATTGGCCCGTCATTCTTGCAGATCAGATCGAGGCAGCGCGTAGCAAGCCATTCGCATACGGGTCGCATGATTGTGCAACATGGTCGTTCGATGTCCGCAATGATTTGACCGGTGGGGAAAACCCGGCAGACCAATGGCGGGGTCGTTACACAACAGAGCTTGGGTGTGCGCGGGCCATGCGGAAGCTTGGGTGGAGTGATGTTGAGGATATGGGCCGAAAGCTTCTTGGCGATCCGATTGCACCGCTTATGGCTCAGCGAGGCGATATTCTGCTGGCTGATGGGGCTTTTGGAATCTGCCTTGGGTCGGAAGGTGCGTTCATTGGGAAAAACGGAATTGTGGCAAAGAGCCTGCGCGAATGCGTAATGGCTTGGAGGGTCTGATATGCCTCAAGTCATTGTTGGTATAGCAGCTCTTGGCGGCGCAGCTATTGCTGCTGGCGGCATTGGTGCTGCGCTTGCTGCAACAGGAACATTCATCGGATTTGCAGCAAACTTTGGTGTCTCAATGCTCCTGTCAGGGGTTGCACAGGCACTTGCCCCAAAGCCAAAACAGCAGGGCATAAGTAGCCGAGATGTGACTGTCAGAGAGCCAGCGCATCCGCGTGAAATTGTCTATGGTCAGACGCGCAAGGGCGGTGTGATCGTGGCCCTTGAGGTCAGCGGGCAAAAGCGTGTCTCAACTGATGGGATCAGCGAGGCAAGTGACGGCACCTCGATGCTGCATGTTGTCGTAGTCATGGCTGGTCATCAAATTGAGGCAATCGACGAAATCTATTTTGACGGTGATCTCGCAGTAAATGCGGATGGGTCTATCGCTGATGCTTTTGCCGGTGCAGTTGAAGTGGAAAAGCGCCTTGGCGCAGACGATCAAGCCGCATTCGCAATTATGATGGACTACCTGCCGGGGAAGTGGACAGAGGATCATAAGCTTTCAGGGTGCGCAGCGATTGCCCTGCACCTGACATGGGATAACGACAAGTTCCCAAATGGGCTGCCGAACGTGACCGCGAACATTCGCGGTAAGAACGATATTCTTGACCCTCGAACTGGACTGGTCGGGTATACGGATAATGCGGCGCTTTGCGTGGCCGACTACCTGGCAAGCTCGATCTACGGCATGGGCGCTGAAATTGGCGATGCACGCGGAATCAATGAAGATGCGCTGATTGCTGGAGCCAATGCCTGCGACGAGATCGTTGATACCGTCGATGGAGCGACTGAGACGCGCTTTACGCTCGACGGCATCATCGACACAAGCCAGTCCCCACAGCCTATTGTCGAAGCCAAGCTGTCGTAAATGACCGGCCACGCGGTGTGCCGATCTGGGAAGTGGTATATCCAGCCCGGAATCTATCGCACGCCGTCGTTGACGCTCACTGAGGATGATGCATCTGGCC
>NZ_CAJYBT010000076.1 GCF_913064665.1 uncultured Thioclava sp.
TATCATCGCTATTCAGCACACGCGGCGCGTAAACAGCCCAATCGGCGGGGGTGGCGCGCAAGCTAAAGGCGATCAAGCCTGCGCGACCGTCCCATTCGCTCAGCGCATCGCGCAACAGCGGCGTGATCTCGCGAAACCCATCGGAGGCGCGCGCAGCCGCTATGCCCAGCGCGCGCCCTATCCACGCCCCCGAACCCTCATCGCCCAAACGCAACCCCCAGCCGCCGATGGAATGGATCACGCCCCCCAACTGGCGCGCAAAAACCGAACCAGTGCCGATCGCCGCGACGATCCCATCCCCCGTGCCCAGCGCGCCACGCACCGAGGTGGTCACATCCTGCACGATGCGCGTCTTGAACGGGAGTTGCGCGGCGAGCGCCTCGGCAGCACCGCCCAGATTGGCACCTGCAAGCCCAAAGACTGCGCGAATATCACCGCCCTCAACCCCCGCCATCGCTGCGTCACACGCGGCGCGGATATTTTGCGCAGCGCTCGCGAGATCGCTTGCGATATTGGCCGGACCGGCCGATCCGCGCCCGATAATGCGCCCCGTTTGATCCGCCAGAACCGCACGGCATCCGCTGCCGCCGCCGTCGAGCCCAAGAAAATGCATCCCTGCCTCCATTTGCGACGTAACACTGCCAAAGCCACGCGATAAGCGAAAGAGTGTAACGAAGCGCGACACCGAAACGACTTGGGAAAGCAGCCTGCGGGCTTTATCACTAAAACGACACATGCGGGGACCGATGCGCAAACCACTCATATTCGCGGCACTGATCGCGGCGGCTATTTTAGCCGCCTTCATCGTCGCCGATCCGAACCCGGACGCGTTGCGCAATTTGCGCGACGGTTTGCGCGGCTGGCAAGCCGCCTATCCTCTGGCGCTGCCGCTGGGGTTTTTCCTGCTCTATGTGGCAATTGCAGCTCTATCCTTGCCTTTTGCGCTGTGGATGACGCTGCTAGGCGCGGCCTTGTTCGGGTTTTGGAAAGGGTTGGTGCTGATCTCGTTTGCGTCGTCCATCGGCGCACTGCTGGCGTTTCTGGTGGGGCGCTACCTGATGCGCGATTGGGTGCGGGGGAAACTGGGCAATCGGCTTGTCTCGGTTGAAAAAGGTGTGGCGCGCGATGGGGCGTTTTATCTGTTCTCGCTGCGGCTGATTCCGGTTGTGCCATTCTTCGTGATCAACCTCGCCTTTGGTTTGACCCGAATGAGGGCGCTGCGATTTTACGCGATTTCGCAACTGGGGATGTTGCCGGGGACCGTGGTGTATGTGGCCGCCGGGGCGCAGCTTGGGCAGCTTGATAGCCTGTCGGGTATCCTCTCGCCGGGATTGCTTGGCGCGTTTGTGTTGCTGGCGATTTTCCCGTGGATCGCACGGGCGGGGTTGCGCATCGTGGCGCGCCGCCGGGCCTATCGCGGCTTTACGCGGCCGAAAAGCTTTGATCGCAACCTCACGGTGATTGGTGCGGGCGCGGCGGGGTTGGTGGCGTCGTATGTCGCAGCACAGGCCAAGGCGAAGGTGACGCTGGTCGAGCAGGCGCAAATGGGCGGCGATTGTCTCAATTCCGGCTGCGTTCCGTCAAAGGCGCTGATCGCGTCGGGGCGCGCAGCGGCGAATGCGCGTTCGGGCGCGGCGTTGGGGGTCAGCAGCATGCCGCAGGTGGATTGGCCGCGAGTCACAGCGCGAATTTCCGAGGTGATTGCAACGATCGCCCCCAATGACTCCCCCGAGCGGTATGAAGGGTTGGGCGTTGAGGTAAAGCGCGGTCATGCGCGACTGATCGACCCGTGGACCGTGGAAGTTGATGGCCAGCGCTGGACCAGCCGCGCGGTCGTGCTGGCAACTGGCGCGGCTCCGTTGATCCCACCTCTGCCGGGGCTGGATCAGGTCGAGCCGCTGACCTCGGAAACGCTGTGGACGGCACTGGCCGCGCGCCCTGCCCCGCCCGAGCGGATGGTGATTTTGGGCGGTGGACCGATTGGCTGCGAATTGGCGCAGGCGATTGCGCGGCTTGGGGGCGGTGTGACGCTGATCGAGGCGGCGGATCGGCTGGTGGCGCGCGAAGAACCCGAGGTCTCGCAAGCACTGGAAGCCGCGCTGCGCGCGGATGGTGTAGAGGTGAAAATCGGCGCGAAAGCGATGCAATTTGGCATGGATAGTGATAAATGGGTCGAGCTGGATGACGGCTCGCGGGTCGAATTCGACATGCTGTTGGTGGCTGTTGGCAGGCGCGCGCGGCTTGAGGGCTACGGCCTACAAGAGCTGGGCATTCGCACGGATCGCGTGATCGAAACCAATGAATATCTTGAGACCTTGCTGCCCAATATCCTCGCGGCGGGTGATGTGGCGGGGCCGTTGCAGCTGACCAATGCCGCTGGGCATCAGGGCTGGATCGCCGCGGCCAATGCTTTGGCGGCTCCGTTCTGGCGCTTCAAAGCGGCGTCCGCGCCCATTCCGGCGGCGATCTTTACTGCACCCGAAGTGGCGCGTGTGGGGCTCACGGTGGCCGAGGCAAATACGCAGGATATCGCGCATGAGGTGGTGCGCTATCCGCTGGCCGATCTGGACCGCGCGATCACCGAGGGCGCGCGCGAAGGGTTCGTGCAGATCATCACGGCGAAGGGTTCGGATACGATTTTAGGTGCGACCATTCTGGGCGATCATGCGGGCGAGATCTTGGCCGAGATCACGCTGGCGATGCGTCACAAGCTGGGTTTGGGCAAACTCCTATCCACACCCCATATCTATCCAAGCTGGTCAGAGGCCGCGAAAAACGCAGCCGGGCGCTGGCGGCAAGGGCATGTGAACCCGCGTATGTTGACACTTGCGAGCCGGTTCATGGCATGGAGGCGCGGATGATTGACGCCACGCTACTACCGCTTCAGCGCGCGATGTTGCGCTCGCCCGCGGCGGCGCTGGCGGCGCGCGGTGTGCGCGCCGATCAGGTCACGCTGGCGGGATTCAGCATCGGGATTTTGGCGATCCCGGCGCTGGCGTTACATGCCTATTGGCTGGCGCTGGTGCTGATCTTGCGCAACCGGCTGGCCGATGGGCTGGACGGGGCGATTGCGCGGATCAACGGGCCGACGGATCGCGGGGCGTTTCTTGATATTGCGCTCGATTTCCTGTTCTACGCGCTGATCCCGGTAGGATTTGCGCTGGCCGATCCAGGGCGCAATGCGCTGGCGGCCAGTGTGCTGATCGCGGCGTTTGTGGGCACCGGGTCAAGCTTTCTGGCTTTTGCCTCGATTGCCGCGAAACGCGGTCTGTCTGCGCAAAGCTACCCGAGCAAGGGCATCTATTACCTGGGCGGGCTGACCGAAGGGGCCGAGACGATCTTGTTCTTCGCCGCAATTTGCGTCTTTCCCAACGCCTTCCCGCTGCTGGCCTACCTGTTTGCGATGGCCTGTGGTGTCACCACCCTCACCCGCTGGCTGATGGGCTGGCGGGCCTTTTCAGAGACGGAGTGAGCATGAAGAAACTTGTTGTTGCACTGGGGTTTGCGGCGTCATGCCTGCTGGGCACTCCGGTACTTGCCGATTGGGCCAAAACGGTGGCCGACGCCAAGGGTCAGACGGTGTATTTCAACGCCTGGGGGGGCGATCCGCGCACCAATGCGTTCATTGACTGGGTGTCAGAGCAGATGCAGGCGCACTATGGCGTGACGGTCACTCAGGTGAAGCTAAGCGACACGGCCGAGGCGGTTTCGCGGGTGCAAGCAGAAAAGGCGGCGGGCAAGGATAGCCGCGGCGCGGTCGATCTGATCTGGATCAACGGGCCGAATTTTCTGGCGATGAAACAGGCGGGGCTGCTGGCCGGTCCGTTTCTAACCGATCTGCCGAATGCGACATATCTTGATCTTGCGCCCGGATCGGCAGCAACCACCGATTTCACCATTCCCACCGAGGGCTATGAAAGCCCGTGGCGGTTGGCGAAATTCGTGTTTGCCTATGACGCGGATCGGGTGAACGACCTGCCCGAGGATATGGCAGGCTTGGGCGCGTGGGCGGCGGCGCATCCGGGCCGTTTCACCCATCCCAATCCGGCGAATTTCATGGGAGCGACCTTTCTGAAACAGGCGCTGGTCGAGATGGCGCCAGATCCGGAAGCCTTGGCCAAACCCGTCACCGATGCAGCCTATGCCCAGCAAACCGCACCACTTTGGGCGTGGTATGACGCGCTGCGTCCGAACATGTGGCATCATGGGCGTGATTTTCCCGAAAACGAAAGCGCACAGGCCCAGCTTTTGGCCGATGGAGAGACTGATTTCGCGATGTTCTTTGACCCCGCCGCTCCTGCCGCGATGATCCAACAACAGGTCTTGCCGCCAAGCGTGCGCGTTTGGGTGCCCAAGGACGGCTCAATCGGGAATATGTCGTTTGTGGCGATCCCCTATAACGCGGCGCATCGTGCGGGGGCCGAGGTTGTGGCGAATTTCCTGCTCGATCCGGCCACGCAAGCGCATATGCAAAATATCGACGTTTTGGGCAGCTATTCGGTGCTCGACCCGGCCAAGTTGGATGCTGCGGCCAAGGCGGATTTCGCAGCTTTGCCGAGCGCCCCGGCGCTGCCCACGCTGGCTGATCTAGGGCCGACCCTGCCCGAGCCGCATCCCAGTTGGATGACCCGGATCACCGAAGACTGGGCCAAGCGCTACACGCAATGATCGCTGCCCGAGCCCTGTTTTTGCTACTGCTTGGCGCGCCTGTTTTGATCGGCGCGGGGCTAACGCTGGGCACGGCACTGGGCTGGCAGCCGGGGATCGGGCGGTTTGATCTGGGCTGGCAGGGCTTTGCGCAGGCGGTCGCCCTGCCCGGCTTTGCCAGCAGCTTGCGGCTGACGCTAATCACCGGGATCGGGGCGACGCTGGGGTCGCTGGCCGTTTCGGTCCCCCTTGGCGTGTGGCTGGTGGGCAAATCGGGCGCGGTGCGGTTTTTGACGCCGCTTTTGGCGGTGCCCCATGCTGCTTTGGCGATTGGGCTGGCGTTCTTGCTCGCGCCCTCGGGCTGGGCGGTGCGGCTGATCTCGCCTTGGGCGACGGGCTGGGATCTGCCACCCGCCGTGACTACGGTGGGCGATCCTTGGGGGTTTACGCTGATCCTTGGGCTGATGCTGAAAGAAGTGCCGTTTCTGGTGCTTGCGACCCTTGTGGCGGCGGGAACGCGCGATATTGCCGGGCAGATGGCGGCAGGACGCGCGCTGGGATATCCGCCCGGTCAGGTCTGGCGGTTGATGATCTGGCCGCAATTGTATCCAGCGCTTCGCCTGCCGGTGCTGATCGTTTTGGGGTTTTCGCTATCGGTGGTGGATATGGCGCTGGTGCTAGGACCGTCGAACCCGCCGGTGATGGCGATGCAAATCTTACGGCTGTTTGGCGCGCCCGATCCAGCGATGGCGCAGCCTGCTTCGGCGATGGCGGTGATCTTGCTAGGGGTGATGGCGCTCAGCTTGCTGGCGTGGCTGGCCGGGGAGCGCGCAATTGCAGGACTGGGCCGCATTTGGCTGCGCCAAGGGCGGCGCGGGCGGCGGGGCGCGCAACTGGCGGGACCGTTCATGGCGATGATCGGCGTCGTGTTGGGCCTTGGTGCGCTGGGGGCCTTGCTGCTGTGGAGCGTGGCGACGTTCTGGCGTTTTCCCAACGCTCTGCCAAGCGGGTTTTCAGGGCGGCTTTGGGGCTCTGCCGATTGGCTGGCACCGGCGCTTAGCACACTGGGTCTGGCGCTGGCCTCAGGCACGATTGCGCTGTGTTTGTCTCTGTTTTGGCTTGAGATTGAGGATCGCACGCAGCGCCGTTTGCATCTGGGTTGGCTGATCGCGCTGCCCCTATTGCTGCCCCAGATCGGGTTTCTGCAAGGGCTTACGACGGGGTTTCTTTGGCTAGGCCTGCCGCCCGGGCCGCTGGCCGTGATCTGGGCGCAACTGCTGTTCGTGTTTCCCTATGTGATGATTGCGCTGGCCGGGCCGTGGCGTGCGCTTGATCCAGCGCTGCTGGCAACCGCGGCAAGCCTTGGCGCGGGGCCGACGCGGCGATTTTTCGCGGTAAAAGTACCGATGCTGGCTGCGCCGATCGCCACGGCTGTCGCGATTGGCATCGCGGTGTCGGTGGCGCAATATCTTGCAGTATTGCTGCCGGGTGCAGGTCGGGTGCGCGTGCTGGCGACCGAAGCCGTCGCGCTGGCCTCTGGGGCGGATCGGCGGTTGGCGGCGATCATGGCGCTGATGCAGGCGGCACTGCCGCTGATCGGGTATCTTCTGGCTTTGACGCTGCCGCTATGGCTGCATCGCAATCGGCGCGGCCTGCGTGGGGGGGCAACATGAGTTTAAAATTGAGCGATGTCACCCTAATCCCACCAGGCGCGGAGGCGGCGATGTTTGCCCGCCTCTCGCTGACGGTCGCACCCGGCGAAACGGTGTGCATCATGGGACCGTCGGGTGTGGGAAAATCAAGCCTGATCGCGCATATCGGCGGGCATCTTGGGCGGGGATTTCGCAGCGTTGGCTCTGTCACGCTGAACGGGGTCGATTTGCTGGCCCTCCCAGCCGAAAAACGCGGTGTTGGGGTCTTATTTCAGGATGCGCAGCTGTTTGCGCATCTATCGGTGGGGGATAATTTGGCCTTTGGGCTGCGCGCGGGACTGCGAGGGCGTGTCCCACGTCAACGCGCGGTTGCTCAGGCGCTTGAACAGGCTGGGTTGGCGGGCTTTGAGGCCCGCGATCCGGCGACGCTCTCGGGGGGGCAACGGATGCGGGTGGCGCTGATGCGCGCGCTTCTGGCTGAACCACGCGCGATGCTGATAGACGAGGCGTTTGCGCGTCTTGATAGCGGGCTGCGCGCAGAGATCCGGGGCTTCGTGCTGGAGCACATTGCCGCACGCAAGATCCCGGCTCTGATGGTCAGCCATGACGACCAAGACGCGCTGGCAGCAGATCGCGTGCTGCAATTGCGGCCATAATCGGCGAGCAATCCCCGCGATGTTAGCGCCGTCAGGCTTGCGAGCCGGGCGGCAACCTTCTATCCCTTTGCCTATGCTTGTGAGATTGACCCGCCCCCTTTGGCTCACTTTGATCAAACGCGTTCTTGCGGTGGGCGTTGCGTTGTCGCTTGTTGGGTGTGTGCCCACCGGAATGGGCGGCGCGCAGGTGGGTCAGGCGCGCACCACGTTGGCAAGTGGGGCGCTGACAATCGCCGCGCCCAAAGGCTGGTGCGTGGACCCCAAGACGCTGCGCGACGGGCGCAATGGCGGATTTGTGCTTTTTGGCAATTGCGCTGCGATCTCGGGCAATCCCGAAGATGCACGCGCCCCCGAGCCCGCCCTGTTAAGCGCGACCGTAGGCCCGCCCGCGATTGAGGATGAGAACGGCAAGCTTGGCCACGCCCGTCTCGCGCAGATGGAGACGTTCTTTCGCTCTGATATCGGGCGCGCGGCGCTATCGCGCTCGGGCGAAAGCAAGGACGTGAAGATCCTGCATTCCGAGATTACCCATGACATGCTGATGCTGCGAATTCAGGATCGCTCGCAAAGCGGCGCGCCGCCGGTGGCGCAGGTTTACTTGCGCGCGATCACCGATCTGGGCGGTCGAATCACGTCACTTTCCGTCATGCCTCTGAAAGACGGAGAAATGAGCGCCAAGGCGCAAAGCGTTTTGATCACGCGCTTTGCCGAGGCCATTCGAAACGC
>NZ_CAJYBT010000077.1 GCF_913064665.1 uncultured Thioclava sp.
ATCGGCATGACAGGCTATGGGCTGGCACGAGAGGAAATCGGAGCAGGAGACGGGGCGTGCTCGACCATCATGAGTGTGCATAGCTCGGTTGGCTGCGTGCCAATCCTGCGCTTTGGCACCGACGAGCAGAAACGTCGCTTCTTGCCAAAACTGGCGAGTGGCGAGTGGATCGGTGGTTTTGCCCTGACCGAGCCGCAGGCGGGATCGGATGCTTCGGCGCTCAAGACACGCGCCCGCCGTGACGGCGATCATTATGTGATCGACGGAGCCAAGCAGTTCATCACCTCGGGGAAAAATGGCGATCTGATCATCGTCTTTGCCGTGACAGATCCGGCGGCGGGCAAGAAGGGCATTTCCGCCTTCATCGTGCCCACCGACACCCCCGGCTATCAGGTCGTTACGGTCGAGCACAAACTCGGCCAGCACAGTTCCGACACTTGCGCGTTGGTGTTTGACGGGATGCGCGTGCCCGTCGAAAACCGGCTGGGCGAAGAGGGCGAGGGCTACAAGATCGCGCTGGCCAATCTTGAAGGAGGGCGCATCGGGATCGCGGCGCAATCGGTTGGCTTGGCGCGCGCAGCCTTTGACGCGGCTCATGCCTATGCGGGCGAACGTATCACCTTCGGCAAGCCAATCATCGAGCATCAGGCAGTCGCTTTTCGCCTTGCCGACATGGCCACCAAGATTGCGGCTGCGCGCCACATGGTGCTGCACGCAGCGGCCCTTCGCGAAGCGGGCAAACCCTGCCTGACCGAAGCGTCGATGGCCAAGCTGTTTGCGTCCGAAATGGCCGAAGCGGTCTGTTCAGCGGCGATCCAGATCCATGGCGGTTACGGCTATCTGGCCGATTACCCCGTCGAGCGGATTTATCGCGATGTGCGCGTGTGCCAGATATACGAAGGCACCAGTGACGTGCAACGCATTGTCATTGCGCGAGGACTTTGAGCATGTCGGGAGACTAAAGTGGTCCCATCTTTTGGACAGAATTGCAGCGTTTCTAAGGTGTATCAGGTTTAGGTTCCATGTTGCTTTCAGTTGGTCACGACCTTGCCAATATGCGTCGTCTGGTCTCTGCCGACCAAGTGCAGAATGGGGCCCTTTGGAGTCGCGCTTTGTATTCAGCCGCACATGCCAGCCCCATCAGGGGCCGGCATGCCTTCACTGGTATAGCGGCGCGACGGGGTCACGCAACGCCTCCACGAGTTTGCCGATCTGGCGCAAGCTGATCCCTTCGGGGCGCGTGGACATGCGCTCGATGAAGATGCGGCAGCGGTCGCGCTCGGCCTGCCATTCACACCCCGCCGTCAGCCGGTCAAAATGCGCGATCGCATCCGTTGCCGAAAGGTTGGGTAGGATGAACAGCCGCGAGCGATCGCGCAGCGGCGCGGGGATGCCCTCCAGATTATTCGCCGTCATGATCCAGATGACCCGCGACATGTCGACAGGAATGCGCAGATACGGGCATTCGAAATGGCGTGCCGGGCTCCAGCATCTGCAGCAGCGAGGTCGTGAGGCTGGTCGATGTGCCGTGCGTGTCATGGGCCGTTCCCGCCTTATCGACCTCATCCACGATCATCAGCGGATTGGCGACCCGCGTCGCAAGCATCGTCTCGACAGGGAGGCCAGACTGCGCGGTTCCCCACCCCTTTTCCGTGCCCGATATCCGGAAGCCTGCGCTGCCAGCACCGACATCTATCATCCGCACCGGCAGGCCAGCAAGCTCGGCCAGTTTGCGCGCGTAATGCGATTTCCCGATGCCGGGCGGCCCCACAAGGGCGACCGGGGGGGGGGGTGCAAGGCCGCGTCCGCCGGATGCCACATGCTGCAGCATCTGACGCATGATCCAGGTCGAGACCTCGCGCATCCAGCCGCTCTCGGCATGCAGCGCGGCGACCAAGTGATGAACGTCATCCGGCGTCGTCGGGCCTGACAGCTTGCCCCGCTCCTGCGCAAGCGCGATCACGCCAGGGCGCGCTTCGGTTTTGACCGATGCCAGCCCGGATTGGCGCAGGCGGCGCTGATGGGCCACTCCGGCCAAATCCTTGGCTATGCGCTCCATTGCGTAATCAAGCAGCGCCTTGCGGCCGCGCCCGTGCATGGTCCGCCGCATTGCGCGCCAAAACGCCAGAAAGCGGGCCTCCATGTCTTCGACACGCGGCACATCCAGCGCGGGCGGAAGAACCGCCATGCGGTCATTTGAGAGGCTAGCCATGACGATACCGCTCCTGATCGGATTGCGCAAAACAGCGCGCGACGGTGCGGCAGGGGGCGAGCGTTTGGGGGGATGCGATGATAGACATGGAGGTCTCCTATGGTTGGAAAAACCGAAGGGACCGCAGGCAAAGGCCCGGCATGATTGCGTCAAAGCTGCTGGATTTAGACAGTCGTGACCGGCCCCCAAAGTGGGGTTCAAATGGCGCGTATTGCGCGCTGAATATGCCGGATACTGAGTGTCATAGTGCGCGCTGGATAGTTCGGGCGCGGGTTGAAGTCAATTCAGAATTTTACGGCGCAGGCGTCAAGCTATTGTTTCGCAGTGATAAAACGCGAATTTTTTGTGCGAATGTAATGGCCGGTTGCGCAGGAAAGTCCGTCAACGGCGGAACAAAAACCGCTCACGGAGCGGAGTGAAAGTCTGCAACCTGAAAGGTCTTCGGATTGATGCCCTGAGAACGTTTCGCCCCCCGAAATCCGCGGCCCTCAGATGCTGACGGCTGCCGGGCCGACTGTGTTGATACCGAGATCGCGATGGCAGGGCGGCTCTCTCGCGCGCCCTGCCACTTAACCTTTCTGATGCAATCGTAAGAAACCGTGGGCTTTCCGACGATATTCTTGTCGGCCTGCGCTTTGGCTGCCTTCGTCACGTTCTGGCTAGGAAGCCTGACCCTAGATCGCTGATTGGCGATGCTGCGTTCCTTGCTCGTATGCGTATGCGCATTTGATTAAGGTTGCTTCGCTCCACTGCTGGCCAAGGAATATCAATTCAAACGGGGCACCCGAGGCGTAATACCCCGCGGGCACGGTTATGCCGGGGATCCCCGCAATATTCAGCTCTCCCACTGTAGTTTCAAGAATCGCATCGCCGGAATGTAAACCCGGCAATTCTTGGAGCATTTGCGGATAGACCAAAGCGTCAAGTTTTTGGTGCGCAAAGACCTCTTGGATCAACAGAAGATAAGCGCGCTTTAGCGCGGTAAATTCAGGAAGCGCGGGAGGCGTTGTAGGAGATTTCACCGCCTCAAGAAAATCTGGTAATTCATTGAGGAAGCCCAAGATTGCCCCTTTGGCCAACGGGTTCTCTGCCTCGGTGGCGGCAACAAATTCTTCCCATGTTTTGAGTGCGGCATCTGGCCCTAGCCGACGCAGATATTGCGTCATGTCATACGGCAGAGATTCCAGCCCGCGCCCATCAAAGAACGGAGTGCCCAGAGTAATCTGACGATACGAGGCAAAATCCGTATCCGCGAACGGATCTTCGATCAAAATTGCGCCCAACGCTTCAAGCTCGGCCTTAGCGCGTTCGTAAAGTTCTGATGCCTCCTGCGACAGTGCGTTTTTGCGCCAACCCAGCCCGTAAAGCCCCAATCGCTTTCCTATAAGCCCGTCCGTCGATAGCCCTGCTGTGTAACCGCCCTTAGGAATTTTATCGACGCAAGCCAACGTCTTTGGATCCTCGGTGGTGAAACCCGCTAACACATCAAGCCCCAGCGCTGCATCAATCACAGTGCGAGCGATCGGCCCCACTACATCGCGGTTACCCGAGAGCGGAACTACGCCGGCATTCGGCACCAGTCCGATCGTCGGCTTTATCCCTACAAGCCCTTGGGCCGATGCCGGATTCTGGATCGAACCACCAGTTTCTTCGGCCAAGCCTAGCACGCACATATGGGTGGCAACTGCTGCTGCGGTGCCTGCGCTTGATCCGCCTGGAGCACGATCTTCGATTGCTGGGTTTATTGTGGGGCCCGCCCAACTGTCATTAGCATGTGTCCCAGTCCAACTTAGGATCGGAACGTTTGTCTTACCTAGGATGATCGCATCTGCAGCGCGCATCCGGGCTACAACAGGGCTATCACGTTCGGGCATCAGATCTACACCGCCGGTCTTTGAACATAGCAGCCTCCAACCAGCCGTAGTCGGGAACCCTTTCATATCCATCGGGTCCTTCACGACGACAGGCACACCGGCCATAGCGCCCAGTGGTTTTCCGGCTGCACGACGACGGTCGATGTCGCGCGCAGTTTCAAGTGCGGCACCGTAATTCTCAAAAATGATCGCATTATATTTGCCGTTGAGCGCCTTGATCTGTGCGATGCACGCTTTGGCTATATCCTCGGCAGTGAAGCGGCCAGACATAAGGCCGTCTTTTATCGAAGTGACGCTCAAGGTCTCAAGTTTGGGGACATTTGGGGCGATGTCAGTCGAAGGCGTGTTAGTCATTGAATACTCTCCTGGTCCAGTGGCCAGCGTGCCACCGCATAGGCCCGGTAGCGCACCGGACAGCAGTTTTGAGTTGCGAGGCACAGACCAACAACAGGACAGGTCTCGCAGGCAGGTTCATTTTGTCCGGCAGACAAAAGACGGGAAAAATACCGTCCTCACATTTGGAACGCGTCCCTAAATGCGAGGACGGCCGAACACATAGGCCGCAGCGTCGAAGGGCATCGGGTGCGGCCGGTGCATTACTTCGAGATGCCAATGATCGACTTCAGAACCGAGGCTCCAACCGAATATTTCGGGTCAACCATATTACCCACGCGCACCCGTCCACATTGCGTGAGCAGCATGTAGGCATCGATTTCGTCAAAGCCAAAATCGGCAGCCATCCACCGGATCAACTCGCGGTAGGCACCGCGCGCGGCATCCTCCATTGGGCGTGCCGACCCGACCGTCATGTAAAACTTCTCGTTCTCCAGACGCGGGCTGCGGATCGTCCAATTCTTGATCAGATCGATACGGACGGTGGTCACGGTCGGATGTTCAATCGCGACACCGCAAAGTTCGCCATCGCCCTGCGCCGCGTGGCAGTCCCCAAGGAACAGGTAGCCGCCCTTGGTCTGCACCGGCAGATAGACCACCGCCCCAGGCGCCACGTCGGGCATGTCCATGTTCCCGCCATAATAATCAGGCACAAGCGATGAGATCGCTTCGGCCTCAGGAGCCGTCCCGATCGTGCCGATGAAGGGCTCGTATGGCAGGCTGATCTTGTCATTCCATTTCGTGCCACCCTCAACGGTGATGTCGAGCTTGCGCACCACCTCCGGCAGCGGCTGAGTCAGCAACGCCGTTTCAAAAGTCGGCACCAGCCCACCAAATTCGGGCATGATGACCGTGGTTCCCCGCGGCTGCGGCCCGCGCGGCACGATGCTTTCGATATAGACCGCGATCGTGTCGCCTTTTTCGGCGCCGTTGACGTAGATCGGGCCGTTTTGCGGGTTCAGGAACGGAAAATTTAAGATCTCTGTGGGAACATCCGTTTCATTCTGGATCGCGCCCTCAAAGGCGTCATGGGTCTCGGCGCTAACCACGGTGCCAGGGTCGATCGTCAAGACCGGATCAATCCCGGCGGTGTAGATATAGGGATAGCTCCCTTGCTCGTCTTCGGTAATCGTGCGCGTCGTCAGCGCCTGACCCTTTGCGACGCCCTTGCGCGCCATGATGGATTCGTCAAACCAGCTCATAAGTTACTCCCTTCATTTAATATTATCTCAGGATGGCTATTCAATCAGACCGAAAGGTATTTTCGGATGGTGTCGCGATCTTTCAGCATCTCGCGGTCAAGCACGGCAACGATGCGCCCCTTGTCCATGACGTAGCAGCGCTGCGCCATTGCCCGGATCATGTCGATATTTTGCTCCACAAAGACGACGGTGACGCCGGTTTCGCGATTCAGTTCGACCATGATGCGAGCAATATCCTGAACGATATTGGGTTGGATGCCTTCAGAGGGTTCGTCCAGCAAGATCATCGAAGGCGAGCCCATCAACACGCGCCCAATGGCAAGCTGCTGTTGTTGCCCGCCCGACATCGTTCCCGCGCGTTGATCTGCGCGCTCCTTCAAGATGGGAAAATACCGATAGACCTCTTCGGTCTTGCCCGGCGTCGATTGGCCCGCGATGCTTTCGCCCCCCA
>NZ_CAJYBT010000078.1 GCF_913064665.1 uncultured Thioclava sp.
CCCATTGTCTTTGCTCTTGGCCAGATACATGCCCTTCTGCGTATACTTCCGACGTCGGCCATTTTCGCTTTTTTTTTTCAAGCAGAAGACGGCATACGAGATCGTTTCACGTGACTGGAGTTCAGACGTGTGCTCTTCCGATCTGACGGAGCACGGCGCTATCGGATCGACCGGGTTGAGCGCGCTGAAGCGATTTCGGTCGAGGCGGTGCGCGTCGAGCCAGGCGTTTACGAGCCATCTGATGAGGCAGAAGAGCAGGTCACGATCAAGCCCTTTGCCGTGCCCGTTCCCGTAGTGCCGGTGTTTTTGGATATCCCGCTATTGAGTGGAGATGAAGACCCTTATGCACCGCATTTGGCGGTCACCGCGCGCCCTTGGCCCGGGGCAGTGGCGGTCTATGACGCCGCGAGTGATGCCGGATACACGCGCAGTGCAACGATTGAGCGGCGCTCGGTGATCGGGCAGACGCAAAATGTCTTGAATGCGGCGCAAGTCGGTCTTTGGGATCGTGGCGTCGCGCTGCGGATCAAACTGGCTTGGGGCACGCTGGCGAGTGCAAGTGAGGAGGCAGTGTTGGCGGGTGCCAATGCGATGGCGATTGGCGACGGCAGTACAGATAATTGGGAGATATTTCAGTTCGCCGACGCCACTCCGGTGGCACCTGGCATCTATGATCTGAGCCTGCGTTTGCGCGGGCAGTTGGGCAGCGATGGTTTGATGCCGAAGCTTTGGCCAGAGGGCTCGGTCGTGGTTCTGCTGTCGGGGGGCGTTGATCAGATTTCTTTGCCGTCATCGCTACGCAACATCGCGCGCCATTATCGGATCGGGTCGGTGGCACGGCCCTATGACGATCCTTCCTATGTCCACACTGTGCAGGCGTTTTCGGGCATCGGGATGCGTCCATATTCGCCCTGCCACCTTCGCGTCACCATCGCTGATGGCGGCTGGGAGTTCGGTTGGGTTCGGCGTACGCGGATCGGGGGCGATGATTGGTCGGGCTATGATGTGCCGCTTGGTGAGGCCAGCGAGCGTTACGTCGTCCGGGTGATGGAAGGGGCCCAGATACGGCGCGAGGAGCAGATCAACGCCGCTAATTGGACCTATACGCAGGCGCAAAAAAACGCGGATGGAATCTCGGGTGGGTTCAAGGTCGCGGTGGCGCAGGTTTCAGATGTTTATGGGCCGGGATTGTTCGTCCAAGTTTCGGTGCCGGGCTAAGCGCAATGCGACCCGTGCTAGACGGTGATCTGATCGCGTTGGCACCGGTTGCAATGCTGTGGCCGCATGCGCAGATTCGCGCGCGACTGACCGACGCGATATCTGAGGTTGAGGCGGCTGATGCGCATCGGGAAAAGGTTGGTAAATCACATCCCGATTGGGGGAATGGATCGTTGATGTCTTGGGCCCTCGGCCAACCTATGGGGCCGCGCATTGCGGGCCAGCATGACTATTTAGAGGCGCTCTCGGCCGTCTGCGAGGCCCTGATCGACTATCAAGCGCGCTGAAAATCGCGTCATCCCCTTCCTCTACCGGGCTGGCAGCCTATGTGATAGGCTAAAACGCGATAACGGAGAGTCCGATGATGAAACATATGGCGCAGGTGGCTGCGGTCGATCCAGTTTGGACGCGGATTTGCGATGAGGCGCGCGCGGCTGTGCGCGATGAGCCGCTTTTGGGCGCGCTCATTCATGCTGGCCTGTTGCATCATCCAACGCTTGAACGCGCCTTGGCCTATCGGTTCTCGATGAAATTGGCATCGGGCGAAATGAGTGAGCAAATCCTGCGCGAGATCGCGGATGAAGCCTACGGATCAGAACCCGGCCTTGGTCAGGCGGCGCGCGCCGATCTGGTGGCTGTGCACGAGCGTGATCCAGCTTGCCATCGTCTGCTGCAGCCACTGCTTTTTTTCAAGGGATTTCAGGCGCTTCAAGCCTATCGCGTTGCACATTGGCTGTTCGTGCAAGGGCGTCGGGACATGGCTTATTTCGTGCAAATGCGGGCGTCAGAACTGTTCGGTGTCGATATTCATCCCGGTGCGCGGATAGGGCGCGGAGTCATGATGGACCACGCCCATTCAATCGTGATCGGCGAGACTGCGGTGGTGGGCGACAATGTCTCGATGTTGCATTCTGTCACGCTGGGCGGGACGGGCAAAGAAGACGAAGATCGTCATCCCAAAATTGGCAATGGCGTGCTGATCGGGGCAGGTGCAAAGGTGCTTGGCAATATCAAAGTGGGTGACAATTCGCGGATCGCTGCGGGGTCTGTCGTGCTTATGGATGTGCCGTGCTGCAAGACTGTGGCGGGCGTTCCTGCCAAAATAGTCGGAGATGCTGGCTGTGATCGTCCTGCATCTGAAATGGATCAGATTCTGCACAATAGCTGAGTGGAACGCATTGAATTGAAATAAAAACGCCGGGCATTGCGCCCGGCGTTTTTTGCATTTTCAGGCCTGTTGTCAGGCCAACATCAGCATCGGATTTTCCAAGTTCTCACAGATCGATTTGAGCAGGTCAGCCCCAAGCGCCCCGTCGATAACCCGGTGATCAACCGACAGCGTCATCGACATGACCGTGGCCACCTCAATCTCACCAGCGTCATTCACAACGGGCGTCTTGATGCCTGCGCCAACTGCAAGAATAGCGCCGTGCGGTGGGTTGATCACGGCGTCGAAATTCTCGATGCCCATCATCCCAAGGTTCGAAATCGCAAAGCTGCCGCCTTGGTATTCATGCGGCGCGAGTTTGCGGTCACGTGCCCGCTTGGCGAGGTCTTTCATCTCGGCTGACAAGGCAGAAAGTGATTTGCTTTCCGCGTCTTGCAGAACGGGTGTGAAGAGCCCCCCCTCAATGGCGACTGCTACAGCGACGTCCGATGCCTTCATCTTGAACACCCGGTCGCCTGCCCAGACTGCATTGGCATCGGGCACGGCTTGCAGCGCCAGCGCACAAGCCTTGATGATGAAGTCATTGACCGACAGCTTCACGCCGCGCCCTTCAAGCTGCTTGTTGAGTTGCGAGCGGAATTCCATCAGCGCGTCGAGTTTGACCGAACGGCGCAGATAGAAATGCGGGATCGTCTGCTTGGCTTCGGTGAGGCGCGCGGCAATCGTCTTGCGCATCCCGTTCAGCTCGATTTCCTCATACGCTCGTCCCTCGTACATCTTGGCAATCGCCGAGGCTGAGGGTTGTTGCATGGCAGGAGCGCTCGCGGTTGTAGCCGTGGACTGCGCCGCCGGGGCAGCTGCTTTGGCACCACCCTGAGCGGCCTCAACATCGGCTTTCACGATCCGGCCTTTGGGACCAGAGCCGGACAGGGACGACAGATCAATGCCCTTATCCGCAGCAATCCGACGCGCCAGTGGCGAAGCGAAAATGCGTTTGCCATCCGTGCTTTGCGGGGCTGCCGGGGCAGGGGCTGCCGAAACCGCCTCCGCCTTGGGGGCGCTTTCGGCCTTGGGGGTTTCTGGCGCGGGGGCGACTTTGGGGGCCTTCGTCGCTTCGGCGGCCGAAGCATCCTCACCCTCGTCCAGAATCACAGCAATCGGGTCGTTGACCTTCACCCCGCTCGTGCCTTCTGCGACAAGGAGCTTGCCGACCACACCTTCGTCGACGGCCTCGAATTCCATCGTCGCCTTGTCGGTCTCGATCTCTGCCAAAATGTCGCCGGAGGAGACGGTGTCCCCCTCCTTGACCAACCATTTTGCGAGCGTGCCTTCCTCCATCGTGGGCGACAGGGCGGGCATTAAGATTTGCGTAGCCATAGTCCTGTCTCCTTACCGGTAGGTCACTTTTTTGACCGCTTCGACCACGTCGTCCGAGGTCAAAAGCGCCAGTTTTTCAAGGTTCGCCGCATAGGGCATTGGCACATCCTTGCCGGCGCAATTAATCACGGGCGCATCGAGATAATCAAACGCGCGCTCCATGATCACGGCACTCATATGGTTGCCAAGCGAGGCGACGGGGAAGCCCTCTTCGACGGTCACGCAGCGATTGGTTTTCATCACGCTTGCGAGCACCGTGTCATAGTCGATAGGCCGCAGGGTGCGCAGGTCGATCACCTCGGCCTCGATCCCCTCTTTTGCAAGCTTTTCAGCAGCTTCCAGCGAATGGCTCATGCCGATACCCCAGCTGACGATGGTCACGTCTGCGCCTGTGCGCCAGACTTTCGCCTTGCCAAAGGGAATGGTGAAGTCCTCGATATCGGGCACTTCGAAGGTCCGCCCGTAAAGGATTTCATTTTCCAGGAAGATCACCGGGTTCGGATCCCGAATGGCCGATTTCAACAGACCCTTCGCATCGGCTGCCGAGTAGGGCTGCACGACCTTGAGACCCGGAATTTGCGCATACCACGCGCCGTAATCCTGAGAGTGCTGCGCGCCCACGCGGGCCGCTGCACCGTTGGGACCACGGAACACCATCGGCGCCCCCATCTGACCGCCCGACATATACAGCGTCTTAGCGGCAGAGTTGATGATTTGGTCAATTGCCTGCATGGCGAAGTTGAAGGTCATGAACTCGACAATCGGGCGCAAACCGCCAAAGGCCGCGCCGACACCCAGACCGGCAAAGCCGTGCTCGGTAATCGGCGTATCAATCACCCGCTTGGCGCCGAACTCATCCAGCAGACCTTGGGAAATCTTGTAGGCGCCTTGATATTCGGCCACCTCCTCGCCCATCAGGAAGACGTTTTCGTCGCGCCGCATTTCCTCGGCCATCGCATCGCGCAGCGCCTCGCGCACGGTCTGCGTTTTCATCGGTGTGCCTTCGGGCCAGTCGGGGCTGGTATCGGGGCGCGGAATGTCGGTGCTGTCATCGGCTGACTTCGCTTGCGCGGGGGCAGAGGCGGGGGCCGCTGGCGCCGCCGCCTTGGGGGCCTCGGCGGCTTCGGCATCCGAAGCATCCTCGCCCTCTTCCAGCATCACCGCGATCGGGTCATTGACCTTCACGCCGCTTGTGCCTTCCGCGACCAGAATTTTACCCAAGACGCCCTCATCGACCGCCTCGAATTCCATCGTGGCCTTATCGGTCTCGATCTCGGCCAGAAT
The DNA here is from genome assembly GCF_913064665.1 of uncultured Thioclava sp. Taxonomy (GTDB): domain Bacteria; phylum Pseudomonadota; class Alphaproteobacteria; order Rhodobacterales; family Rhodobacteraceae; genus Thioclava; species Thioclava arctica. The sequence continues at coordinate 5,048 of NZ_CAJYBT010000078.1, forward strand.
GTCACCGCCGGCCACGGTGTCACCCTCTTTCTTGAGCCATTTTGCAAGCGTGCCTTCCTCCATCGTCGGAGACAGCGCGGGCATCAAAATCTTCGTTGCCATTGTTGTTCCCCCTCAGGCGTTCTGCGGCGCCGCATCGGCGTAAATGTCGGTCCAAAGCTCTTCGAGCGCGGGCTCGGGGCTTTCCTTGGCGAATTCGGCGGCCTCGTTCACGACGCCCTTGATCTCTTTGTCGATCGCCTTGAGGTCGTCTTCGGTCGCGTGATTTCCGGTCAGCAAAAGCTGGCGCACATGCTCGATCGCATCGCGCTCTTCGCGGATTTTCTGAACCTCTTCGCGGGTGCGATACTTCGCCGGGTCCGACATCGAGTGACCGCGATAGCGATAGGTCTTGATCTCAAGAATATACGGGCCCTTGCCCGAGCGGCAATGCGCCACGGCCTTTTCGCCCGCAGCCTTCACCGCCAGCACATCCATGCCATCAACCTCTTCGCCCGCGATGCCATAGGCAATGCCGCGCTCGTAGAAGTCGGGGGATTTCGTGGCGCGCTGAACGCTGGTGCCCATCGCATATTGGTTGTTCTCGATCACGAACACGACCGGCAAATCCCACAGCTGAGCCATGTTATAGGTCTCGGCCACCTGGCCCTGGTTGGCAGCGCCATCACCGAAATAGGTGAAGGTGACGTTGTCATTGCCTTTGTATTTGTCGCTAAAAGCCAGCCCCGCGCCCAGCGGCACTTGGGCTGCCACGATGCCATGACCACCGTAGAAATGCTTCTCTTTGCTGAACATGTGCATCGAGCCGCCCTTGCCCTTGGAATAGCCATCCTCGCGCCCGGTCAGTTCGGCCATGACGCCCTTGGGGTCCATTCCGCAGGCCAGCATATG
>NZ_CAJYBT010000079.1 GCF_913064665.1 uncultured Thioclava sp.
TCTTTGATGAGGTGGCGGAAAAGGCACTGCGGATCTTCAAGCGGTTGCGAGTGCCGGACCTGATTGGCACGCCAACCTATGGCGAGGTCTGCGAAGAGTGGGTCTTTGACCTCGTGCGGGTGATCTTCGGCAGCTACGATCCGGAGACGAAGAAGCGGATGCTGCGGGAGTTCTTCCTGCTAATTCCAAAGAAGAATGGCAAATCAGCGATCGCAGCGGCGATCATCTTGACGGCAGCGATATTGAACGAGCGCCCGCAGGCCGAACTGATTCTGATTGCGCCGACGCAGAAGATTGCGTGCATCGCGTTCAAGCAGGCCAAGGGGATCATCGCCCTCGATCAGCATCTCACGACGCTGTTTCATGTGCAGAGCAACTTGAAGGAAATCACCCACCGCACCACGGGCGCGGTCATCATGATCCTGTCGGCTGACGGCGATGTCGTGACCGGATCAAAGGCGACCTACATCCTTGTTGATGAGACGCACGTGCTCGCTAGTAAGCACAAAGCGCCCGATATCTTCATTGAGCTGCGCGGCGGCCTGGCATCGCGTCCAGAAGGGTTCATGCTGCAGATCACGACGCAATCAAAAGGCCGCCCAACTGGGCAGTTTGAAAAGGAGTTGCAGCGCGCCCGCGATGTGCGCGACGGGAAACTCGATCTGCCTATGATGGCGGTGCTTTACGAGTTGCCGAAGGCGATGATCAAGGCCGAGAAGTGGCGCGATCCGAAGACTTGGGGGCTGGTGAACCCAAACCTAGAGCGCTCTGTTTCTCTCGATTATCTGCGCGACAAGATGCTTGAGGCAGAGCAGGATGGCCCGGAAGCAATGGCCCTGTTCGCCTCTCAGCACCTCAATGTCGAGATCGGAATCGGGCTGGGAAGCGGTCGTTGGGCTGGTGCCGATTACTGGCTCAACGCTGCGCGCAAGATGACGCTGGATGACGTGATTGCGTCCTCTGAGGTGTGCGTCGTCGGTATCGATGGCGGTGGGCTTGACGATTTGCTGGGAATTTCGGTGCTCGGCCGGCATAGCGAAACCAAGGTCTGGCAGCACTGGGGCAAGGCTTGGGCAGATCGTGACGTGCTCACTCTGCGCCAGATCATCGCACCGGAACTGATCAAGCTTGAGGAAGAACGCGAGCTGACTTTCGTCGACAACATCGAGGATGAGGCAAACCCGGAGATCGTGGAAATCTGTCAGCGCATCCGCGATGCATCAAGGTTTCCAGGCGAACGCGGAATTGGGATGGACCCGGAAGGCGTTGGCTCGATCATCGACGCATTGATCGATGGCGGTTTCGAGATGACAGATATCAGCCCAATCAGTCAGGGCTACAAGCTGAACGCGGCAATTAAGACTGCACCTGTGAAGCTGAAGAACGGAACCTTCGTTCATTGCGGCCAGCGGCTGATGACCTGGTGCGTTGGTAATGCGAAATGCGAAGCTCGCGGTAATGCCGTGGTCGTAACAAAGGCGCAGAGCGGATCGGCCAAGATCGATCCGCTTATGGCGCTTTTCAATTCTGTGATGCTGATGAGCTGGAACCCGGTCGCAGCAAAGCGGAACAACCTGAATGACTTTCTGTCAAACCCGGTGATGGTGGTATGAAGCGACTTCTAAAAGCGGCCATTCGAGGCGTTCGGCAGGAACTGGCTGCTGGCGAATCCGGGTGGGTCAGCACAACCACGGCACAATCAATACCGACCGCAGGCTATCTCTCAATCGCGGGAAAGACCGTGTCTGCAGATGCGGCGCTGACCGTCTCGGCGGTATGGGATTGCGTTAAGGTAACCTCGCAGGTCGCATCCTCGCTGCCGCTGAAGCTGTTCGAGCGGACGGGTCCGAATGCACGTCGGGAGGTCAATCACGATATCGCCTCGATCGTCAGCTACGCACCGAATTCTGTGCAGACCAATGTAGAGTTCTGGGATGGCATGGTTGCGCATTTGACGATGCGGGGAAACGCGGTTGCCGAGCGTCAGTTTCTCGGTCGCAACCTTGTCGGTTTAAAGCCGTTGCCGGGGATCATGCCGTATCTCGATCAGTACGGACAGATCGTTTACGAATATTACGATCGCGGGAAACGTGAACAATTGCCTGCAGAGAAGGTATTTCACCTGCGCAGCTTTGACCCTGGTACCGGGATCGGGCTTTCCGCGATCAAGTATGGGGCCAACTCGATCGGTGCAGCGCTTGCAGCCGATGAGACCGCAGGCAGCGTGTTCGCTAATCAGATGATGTCATCCGGTTTCTTGACCTCAGAGCAGACGCTCGACGCCGATCAGCGCGAGCAGTTAAAGGTGATGTTGGATGCCTACGTTGGATCGCGCAAGGCCGGGAAGACCATGGTTCTTGAAGGTGGTCTTGGTTTCAATCCGGTTCAGATGAACCCGGAAGACGCGCAGCTTCTGGAGACACGCCAGTTTCAGGTCGAAGATGTCTGCCGCTGGTTCGGTGTACCCCCGATTGTCATTGGTCATGCAGGGCGGGGGCAAACCATGTGGGGCACCGGCGTCGAGGCAATTATGCTGTCGTGGCTGACTTTGGGTATCAACCCGCTGCTGACACGGATCGAGGCACGGATGAATCGCGATATTGTCCCACCGGAAAAGCGCGGCAAGTGGTTCTTCAAGTTCAATCGCGAAGCGATGCTGCAGATGGATAGCCAGTCGAAGGGCGAGTTCCTCTCAAAAATGGGACAGTCGGGCACGATGACCGCGAATGAGCGGCGCGCCAAGCTCGACCTGCCGCCGCATGCGGACCCGGCTGCCGATAGCCTGCTCGCGCAAACTGCACTCGCGCCGATTGGCGATCTTGGAAAGGGGAATGGCCAATGACAATTCGTAATATGCCAAAGGCCAGCGTGCCGGCACATCCTGGTGTTCTGCCGCAGGTGAGCGAGGTCGCAGCAAAGCGCTGGAACCCAGAGATCCGTGCGGCTGCGAATGGTACGAATGACACTCGCACAATCTCTATTCTCGATGTGATCGGCGCTGATTTCATGGGGAATGGGGTAACGTCCAAGCGTATTTCAGCCGCGCTGCGGGCTATGGGAGACGGTCCGGTCACGGTCAATATCAACAGCCCTGGTGGAGATTTCTTTGAGGGCCTGGCGATCTACAACCTGCTGCGTGAGCACAAGGGTGAGGTCACCGTAAAGGTGATCGGTATAGCGGCCTCGGCGGCATCGGTGATCGCGATGGCTGGTGACACAGTTCAAATGGCGCGTGCCAGCTTTCTGATGATCCACAACACTTGGGTGATGGCTGCGGGCGACCGAAATGCGTTGCGCGATGTAGCGAACTGGCTTGAGCCCTTTGATGAAGCTGCCGTCAGCATCTACGGCGCACGCACTGGGATCGATGCCAAGAAGCTCGGGGCAATGCTCGACAAGGAAATGTGGATTGCAGGCGATAGCGCGGTGGAACAGGGGTTCGCAGATGAACTTCTGAGCGCTGATCAACTCGACACCGCGCTGTCGAATGCCGCTGATTTGGGCCTGGCAGCGATCCGTAAACTTGACCTGATGCTGGCAAGCGGCATCCGGGCTTCGAAATCCGAACGGCGAGAGCTTCTCGCCGCGGCAAAGGGGGGCAAGTCTGGCGCTGCCCTGACCGGCATGTCTGGCGCTGCCGTTAGCGATTGGGCGCAAGAGGCGCTCAACAAACTGAAAACTCTCTGAGGAAAACGACTATGAAAAAGCTGATGATGCCCGCCATTCACTTGGCGGCAATGCAGACGCATGTCCCGGTTGCAGTGATCGGTGGCGTGCGCAACGACGCCGCGCCCGGTGATACCGAGGCGATGCTCAAAAAGGTCAGCCAACAGCTTGACCAGATCAACGGCGAAACCAAGAAGGCCGCTGAGAACGCACTGAGCGAGGCCAAAAAGGTCGGCGAAGTCTCGGCAGAAACGAAGGCCACAGCCGACAAGCTGCTGAACCAGCAGACCGAGCTGAGCAATGCAGTCAAGAAGATGACCGACGAGCTCGAAGGCGTGAACCAGAAGCATTTGGATCTGGCGCAAAAGATTGCCGACGGTCTTCCGGGTAATAAGACCAGCGGCGTCAAATCTCTCGGCCAAGCGGTTATGGAAAGCCATGACAAGATCAAGGCGTTCAACGGCGGTACACTGTCGCTGACGGTCAACAATGCGATCACTACGGCGTCTGGTTCCGGCGGCGGTTTGATCTTCCATGATGAATAGCGTGATCCTGTTAGTATGCCTAAGCGTCGTCTGCATGTGGGTCAGACGCTCACCAAGGGGCGTACGGCTTCGGATTTGGTGATCTACCGCAAACAGGTGATCCGTACCAATGCTGCAGCGCCGGTGGCCGAGGGTGGCACCTATCAGGCTTCGAGCTATGGCTGGGATAAGGCAACGGAACAGGTCAAGAAGATTGGCCATGTGACCCATGTCTCGGAAGAGGCCTTGTCGGATGCCGACCAACTGCAAACCGAGATCGACGGCGAACTTCGTTACGGTCTCGATCTTGAAGAAGAAAACCAGATCCTTGCGGGCGATGGCACCGGCGAGAACCTCTCGGGCCTTTTGACCGAGGCGCCGGCTTTCGTCGCAGCTGCAGGTCTTCCGAATGCCACGCGCATCGATCGCCTTCGTTTGGCGATCCTGCAGGTGACGCTCGAAGACTACATTGCCTCGGCCATGCTGATGAACCCGCTCGATTGGGCGGCAATCGAACTACTGAAGGTTTCGGGAACGGACAACCGGTATGTCTGGGGCAATCCTGCCACCGGGAATACGCCGATGCTCTGGGGCAAAGACGTGGTGGACACCAACTCGATGACCGCTGGCGAATGGCTGGTTGGTGATCTTGCAATGGCAGCCACCTACTATGACCGCTCGCAGGTCGAAGTTCTGTTCTCGACCGAGCACGGCACCAACTTCATCGAAGACATGGTCACGGTGAAGGCGCGCAAACGGGCCACCATGGCCAACAAGCGCCCGCTGGCAATGGTGCAGGGCGACTTCACCTTCGTCTGATCGGCCTTCTGACAATGGGCGGCGCAGCATTTGATCTGCGCTGCCTTTTTCCTCAATAGGAGATGGACATGTTTATCCATGTGAAATCGACGCGGCATACCAAGATCGGCACTTTGCGCCGTGGTATGGTTTACAGCCTCGACGACAAGAACACGGCGGCACAGGCCGTCGTGGCCGCGCATAGCAAGGGCGACAATCCAGCTGTGAAGAAGATCACTGAGAAAGAAGCGCAAAAGCTTGCTGCCAAAGTGGTTTCTCTCGAAGCGCAGGCCGAAGAAGCAGGGCCCGATATCAGCAGCGATGCTGAAGAGATGGCTGCTCAGTTCGAAGCGATGACGGCTGCTCTGACCAACGCGCAGGAAGGCCATGCTGCCGAGGTGACAAAGGTCGCCGAACGCGATGCTACGATTGAACAGCTCAAGGCACAGTTCGAAGCGATGACGGCTGCTCCGACCGACGCGCAGGAAGACCATGCAGACGAGGCGGCACAGGACGTTGAACGCGATGCTACGAATAAACGACCAAAGGCACAGATCGAAGAGATAACGGCCGCTGCAGCGGACGCGGCGGAAAAGCAGGA
>NZ_CAJYBT010000080.1 GCF_913064665.1 uncultured Thioclava sp.
AGCAGGTCCTCGGGGCGCTCAACGCCCTTCAGCAGTTCGTCCAGCAGTTCCTTGGAGATCGTCATGCATGCTTCCTTTCGATGAAGCATGGACCGGATCACTCATACACAGAAGATCTGACACTCTCCATCTTCTCGCGTTATGGGGCATATAAAGCATCAAACGTGTCGCCTATTGGTTCGCAACGAAACCACCTTGTTCCGTAAACGTACTACTGCCATTTGAGTGGATGATAGTCACCGCACCGATGGCCTCTTCGCCGTTTGGCCCGACCAACAGGCCCGTGTAACTTCCGTTAGCGGCAGTCAGACCACTCGTATTTAGATCGCCACCAGTGGTCGTGCCCGTGAAGGCCCCGCCTGACATGCTAGACGTATTGAGCGTCACATCTTGGCTCGGGGTCACTCCATCATAGACGCGGTCAGTGATTGCACCGGAGACATTTTGGTCTTTAAAATCGACTTGAAGCGTTGCTTTCCCCGACACGGTCTTGGGACTCATGTCCCTTATGCCATTCACGACGATGGCCCCATAGGATCCAGAATAGGTTGCGCTGCCAACAGTCGGAAGTACGGTTGGGTCATGGCGCGTCAGCTGCGCACCGTTATCCACCACAATAACCTCGCCTGAACCGCTATCGCTGGTTCCACGTAGTAGGAAGCCTTCTGTCGACTGGCGATAGGTTTTGAATTTGCTAGGGATGCCGGCAAGCGTGTCGGGATAATAGTACCAGCCGCTATTACTTTGTGTCCTCAGAACGCGGTCGGGCGTTCCCCCTGTCGGTTGGTAGACGAACGCATAATTCGCGGCGCTACCCGTCCGGGCCACCGTAGGTGCGACGTCTTCGGTAGTCGCGACAGCAGGACTATCTGGCCCATTTCCAAAGCAAGCCACGAGTAGAAAGGTCGAAGCGGCGGCGATCACCAGATCGATCCGAAAAGCCCAGTTTGGCATGAAATCTCCTAAACCGTCAGCTGCGGGCCTTTTTCATTAGGCATCAAAGAAGATGCGGAACCGCATATTCAAAATATGTCAAATAACTGTTATACAGAGAGATAATCGGATGGCAAGTTTCTCTTCATATCTTGAAACAGACGACTAGTCAGTAACTGCAAGACAGCTAACGCTAGGTGTTTGATCCCACGGTTTAAGGGTGCGATCCTTTCTCAGGAATGGAAGGATGCTCTAACATTAGGAGAAGTTCAAAGTACTCCGGTCCGTTCGGGCACGGGACGAACGCATCGGAAAAACTTCGAACGTCCTAAAGCTCGTAAGGTTTCAACTCTGAGCGGGCGTGACGATGACCTCTGTGTTCCAATCTGCGCAGCGTTTGGTGAGGGCTTCCGGCAGCGGCGTGTCGATGAAAATTGCGTCGATATCCTCAAGAGAGGCCAGACGCACTGGAGCCGAGCGTGTCAGCTTGGAGCTGTCTGCGACAAGGAAGACTTTGCGCGCTTGACGCAGGATTGTGCGGCTGACGCGCACCTCGGCCAAGTCATAATCGAGAAGATCGCCCTCTTCATCGAGTGCTGATGTGCCTATCACCGCGAAATCGACTTTGAACTGATTCATGAAATCGGCTGTCAGATCGCCCACCAATCCACCATCCGAGCGCCGCAAGCTGCCCCCTGCTACCATGATGTCACAGCTTTCATTGCTCAATAAAGTATTGGCGACGTTGATATTATTGGTCACTGCGGTGATGTTGCTATGGTTGCGCAATTCGCGCGCCACGGCCTCGGTGGTGGTGCCAAGATTGAGAATGATCGAACTGTTGTCAGGGATGGCCTGCGCGCAGGCTCGCCCAATTGCGGATTTCGCCGCTTCGTTCATCCGGCGCCGTTCCTCATAGGCGAAATTCATCACCCCCATGCGGATCACAGCGCCGCCGTGCACTCGGTCGAGATGCCCTGCATCTGCCAGTTCCGACAGGTCGCGTCGGATCGTTTGCAGTGAGACATTGAAATGCTCTGCAAGCGTCTCGACCACGACGCGCCCGTCGTCGCGTGCCAATTTGAGAATCTCGTTTTGTCGGAAACTGAGCGCCATGCGACCTCCTTTTTATTCTGCTGCCATAGCTTCCCGCCCGTGTCACCCGAATGTTTCACCGCACTTGCGTGTTTGCGCGTTGTGTTTGCGAAAATGCGCGATTTTCAACAAATACAACAAAAACGAATATTTATTTTGACAAAAGGTAACGAATCGCTGAACTGTCTGTGTGCAGCGAGGGGGGAAGCGTCTGTGTCCACGGCAACAAATGGCGGCCAGCCGGTCGATCTTTTCGTGATTGGCGGAGGCATCAACGGGTGCGGTATTGCCCGAGACGCGGCTGGTCGCGGCCTATCGGTCACGCTTGCCGAGATGGGCGATCTGGCACAGGCGACGTCTTCGGCATCAACCAAGCTGTTTCATGGCGGCCTGCGCTATCTTGAATTTTTCGAATTTCGTTTGGTGCGTGAAGCGCTGCGCGAGCGCGAGATTTTACTGCGCGCGATGCCCCATATCAGCTGGCCGATGCGATTCGTGCTGCCCTACAGTGCTGAGATGCGCTTCGAAAATAATACGCCCACCTCACGGCTAATGTCGCTGGTGATGCCATGGGCAAAGGGGCGGCGACCGGCCTGGCTGATCCGGCTCGGGTTGTTTCTCTATGATCACCTGGGCGGACGCGAGCTGCTTCCCGGCACCAAAACGCTGGATCTGGCACAAAACGCGGCGGGCAAACCGCTGCAGGACAAATTCCATCTCGCCTATGAATATTCCGATTGCTGGGTGCAGGATGCGCGGCTCGTGGTATTGAATGCGCGCGATGCGCAGGCTCGCGGTGCGACGATCCTTGTCCGCACTAAGGTGGTTTCGGCCAAACGGCGCGACGGCCTCTGGACCGTCGTAACCCAAGGGCCTGAAGGTCGGTGCGAACATCACGCCCGAACCTTGGTAAATGCGGCAGGGCCGTGGGTCGAAGACGTGATCCGCAACACAGTCCAGATTAATTCGCAAGAGTCGGTCCGGCTGGTGCGTGGGAGTCATATCGTCACCCGCAAACTTTATGATCACGACCGCTGCTATTTCTTTCAGGGCGAAGATGGTCGGATCTGCTTCGCGATCCCCTATGAGCAGGATTTCACTCTGATTGGCACCACCGATCAGGATCATCAGGGCGCACCCGGCGAGGCCCACTGCTCCCAAGCCGAACAAGATTATCTTTGCGCTTTTGTCTCGGGCTATTTCAAGCAGCCCGTGACCCGCGACGATGTGATCTGGAGCTATTCGGGTGTGCGTCCACTGTATAACGACGGGGCCTCTTCAGCCACGGCGGCGACGCGCGACTATGTGTTGTCGATCGACGAGAAGGACGGGGCGCCAATGCTCAATGTCTTCGGCGGCAAGATCACCACTTATCGTCGGCTCGCCGAGGGGGCGCTTGCGAAACTCAGACCCCATTTTCCAGAACTAAAATCCGATTGGACGGCGGGTGTGGCTTTGCCCGGCGGCGGGTTCAGGCCGCAAGACACCGCGCAAGTTACCATCGATCTGGCGCGCGATTATCCGTTTTTAGGCGCCCCGTGGGCTGAGCGGATGATCCGCCACTACGGACTTGAGGCGCGAGACATCCTGGGGGAAGCAAAATCACCCGCTGATTTAGGCCGCGATTTCGGCGCGACATTAAGCGAGGCCGAGGTGATTTGGCTGATCGAAAAGGAATGGGTGCGCACAGCACAAGATGTGATCTGGCGACGTACCAAACTTGGGTTGCGACTGACCGAGGAGCAGGTCGCGACGTTGGAGGCATTTATCCGGCTGCATGTCGGAGACGCGGTTGGGGCGTAGCGCCTGAACGGGGTCTGAGGGAGGAACGATGACTTTAGAACTGAAATCGGTGTCGAAACTGGTTGATGGGCGCACGCATATCCATCCGTTGGATCTGACGTTGCAAAAGGGCACGATGAACGTGCTGCTTGGGCCGACGCTGGCGGGTAAGACCTCGTTGATGCGGCTGATGGCGGGGCTCGATCAGCCAAGCTCGGGGCGGATTTTCTGGGAAGGCAAGGACGTCACCGGAATGCGGGTGCAAGACCGCAAGGTGGCGATGGTCTATCAGCAATTCATCAACTACCCCGCAATGAGCGTGTTCGACAATATCGCCTCACCGCTGCGCCTGATGGGCGTGGACAAGGCAGAAATTGAGCGCCGCGTGCATGAAACAGCCAATATGATGCAGCTTGGCCCGATGCTGGAGCGCAAGCCGCTAGAGCTTTCGGGCGGCCAGCAACAGCGTTGCGCCTTGGCGCGCGCGCTGGTCAAAGGCGCGGGGCTGGTGCTGCTTGATGAGCCACTGGCGAACCTTGATTACAAGCTGCGCGAGGAACTGCGCGTAGAGATCCCCAAGATTTTCGAGGCATCGGGCGCGATCTTTGTCTATGCCACGACCGAACCCGAAGAGGCGCTGCTGCTGGGGGGCAATGTCGCGACCCTTTGGGAGGGTCGGATGACGCAGTTCGGCCCCACCGCTGAAGTGTATCGCCAGCCGCGCGATCTTCTGAGTGCGCGCGTGTTTTCCGACCCGCCGATGAACTTCATCTCGGTTGAACGCAAGGGTCATAAGATGAGTTTCGGCACTCAGGCGCATGCACCCGCTGATGGTGGTTTCGCGGCGCTGGCGGACGGGCGCTATATCGCGGGATTCCGGCCCAATCACGTGCGCCTTGCGGGCCAAAGCGATGGCGATGCGCTTGAGTTCAAATGTCGTTTGAACGGCACTGAGGTGACTGGATCAGAGACCTATCTGCACCTCAGTCACGAAGATCAGACTTGGATTGGTTTGATCGGCGGGGTGCACGACCTCTCGCATGGCCAAGAGCTGACCATCGCGGTCGATCCGGCCTTTATCTATATGTTTTCCGAGGACGAACGCCTTGCCGCGCCCGCCTCATATGCTGCAGCGGCCTGAGGCGAATATGGCACAAATTACGCTCAAAACACTCGCTCATAGTTACTTGCCCAACCCGAAATCCGAGGCGGATTACGCGCTCAAGCAACTCGATCACGTTTGGGACGATGGTGGGGCCTATGCGCTGCTGGGATCGTCTGGCTGTGGTAAATCCACCTTGCTCAATATCATTTCGGGACTGTTGCGCCCGTCCGAGGGGCGCGTGCTGTTTGGCGATACCGACGTAACCGATGCGCCCACCGCCGAACGCAATATCGCGCAGGTGTTCCAGTTTCCGGTCGTTTACGACACGATGAGCGTGCGCGACAATCTAGCCTTCCCGCTGCGCAATCGCGGCATGGAGGCGGGCTATATCAAGCAGCGCGTTGATCAGATCGCGCAGATGATCGGCATGCAAGAGGTGCTGTCGCGCAAGGCGCGCGGTCTGACGGCGGATGCCCAGCAAAAGATCAGCCTTGGTAGCGGCAATGTGCGGGAGGACGTGAACGCGGTGCTCTTTGATGCACCGCCGACTTTGA
>NZ_CAJYBT010000081.1 GCF_913064665.1 uncultured Thioclava sp.
TAATTGCTGCGGTTTTCGCTGTGAAAAACGATCTGCGGGTCGATTTTTCACCGTGAATTCACAATTTTGTTTCGTCACGCGTAATCGCAGACCTGCACAAAGCCGTGTAATTGCAAGGATAAAGCAGCACGCGCCCTATGATGACCCTTGAAAAAGGTTTCATCAAAAGGGGGGAACTAAAATGGCTTCAACAGAATTTGTCACAGGATCGGGTAAGCTGCGCCGAGATGCCGGCGTCACGGGTTTGCTTTTTGCTTCTACCACCTCGATGATTGGATCGGGGTGGCTGTTTGGGGCCTATCACGCCTCAAAGATCGCTGGGCCGCTCAGCGTTTGGTCCTGGGTGATCGGGGCGGCAATCATCATGTTGATTGCTTTGTGTTTCGCAGAGCTGTCGACAATGTTTTCGAAATCCGGCGCGCTGGTGCATATGAGCCATGCCAGCCACGGCGCGACGTTGGGCAGGCTTTGGGGCTGGATGCTGTTTCTCAGCTACGCGCCCGTGCCCGCAGTCGAGGCTGAGGGGATCGTCACCTACGCCAATAACTACCTGCCCTATTTCATCAAGGCGGACGGCTCGGGCACGCTGACCGGCATGGGGTTCTTGGCCTCGGCCGTGCTGCTGTCGGTGCTGGCGGTGCTGAACCTGCTGGCGATCAAGGCGCTGTTGCGGGTCAATAACGCCGTGACATGGTGGAAGATCGCGGTGCCGCTGATCACCGTGGTTGGCCTGATCGTAGCCTCGACCCATTGGGGCGTGTGGCAGGCCGGTGTGGGCACCTATAGCTCGCAAGGTATGTTCACGGCCATTCCGGCGGCGGGCATCGTGTTCTCATTCCTCGGCTTTCGCACCGCGATTGATCTGGGCGGAGAAAGCGCCAATCCGGGGCGCAACATTCCGATGGCGGTGATTGGATCGGTGCTATTGGCGGCGTTTGTCTATATCTTGCTGCAAGTGGCGTTTATCATGGCGCTCTCGCCGGGGGATCTGAAAAACGGCTGGTCTCATCTTAACTTCGTTGGCTCTGCCGGGCCGTTCGCAGGCTTGGCGGCGACGTTGGGCATGGGGTGGCTGGCCTTGCTGCTGTATATCGACGCTTATGTGTCGCCCGGCGGCACAGGGTTGATCTATGTCACGGGTGGGTCGCGCATTTTGTTCGCGGTGGGCGATACCGATAGCGGACCGCAATCCTTGACCAAGACCACCAAATTTGGCGTGCCGTGGTTGGCCGTTGTCGTGATGTGGGCGTCGGGTGTGTTCTTTTTGCTGCCGTTCCCGGCATGGCAATTGCTGGTGGGCTATATCAGCTCGATCACCGTTCTCACCTACGGGTTGGGGCCGATCGTGCTGATGGTGTTGCGCCGCAGCCAACCCGACGCTGACCGCGCTTTCCGCCTGAAAGGGGCGGAGGTATTGGCACCGCTGGCTTTTGTGGCCTCTAATCTCGTGATCTATTGGACCGGGTTTTACACCGACTCGATCCTGTTCGGGATGCTGGCCGTGGGCTTTGCGATCTACGCCTTTGTCTTTCATGTCGTGCAAAAGAAATCGGCTGCCGAGTTTGGCTGGAAACATATCGGCTGGCTGGCCGCGTGGTTTGGCGGGCTTTGGGTGCTGTCAGCGCTTGGAGCGACGGGCAATGGCTTTGGCTTGGTCGGGTTCTGGACCGGGATGGCGCTTGTCGCGATCTGGTCGCTGGTGGTGATCTGGATGGCGCTGAATTCCGCGCTGCCCGCCGAAGAGACCGGGGCCTTGATGGAGCGTATTCAGGCGGGCAACTAAGCCCATCGTAATCAGATAAAGGAGGGCGCGCAGGGCAGGGGGCCTTGCGCGCCTTTTTCGTGACGTCCTGCGGGGTGTGCGCGCGCGCAATCCGCGCTAGATCAGGCCTCTTAGACAGGAGTGCCCGATGATCCCGTTTTCCGTTCTCGATCTTTCGCCGATCCCGCAAGGGTCCAGCCCGCGTGATGCATTAACCAACACCGTCGCATTGGCGCAGCATGCCGAGGGTCTGGGCTATGCCCGCTTCTGGCTGGCCGAGCATCACAACTCGACGGGCATTGCCAGTGCCGCAACGGCGGTGGTGATCGGCCATGTCGCGGGTCAGACTGCGCGCATCCGCGTCGGTGCGGGGGGGATCATGCTGCCCAATCACGCGCCCTTGCAGGTGGCCGAGGCGTTTGGCACGCTCGAAACCCTGTATCCGGGGCGCATCGATCTGGGCGTGGGGCGCGCACCGGGCACCGATCCCGCCACCATGCAGGCGCTGCGGCGCGGGATGGGCGGCGGCGATCACTTTCCCGAGGATGTGGTCGAATTGCTGGACTTTCTTGGCCCCGAACAGATCGGTCAGCGGGTGCGCGCGGTGCCGGGCATGGGCACCAATGTGCCGGTCTGGATGCTGGGCTCGTCGCTGTTTGGCGCGCAACTGGCGGCGCATCTGGGGCTGCCTTACGCGTTCGCCAGTCACTTCGCGCCCGATATGCTGGGCGAGGCGGTAGAGATCTATCGCGCGCGTTTCCGCCCCGGCGTGACCGACGCGCCTCGATTTATGCTGGCGGTGAACCTGTTTGCCGCGCCAACCGAGGCCGAGGCACATTTGCTGCGCTCCTCGATGCTGCAAGGCTTCATCCGGCTGCGCAAAGGCATGGCCGGGCCGCTGCCCCCACCTGTGGCCGATCTGAGCACGGTGGCGAGCGATGCTGAGATCAAGATGGCCGAGGCCGCGCTGCGCGTCGTGGCGCTGGGCGATCCGGGGCAGGTCGAGGCGCAGCTACGCGATCTGATCGCGCGCTACCGCCCCGATGAGGTGATTTTGACGGGGCATATCTTTGACCAAGCCGCGCGGCGCGAGAGTTTCACCATCGGGGCTGAAGCGATGGGCCGGATCAACGCAGGCGCGCGTTGAGAGGTGCGATGCGAGGAGGCGGGGAGTGTCGGGGGTGCGGGACTTTCTTGCCGTTCTGGCGAGCTGCTGCGATGATCGGTTCGGCAGGCCGAAGGGACAGTTAGATGAAAAGTTCGACGCGCAATAAGCTTGTCTGGTTTCAAGCCGGAAACCTGCTGCTTTCACTCGCTGTTCTGGCCGCAATCCCCGTCGATGTTCGTGGGACAGCTCTTATCTACATGCTGTTTGCAATCAAAGTGATCATGCTGATCTACTTGAACGACTTTCCAGAAAAGAAGGATGTTTTCAGTGCGATATTCTTTGGCCTCGCGTGCATCGAAGTCATCCTCCTATTTGTGACCGGTTCATTTTCCGTCTACACATTCGTTTTCAATCGATTCTAAGTGTGGTTGGAATCCGAGGAAACGATGGCGGCTATGGGCTCGAAGCCGCCTTTCGCCGCCCACGCGAACCAACAGCCCCCGTTTCCCGGCCCCGCGCCCGGTTTTCCCTTGCGCGCCACGCCTATTCCCCTATAAGGCCCCATCTTCCGCGTTGAATTGAACCGGCGGAGCCTCTCGTGATGGGTTGCGGAAGCCATATGCCCATCTATGAAGCCGCCTTGAAAACAGGAGTTCGCATGCCGCTTTACGAGCATGTCCTCATTGCGCGTCAGGACTTGTCCAACACGCAAGCTGAAGGTCTTATCGAACATTTCTCCACGGTCCTCTCGGACAACGGCGGCAAAGTCGTTGAGCACGAGTATTGGGGCGTGAAGACCATGGCCTACAAGATCAACAAAAACCGCAAAGGCCATTACGCCTTCCTGCGCACCGATGCCCCTTCGGCTGCGGTGCAGGAAATGGAGCGTCTGGCCCGTCTGCATGACGACGTGATGCGTGTGCTGACCATCAAGGTCGACGCTCACGAAGAGGGCCCCTCGGCCCAGATGCAGAAACGCGACGAACGCGACACCCGTCGCGAGCGCCGTTGATCGAGACATAGGAGCAACACCATGGCAAAACCGTTTTTCCGTCGCCGTAAGGTCTGCCCGTTCTCGGGCGATAACGCGCCCAAGATCGACTATAAAGACACCCGTCTTTTGCAGCGTTACGTTTCCGAGCGTGGCAAGATCGTGCCCGCCCGTATCACCGCCGTTTCGGCGAAAAAGCAACGTGAACTGGCCCGTGCGATCAAGCGCGCGCGCTTCCTCGCGCTGCTGCCCTATGCCGTGAAATAAGGAGACCGACCAATGGAAGTGATCCTTCTGGAACGTGTGGCCAAGCTGGGCCAAATGGGCGATGTCGTGACCGTCAAGGACGGCTACGGTCGCAATTATCTGCTGCCCCAAGGCAAGGCGCTGCGCGCCAATGCCGGCAACATTGCCTCCTTTGAGGAGCGCAAGGCACAGCTTGAGGCACGCAACCTTGAAACCAAAACCGAGGCAGAAGCGCTGTCGGCCCGTCTTGATGGTCAGCAGTTCGTCGTGATCCGCTCGGCCTCTGATGGTGGCAACCTGTACGGGTCCGTCACCACCCGTGACGCCGCAACGATCGCAACCGAAGAGGGCTTCTCGGTGGACCGCAAGCAGGTCATCATCCGTCAGCCGATCAAGGTGCTGGGTCTGCACGAGCTTGAGGTGCATCTGCACCCCGAGGTCGTGGCTGTGATCACGCTCAACGTCGCGCGTTCGGCCGAAGAAGCCGAATTGCAGGCAACGGGCAAGTCGATCCAAGACATGGCTGCCGAAGAAGATGCGGCGGCTGAGTTCGAAATCTCGGAGCTGTTCGACGATATGGGCGCTGCCGCAGATGACGATAACGACGATGACGAGGGTGGCCGCGTGGCGACCCCCGAAGACGACGCTTAAGATTTAGATCACCTGATCTGATCGGAAACCGCGCCCTCAGGGGCGCGGTTTTTTTCATGGGCGGAGCCGAATTTGATTGGCCGGGGGCGACGGGTGATTTTCTCGACACTGATTTTTTAGCGGTGTTGACCGGAGTGGCGGTCACCGATTTCACGCCGGAGCAGGATAGGGTGCAGCGTTATGGCGATTTTAGCTATTGGCCCTAACTCGACCCGGACAGTGTTCTGTAGGCCGTCGCGCAGGAGGGGCTGGTGTTTGGCTAGCCCGCCTATCTGATCCGGCAAGGGGTCGCGGTGCTTCTGGTTTATGACGAAACGCTTGGTGTCTATACTTAAAATCCGCGCCCTACGCCAAAGCAAAAAGGCCGCCCCGAGGGGCGGCCTTTCGCATAATCCAGTCGATATGGCTCAGAGTTCGTCGAGCGCTTCGATGGCTTTTTGCAGATCTTCCTTGGTGACCTCTT
>NZ_CAJYBT010000082.1 GCF_913064665.1 uncultured Thioclava sp.
GTCGCCAGTTACAATTTCTGCTGCGGCTGGTGATGCGGCGATCGAGGTGGCTCCACCAACCACGACGGGCCTACGAGTGCACTACTCGGTGGAGTATCCCGGCTCACCAATCCCACCACAACAATATGGGGTGGCTGTAACACCACAACGCTATCGAGAATAGGTTGCAGCCGCTCGAACATTTTTGCTGGAAGAAGAAGCCCGCAAGTTGCAGCAAGATGGCGTCGGGCTGACAGTGACCACTCAAGATCTCATCGCTTTCGGTGAGAATGGGCCGATCGAGAACGAATTGCGGTGGCCAAATGAATGCGCGCGACATAAGATCCTCGATATCATCGGTGACCTTTCCTTATCAGGCAGGCCGTTTCATGGCGACATTGTTGCGCATAGAAGCGGTCATGGTTTAAATGCAGAGGTTTTAACCGCAGTCTTGGAAGCAGAGACTCGGATGCCAGGAGTGCATTGAAAAGTACGATGAAAAATTTGTATTGGGTGGTACCACCACCACTGCAAGGAGGCAGGAAATGACCCGCAAGACCCTAGCGCTGGCGCTCCTCGGAGCCGTTCTTCTGCCGACCAACGGCCTCACCTGCACCGACATCGTTGTCGGCAAAGATGCCTCGGTCGACGGCTCGGTGATCACCTCCCACACCGGGGCCGCCCCCGACTGCCGGGTGCACGTGGTGCCGGCCCAGACCCACGCGCCGGGATCCATGGCTCCGGTCTACTTCGGCATGCTCGACGCCAAGGTGCCGTATTGGGGGTGCCCGACCTGATGCTGATAGATTGGGCGGTGAGTGAAGCGACTTACCCGTCACAACGGGGCTTCATTGGAGGTCGGATGAAACGTGCCTTGGTGGTTTGGGTTCTCTCGTGTGTTCTGTTCTCTCTGCCCGCCCTGGGTGAGCCGGCTCGTGGAGTCGTCTTCGAAGATCTCAACGGGAACGGCCAACGAGACGAGAACGAACCCGGCATTTCCGGAATCGCCGTCGACTAGATCCTTGGCCGCCCGGCGTTGCGCTTCCTTCTTTCCAATCACCTCGCGTTCAGCGTCATCTTTCGGCTCTTCGCGCAAACGCGCATCGATCAGTCGCGCCTCATCCTCGCCAATCATCTGGCGCAGCTGGCGGACCGCCCCCATGTCGCCCTTGTCGAGCGCCTTGCGAACCGTGGCCGCGAAGATCGCAAGCTTGAGGCGATCAGGCATTTCTCCACGACCCTTGAGCACAGGCCCAAAATTCCGCTTGAGCGTGGAGATACCAACCCCCAGCACATCCGCGAGCCGCTGGTTCGACCAGCCCTTCATCAGACCAGCTTCCAGCATGTCGATCTCTTTTTCGGTCAGCTCTTTTGAAGGCCGCCCACGGCGCCCCTTACCGGCTCTGACAGGGTTCCCGAACAGGTCGGTTTCACGATGATCGTTCAAAATTCCGCCCTCCCCAGAAAAAAATGTGCAGATGAGGGGACGACGGGTCTGAAGCCACAACCGGCCTGGACTTTTGACCTACCCCCTACCCGTGGAGTCCGGCCGCTTCCTCTCGCTGCTTCGTCTTGTCGTGACATCCTTTGCACAGGCACTGCAGGTTCAATTCATCCCAGAACAGCGCCGGATCACCGCGATGCGGGATCTTATGGTCGGTAACGGACTGGCCTTTCCCGAGCGCCAGCTTGCTACACATCTCGCACCGGAAGTTCGCTGCAACCCGAACCTTCAGGCTGAGCTTCTGCCAACGCGCGGTGGAGTAAAGCTTACGATGCGGTGACACCTCACGCCGCATGACGGTTCGGCTCTTGTTTTCACTTTGAACAGGCGCGAATCTCGTAGGCGCAGAGCCAAGACGCGGCGGCAAGCCACGACCGGCCAGCTTCCCCATTGCTACCTCACAGGATGATGAAACGAGAAACGCCCGGCAGCGGGTTTCTCCGCTCCGGGCGCACGTGTTGCGAGTGCAAGATGTCAACTGCTCTAGATTTCGTCAAGAACTTTCTTCGCGCCACGGATGCATTGGCGGCATCGCAGAGGTGATCTTGATCCCACCAAGAACACCAGTCAGGCGCAGATATGATCCAACCTCAAGCAGTGCGCCCCACCATTGCAGGTAGTTACGCCGCGCCGCCGCTATGGTGCGTGCGGTAGGCGTGTAGATCACTGGGCAGTATCGGACGGGATCGCGCACAACGACGCCCTTTCTGTTGCGCCGCTCCATTGATGGCCAACCCTGCGCACCGAGATCCTTTGCATCAGCCATAGCCGCACCACCGCCATGCCGGTTTCCACGCCAATCCTCAGCCACACAGCGAGGGCGCGCGCCTGGCATCCAATCTGGGCGCATTCCAACACGCGAAAGCTGAGCAATCTGTATTGCCATCTTGCGCCCGCCGCATCCAACATCAAGCGCGGCGACCTGCGAGACGATCATCTGCGCATCATCACTGGGAGGCGAGAACCCACCACCGTCGACACGACACCCAATGCGCCCGCGCTGCATCAGCTTCCAAACGGAATCGGAGCTGCCACTTCCTACGAAACTATCCGGGTCTGTCTCTTCATCGAAATCAATCCGCGCGCACTCAGAACCGAACGCCCAACGCAGCGCCGCCTCGATCGATAGCTCGCGCATGCCAGAAGCACGACCAACAGGGTACATGCCCGGAGCGACAGATACCTTCACGTTTGTCACGTCAAAAACTTTTGCCATCATCCGCGATCCTCGCAGCCAGACCATTCCTCGCAGCGCGCGATGATGGAACGGCGTCGGTCACGCCATGCAGCTTCGGCCTCGCTGACTTCTTTCCCCTCGACCAAACGCCGCTCGATGTCTTCCAGCCGCCGGTTCCCATCGTAAGACGCAGCCCGAGCCTGATCGATGAAATAGCCACCGGGCCATTTGCGATGGCGCTTCACTACACCGAGTAATTCCGGCGCGTATCCACCCTCAAGCGCGCGCCGGCCAATCTCATGGGCAAAGACCTTACGCACCAGCGGAGAGCCATCATCGCGCGGCGGCTCGATCTGCGCCGCCCATTCCAGCATGGCATTGCCAATCGGCATCCTGTCGCGCGCCTTGCCGCTAGGTTGTGCCGCCGCATGCTCCTCGAGCGCCGCTAGCCCTTCCTCGCTCATATAGGCAAGGCGCTGACATAGATCGCGGGTCATGGCTTCATACTGCGCCTTTGTCAGCGTCGACGGCTTTGCCAGACCACGACGCTCAAGCGGATTGATCAGGCAATCCATTACCCTCTTTTCACCAGCTTCTTGCTCGCACGCTTCCATCTTCATTGCCCCTTTTCTCAGCACTTATCCACATCTCAATCCGCACTTTGGCTCGATCTCTGGCGAGAACTGTCCATCTGTCTTTTCTATTTCCCTGTCTTTTCCCTATCGTGCGGGACAGTCTCAGATTGTCCTAAACTGTCCCCAGACTGTCCCAGACTGTCCCCGGGACAGTTCAAGACAGTGTTTCTCGACCTCGCATGTTGAGCTTGAGCATGTGATCGGACCACGCCTGCATGGCGCGCTCGATCCAATGGGATGTGCGATATTCACACCCCTGTTCCTGTAGCCATTGATCCATGAACAGGATCGCAGCATCATTCTTTGCCAGATCCGCGTGATAGCCAGCCACCGCAGAACGCACGCGCTGGATACGCTTCTTGGCATTGGCAGCCTCATTGCGCGCGCGATTGTCTTCCTTGCGCGAAATGGCCTCGGTCAGCGTCCGCAAGACCATCGGATGCATCAGCCGTATCTCGCCGCCCTCACAAAGGCATTTCGACCACTTGTGAAGCGGCCCGAAATCCAAGCGGCACAGGGCGCGGAAATGCGACGCCTCGACGAACAGCATCTTGGCCAGCAGATCCATGTCTGTCGGTAACGTCCCGACCAGCGACTGATCGAAGGCGATATTGATCAGATCGAAGTAATAGGCGCGGCACTCAGCCGTTGCCTTTAGCCGCATATCGGAATTGAGCCAGCGGCGGCGTTCCCAGACCATGAAGTAATGGCTATCTAGGCGATCATCGACACCAAGGGGATACTCGGGCAGATCTGTTGAATCGATCAATGCCATTGCCCGCGCCTCGCTCATTCCTTCACCCCCATGAACTTGCGCGACTGCGCCTCAATAGCATCCGCCAGGGCACGCAGC
Organism: uncultured Thioclava sp.; assembly: GCF_913064665.1. Classification (GTDB taxonomy): domain Bacteria; phylum Pseudomonadota; class Alphaproteobacteria; order Rhodobacterales; family Rhodobacteraceae; genus Thioclava; species Thioclava arctica. Next base: position 4,149 of record NZ_CAJYBT010000082.1, read on the forward strand.
TGCGCGGGCATGTCAAAGGTCACAAAATCATTGAACAGCCGTTTGGGCAGGCCGGTCGCGCCATCGCGCAGATCACGCGACCACAGCACCTGAAGCCCGCCCTCTCCGGACACGACCTGCACGATGCAATCACCAACCATGCAATCGACACGCGTCTCAACCTTGATGTGCTCTGCCCCTGCCATGCCGATCACCAATAGGCCCAATCGACCGCGTTCCCGCAGTGCTCGATGTCGGCCTTGCGTATTGCATTTGTGACACGGATAACCTGACCACGCCCCGCGTGCCCATCGCGCGCAGCGATAGAGCCGCCGCTATGCCCGTCATGACGCATCGAAAGCCAAAGCAGATGCCTATCATCCTCTGAACGAGGCATTTCTGAATGCGGCATCCCTATCAGGCGACCCTCCGCCCTTGCAGCGATGCCATCTTCAGTTCACGCGCCACGTCAGCGCCCGCATCTGTCGGGGAATAA
>NZ_CAJYBT010000083.1 GCF_913064665.1 uncultured Thioclava sp.
CCCAACCTCGATGCCAAGCTGCGCACCCAGATGCGCGCCGAGATCAAGCGGCTGCACAAGCGGCTTGGCGCCACCTCGATCTATGTCACCCATGACCAGGTCGAGGCGATGACGCTGGCCGACCGTATCGTCGTCATGCATGACGGCCGGATCGAGCAGATCGGCTCGCCCATGGAGCTCTTCCTCAACCCGGCCAATACCTTTGTTGCAGGTTTCCTCGGCTCTCCGCCGATGAATATGCTCAAAGCTAAGATCGTCGCGGGCGAGCATGCGCCTTGCGCAGAATTCGAGGGGGGGCGTATCGCATTGCAACCGCTGCCTGCGCTGCAGAACGCGGTGGGCACAGAGGTCACGTTGGGCATCCGCCCGGAATTTGTGAGCGTGACCGATGACGACGCGCCCAACCGCATCGCGATCGAGGTAGATCTGGTGGAAACCCTTGGCTCGGAAGCCCTGATCCACACCACGCTACAAGGTGCACCCTTTGTCATCCGCGCCGAAACGGTTGGGCGCACGGCGCCGCTGGACAGCGTGTCGGGATTTACCATCGCGCCACATCTGATCCGCGTCTTTGATGGAGAGACGGGGCAGGCGCTGGCGGGTCAGGGGCAAACACAATGACCAGCGATCCCAATTTCACCGGTCCCAAGACCGAGGAGTTGGTCTTTGATGCCAGCGAGGCGGGGCGCGCGCGCAAGCGCACGCGGATCGAGCGGGTGACGGGCCATTTGGCGCGGGAATGGCAGCTTTATGTGATGCTGCTTCCGCTCATCCTTTGGCTGCTCGTCTTTCTCTACAAGCCGATGTACGGGCTGCAGATTGCTTTCAAGGATTATTCGGTGTTTCGCGGCATCGCGGGCAGCCCATGGGCCGGGTTCGAACATTTCCATACCCTGTTCGCGAGCGACCAGTTCCTGCGCGCCCTGCGTAACACGGTTATCATCAGTTTTTACGGCTTGATCTTCGGCTTTCCGATGCCGATCCTGCTGGCGTTGATGTTCAACGAGATCCTCAAGCAATCCTTCAAAAAAACCGCCCAAACGATCGTCTATCTGCCGCATTTCATCTCGTCAGTGATTTTGGCTGGGATCGTCATCACCGCATTTTCGCCCTCGGCGGGCATCGTGAACACGGTGCTAAGCTGGTTCGGGATGGATCGAGTCTATTTCCTGACCAAGCCCGAATGGTTCCGCCCGATCTTCATCGGCACCGGAATCTGGCAAGAGGCGGGGTTCCAGTCGATCGTCTATCTCGCCGCAATCGCAAGCATCTCTCCGACGCTCTATGAAAGCGCGGTGGTGGATGGGGCAAGCCGCTGGCAGATGATGTGGAAGATCACGCTTCCCTCGATCATGCCGACCATCATCATCATGCTGATCATCCGCATCGGCAGCATGCTGGAAGTCAGCTTCGAGATGATCATCCTACTGTATCAGCCCTCGACCTATCAGACCGGGGATGTGGTCAACACCTTCATCTATCGGCAGGGCATTCAAGGCGGGCAATATGATCTTGCCGCCGCCGCGGGCCTGTTTAACGCCGTTGTCGCCTTCATTTTGGTGATGACCGCAAACACGCTCTCCAAGCGCTTCTCGCGCACCTCGCTCTGGTAAGGAGGACAGGTCATGGCCAACATGAATCTCTATTCGCGCGGCGACCGGCTGTTCGTCATCCTCAACATGATCCTGATCGGGTTGTTCACGATCGCGACACTCTACCCGTTCATCTACATCGCTTCGCTGTCGATGAGCACGGGTTTCGCGGCGCGCGCGGGCAGTGTCGTGCTTACGCCGGTGGGCTTTACGCTTGAGGCTTACAAGCAGGTGATCTTCGATCCTGAATTCTGGATCAGCTACAAGAATACTTTCATCTACACGATTGGCGGCACGCTGATGAGCCTCGCCTTCATCATCCCTGGCGCCTATGCGCTGTCGCGCCCGCAACTGGTGGGGCGGCGGTTCTGGAACCTGATGGTGGCTTTTACCATGTGGTTTCACGCCGGGCTGATCCCGTTCTTCTTGAACATGCGCGATCTTGGCCTGCTGGACAGCTATTTGGGCATCATCATCGGCTTTGCGGTCAACGGCTTCAACGTCATATTGCTGCGCAACTTCTTCGAGAGCATCCCCAAGAGCTTTGAGGAAGCTGCGCGGATGGACGGGGCCAATGAATTCCAGGTGCTCTGGAAGGTCTATATGCCGCTGTCAAAACCCGCGATCGCCACGGTGGCCCTATTTTGCGTCGTCTCGCGCTGGAACGGCTTTTTTTGGGCGATGGTCCTGTTGCAGGACGAAAAGAAAATCCCGCTTCAGGTCTATCTGCGCCACGTGATCACGACGCTTTCCAATAACCAGGATTTTTCGAGCAAGATGCTCACCGCACCCTTCTCGGTCGAGACGGTGACTGCAGCGATCATGGTCTGCTCGATCATCCCGATCCTGTTCATCTACCCGTTCCTGCAGAAATATTTCAGCAAGGGCATCCTGATGGGCGGCGTGAAGGAATGAACTCGGATCGCATAAATGGAGGAAACTATGCGTAGAAGAACTTTTATCCTGTCGATGCTCGCTTCGACCACGCTGAGCGGGAAGGTGTTCGCAGCCGATACGCCCAAGATCGTGGACAAGCCGCTTGATCTGAGTATCCATTTTCATTGGGCACGCTCGCAGGGCTATATCGAAAGCTGGCCTGTCGAACAGCGCGCGCGCGAGCTGACCGGTATTCACCTGAAAGACGCCACCGTCGGCAAGAACACGACCGACGATATCGAGGCAATGAACCTACTGCTGGCGCAGGGGAAGATGCCCGACATCGTGGGCGGTCACCTGATCAAGCAGCCGGTGAACGAGTATGGGCCGCAGGGTGCCTTCATGCCGCTCAACGATCTGGTCAAGGAACACGCGCCCCATATCCAGGCGTTCTGGGATTCCCACCCCGGCCTGCAGGAAGCGATCTCGGCCTATGACGGGAATTACTACTACATCCCCTATTTCCCGGACGGCAAATTCGCCCGCGCATGGTTCATCCGTCAGGACTGGCTGGACAAGCTGGGCCTGCAAGTGCCTCAGACCGTGGACGAGCTGCATGATGTGCTGGTGGCGTTCCGCGATGGCGACCCGAACGGGGATGGCAAGAAGGACGAAGTGCCATTCTTTGTCAGCGAATGGACTGAAATGATCCGCCTCGTGACGCTTTGGGATGCGCGCTCGACGGGCTCGGACACGCCGCATGACTTCTATGTCGAGGACGGCAAGGTTCTGCACCCCTACGCGCAAGAGGCCTATCGTGATGGCCTGTCGCATGTGGCCCAGTGGTACAAGGAAGGGCTGATCGACCCCGAGGTCTTTACGCGCGGCAATTCCTCACGCGACTACCTGCTGGGCGAGAACCTTGGCGGGATGACCCATGACTGGTTCGCCTCGACGGCGAATTACAATACCGCGCTTGCCGACAAGATCCCCGGCTTCAAATTCGTACCCTTCCTGCCGCCAGCCTCGGCTAAGGGCGTGCGCATGGAAGAGAACCGCCGAATCCCGGTGAAACCGGATGGCTGGGCAATCAGCTACATGAACAAGAATCCCGTCGAAACGATCAAGTACTTCGACTTCTGGTTCACCGAACAGGGACGCTTGCTGTCGAATTTCGGTGTCGAGGGTCAAACTTGGGATATGATCGACGGTCAGCCCGTCTTCAAGCCAGAGGTGCTCAATAGCGACAAGCCGGTTAACAGCCAGATGTATTCCATTGGGGCGCAGATCTTTAAAGGCTACTGGATGGATTACCGCTATGAATGGCAATGGACGCCGGAAATAGCGCGCAAGGGCATTGAGCTGTATGAGGCCAATGATCTGCTGGTCGACCAGTTCCTCGGGGTTGCCTTCACCAAGGATGAACAGGCGATCTATGATAAGTATTGGCCCTCAATCCTGACCTACATGCTGGAGCGTCAGCAAGCCTGGGTGCTTGGCACCGGGAATATCAAGGCTGATTGGGACGACTACGTCAAGACGCTCGACAAGATGGGTTACCCCAAGGTGATCGATGTCATGAACTCGGCCTACAAGCGCCAATACGCCAAATAAAACCCGCAAGGTCCGGGTGGCGGCTGCCAGAATGCGGCCGCCACCCCTTCGAGACATACCAGAAAAACGGATAGCCCAAGATGCCCGGCACGACCCTTCCCTCGCTTGGCGGGCCGCAACCTGGCCGCCGGACACTTCAATGCGCGCCCACTGACAGCACGCAGATCGTCGAAAACCCGCCGCGTTTCACTTGGCTGCCGGTGATCGAGGATGGCGCGCAATATGTGCTGCGCCTGTCCCGCGATGCGAAATTCAGTGCGCGCGAAACGCAGGTCTTTAGTAATATCCCGCTGAATTTCTTTACCCCCGACCGGGTGCTGGAGCCGGGCACCTATCACTGGTCCTATGCCGTGTGCGACCCTGCCACCGGCAAGCCGGTCAGCGGTTGG
>NZ_CAJYBT010000084.1 GCF_913064665.1 uncultured Thioclava sp.
CATCACACGGCTCATCTTTGGCTCCCCCCTTCATGCCAGATGCCGCGCGCTATAACCTTCCTACAAGCTTGCAGAGGAGGCGCTGAACCGGGGTGCGTGACATCGGTGCCGTTTCGATAATTTTCTGGGGGAATTTTGGCGCGCGCTCGAAATTCTCCGAACGATTGCTGTCGAGCAGATCGCCGCTCTCTGCCTGTGCAACGAGGTCGGTGATCGTCTCAAGGGCGCTGTCCATCTCGTTCTCGCGCTCAGTCACCGCGCGTTCCCGTTGCGTGAGGGCGGCATTCTGACGTGCTGCGGCCTCCCGGCGCGCCTCAAGCGCTTCTTGCTCCATTCCAATCTGTTTTGCCTTCTGGCTCTGTGTCTGTTCCTTTTCCTCTAACGCCTGAGACTTTTTGCGATTTGAAAGAAGCAAGTCCCGCTGTGCGGCTTCAACCTTTGCGATGCCCTTTGCCTACGCCTTGCGCGCTATATTGCACAGTCGAGAGCCGTTCCATTCTGGGGCCATGCCGCAGCAGGCCACAGGGTTTTCCAACGGCCTCATAATATCTGTCCTGAAAGGACGTCATCGCGGCCTCATAGGCCGCTTTGTCTGAGTGTTTCCGTGATTGTGTCTTACGTTTGAGGTGCAGATATTTGTCGTTCTCGCGCTTCCAGGCGTCGAGCACCTCGCCATTGCGCTGCTCGACCTCGGCGCAGCTCTCCTCCCATGCTGCGAGATCCTCAACATATGCCGCTTCGCGTTTGGCCTGTGTCATGCGGTTCTTTGAGGGTTTAGGGCGCTTGGGTTTGGAGGGCCGGGGCTCGAGTTCCGGGCGGGGCAGGGAGGTGATTGTCTGTGCTGGCCCGTGCTCCTCTCTCCACTGTGCGGCCGCGCATTTTCCGACATGAAGCTTGTTTGCGCTTAGTTTCGGATCCGCCATGTTGAGCGCGAGAATGTGGATATGGACGTATTTCTCATCGAGATGTAGCACGGCGGAAAATTCGATGTCCGCTGGCATCCGGGATACGAAATCCTTCACCACCAATTGCGTCCATTTTTTCACTTCCGCGCGGTCGTCTTTGGAACATGCGCGATATTCTTCGGAGGCTTTGTTGCACAAACCGGCTGATGTGCGAGCTTCCCCCTTCCCCGGACACACTTATCCTACGGCCTCTGTGATGGGTATGCCGAGCGCGGTGAATCCGTTCATGACGGCGACACGAACCTGAAGTTCGGCGACCTGACGTTCAGGGGCCCGTGCCGAGAGGCGTTGGCCCAGCAGCTTCATACAGTGCATCTTCGTCTCGACGCGACTTCGGCGGTGGTAGCCACTCCATTTTCGCCAGAGCGCTCGGCCGAGGTATTTCGATGCGCGGAGGGCCTCGTTGCGCGCAATCGCGCCAGCCGTGTCCGGTTTCCAGGGTTTGGCATTCTTGCGGGGCGGAATGACAGCGGCAGCGCCCCGGTCGGCGATGGCATTGTGGCACTTTCGGGTATCGTAGGCGCCGTCCGCAGTGACGCTGCCGATCACCTGGTCGGGCGGGATCTGATCGAGCAATTCGGGCAGCATGGGCGCATCGCCGATGTCGCTGCTGGTGAACTCGACTGCCCGGATTTCCAGTGTTTTCTCGTCAATCCCGAGGTGAACCTTGCGCCACACACGGCGTTTGGTACCGCCATGCTTGCGGGCATTCCATTCACCTTCGCCCTCTACCTTGATGCCGGTGCTATCGATCAGAAGGTGCAGCGGGCTTTGCGCCCCACGATAAGAGATGCTCACGTCCCTTGCCTTCTGTCGGCGCGATAACGTACTGAAATCTGGCACCGACCAGTCCAGCCCGCTCAACTGCAAAAGGCTTTCGACGAAGCCGGTCGTCTGCCGGAGGGCCATGCCGAACAACACTTTCATTGTCAGACAGGTCTGGATGGCACAATCGCTATACGTCTGCTGGCGGCCGCGCTTGTCTGTCGGCGCAGCCTCCTATGTCATCTCGGGATCAAACCAGATCGTTAGTGAACCGCGGCGCTTGAGCGCTTCGTTATAGCTCGCCCAGTTCTTGATCTTGTACGTCGGGGGTGTCGGTCTGCTCATGCCAACCAGCTATCACGCTGGATTCAAGAGATGAATCCCCAACACGATTTGCGCAACAGAGCCGCGCAGACGTAGCAATTTCAGAAACATTGACCGGTGTTGATGTAAAGCGCCACATTTCTGTGTCTAAAAGAAAATCTCACGCAGAATATTCATGTTAGAGCCTCGCGAACACGCGCCGTCTCGTGGAGCATCTCGGTCAGATGTGCGATTTCGGGGCGCTCGGTCATCTCGCGCTTCATCGTCAGACCCACGGCGCCCGACATGAACTGCGCGCCCAGCGGCAGGCTGACCAATTGCCCCGAGTCGAGTTCGCGCGCGATCACTCCGCGCGAGATGAACCATAGCATGTCCGAATTCTCCAGCAGCCCGAGCCCGGTCGCGAGAGAGACCGTCTCGATCGTGCAGCGCGGCTCGGTGATGCCCTGCGCGCCCAGATAGTCGTCGACGATCCGCCGGATGATCGCGCCGCGCGTGGGCAGGATCAGATCGCAATGGCGCAGCGCTTCGGCGGCACTCGCCTGGGCGAAAGGATGGCCGCGCCGGGCGGCGAGGATCACCTCTTCCTCGTAGAGGAAATCGAAGCGCAGCCCCGGCATGTCAGCGGCGGCGGGCATCCGACCGATCATCAGGTCGAGCGCGCCCGAGCGGATCCGGTCGAGCAGATAGAGGTTCGGCCCGGTGCTGATCGAAAGCCGCGTGCCGGGGCGCGAGCGGGTGAAGGCCAGCGCCACGCCCGGAAAGAACGAGCCCGCCACGGTGGGCAGCGCGCCTACATTGACGACATCGCCCGCGCTATCGCCGCTCAGCGCCGCCGCCCCGGCCTCCAACTCGTGCAGTGCCTGGATCGCGTGGCGGCGGAAGGTCTCGCCCGCGGGCGTCATGTGCAAACGCCGGCCGCGGCGTTCCAGCAAGGCCCCGCCCAGCATCGCCTCCATCTCGGAGAGCGTCTTGGAGAGCGCGGGCTGAGAAATCCCCTGTTTACGCGCAGCCGCAGAGACGCCCCCAGCCTCGACCGTGTCGAGGAAGGCCCGGATGTGACGCAGTTTGAGACCCTTATGTATAGTCATTTGGTTATGTATTACCGTGCATTTTGTATTTGGCTCAAGCAAAAACTTGAGAAAAGATTATGCCGGGAGGACGAAAATGCACGCGCTGAAATTCGACTGGGGTCATGTTCATTACCGTGAGGACGGTGTTGCGAACGGGCACCCTATCATTTTTCTGAACTCGCTCGGCACCGATCTTCGGATGTGGGAAGGGCTGGTCGCACCGCTCGGGGCGCATCGTCTCGTGCGGATGGACAAGCGCGGCCACGGGCTCAGCGCATGCTCGCCCAAGGCGCCAACGATCACCGATCTGGCGCGCGATGCGCTCGCGGTGGCGGATCATCTCGGGATCGCGCGGGCCGTTTTCGTCGGTTGCTCAATCGGCGGGGTGATCGCGCAGGAGATCGCGCGTATGGCCCCCGAACGGGTCGAGGCGCTGGTGCTGAGCAACACCGCCGGAAAGATCGGCACGCAGGAAAACTGGGCTGAACGGATCGCCGCTGTGCATCAGCAAGGCCTGCTCGCGAAGATCGGAAGAGCACACGTCTGAACTCCAGTCACGTGAAACGATCTCGTATGCCGTCTTCTGCTTGAACAAAAAAAAAACATAGACCTCCTCGAAAGAATCTAAACCGTAACAGCAAGACTCACTCTATGTCCTCACCAACTACTTTTCCATAAGCACTAAGAATACGACGACGCACACGCCCCACTAATACAAGAGCGCATACACTTTCATATCCACTGATATGCGCACAGTATGCATCACCGTACGTATAGTTCACCTGTAAGCTACGAGTCATCCGACTCAACTTGCGTACAACTAAGT
>NZ_CAJYBT010000085.1 GCF_913064665.1 uncultured Thioclava sp.
GTGCCCCTAGTTTCCTAGACACCTGCCTCGTTCAGTTTCTGCTGTCTGGTTTCGAAATCAATCGGCGACAGCAAGCGCAAGAAAATCCCGCGCGAGGGGCGTGAGGGTGCTTGGTGCCCGATCGCACCCAATCAGCGCAAGTCGCTCGACTTCACCAGTGACGCGCTGGCCAATGCGCCCATTTCTCATGCCGCCGAATGATGGCACACAAAAGGAGAACAGGCTCGACTTACGATTGGCCCTGAAAAAAGGGGCAGGTCAATCGCGCCGCGCGCAACCAAGCCCAAAGTTGCGCTAGTGCAATTCAAGCGCACGGAAAGTCGCCCCATTGATCAGCCTGTCTTTTCGAGCCGCAATTGTTGCAAGAGATGATGAAACTTCTCCCCTTGCACCCCGACATGGCTGCGCAACAGTTCCGCAGCTGCTCCTGCTTTGCCCGCTGCAATGGCATCGACGATCCCGTCATGCTCATCCATCGACTGCTGCATGCGCCCCCGGAGATGAAGTTGCATCCGACGGTAAGGCTTCAGTCTGCGATGTAGCCGTGCGGCCTCATTTTCGAGGAAACGGTTGCCGGATTGCGCGTAAATAAAGTGATGAAAAGCGCCGTTCTCTTCATAGTAGGCATCAGCGTCACCGTTTTTAAGCGCCTCGCGACATCCGGCATTCACTCGACGGAGACGCTCGACTGCTTCTTCGCTACTGCGCATGGCCGCAAGCCTCCCGCAAGCCGCTTCGAGTTCCGCCATGACCTCAAACATTTCCATGATTTCTATAGCTGACGCCTGCCGCACGAAAACGCCACGGCGAGGCGCGTGCTCAACGAGGCCCGAAAGCAAAAGTCGTTGCAGCGCTTCGCGAATGGGGGTTCGGGAGACCTGATGCTCCTCTGCAAGCGATACCTCATCGAGCCGTGCGCCCGGAGCGAATCGACCGGTCAGTATCTGCTCTTCGAGAAGCGATGCGATCTGGTCTGAGCGACTGGACTCCATATTATCTCCCGAACGAGCTGCATCCCGCTATACGTTTCTTGTATACAATATCATTGACAGAGAGCACAACATTCGTTTTCCATAACCCCGCCGGGAACATCAAACGATCCGGCGAGGGAGGAAAATAAAATGATTAAACGCCTGATTGCGGCGGGAGTCTTTGCCACGCTTGTCGCTGGCACTGCCGACGCCACAACATTGAAACTATCGCACCAGTTTTCCGAGGGGGATGTCCGAAACAAGGTCGCGCAGATGATCGCCGACGACGTCAAGGCCGCGAATGTTGACCTCGACATCCAGATCTATCCGAACCAGACCCTATTCAAGGCTCGCGAGCAATACACGCCGCTTAGCCGCGGCCAGCTTGATATGACGATATTGCCGCTCAGCTACGCGGGTGGGCAGCGGCCGGAATACAACCTGACTCTGATGCCTGGGCTGGTAAAAAATCTCGACCACGGAAACCGGTTGGCGCATTCGCCTTTCATGGCGGATATCGAGAAAATCCTGAACGAAGACGACGTCAAGACGCTGGTCCACGGCTATCTCGCCGGCGGGTTCGGTTCCACCAAGAACTGCATCACAAAGCCCGCCGACGTGAAGGGGTTGACCATCCGCGCTGCGGGCAAATCCTTCGAGATTATGCTGGCCTCTGCCGGGGCCTCGATCTCGTCGATGGCGTCATCGGAAATTTATTCGGCACTACAGACCGGGGTTCTCGATGCCGCCAACACGTCTTCGGAAAGCTTCCTGAGCTACCGTCTTTACGAACAGCTTAAGTGCTACACTCCGGCCGGTGATACCGCACTCTGGTTCATGTATCAGCCTCTGTTGATCAACAAGACCACCTTCGACGACCTGACCCCGGCACAGCAAAAGGCGCTGACCGATGCATCGGCTAAAGCCGAGACATGGTATCTGGAGCAGGCCAAGCTGGGTGACGCCGAAACCACCAAGGCTTTTGAGAAGGCTGGCGTTAAAATCGCCACCATGTCGCAGGCGGATTTCGACGAATGGCGCGAAATCGCAAAGAAAAGTTCCTATCCAGCCTTTGTCAAATCGACGCCGGACGGACAGAAGCTGCTCGATGAGGCGTTGGCGGTGCAATGAACCAAGACCAAAGCAATGCGGTGCCGTCAGGCGCCGCATATCGCCTCCCTCTGGCGCTACGGGTGCTGGGGCTGGTATCCACCCTGTCCGGCATCGCCGCATCGGGCATGATCCTCGCCTCGGTGCTGATCACCTGCCAGATGATCTTCGTGCGTGCGGTTCTCGGACGATCAACAATCTGGCAGACCGAGGCGGTGATCTATCTGATGATTGCGGCGACGCTCTTGGGTCTGCCCTATGTGCAAAAGTTGCGCGGTCACGTCGGTGTCGACCTCGTACCGCACTTGCTTCCAGTTCCGGCGCGGCGGGTTCTGGCGGTGGTGGTCACGCTGGCCACGATCACGATGATCGCCACGATGCTCTGGTATAGCTGGGAATTCTTCTACACAGCTTGGCACCGCAACTGGAAATCGGAGTCGGTCTGGGCCTTCCCGCTCTGGATCACATATCTCTCGATGCCTTTGGGCTTCGGCCTCTACCTGCTGCAACTGATCGGCGATCTTTGGATGGCGATCTTTGCGCCGACCGAGGTGATGCCCGAGCCCCATCCCGAAAGGAGCCCAGACTGATGGATCCGCTTCTCATCGCCCTCATCATTGGAGTCGTGACGACTGTGGTCCTGTTCTCCGGCGTCTCCGTCGCGGTCGGCCTGTTGCTAACCGCCACCGGTTTCCTGCTAATCTTCGAGGGACCACGTTCCCTGCAATCCCTGCCCGACCTGTTCTACGCGGAACTCAACAGCTTCGCGCTGCTCTCGATTCCGATGTTCATCATCATGGGCGCGGCGATCGCCTCGACCCGTGCTGGCCCGGATCTTTACGAAGCGCTAGAACGCTGGCTGACGCGGGTTCCCGGCGGCCTCGTCGTGTCCAATCTTGGAGCCTGTGCGCTGTTCGCGGCGATGTCTGGATCAAGCCCGGCCACCTGTGCCGCGATTGGCAAAATGGGCATTCCCGAAATGCGCTCGCGCGGCTACCCGCCCGAAGTCGCCGCTGGTTCGATCGCAGCGGGCGGCACGTTGGGTATCCTGATCCCACCCTCGGTCACGATGATTGTTTACGGCGTTGCTACTGAAACATCGATCGGGCGGCTATTCCTCGCAGGGGTCATCCCCGGTCTGCTGCTCACCGTGCTATTCATCGGCTGGGCGGTGTTCGATACTTGGCGCCGAGGCGCGGCGAACTCGGTGCTGACCACGGCGCGTTATTCTTGGCGCGAGCGGTTTGAGATACTGCCCCGCGTCCTGCCCTTCATTGCGATTATCGCCGGGGTTCTTGTGGCGCTTTACGGCGGCATCTCCACCCCC
>NZ_CAJYBT010000086.1 GCF_913064665.1 uncultured Thioclava sp.
GGATTTCGCCAGCGGCATGCCCGGTTTCGCCGGAACCCTCAATGATGGCGAGATCCTCGATATTCTCGGCTTCATCCGCTCAACTTGGCCAGACCGAATGCAAGCGGTGCAGGCCGCCCGCGACGGGAATTAAATGGGAAAGTTAAACTGTCAGAGGCGCAAGATAGGTTGCGCCTTGGCTTGCCAATCTTGGGACGGGAGTGGCTTCGGTCCCTTGATCGACCAAAAGTTTCTTTGCAGCAACCCAACGATCAAGGCAGCTTTGATCAGCCCTTGGCTGATCAGGTAGAAAGTATAGAAGGCCCGGGTCGATCCGCTCTGTTGCTGTGCCGCGTTCATTATGTGCGTGGCGACGAAGTTCCGAGGATTTTCCATCAGCTGCTCCTGTGAGAGAAGATCACCCAATGAAGCATCGCCGGCACGGAAACGAGCTAGAACACAAGTCCGCCAGCTATCTCGGTCAGCGCGTGCAATCCCTTCAAAGTGACACTAACATTTCAGGCTTGATGGATGCGGTCCTCAATGACTTGCATTCCGTGATCAACCTCGTTCAATGAAAGGCAGACAATGGACGTCGCGATTACCCAGTGGATCAACTCCTTTGCAGGCCAAAACCCTCTCTTCGATCCCATAATGATCGCGATCACGAAAGTCGGGGTGCCCTTCATTGTCCTGATGGTCGTCTTACAATGGTGGAGCCGGGAAGATCGGCAACATGTGCGTCACGTCGCGATCTGCGCCGGGCTTGCCTTCCTGCTGGGTCTTGCGATCAACCAGGGTGTCCTTCTCTTCATTCACCGTGTGCGCCCCTATGACGCTGGCATTTCGCATCTCCTGATCGCGAAGAGTGCAGACTGGTCGTTCCCATCCGACCACGCGACGGCCTCGATGTCGGTCGCGATGACCTTTGCTCTGCAGAAGCTACCGCGACGGACGCTGGCGTTCTTCGCCATGGCAATCTTAGTCTGCCTGTCCCGCGTCTATGTCGGCACCCATTACCTTTCCGACGTCTTGGGCGGGGCTGCTACTGGGATCGTCGCTGCCATCGCTGTTCGTCTGCTCTACCGGGAGGACAGCAAGCTTGATCGTTTCGCGACAAGCATCCTCTGACAAGGAGTTAATCTTCGCCGGGGCGTCTGAAGAACGATCTGTACAATGTCTTGTCCAAGAATGAGGATCAGTCTGACCCGGTTTATCGAGCTCCACCTGACTTGTAGAGCCGAACGCTGGGCTTTCCGGTCGCTTTTTGGTGCGTGCGGCGACGGTCTGCTCTCTGATCTTCGCGGACGTTTGCGTGAACTGCGGCGAACGTCCACTTTCTGATCGCCCTTCAGCGCATATGCCAAGCCAGTTCGGAAATTTGATTTTCCGTCATGGGGCGGCGTTTTACAACTTTGAGGGTCTGCGCCGCTTCAAGAATAAATTTCGCCCTGACTGGCAGCCGCGCTATGTCGCCTTGCCTCCGGGGGTCTCGCCCTATCTCGAAGTGGTCGAGGTCGCCATGCTGATCTCAGGCGGCGCACGTAACCTGATCGCGAAGGACTGACATGCTGAGTTCAATTCACCAGATACTGCCCTCTCTCGCCGCGCTTGGCATCCTTGGGTATTGGATCATCGGCGCGGCGACGGCGCTTGAGGCGTTCTTGCTGACCGGAATTTTCGTGCCCGGCACGCTGATCGTGGATGCGGGTGGGGTGATGGTGCAGCAGGGGATGCTCGATTTTTTTGATCTCGCATGGTTCGTGGCGATTGGCTCAATCCTTGGCGGGGAGGCCAGTTTCTGGCTTGGTCGCCGCGCGCGTCGCGGCATGCTGGGGCGCTGGAATGTCGAGGCCATGCCCGCCTTCGCACGCGCCCAACGCCTGTTTGCCAAACGCGGCGGGTTTGCCTTGGTGCTGGGGCGGTTCCTTGGCCCGGTTGCTGCCTTCGTGCCCTTTGCTGCCGCCATCGCAGGGATGGAGACTCGCCGGTTTCGCATCTGGAACATTGTGAGCGGCTTTCCCTACGCGCTGGCCCATCTCGCCTTTGGTTATGGCTTGGGCAGCGGCCTGTCGCGCTTTAGCCCGATGATGACGCGCGCCGCGCTATTCGTCGCGGTGCTGTCGGTGCTGGCAGCGCTGCTGTGGTGGACGCTGCGCCAGTTGGACCGCACCTTGCCCCATCTGCTGGCAATGGCCGGGGGCTTGATGGATGAGATCGCGCGCCATCCGCGCATTGATAGCTGGGGCGCACGGAATCCGCGCCTCGCGCAGTTTCTGACCCGGCGTCTTGACCGGACCCATTTTACCGGGCTGCCTGCGACGGTGCTGGGCGTGGCCTTTGCCTATCTGGCGGCGCTGTGGCTTGGATTGGCCTTTGATTTCGTGCGCGCCGAGCCGATTGTGCAAATCGACGCACGGCTGGCGCAATTGATGCATCTGTTCTGGACGCCAGCGCTGATACAGGTTTTCACCTGGATCACAGCACTTGGCGATACGCGGCTGGTGGCGGCGGTTCTGGCGCTGGCGGTGCTGTGGCTGGTGCTGCTGCGGCGTCCGGGCCTGTTGGTCGGCTTGTTGGTGGCGCTGGGAACGGATCTGGTTTCGGTTGTTATTCTCAAGACGGCGTTCGGGCGTGCGCGCTCGAGCCTTGGCTATTTCACCGAGACCTCGGGCAGTTTTCCATCCGGCCACGCCACGCTTTCGGTCGCCTTTTACGGCATGCTGTTCTACCTGCTCTGGCGGTTGGGACGGATGGGGGCGGTGATGGCCGCCTTCCTTGCCACCCTCGTCGCCGGTCTGATCGGGCTGAGCCGCCTCTATCTGGTCGAACACTATCTCAGCGACGTTCTGGCGGGCTGGGTGCTAGGCGGGCTGTGCCTGATTTCGGGGATCGCGGTGGCGGAATGGATGATGCACGGGCGCGCCGCACCGAAGGTGCAGCCCCTAAACTGGCAAAAGATCATCGCGCTTGTGGTGTCGCTTGGTTTGCTCGCCTATGCGGGGCTGCGTGTGAGCGATTACTCCAAGGCGCTCAACCCCTCCCCCGCGCTTGGGGGCAATGTGCAGATCAGTTCGGCTGTCGGACTTTTTGGCGACCACACGCTGCCCGCAACGGCCCATACCCTGTCCGGAGAACGCAAATTTGCGATCAACATCGCCTTCTGGGCCAAAGATCAGGCACA
>NZ_CAJYBT010000087.1 GCF_913064665.1 uncultured Thioclava sp.
GCGTGTCGCGCCTGCTGGGCGCGATCATCGAGGCCAGCCATGACGAAAACGGCATCATCTGGCCCGAAGGCGTGACCCCCTTCCACGTCGGCATCGTCAACCTGAAACAGGGCGACGCCGAAGCCGACGCCGCCTGCGAAGCGCTTTACGACAGCTTCACCGCCGCCGGGCTGGAGCCGCTTTACGACCACCGCAAGGAACGCGCTGGCGGTAAATTCGCCACCATGGACCTGATCGGCCTGCCCTGGCGCATCACCGTCGGCCCGCGCGGGCTGAAGAACGGCGTGGTGGAACTGACCAGCCGCCGCAGCGGCGAGAGCGAGGAACTGCCGCCCGAACAGGCGGTGGAAAAGATCATCCAGATCTATGCCGGGCACCGCGTCTCCGGGCTCTGATCCTTTCACTGTTCCAGAAATATTCACATCCCGTCCGGGCCACAGGCACCTGGGCGGGATGGTGTGATGCGCACCGCGCACATCCTTGCCGGCATCAGTCCGGATAGGTGTTGTCCAGCGGTGCCGTGCCCTGGCGCCAGTTCGCCTTCGCGGTGCTGACCCGCGAAAGGATGCAGCCGACCCAGGTTGCGCAGCGAACCTGTCGTCAGCCGTTTTTCGGCACCTGAATTCCACAAGCCGAATAGTGTTTGACTGGCGCGCTGGCTGCCGAGGTCGCAGTCACCAGCTCGCTCAAAACCGTTGCAGACCAAATTGAAAGCCTCTCGGCCATTCAATCGAAACACTCAGCCGAAGGCTTTTGGCGGTCAGCGAAGGGTTTGCTGCGAATCTGGAGCGAAAGTTGGTCATGTAGGCTAAACTGGGTGATAAATTGGCGCGAAAAACACCACCTTATTGGAGGGCTGAAACAAAGATGCTGAAACCTCGATCAAACCCCCGTCCGGTCTCCGAAACTGGGCAAAACCGGATACTGCAATGACTGCCAATCTGGGCGTCGTTTGGTGCTTCCGATGCCTAACCGCAAGCCAAATTGACCATTGGGAAAGCGGGCACCAGAACGATAAAAATCCCCCCAAATCGGTCTATTAGGGTTTTTCATGTCAGGGAGGGTAGAATGGTGCAGCTAGAGGGAGATAGTTTGAACTCCCTTTTCGATGCCCTGCAAGAATGGGAACGCCATCTCGCATTGTTAGACTCTAAGAGTCTGAGGTGTGAGAATGACACATTCACGCCATGAATTCAATGATTTAGCGAGTCGAACGCACAAGTTAGACGCTGAGCCACAGAAGTATCCGCCGCCTTTTTCCATCCGGTTTACCTTTGAGGAACGGGCGCGACTTGATGCGGAACGTGGCCGCAGCACGCTCTCCGCCCATATCCGAGAACGTTTGTTTGGCGATGAAGTATCTCCTCGCAGAAAACCTGGAAACTGCCCCATCCAAGACGCAGAAGCCTTGGGCCGCGTTCTAGGCGCTTTGGGCGGATCACGGTTGTCATCGAACGTCAATCAACTCGCCAAGGCCGTAAATACAGGATCACTGCCGGTAACGCCGGAAACCGAAGCTGATCTCGTCGCGGCGTGCGAAGAGATCAAAGCGCTGCGCACTGAACTGCTTCGTGCACTCGGAAAATCACCTGGAGCATCACCATGATCCTTAAGGCCAAAGAACGCGGTGATGGTGGTCAGTTGGCGCGATATCTATTGGCAACGCGTGATAACGAACATGTCGAGCTTCACGAGGTTTCTGGCTTCGTCAGCGATGAGCTAATCGACGCCTTTCATGAGGCCGATGCCATCGCCAGAGGAACACGATGCAAGAACTATCTGTTTTCAATGAGCCTGAACCCTCCTGAAGGGGCATATGTCGAAACGGAGGTTTTCGAGCGCGCCGCTGATCAGATCGGAAAGAAGCTCGGTTTGGAGAACCAGCCGCGCGCTATCGTCTTTCATGAAAAGGATGGCAGACGCCATGCACATGTTGTCTGGTCGCGTATCGATACGGACAAGATGCGCGCAATCAATCTGCCGCACTACAAAACCAAGCTGCGCGATGTTTCGCGTGAGCTCTATCTTGAACATGGCTGGGACATGCCGCGTGGTCTGCAAGATCGCCGTTTGCGTGATCCGCTCAACTTCAGCCGCGAAGAATGGCAGCAAGCAAAACGCGCGGGTGTCGATCCCCGCGAGATCAAGACTGCCCTTCAACAATGTTGGGCGACTTCCGACAATAGGTCATCGTTTCAGAGCGCGCTTAAGGAGCGCGGCTTCTGGCTGGCGAGAGGTGATCGACGCGGATTTGTCGCTGTCGACTATCGCGGCGAGGTCTATTCACTCTCAAGATACGCTGGCGTTAAAGCCAAGGAACTCTCTGCCCGTATTGGGGATCGCGAGCGCCCGCGATCTGTTGATCAAGTCAAAGCTGAAATTGCGCGAGGCATGTCGCGTAAGCTCGAAGATTTCATCAAAGGCGCGGAAACAGATGCGAAGCAGCGCATGGCCATGCTTGATTTTCGCAAAGGTGAGATGGTCTCACGTCACAATGACGAACGAGCAAAACTTAAGACCGGACAAGAAAAGCGCTGGTTGCTTGAGACCAAGGAACGCACGCAGCGATTGCCGCGAGGGTTTTCTGGCATCTGGCATCGGCTGACTGGTCAGTATGCCAAGATCAAAGCTCAGAGTGAGCAAGAGACGCTCAAAGCTTGGCAGCGTGATCGTGATCAGAAAGACGAGATGATCTTCAAGCAGATCGAAGAGCGCCAAGCGTTGCAGCGCGATATCAAGCGACAGCGTTCTATCTCTAGCCAAGAGCTGATGCAGCTGCGCAAGGATGTTGCAAACTTTCAAGAAATCGAACGCCCTGATCCCGAGCGCATGCGTGAAGAATCTGAACGGCGTCGATCGCGCACGCGCCGTCCATCGGGGCCATAAGTTGAGGAGCGCTCAGGCGATCAGAATTGACCCGCAGCTCAAACAGAGTCTGGCCGAAGAGCTGTTTCAACGGGCGAGATTCATTGACAGAAGCTTGAACTAGAGCCACAATGCCTTAGGCAGATACGGGGAAAGAAATGCAAAATGGCCGACATACCTGACTCAAGGCGATACGATGCCGATGGCCAAGAAGAACTAGCTTTTGATCATTCCGGTCTTTCCGGCGAAGTCAGATCGGAAGAGCACA
>NZ_CAJYBT010000088.1 GCF_913064665.1 uncultured Thioclava sp.
CAACGCAGCTTGGGATCGAATGCGGCCCTCTTGGCCCGGCCCCGCGCCTCAGCGGCTTGGCGTAGCGTCATGCCAGCATCAGCGCACGCCTGCCACGCCAACCGAATACGATCTGACAGCGTGGTGAATTCGATATTGTAGCGCTGAGCCGCCGCATCAACAGACTTTTGCGCGATACCAAGATGCCGCGCAGTCTCGGCGCGCGTCATCCCAGCCTCGGCGCAGTGCCGATATTTCGCCGCTCGATCCGCAAGCTCAAAATGATTTGCAAAGGCGATATTGTACCGCGCAGCTGCCCCACAAAGCGTGTTCAGAGAAGCGCCCAAATCGCGCTCGGCCTGCGACTTTGTCATGCCACAATCAGCGCAGCGCTGCAGCGCCTCTTTCGTCAATCCATGCAGTAGCTTGGACATCACTTCACCCCCTTACTTGGAGATGATATCAGGCAAACCGGAACGCCACGCTCAAGCGCCCAGCAAGCTTCGCGCCAAACCCCGCGCGAAAGATCCCAGCCCGGGATCGGCGGGATCACGATGCAACCCGCTACGCGCATCAGCGGCAAGCACCACATCGACCACCAATCATCATCAAGCGGTCCTGGCCCCTTACCACTGCACCGTCCGTTCACCTGGATCTGGTCAGCGCAGACGATTGGCGAGATGGCGGTTGCACCCTCATAGGACAGGCGCCACGACCAGAACCCAGCGACATTCACAACCGATTGATGCAGGTCACGACACCAAACACCGTGTTTGTCGACCACTTCGCGCGAGTACGGCGTAGCTAGGTAGACCACCCGGCCAGATCCTATCCCAGCAGCGGCAGCGACCGTACATTCTTCACGCAGCAAACCTGATGCAGCATAGGTCGCGCGTAAATGGCCCCAATCAGGACCACCATCGGCAACAATTGCTTTGCCCTCAAAAGTCATACCATCCCCCCGAGAAAAGCGGGCGAGGCGAACCCCGCCCGAAGTTCAACAGGAAGGAACGCAGCTTGCCCCCTGCGGTGGGGATCATTGGCGCGGCGGCGGATATGAGTGGGGAGAACCGCCGCGCCGATCCGATGCTCTGGGGAGGAGAGGCCGAACACCGAATGCAGAAATGTCGCGGGGGAATTCCGACCGACACCGCCCCCCGCTACGGCTCGCAACCCGGCTCTCATGGGCGCGGCCGGAATAGAAAGGGCGCGGCGGTCAAGCAGACCCACCGCGCCAGTAACCCGCGCCAGACCGGCAAGACGAGCAGGTTTCATGGCCTGCGCGCGGGGGAAACTTATCGATTTTGGTGAAGACGCAGCCATATCAGCCCTCGCCCATGAATCGCGCGAACTCATCCGGCCAGGTCACCGCCGCCAGCGCGACCTTGTCGCCCGAGGGCCGGTTCGTACCATCCCACCAGTTGCACGCCGTCTGGAACGTCACGCCGAACGCCGCCGCCACGTCTTCACGCGTGACGAACAGGTGGCGAATCAGATCAGACCAATGATCGAGGAAGGCCACCCGATACTGCAGCGGATCAACGCTCCAACCATGTGCGCGGCGATGCGCGGCGCGCCCACGGCCACGACCTTCGAACGGATTTGGATGGGACTTTTTAACGAATGCCTTGGCAGGCTGGACGGAAGATGTAGCAATGATGCGAGGTTTTGTCATGTTAAGAGGCCTTTTGCGAAGGTTGATCAACAGCCTCATCAACTGGATGTGCAGCCATCCACGCCCGAATTCTGTCTGCATTGACCAATGTCGGACTGGAGCTGCGCGAAACCCATCCATCCCAAGCACCCCATTTGGCGTTGATCGCCGCACGGATGACCGCTTGCGGCTTCATGCCAGAGCGCGAGGCATAGGCTTCAATCTCAGTGATAAGCTGTTCCATGCGTCATTGATGGGGTATTTATACTCCATCCGTCAAGGGCATTTTTACCTTATATTCAGCAACGATTGCGGAAGGTAAATTTGCTCCATGAAAATGACCTTTCGAGATGCCCTCATCATTGCGCAGGAGACTAGCGGAAAGTCGCTCCGCAGCATTGCGATCGACTCCGACGTTTCCTACGACACCCTAAAGAACCTCAGCCAAGGCAAGAGCCAAAACACCAATGTGGACGTAGCCCTGAAAGTAGCCAGATCGTTTGGCGTTAGCATCGAGGAATTCTGCGAAGGTAATTTTACCACTACCACACCACTAATCGCCGTAGTGGGCCGCGTTGGCGCAGGCGCAAAGGTTGACCTGATCGACGCCTATGCCAAGGGCGATGGCCTCTACCACGTTCCTTGTCCGAGCGGTCTAACCCCGCATGGCATCGTCGCGGTCGAGGTCGAAGGAGATTCGATGACCCCGACCTATGAGCCCGGCTCTGTGCTATTCTACTCACGCGACGCGATCGGAATCCCGACTGAAGCGCTCGGCAAGATCTGCATCTGCGAGGATCTTGAGGGGAAAGCTTGGGTCAAACAAGTCAAGCCAGGAACCGAACCCGGACTATTCCACCTGATCTCAATCAACCCAGCCGGCATCAACATGCACGACACCGCCATCAAGTGGGCCGCACCAGTAAGATTCAGCCTGCCACCAGAATTTGTACGAAAAATCGGATAGATGCTGAGAGCATATCGCTATGTCCAGTTCATTCCGATCACATGCTGAATTAGTCCCCTCCGGTGAGGCTCTACCTCCTGCTAGGAGATGGCGACGTGAATATGACGATTATGCCAATTTTTTTGTGTTGAACCTCTCTTTAGGACTTTATTGACAAATGTGTTGCATTATATGTTAACAGTCACGGAAGCTAGGGAAGCCAACCTGATC
>NZ_CAJYBT010000089.1 GCF_913064665.1 uncultured Thioclava sp.
GCGCGGCTCGGATCGCTCAAACCTTGGGGCGTGGCGGGTAGATGATTTTGCCTCTAACACCGCTGTCCACGACAAGGGCGAACAGGGGTGATCACGACGGTCGATTTCGGCTCGCTGCCCAAATAAGCCGTGCGGCGAGCCTTTAGCTATCGGCCCAATCGGGTTTGCGTTTCTCGATGAAGGCTTGCAGCCCTTCCTCAGTGTCGCGCCAAAGCATGTTTTCCACCATCACGGCAGCGGTGTGCTCATAGGCCTGCGCAAGATCCATAGTCGTCTGGTCGTAAAACGCCCGTTTGCCGATCTTCACCGCCGCGCCCAGCTTGGCGGCGAGGGTTTGCGCCAGCTTGCCGGTCTCGGCGTCAAGCGCGTCATGGGGGGCGACGCGGTTGACCAGCCCGACCTCGCGGGCGCGCGCGGCATCAATGAACTCGCCCGTGGTGAGCATTTCAAACGCTACCTTGCGCGGCACGTTGCGCGACAGCGCCACCATCGGCGTGGAACAAAACAGCCCGATATTGACGCCGTTCACGCCAAAGCGCGTGCCCTCGGCCGCCACGGCCAGATCGCAGCTTGCCACCAGCTGACAGCCCGCCGCCGTGGCGATGCCATGGGCCTGCGCAATCACCGGCTGGGGCAGGGCAGGGATCATCTGCATCACCTCGGCGCAGCGAAAGAACAGATCGGCGAAATAGGCGCGCCCGTGATCGGCCCCCTCGCGCCCGCGCTGCATTTCCTTGAGATCATGGCCCGCGCAAAATGCCTTGCCCGCACCTTTGAGCACCACGACCTTGATGGTCTCGTCGCTGGCCAATTCGCTAAAGCGCGATTTCAGCGCCGCCAACATCGCATCCGACAGCGCGTTCAGGCTGCCCGGCGCGTTCATCGTCAAATGCGCCACCGCAGCGTTATCTTCGCGCATCACCAGATCGGTCATTGAAACTCCTCCTCTTTGGCGAAACTCTATGGTGGGTTTGACAGAGAGGGAAGAGAGCATGGCTCTTGTAATGGATCGCGCCGCCTTGGCGATTTTTTTGGATCAGGCGTTTCCGCAAGTCAGGGGTGATTTCGCGATTGATGCATTGGATGAGGAGGAACTGGTGGTGCGGCTTTGCGTGGCCGAGCAGCATCTGCGACCCGGTGGCACGGTGTCGGGGCCCAACATCTTTGCGCTGGCCGATGTCGGCATCTACATGGCGATCCTTTCGCGGATCGGGCCGGTGGCGCTGGCGGTGACGACCAATGCCAGTATCGACTTCATGCGCAAACCGGTGGCAGGCGTCGATTTGATCGCGCGGGTGCGGATATTGAAGCTGGGGCGCGTGCTGGCGGTGGGCGAGGCGCTGATGTTTTCGGACGGTGACGCGCGTCCGGTGGCGCGGGCAAGCATGACCTATTCGATTCCACCAAAGTAAGCAGGGCGGGGGACTTGCCTGCGTGTTTGGGGGCGAAAAAATGGGGTATTTATATACCTATTTTGTAACACATTGTTTTTGCATGCATAAATTCCGATAAGGGGGCTTGAAATATGTACGCAAATCGTCGAAAAGCCGCCATCAGAATTCGATAATCCCCTACAAGGGCCGTTAAAAATGAAAACCTACACCGCAAAACCCGCGGAGATCGAAAAGAAATGGGTCATCATCGACGCTGAAGGCGTCGTGCTGGGCCGTCTCGCCTCGATCGTCGCAATGCGTCTGCGTGGCAAGCACAAAGCCACCTTCACGCCGCACATGGATATGGGCGACAATGTGATCATCATCAACGCCGGCAAGGTGCAGATGACGGGTCGCAAGCGCGAAGACAAAACCTACTACTGGCACACCGGCCACCCCGGCGGGATCAAATCGCGCACTGCGCGTCAGATCCTTGAGGGCGCGCATCCTGAGCGCGTGGTGATCAAAGCCGTGGAGCGCATGATTTCGCGCAACCGTCTGGGCAGTGCGCAAATGTCGAACCTGCGTGTTTACGCTGGCACCGATCATCCGCATGAAGCGCAACAGCCTGAAGTTCTCGACGTCAAGTCGATGAACAAAAAGAACACTCGGAGCTGATCATGTCTGACGATATCAAGACTCTCGACGATCTGAAATCGGTCGTGTCCGGCTCTGACGCCGCGCTCGCGCCCGACACTGAAACCGCCGCTCCGCGTGAGCCCGTGCGCGACGCGCTCGGCCGTTCCTATGCGACCGGCAAACGTAAAGACGCGGTCGCCCGCGTTTGGATCAAGCCGGGTACGGGCAAGATCGTAGTAAACGGCAAAGAGATGCCGGTTTATTTCGCGCGCCCCGTGCTGCAGCTGATCGTGAACCAGCCGTTCGACGTCGCCAATGTGCGCGGTGAGTTCGACGTGTTCGCCACCGTCGCCGGTGGTGGCCTGTCGGGTCAAGCTGGTGCGGTCAAGCACGGCATCTCGAAAGCGTTGCAGCTTTATGATCCCAGCATGCGTGCTGCTCTCAAAGCCGCAGGCTTCCTGACCCGCGACTCGCGCGTTGTGGAACGTAAGAAATACGGCAAGCGCAAAGCCCGCCGGAGCTTCCAGTTCTCCAAGCGCTAACTGCGAGCGAGTATATTTCTCAACGATTTTAAAGGGCTGCATGTTTTGCAGCCCTTTTTCTATGCGTAGCGGCTTTGTAGC
>NZ_CAJYBT010000090.1 GCF_913064665.1 uncultured Thioclava sp.
AATCTTCTCGGCCGGGCGCATCATGGCTTCCAGGATCGCGGGCAGGGCCTCGAGGCGCAGGCCGTTGAGACGGAAGGCCAGGATCTCGGCGGAGACCAGGCTGTCAGCTTCGTTGACAGCGCGGATACCGTCGGCCTCGGCCAGCTTGGCCTCTTTCATCGCCTTGGCATTGATCGAAATCTCGTCAGCAGATGCCTGAGCCAGTTCACGACGTGCTGCGGCGCGGTCTTCAGCCGCTTCGCGCTCTGCCTTGGCCGAAACCCGGATCCCCGTGGCGTCGCGCTCGGCTTCTTCTTGTGCTTTGAGCAGCGAGATTTGCTTGGTCCGCTCGGCCTCGGCGATTTCACGCGCCGTGGTGATCGCTTCACTGGCCTTCACAGCTTCTGCTTTCGCCGTATCGGCCTGAGCCTGCGCCTTGGATTCTTCCTCGGACTTCTTGGCGATCTCGATCTTGCGGTTTTGCTCGGCGATCTCGACGGTCTTTTTGGATTCCTCTTCGGCCACACGGATCGCGCGCTCACGCTCGATCTCGGCTGCACGCGATGCCTGGAGCGAGCGCTCGTCGGCTTCGGCTTTGGCCGCAATCTCTTCAGCCTTTAGCGCATCCATGCGCTTTTGCTGTTCGACACGTGCTTCTTCCTGCTGCTGTTCGACGCCATAGGTCTTCACGGCAGCTGCCTGTTTGGCCGTTGCCACGGCGAGGTCAGCTTCGGCTTCGATCGCGGCCCGCTTTTTGCGGCTTTCTGCGGCGCGCTCGGCCACGATCTTCAGGCCGACAGCGTTGAACACGTTGTTCTGATCAAGGCTTTCCATCGGCGTCTGGTCGAGCGCGGTCAGGGCTACGGATTCAAGCGCGAGACCGTTTTTCTCAAGGTCGCCAGAAACCGCATTTTGCACCTGCTGGACAAATTCCGAGCGCTTCTCATGCAGATCATCAAGATCCATCTGGGCTGCCACGGCGCGCAGGCCATCGACCAGCTTGCCTTCGATCATCTCGCGCAGCGCATGCGCATCAAACGTGCGTTCGCCCAGCGTCTGAGCGGCCTTAGCCACGCCTTCTGCGGTCGCCTTGACCGTCACATAGAACTCGACGCCCGCGTCAACGCGCATACGGTCCTTGGTGATCAAAGCGCCTTCGCCGGTGCGCCGCACCTCGAGGCGCGTGGTGAGCATGTTGACTTGCGTGATCTCATGCAGAACGGGGAAGGCGATCGTGCCGCCATCCATGATGACCTTCAGGCCGCCGACGCCGGTCTTGACCAGTGCAGTTTCGCGCGAAGCTTTCTGATACAAACGCGCCAGCATGAAACCGAGCGCGAGGATCGCAATGATTGCAATACCGACGGGAATAAGGATAGGGAGAAGCGAATTCATGATAGTTCCTTTCAGTTTTCGCATGGTGGAGATTTCGAATTGCGGTAACAGTGCCGATTATACCCGGTCCCTGGTAATCCAGCTGAGCCAGCTTTTCGGAACATGGCTGACCTTTGATGCGCGCAGGTCATCTGGTTCGGCGGAATAGTTGCACTGATCGTTGATCAGGGTTCGCACCTCGCGCCGGACCTCTGTGGCCGACATATCATCCCGGGCCTTCACCCGGACCAGAACGTAATGTGTTTTCTTTTTCGCAGCCATTTTCGTGTCCTTTCAGGTCAGCCGGCCGATAGGGCCAAGGCGCGCATCGTGCCGCCGGGCAGGCGCACGACAACAACCTCAGTGCCTTGTGTGATTTCATCTTCATCATTCAGAGGCTCAAGCATGAGGTAATGTGCGTTCTCATAGCGGTCGTAGACCCGGACCTCTGCCGGGTTGCCGCGCCGCGCGGTGCCGATCATAACTGTGCCGCGACGCCGGGCCAGGCTGCTTTTGGAGACAGCAGAGGTCTCATAGGAGGGAATGACCCAAGCGATAAAACGCGCGATCTGTCCCGTGACGCCCGATGCCGGAGCAAAGACGATTCCCGAGGCGATCTCGGCGGGCAGGGTGAAACCAAAAATGGCCTTCATGCCCAGCTGTAGCGCCAGCCCCAAGCTGGCAAAACTTGCGCAGGCAACCGTGAGCCACATGGTCATCGGGATCTTGCGAAACCCGATGATGTCGAGAACCGTGCCGAGGATGCCGCTGGCGGCCGATGCACCATCGACACTGGAGCTATCCGTTTCGCCAATATCGACATCGTCGATATATGCCCCAATATCCGCAGCGGTTTCACGGAGGCTGGCGCTGATACCGATGAGCATGAAGGCCAGCTCGAGCACGAACAGCGCGACAACCATCGCAGCCGCGATCCAGAAGATCTTGAGGTCAGGATCTTGAAGTAGGGTCATTTCGTGTCCATTGCGTCAGTGAAGTTGTAAAGCTCGGTCAGGTTCTGCGCCAATTCGAGGCCAGCCGAAGTCGTGCGCCAGGCGCGTTTGTCGATCGAAATCATTTTGGCTTTGCGCAGCTTTTGGATCAGGCGATCCGCGCCGCGATAGGCGGGTCCACCCTCGGCTGCGCCGTTTTTCACAAGGGCGGCTTCAAGGTCGCGGGCGGTTTCCGTGTCAGTATTGGCTTGCAGAGGAGATTCAT
>NZ_CAJYBT010000091.1 GCF_913064665.1 uncultured Thioclava sp.
CGAGGTCGCGCGCGGGGTAGGGGGTATGGGGGGGAAGGAAAGCGAGGCCCGCCATGACGCAGGCCGCGTATAGCGCGAGCGCCTGTGGCGATTTCTCGACTTGCACCGCTAAACGGTCGCCGGGGCGCAGACCCATCGCGGTCAGCGCGTTTGCCTGACGCGCCGCAATCGCCAGAAACTCCCGTCCGGAATGCACGCTCCCATCGGACGTTGTCAGGAAAGCGTCATCACGGGTGGCGAGTGGCGTGAAGAGGCGGTCGTAAAGCGGGTTAGTCATGAGAGTGTTTCCTTCAAAGACTGAATTCTTTTAGCTTTTCGCGTTACGCGACGGGATTGGTCTGGATCAGCGCCCGAACCTCTTTCGAGGCGGCGACTTCCTGCGCCCGGGCGAAGCGTTCATGGTTCTCGGCAAAGGTCTCCGGATCGTAGCCGTAATTCACCATCGCTCCAGCGCTTTCGGCCAGCCCTTTGGCGGACGTGTCGGCTCCCGCATGCACGGCGTGGATATAGGCGCCGTTGCCGAGGTGGAATCTGGTCACGGGATCATAGGGCATGCCGTCCTTGCGCTTCGCTGTCACGAGGAACCGCGCTGCGGTCGCGCGCAGGGCGTCGGCGTCGAGATCCGCGGGGTCGATACACTGCTCTTTCATCCAGCGCGAAAGAGTTGGGATCGGCGACAAGGTGACGAAGGTGTTGATGTTTGGCAACTCGGCGGCGAGATCTTCGGCAACCTGTTTGATCAGCGAGTTGCCGAAGGAAATGCCAGCGAGCCCGGCTTGGCAGTTGGAGATCGAATAGAAGACAGCAGTATCCGCCTCATCCGCGCGCAAGACCTCACGATCCTCGGCGAGCAGACTCTGCACTGAGCCGGGGATACCTTGGGTTAGTGCGACTTCGACGAAAATCAGCGGCTCATCCGGCATCGCGGGATGGAAGAACGCGAAACAGCGGCGGTCCGTCGGCTCCACCCGGCGGCGTAGATCATCCCATGAGTGAATGGCGTGGACCGCCTCGTAAGCGATGATCTTTTCGAGCACCTGTGCTGGACTTTCCCAGTTGATCGGCCTGAGCACGAGGAAACCGCGATTAAACCAGGAAGAGAACAGGTGTTGGAAGTCGAGATCAATCCGCGCCCTCAGATCCTTGCGCGGGATAAGCCGTAGCAGGTCACGGCGCATTCCGACCAGTTGCGGCGTCGCCCCCGGCACTCGGTTGAGGCGGCGGGCCAGTTCCTGTCGGGCAGGCTCGGACGCGGCAAGAAATTCAGCGTAATTCGCCTGCGATGGTGTCTCTTCGAACGCCGTCAGCGCGTTGCGGACCCTGTCACAGTCGATCCCGAGATCACAAGCGAGATGCTCGAAGAAGGCGGTTTTTGCCCCGTCGTCCATCGCGGCGAAGCGGTCGAGTATCTGCGCGGCCGTCGTCATGCCGGAGATTTCGCCGCGTGTCGAAAGCAGATCGGACGTGAGTTCTTTGATATCGCGCGAGTTTGCTGGGGGCACCATCTTCCCGCGTGACTGGCGCGCGAAGATGGTGGCGAGCACGTCGGAAAGCAGATTCATAACGTGTTCCCCATGACGGCTGTGGGTAGCCATGTCACCAAGCCGGGAAAGAAGCATAGAATAACGAGTGCAAGGATCATGCACCCGACGAAGGGGAGCGATCCCCAGAGCACCTGCTGGAGTGAAATATCCGGTGCTATTCCGTTGATGACGTAAAGGTTGAGGCCGACCGGTGGCGTGATCAGCCCGATCTCCATGTTGATCGTCACGATCACCGCGAACCAAGAGGGGTCGAACCCGGCTGTCGTGATGATCGGCAGCAGGATCGGAGCCGACATCAGGATCACCGCGACAGGTGGCAGGAAGAAGCCCGCGACCAGCAGAAACACGTTGATCAAGACCATTAGCGCCCAGCGATTGACCTCAAGCGCGGCGATCCAATGCGCAATCGACTGCGTCACGAAGAGCGAGGACAGCATGTAGCTGAAGACCCCCGCTGCAGCGATGATGAACAGGATCATCACGCTTTCTTTGGTGCTGTCACGCAGCACGACCCACAGGTCACGCGGGTTCCACAGCTTGTAGATCACCATGGCGATTAGCAGACACAAAAGCGCGCCCACAGCCGCAGTTTCAGACGGCGTCGCAACACCGCCATACATCGCGTACAGCACACCCAGAATGATGAACAGGAACGGCAACACGCGCGGCAGGATTTCAAACTTTTCCTTCCACGTATAGTTGCCCGTCGCCAGCAATTCACGGTTTCCCGATTTCCATGTGGAATACAGCGACCACGCCATGAACAGCGCAACCAGCAGCAAGCCGGGGATCACACCCGCCAAAAACAGACGCCCGATCGAGGTTTCAGTGGCAATGCCGTACACGATCATTGTCACCGACGGCGGGATCAAAATACCCAAGGTACCGCCCGCCGCAATCGACCC
>NZ_CAJYBT010000092.1 GCF_913064665.1 uncultured Thioclava sp.
ATCATCATCACGGCAGTGAAGCGGCAGCACGAGCCGCAGCAGATCGTCGGTGACCTGTTGAACGCCGAGATCAGCGAGAAGCAGGCACGTTCAATCAAGTATCAGCTGACCATCGCGCGACTGCCTTTGGCAAAGGAAGTCGATGAGTTCGCCTTCGAGGACACGCCTGTGAACGAGACGCTGGTGCGCAATCTGGCAACAGGTGACTTCCTCGATCAGCAGTGCAACGTCGTGCTGATCGGAGGCACTGGATCCGGCAAATCGCATCTCGCCGTTAGTATCGCACGAGCCTGCATACGACATGGCAAGCGCGGCCAATGCTTCAATGTTGTGGACCTGGGAACAAGCTCGACGCTGAGGCCCGCGCCGACCGGCAGGGGCGCACCGCGGACTTGCTGTGTCGCCTCGACTTCCGGATCCTCGACGAGCTCGGCTACCTGCCATTCGCTCAAACCGGCGGACAACTCCTCTTCCACCTCATCAGCCGGCTCTACCAGCGAACGTCGATCATCGTGACGACAAACCTCGAATTCGGCGAATGGCCATCGGTCTTCGGCGATGCGAAGATGACGACCGCGCTCCTTGATCGCCTTACCCACCATTGCGACATCGTCGAAACCGGCAACGAAAGCTGGCGGTTCAAGACCCGCGAGTGACCGAAGACCCGCTGGCCCGATACGGCAGCGCTGCGTGATGGCTACACCGCATCGGGTCAGCTTCCGTTGTGCCAGAGGGGAGCATTTTGGGACGCCGATTAGGGGTCAAGATTGCGTGCCGTTTGACAATCTGGCCGTTGTTGATGACTTCAGTCGTGAGAATCTGGTGCTGGTGGCTGATACGTCGCTATCCGGCTACCGCGTTGCACGTGAACTGGTTCAGATCATCGCCGAATGCGGCATGCCAAAAACAATAGTTTCAGACAACGGAACTGCGTTCACCAGCATGGCGATCCTCAAATGGGTTCAGGATACGGGCATCGATTGGCACTACATCGCGCCCGGAAAGACCTAGCAGAACTGCTTCATCGAAAGCTTTAATGGAAAACTGCGGGACGAGTGTTTGAATGAAACGCTGTTCGACACATGCGCGATGCTCGCAAAACGCTTGAAGAATGGCATGAGGATTACAACTAGAGCAGACCACACTCAACCTTGGGCAACCTGATCCCGATGGAGTTTTTTGCAGGGAAAAGCGATGGACAAGATGGCTGCCTAACACCAAAAAATTAACCCCAAGGACTCCGCGCAAAGCTGGCGGAGACTTGGAGCTCAGGTCAATGCTAGATCGACATTCATGATCACGGCCGAGTGAATATGATATTGTCCCGCTGGAAGCCCCTTCTTGTCGACGAAAAATCCGGCGTCAACAGTCTGATACGGCTCAGTCTGGCCCGACGAACATTCGGTTTTTTGCGGCAGTAATGTGTTTTTGCATCGCCTCTTGCGCAGCGTCAGGTTGTTCCTTGCGTATGGCATCCAGTACCGCGCGGTGTTCAGCTAGCACAAGTTCTTGTCGAGAGGGTACGTCGAGGAGCGTCAGCGAGCGTGACAGTTTGACGCCGAAGGAGATTTGCGGCCCGAGCGCCTCCAGAACCGATACGAAGAATCTGTTTTTTGAGGCGCGCGCGATCGCCAAATGGAGCTTTTGGTCGGCATCAATGCCGAGTTCCTGCTGGATGTAGGAGCTTTCCAGAATCTGAAAGGCGTTTTCAATTTGCTTGAGATCTTCGGCATCGCGACGACGCGCAGCCCAAGCGGCTGCAGCTCCTTCGACATCGACGCGGAACTCATAGCATCTCTGAATATCGGCAATCGAGCCGAGCGGTACGAAGCTGACCACCTGCCGATCAGGGCGTCGTCGGATGTAATTGCCCGAGCCGCGCCTAGACTGGATTATTCCATCGGTGCGCAAACGCGCAAGTGCCGTGCGCAGAACCGGGCGTGACACGCCAACGCTCGATGCCAGCGTCTGGTCTGAGGGCAGTCGGGAGTTGACTGGATATTGTTCCTCAAGGATTTGGGTTAGTAACTGGTCAAACACCTGATCGGCGAGTGACGGGTGTTCGATCTCAGACAATGTCCTCTCCCTTGTTCTTGAACATTTCCAACGTCAACGTCGGCTGCCCGCTAAATTTCTTCCATAAGTCTTAGCGTGCGCAGATTATCCAGGCGATCGCTCTGGAATGGCTGCCCGTTCCGTAGTTCGCTCACGAAGTCGCTGATTGCGCCAGTAAAACAGGCTTGAAAATTAGCGGTGAGATCGTGCCGTGATACATCTGCGGGCCGCGACAATA
>NZ_CAJYBT010000093.1 GCF_913064665.1 uncultured Thioclava sp.
CGTTGGCCAAGAAATTCACCCATCTCGAGCCTGTCTTCATCGAGCGGGTGTTTCGCAATACCGATGGCGCGAGCCGTTGGTGCGACATCCTCCAATCTGCCCCAAAAGAGACCTGCACCGATATCGCACGCCAGTCCCTTGATGCCGCGCTGCTGGATCTGAGCAAGAAATACGGGCCCAATGTGGAAAGCTGGCGCTGGGGCGATGCCCATATCGCCGAGCAGGATCACCCTGTCTTAGGCAAGGTTCCGGGGCTGAAATGGTTCGTCAATATTCGCCAATCGACCTCGGGAGGAGATTTCACCTTGATGCGCGGTGAAATGCGCGGCGGCGATGGTCCGGATTCCTACGCCAATGTCCACGCGGCGGGCTATCGCGAAGTGCTTGATTTCGCCGATCCCGATTCCTCGGTGTTTATCATTTCAACCGGGCAGTCGGGCCATCCGCTGAGCAGCCATTATGATGATCTGTCAGAACTGTGGCGCTCGGGCGATTATATCCCGATGTCGCTGGACCCCGCACTGGCGCGTGCAGCGGCGGTGGGCACGACACATCTGATCCCGCAAGCGGGCAAGCCATAGGTGGCTTGGGCGTGGCGAGGCGGAGGTGAGGGATTTCGGGGTTGGGGAAAGGCGTTCAGCAAAGGGTCGTTTTTGGGAGGTTTGCCGGAAGCCAAAAATTGCCGACACTGTCTCTTATCGCGGCGTTTAACCGCGCCGCGCCTCGGTCATCATTCTGACAGCTAGAGCGGTGAGCACTGTTCCCATGATCCAGCGCTGGACGGTGGCCCAAAGGGGCCGCTGAACAAGAAATACAGCGATGCTGCCTGCTCCGACTGCGATCATGGCATTTACAGAGACGCTGATGATGATCTGCGTTAACCCTAGGGCGATTGATTGACCCAGAATGCTGCCGTTTTCCAAGCTGATAAATTGCGGCAACAAAGAGAGATACATCACAGCGATTTTCGGATTGAGAATGTTAGTGAGAAATCCCATCAAAAAAAGCTTGCGAGGACCATCTTTGGGTAAATCCCGGACTTGAAAAGGGGATCGTCCGCTCGGTTTTACGGCCTGCCACGCCAGATATAACAGATATACCGCGCCTGCGAACCGCAGCGTGTCATAAGCAAATGGCACTGCCATGACAAAGCCGGTGATGCCAAAAGCAGCGCAAAGCATGTAAAAAACAAAACCCAAGGTAACGCCACCAAGCGATATCATTCCAGACGTTCGGCCCTGACATATCGACCGGGAAATGAGATAAACCATGTTTGGCCCGGGTGTCAGCACCATCCCAAGTGAAATGAGGGCAAAAGCAAAGAGGTTAGCGGGATCAGGCATAGTAGTTGCTCCAAGGAGAATTGGCATGACAGAGAACAAGTAAATCTGACGAAAGACAACGACAGTTTCGATCAGGAGAACCATCATTCACGGCCGTTCTAAAACACTCGTTTGTGGAACAGGCCCAAACCACCCCTTTTGATGCTGCCACAAACTCCATTCAAAACCTAAGCCGTTGTTGAAGGTTTCCGGCCGTTTCGAGATATCCGCGGTCCGCCCCATCCCGTGCACCCCCAGCCCTCAAACAAAAGGCCCCGGAGACAATCGCCGGGGCCTTCTAGATACGTTGATCGCAGCGTCTTACTGCGAGGCAGCTTTCGCCAGTTTGCGGCGGTCCTGCAGCTCTTCGGCCACCAAGAACGCCAGTTCCAGCGATTGCGAGGCGTTGAGGCGCGGGTCGCAGGCGGTGTGGTAGCGCGAGGACAGGTCCTCGTCGGTCACAGCGCGCACGCCGCCGGTGCATTCGGTCACGTCTTTGCCCGTCATCTCGAAATGCACGCCGCCCGGGATCGTGCCCTCGGCTTTGTGGATGGCAAAGAACTCGCGCACTTCGCGCAGCACGGATTCGAAGGGCCGCGTTTTGAAACCGCTCGCCGATTTGATCGTGTTGCCATGCATGGCATCGCAGGACCACACGACATTGGCGCCCTCAGATTCGACCGTGCGAATGAGGCGCGGCAAATGATCGCCCACCTTGCCCGCGCCAAAGCGCGCGATCAGGGTCAGGCGGCCCGCCTCGTTTTCGGGGTTCAGCTTGGCCA
>NZ_CAJYBT010000094.1 GCF_913064665.1 uncultured Thioclava sp.
CCAGCCCGATGCGCGGCTTGTGCTGGTGCCGCGCCACCCGGAACGTTTCACCGGCGTTGCCAACCTGTGCGAGAAACGCGGCTTTAACCTCGTGCGCCGCAGCGAGCACCGTGGCTGTGATGCAGACACGGATATCTATCTCGGCGACAGCATGGGCGAGCTACCCCTCTTTTATGCCGCCTCCGATATCGCCTTCATCGGCGGCACGCTGGTGCCGGCCGGCGGGCAGAATCCCATCGAGGCGGCGGCTCTGGGCCTGCCGATCGTTATCGGTCCGAGCTTCTATAACTTCACCGACATCGGTCGCATGCTACGCGAGAGCGATGCCGTGTGTGTCGTCAAAGACAGCGAGCAACTCGCCGCGAGTGTGCTGGACTGCTTCCGCAACCCCAACCTGCGTCACCAGCGCGGCGAAAACGCACGCGGCGTCGTCGAGCGAAACCGCGGCGCGCTGGACAAACTATTGAAGCTGGTGGATGAATTGAAAAGAGATTGATGAATTCGGATTGATGATCGATGATTGAAAAACCATCACGTATGGATGCGTGATTCACAACAAAGGAGCCAAGGATGGTCGAAGAACACTCCCCAGAAATTATGCGTCGTCGTACACGACGTTTTGCACTCTCAATAATTAAATTATTTAAGACTCTGCCACTTCGTGAAGAGGCAAGAATTCTTGGTCGTCAGATGCTCAGAAGTGGTACTTCCGTGGGTGCGCATTACCACGAAGCCACGCGCTCACGCTCAAGAGCAGAATTTATCAGTAAGCTTGAGGGTGGGCTGCAAGAACTGGATGAAACCGTTTACTGGCTTACGTTGCTAAAAGAAGCAAATGTTATAAATGGACAGTTAGATGGTTTGCTCAATGAGGCTGATGAACTTACCGCTATTCTCGTTGCCTCAGCGAAAACAGCCAAACTCAATAAAAGACAATGATGATTGCAGAATGATGATCGGTGAATATTAAAAGCAATCGGTGATCGCTAATTGATGAAATCACAAGTTTTTGATCTTCCAATCATCGATCATCAATCCGAATTCATCGATGTCTTTTCATTCATCAATCATCAATCCGAAATCATCAATTGACTTATCGCTTCCACATCCGTTACTGCCAGCGAGCCCGCTGACTGCTTCAGGCGCAGCGTGTTCAGCAGGTAGTCATAGCGGGAACGTGCATGGTCACGCTGGGCACGGAACAGTTCGCGCTGGCTAAGCAGCACGTCAACGATGGTTCGCGTGCCCACCTCGAATCCGGCCTCGGTGGCCTCGAGCGCCTTCTTGCTTGAGACCACGGCCTGCTCGAGGGCCTTCACTCTGCTGATGCCGGCAAGCACACCGAGGTAGGCATTGCGTGTCTGGCGTTGTACACCGCGACGGGTCTGTTCAAGGCGATAGCGGGCCTCGTTCGCCCGGTAACCTGCCTCGCGGGTCCGCGAAAGAACCGCGCCGCCGGCAAACAGCGGTACGTTCAGTTGCAGGGATAAAGTCTCGGCATCGGTCTCCCGGCCGGTAGTACTGTGGGTGACGGAATTCGATTTGTTGGCGACAAAATCCAGCGTCGGGTAATGCCCGGCGCGCTGGCGACTGATTTCATCCTTGGCGGCCGAGGCGGCAAATCGCGCCGCTTGCAGGGAAAGGTTCTGTTGCCGCGCCTGTGTTATCCACGCGTCCGCATCAGACGGCACCGGCTCGAGGAGCGGGATCTCATCGCGCAGCACCTGCAGGGTTTCGTCATACTGGCCGGTGATTTCCTGCAAGGCCTCGCGCGTATTCGCCAGCGTGTTATCGGCCGTGATCTCCTGCGCCACGGTCAGGTCATACTGCGCCTGTGCCTCGTGCACATCGGTGATGGCAATCAGGCCAACTTCAAAGCGTTGTTTGGCCTGTTCCAGTTGGCGTGCGGTAGCTTCTTTTTCGGCGCGTGAAAACTCGACGTTATCCAGCGCGGCCAGCACATCGAAATAGGCACTCGACACGCGTACGATCAACTCCTGCTTCGCCGCCCCGTAATCGGCCTCGGCCTTGTCCCCGTGGGCACCGGCCTGACCCAGCCCCACCCCG